>CAZNEO010000020.1:0-38592 GCA_964572205.1 uncultured Sphingorhabdus sp.
CGTCCTTGCGGCACTGGATATACTCGCTCATTGAAAGGCCCTTCCGTCCCAGCCGGGGTTTACCAGATCAAACAGTCCGCTTCAGCAGAGCCCGAGATAGCACAGCAGTGCGCCCGGACAGTGCGTCATGAGAATGCGATTTTGCGCTCGTCGGCCGCGGTCGCGCTGCAATTATTGCTGACCAACCGGGGGCCAATGCAATTGGAGATCGCCTGCCGAACTGCCCGCAGCAACTCGTCGCGGCGATCCTCAATTTCCTCGTTCCGCCCGATGATCCCGAGCGACAACTGCTCTTCCCTCATGCTTTGGGGAAGCAGCACCGCCAAGCCAGAATAACCGGGTTCGATTTCGCCTATCGCGTAGCGCTGTCGCGAAACCTCTTCGATCTTCTGGTCAATATCAGAGAAGCGGACTTGATCTTCCAAGGCGCTTTCAGCGTTCACGCGGTGCACGAGCAGTCGCAGATGTTCGCGATACATGGTCCTGAGGATAACATGACCAAATGGCGAATGGAGCAAGCGCTGGTCTGACCGGCAGTCGAAGACGTCCGGCATTTCTCCGACCACGTGAATGTGTTTCAACGAAACGCCGAACAGCGAACAGAGCGTAACGGTAAGGCCGGTCTCTTCATGTAGTTCATCCATCAGGGCGGGAAGGCTGCCGCTACGATACAATTGAGGGTGGACCCAGGCACCGAGCAGCGCAACTCGCGATGTCGGGCGGAAACTGCGCTCGCCCCGCTTGCGGGTGAGATAACCCCGGCGCACCAGGCTTCCTAGCAATTCTGACGTGCTCGACTGCGGGACATCGAGTGCTCGCACCACGTCCATGACAGTGACCGAACTGCGCCCGTTACTGAACATCTCAAGGATGTCCAGCACTCGATCCGCCGACTTAATCTTCTTTTCGCGGGGCCGCATCGCCATCAGGTCTCTCCCTCCCGTGTGACTATGATATGCATGTTGTTATACCAACATAATAACTAGGCGCAAGAGGGTGAAACTGCAATCGCTTGCTGATATTATTTGTATTTTTCCAGTTACTTGGATAGCAGGAAGGGTGACGTCCGCAGCATTTCAACGGGCATGACGGGGAGTGGAAAGGCCCTGAATTGGCCTGTGTGGACGAATCAGCCGGGCGCAGCGCTGACAATCGAAAAGCAGTAATGCGGACGCTATCGCACTTGTGATTAGACGCCTCATCACCTTGCCGGAAACGTGTCGGCAAGTATCCTGGCAGGCGCACAGGTCTGACCTGAAACGGGGGACCACAGCCAGGTAGATCATGGACGAAACCATAGATATCGAGGCACTTCAGGCGAGCATCGGACAGGTCCTGTCGAGCGAATGCACGCACGAGAAGGTGCTGCATCATGCGGCCACGCAAGGTGGGCTGCTGCGCCCTCTGTGGGACATGGCGGCTCAACTTGGCTGGACCGCTTTGCCCATCTTCGAAGAGCATGGCGGAATGGGCCTAGGGCCTGATGCGCTGGCCGCCATACACCTCGAACTCGGCCGAGTCGCTGCGCCTTTACCGTTCCTCACTACCATGATGGCCGCTACCGTCATTCAGCAGGGCGGGACGGTCGATCAGAAAGCGCAGTTCCTTCCCCTGATTGCCAGTGGCATGATCGCCACGCTCAGCCCACCGCCGCCTGTGCGCGCGCCCGATTTGTCGATTGATATTGGCGGCGACGAGATCATTCTGTCAGGAACCGCGCGCCACCTGGTTGACGTCGCACATGACGGCCTGTGTGTCCTGCTCGCAGCAGACAAGTCGGGTGCGGCCTACCGGGTGATCCTCACCAGCGAAGATCAACCTTGCTACGATACCAAAATCATGTGGGACCCGGGTCATCGGGTCTCGAGCCTGACCCTTGATGGCCTTCGCCTGCACCGCACGCGCTGCTTTGCCGTTACGCCGGAAGTCGAAGACGCGCTGCTGAAGCAGGCAGCACTTTGCCTCGCCGCCGAAGCGGTGGGGGGATCCGAAGCCCTGCTTGCGCTAACGATCGGACATCTTGGGACGCGCCAGCAATTCGGCCGTCCGCTCGGCTCGTTTCAGGCGCTGAAACATCGCATCGCCGACCACCAAACGGCCCTTGTCGCCGCCCGCACTCTCTTCAGGTCAGCTCTGACCAAGGTCGCTGCGAGCGCGGACGACGCAGCACAAGAGGCCAGCGCGGCAAAGGCGTTGGCCTGTTCGGTCTTCGCGCAGCTTGGCCGTGACAGCATTCAACTTCATGGCGGCATCGGCTTTACTGCCGAGTATGCGTGCCATCTTTACCTTAAACGGGCACACTTCATTGCCCATCTGTTCGGGGACGAGGCGTTTCACACGCACCGTGCGGCGGGCGACCTCTTCACCGGGGAGGACGCATGATGTCCGGACCGCTCGACTTCCAGCATGATATTGCCGCATTCCGGCACGCGCTGCGCGAATGGCTGCCCGGCGCGATCCCGCCGGATTGGCGCAACCGGGTTCGCACCGGAGGCGAGGAAGCCTATCTCGCGACCCAGCGTGAATGGTACAGCGCACTGACAACCGCTGGCCTGGGCACAGCGCACTGGCCCGGGGCCTGGGGCGGAAGCGACCTCCCCCTGTCGCACCAGATCGTCTATTTTGAAGAGCTGGCGCGGGCTAATGCGCCGATCACCGACCTGCATTGCATATCGCTCTATCACATGCCCGCAACCCTGTTTGCGCATGGCACCGAGGCGCAGCGAGAACGCTACCTGGCGGGAGCGCGAACAGGCGGTGAGGTCTGGTGCCAGGGCTTTTCCGAACCTGGTGCCGGATCGGATCTTGCTGCTCTAAGAACGCGGGCCGAACGCAAGGGTGACAAATTCATAGTTAATGGTCAGAAGATCTGGTCATCTTATGGCCTGTGGGCCGATTACTGCCTGCTCCTGGCCCGGACTGACCCGAACGCGCCGCGCAAGCAGGGTGGGATTTCCTTTCTGATCGTCGACATGAAAAGCCCCGGCATCACCGTACGACCGATCCGTCAGATGACCGGTGAAGCGGAATTTTGCGAGTTGTTCTTCGACGAAGTCGAGGTCCCAGCTGAAAACCTCGTCGGCGAGGAAAATGCCGGATGGCAGATTGCCCAGTCCACGCTGACAACCGAACGCGGCTTGCTGACCTTCGAACTGTCCGAGCGGCTCAAGCACGCCTATGTGCGCGATGCCGCCGACGCGCGCGAAACCTGGCTGCTCGATCCGATCAAAGCCTACGAATTCTTCAAATTCGGTCCGCGCATTAGAGCGCTGAATCTGATGGTCGGCAACCTGCTTGATGAACTGGCGCTCGACCCTCACGGCGGGGGCGAACTGGCCACCTATATCAAGCTCTACTGGAGCACCCTGCTGCAGGACTACGGCGTCTTCATGGGCCAGGTGCGCGGTCTTGACGGGTTGGAGCAAACCCTGCCACAGCGCGGCGCAGGCCATTCTTCGGGCGACCACTACTATGATTTCCTCTGGAGCTACAGCTGGACCATCGCCGGTGGCAGCAATGAAATCATGCGCAATGTGATTGCCGAACGGCTGCTGGGTATGCCGCGCGGCTGATTGTGCCGACCACGGATACAAAGGAGAGCAAGATGACACAGCAGGCGAGCGAAATCAGGTTTGACGGTCAGGTGGCGATCATCACCGGAGCAGGGAACGGTCTGGGTAAGGACTATGCACTGGAACTGGCGCGGCGGGGCGCAAAGGTGGTCGTCAATGATCTGGGCGGCACCGGTTCGGGGGAAGGCCAGTCCACCACCGCAGCCGATGATGTGGTCGCGCTGATCAGGGATGCCGGCGGCGAGGCGATCGCGAACCATGCCAGTGTTGCCGACCGCGCCGGGGCTGCCTCGATCGTGCAGGACGCGCTGGACAATTGGGGTAGGCTGGACATCTGCATCAGCAATGCCGGAATCCTGCGCAATAACCGCTTCGAAGACCTCACCGATGACCAGATCGATGCGGTGCTCGATGTCCATCTCAAGGGCGCGTTTTATGTGGCCCAGCCTGCCTATCGCGCGATGCGGGAGCGCGGCTATGGGCGCATCCTGTTCACCGCCTCGGCATCGGGGTTGTTCGGCCATGCCTGGCAAGCGAATTACGGCGCGGCCAAGGCGGCGATGGTCGGCCTTTCCAATGTGGTCGCGCTCGAAGGAGCCGATCATGGCATAACCAGCAACGTCATCCTGCCAACATCGGGTGACACCAGGCTGGCGCAGGAAATGAACCCCGGCTTTCTTGAGGTCCAGTCTTTCGCCGAAACGCTGGGCAAGACCGACTGGGCACCCGAAGGACGCGGCACGATTGGCTTCAACACTGCGCTTGCGCTCTATCTGGTCAGTCAGGATTGCACCACCACCCATGGCATCTTCAGTTCAAGCAGCGGGCGCTATGCCCGGGTGGGAATCGTGCCAGCCGAAGGCTGGGTGGCACCCACAGGCCCGGTTCCACCGAGCGTTGAAGAGATCGCCGATAACTTCAGCCAGATCTGCGCAGTCGATGGCGGCCCGGAGCCGCGCAGCGTTTACGAAGAGATATCCCTCGCCACGCGCGCAGGACGCAACCAGGGGGTCTATCCCTGAAGCGGCCTTACGGGATTGCGGGCGTGTTGCGGCGCTGATCTTCAAGGATCAGATCGGCCGCACGCCACGCGCTGGCCATGATCGGGCCGTTGGTATTGGCAGAAACCATCGCTGGCATGATCGATCCATCCACCACCCGCAAGCCATCGACGCCAATCACGCGGCAGCGTGCATCCAGCACGGCATCGGGAAAATCGCCCATCCGGCAGGTGCCGCAGGCATGATAGCCCGCCTGACCGGATGATCGGAACGCGGTGATGATCTGTTCATCAGTTTGCAGGGATCGTCCCGGCTCGCGCTCTTCGCGGATCATCGAGGCGATTGCAGGCTGCTTCATCCAGTTGCGGATGTAGCGATACATCGCCGTCGTCACCCGCTGATCATAGGGATCGCTGAGATACCCGGCGCGGATAATCGCCGGATCTGCAGGGTCGGCCGAGGCAATCCTTACGCTTCCCTCACTGCGAGAGCGCAGGGGATAGCCGAACAACTGGATCGAGTGGGCCGAATCCGGTTGCATGGCGCCCGTTTCGTCGGGAATGGCAAGCACCGGAGATAACAGGATCTCGACGTCCGCAACCTCCGATTCTTCGAGCACCTTGGCAAATGCCCCAACCTGCCCGTAGCCAGAGGTCATCGCCCCCGAACCAAACAGGGCATATTGCGCTAGGTTCTTGGCCAAACGCCAACCGCGCAGCTGGGCATTGTCGCTATGCGGAACGGTGAGTTCATAGCTCATCATGAGCAGGCGGTGTTCCAGCATATGCTCGCCGACACCAGGGCTGTCTGCCACCACATCGATCCCCAGCGACCGGAGATGGTCTGCTGCGCCAATGCCTGATCGCTGCAAAATCTGAGGCGATATCAGAGCGCCGGCACAGATGATAATCTCGCCCTTGGCCGCGATGGTTTCATCGCCTGCCGAACTGCTGACCGTGACAGCGCATGCGCGCTGCTTCTCGAACACTACCTTCTTGGCGACGACACCGGTCCGGATTGAAAGATTGGGCCGGGCCTTCGCCTTTGCCAGAAAGGCTTCGGCTGCGCTTTGCCGCGTGCCCTTCCGGATGGTGCGTGTGGCATAGCCCACGCCTTGCCCGTCGCTGGGCCGATCGTTGAGGTCTTCGACCCGCGGCAGGCCCAGCTGCTGCCCGGCTGCGATAAAGGCCTCGCTGAAGGGATTACTTCGGGATTCGACACTGATGCCCAGAGGGCCGCCGGCTCCTCTGTTGGCACCTGCCCCTAGTTCGTGATCTTCAATCTCCCGGAAGGCCCGGCTCATCTGGTCCCAGCCCCAGCCGCGGGCACCGAGTGCTTTCCAGCCGTCGTAATCATGGGCAAGCCCGCGAAAATACATCATCCCGTTGATCGCGGACGAGCCCCCCAAGGCCTTGCCCCGCAACCATGTCTCCGAAGGGATGTCGCCATCGGGCTCGGTCTGGAAATACCAAACATAGCGCGGATCGCTATACAGCTTCCCGATCCCGCGCGGCATCCGGATCAAAGGGTGCGTGCCGCTGCCGCCCGCTTCCAGCAGCAGCACCGTATTGCGCGGATCACGCGAGAGCCTGTCGGCTAGCACACACCCGGCTGAACCTCCGCCAACGATGATGTAGTCCCAGTCACTCACTTGGCTGTTCCTTTTGCGGAGGCGAGCACATTACTCGTCAATGATGGCCGACAGCGTGTTGGTGCCGAGCGCATGATGTGCAGCGACAAAACCAAACGCGAAGGATGCAGCGATGCTCGCGCCGGCGCCCGGGTAGCAACGACCGAAGATCGACGCGGTCGAATTACCAATCGCATACAGTCCGCCGATCGGTGAACCATCGGGCCGCGTAACGCGGGCATACTCATCCGCCACAACTCCGCCTGCTGTCCCCACATCGCCGGGATATATCGCGCAAGCATAAAACGGACCTTCGGCGATTGCGCCGAGGTTTGGATTGGGCATCACGGTAGGATCGCCGTGTGAGCGATCGAAGTGACGCGCGCCCCGCCCAAAATCTTCATCGACACCTGTTTTACAAAACCGGTTGTAGCGGCGCACCTCGCCTTGCAGGCCCGCCGCGTCGATGCCGCACATCGCGGCCAGTTCATTTAGCGTTGCGGCCTTTTTCATATAGCCAGAATCAATCCAGCCTTGAGGAGTCTTGCCCGGCGGGAAACTGCCCCACGGATAACGCTCGCGGTGCCGACGATCGAAAATCGCCCAGCACGGCATTGCGTTGCCACTTTCTCGCTGCCGCTTCAGAATACGCTCACCGATCTCCATGTAGGCGCCCGATTCATTGGCCAGCCGCCGCCCGCTCTGATCAACCATGATCACATGAGGCAGGCTGATATCGAGGTGATGCATGAAGGGCAGAACCTTGCCATCAGGCTGGATCACCCCTTCAGGCCATGATCCGTCGACATGGCGCGATGTCACCACCCACCAGGCGGTATCGAGACAATCGGTCTGCGCTCCTAAAGCCGTCATCTGTTCGATGACCTCACCAGTGTCACCCGGATTGGCGTTGGTCAGATCATCGCTCATCAGGCCGCCGGAAACAGCCTGCCGGAAGGCACCGTTGCGCGAAAAGCCGCCGGCGTTGCAGATCACGCCGGATGTGGCCCTGATTTCAAGCGGCTCACCGCGATGCAACACGGTTACGCCGACCACGTGGCCCCGTTCGACCATGAAGCCGGTCACCGGAGTCTGGCGATGGATCTCAACATCATTGCGCAGGGCGATCTGCAACATACGCCCTTGAATGGCACCGCCATTGGCCAGCGTCACACGGCCCAACAGCTTGTCGCGAAGCATTTTGAGCCCGAGACTGAGGGCGCGCTGTTTGCCCGCCCAGGTTCGCTTCATGAGAAACAGGACCGGAAACCCATCAGGCCCCAACGGCATCCCGCGCAAAGGTTCGTAAAGTCCGAGATGCTTACCCGCCTCCCCCAGCTCCCTTAGATCGAAAGGCTCCGCCAACAAGGATCGCCCCTCGGGAAGGCCGCCGGGCAGGTCATCATAGTAATCGGGCCAGTCCTCCACTGGGCGGCGCACCTTAAGACCCATGCCAACCAAAAAGTCGATCACCCGGGGAATGCTCTTGAGAAAGACGTCACGCCGCTGAGGTGTAACGCCCGGCCCTTTGTACTTCACCACGTTGTCGAAGTATTCGCGCGCCTTATCGAAACTGTCATCGATACCTTCCGCTGCAAGCAGGTGATTGCCAGGCACCCACCAGACACCGCCAGAGAAGCTGGTCGACCCGCCTAGCTTGTCCTGCTTTTCCAGAATGACCGCCCGCTTGCCCTGCAGCTTGGCGACCAGAGCAGCCAAAATCGAGCCGCCCCCCGAGCCCACAATCACCAGATCATATTCAGGCTTGGGGGTATGCTCATTAATCATGGCGGGGCATTCCTAATCGAGCGCAAGGCTGGCCTTCGCTACGGCGCAACAGCAAGCGTTGCAGCGATGCGATCACAACAGCAAGAGCATACCTCGCATATATCGGCCTTGCGATAATCGACGTCATTCGACTCAATTCATCTAATACCCCGCCCCTGAACCGCCGAAAGCCGTCTATTCGCAATGGCAGGCCGCGCTCTAAGGCGCCTCACAACCTCGCCAGCGCGAATCATGACACGCTCTGCAATGCGTGGGCAAGATCGCCATATTGCTTTTCCAGCACCAATTGCCGACGGAAGTGGTGGCTGACTTCATATTCGTCAGTTACCCCATAGCCACCATGCAACTGGATCGCCTGACGCGCGACCAATTGGCCCCCTTCGGTGATTGTAATCCGGGCAAGCGCCACGGCGCGCGCGCGCTCAGAAGCATCTGCCTCCATTTGCGAGAGGGCGCAATACAGCGCCGAACGAGCCTGATGGGTCGCCACAAACATGTCGGCCATGATGTGCTGAAGCGCCTGAAAGTTGCCGATCGGCTGACCGAACTGCTCGCGTTCCTTGAGATAGGCCGAACAAATCTCCAGCAGAGCCTCCATCGATCCGACGGCTTGTGCTGCCAGAATGATGCGCGCCTGATCAAGCGCCAGCGCCAATCCTGCTGCCACAACCTCACCCTTAGCCAGCACTGAATCCGGGCCAAGCACGACGTCGTCGAAGTGGATATCCGAAGCCCGCGAGCCATCGTGGAGGGCGTAATCATTGCGCGCTATACCCGCGCTTGCCGCGGGTACCAGGACAAGCACCGGTCCATCCGGTCCGTGTGCGGTCACGATCAGATGTGTGGCCGAAGGAGCATCCAGCGTCATCATCTTCTGTCCGGACAAGATAAGGCCATCATCGCCTTTTTCTAGCCGGGTCAGTCGAGGTTTATCATAGCCATAACGCTCGCCCGGCTCATCATGAGCGAGCGCGATGCGCGCCTCACCGACCATGATGGCAGTTAGCAAATCCCCGTGCCCCACCTCGCCCAGCGTCAAAAGGCTTGCCCCGATGACGGCAGAGGACACGAATGGCTCGGTGACACAATGCGTGCCCAGCGTGGTTGCCAGCATTGCTGCATCGGCCAGCGTGCCCCCCAGCCCGCCAAATCGCTCTGGCACCAAGATGGCAAGCCATCCCAATTCGGCAAACGCCTGCCATCCGCCACGGTCTAATCCGTCGGCGCTCGCCCGCAATGCGCGGCGATGCTCAAGGGTGTAGCGATTGCCGACAAAGCGCTGAGCGGTGTCCAGCATCATTCTCTGCAAGTCGGAGGGATTGAAGTCCATGCTCGCCCTATTCCTATTTCCCGCCGATCACAGGCCGAAGGCCAGCTTGGCGATCAGGCCCTTCTGAATCTGCAAGGTGCCGCCGTAGATCGTGGCAGCTCGGGCAATCAGTGCATTGGCCGAACGGCCGCCAACATGATCGGGCCACAAGGGGCCAAGTTCATCTCGGTGATCAAGGTCAGCAGCGATGTCGCGCGCTGCTTTGAGGCCGAGAATATCCAGTTGCAGCTCGCTGATCGATTGCTGCAGACGCGACCCCACGATCTTGAGCGTCGAAGCAGCTGCTGTGCGATTGTATTGGAAATCTTCATTCGCCAGTTCGCGTAGCACCGACCATTCGAGAGCCCTGACCTCCGCTTCCAGCCGGATCAGACGCTCACGATGATGGGGGTTGTCCAGCACGCCTTCGGCAAGGGCCAGTTCGCGGGTGCGCACCAATTCGCGCTTATTGAAGAAAATGAACGAGCTGGTCGTGCGTTCGTGATCGAGCAGGAACTTGGCATAGCTCCAGCCCGCACCTTCCTCCCCGATAAGGTTCTCGGCCGGCACCTCAACATTGTCGAAGAACATCTCGCACAGATCGGCACCGCCGTTGATTTCCCGAATGCGGCGAATGGTCACGCCGGGCGATTCAAGATCGATCATCAAGAAGGAAATGCCAGCCTGCGGCTTGGCTTCGGTGTTGGTACGCACCAGACAGAATGCCCAGCGCGACGCCCAGGCAAGACTGGTCCAGATTTTCTGACCGTTGACGATATAGCGGTTGCCGTCACGCCGCGCCGTGGTGCGCAGCCGCGCCAGATCCGAGCCGTTGCCTGGTTCTGAAAATCCCTGTGCAAGCAGATAGGTCCCCGCGCGGAAATCCGGCAGAAAGCGCTGCTTCTGCTCGCTATTGCCGAAAGTGTAGATCACCGGCCCGCACATATGGGTCGCACCCCAGCAGGTGTCCGGCGCCCATGCCTTGCTGGCTTCGTCATTGAAGACATAGAGCTCCAGTGGGCTCCAGCCTGTGCCGCCATATTCGACCGGCCAATGCGGAACCGCCCAGCCCCGCTGATCGAGGATCGCGGTCCATTCAAGGGTCAGATCAGGGGGCGAATTCAACCCTCCAAAGCCGCGCTGCCTCGCGGTCATCGGCTCTGGCAGCATTTCACCAAGCGCCGATTGCACCATGCTTCGGAAATCATTGAGTGCGGGGGAAAAGGTCAGATCCATATGCTGTGCGCGCTCTACGCCGCCTCAGCGGTGAAAATGCAGACGGACTGGGCTGATAGCACCCCGCCATTGCCCTGCGCAATTGCAGTCCGCGCTCCTGCAACCTGACGTTCGCCACACTCGCCACGCAACTGCCGCACCGCTTCCAGCATGGTAAACATGCCATACATGCCGGGGTGGAGGCACGACAATCCGCCGCCATTCGTATTGACAGGCAGCGCCCCACCAGGGCCAATCCGTCCGCCTTCGACAAACCGTCCCCCTTCTCCCTTTGGGCAGAACCCAAGGTCTTCGAGGAAAAGGATCGTGTTGATCGTGAAGGCGTCATACAGTTGAACGACGTCGATATCACCGGGCGACAGGCCTGCATGTGCGAGCGCGCGCGGGCCGCATTCTGCCAGCGCGGTGGTGGTGAGATCCGGCATTTGGGAGATATTCGAATGGCTCGCCATGCTTGCCGCACCTGCCAGGTAGACGGGTTGAACTGCACAGTCCCGAGCGCGGTCAGCCAGGGTCAGGACCAGGGCCGCAGCGCCGTCCGTTACCAGGCAACAATCAAGCTTGCCAAGCGGGTCCGAAATCAGGCGCGAGCCAAGATAGTCCTCCATCGTCACAGGATCGCGCATGAGTGCTTCGGGATTGCGCTGCGCCCAGGCGCGCGCGGCCAGTGCCACTTCGCCAAGCTGCTCCTTGGTGGTGCCAAATTCATGCATATGCCGCGCCGCCGCGAGCGCATAGGACGACAGCGGCGAGAGCGGCTGATAACGCGCCTCGTAGACGAACGGCTTGTTGGTGCGCGACAGGGCCCCAGTCGCCGATGCTTGATTTGAGCCATAGGCAATCAGCGCGCAATCGATCAGCCCGGCATCCAGAAGATATGCTGCACGCTCAACATAGCTTTCGAACACATTGCCGCCTGTGCGGCTGTTTTCGAGCACCCGAGGCGCGGGAACACCGCAATACTGCGCAAGGTTCACCGCCCCGCCAAAAGTATCATCGCTGCCGGTATAGAACACGCCGTCCACATCGGTGAAGCTTAGCCCCGCCTGCGCGAGGGCATCGCGCGCGGCAACGGCTGCCATGTCCAGCGGTTCGTAACCGGGACAAAATGGCACCCCAAAGCTTGCGGCCCCGACGACCGCAACCTTGCGGGAAGGGAAGCCGGTCATGTCCCTGCCCCCCCAAGGTCCGGTCCATGTGGTTCAAACACCACGATGAAGCCCCCTTCCTCGCCAGGACAAGGCACAATTCTCGCCCTCACCCGCATGCCGATCCTGACATCACGCGCATCAATTCCTTCAACCCGGCTCATCATGCGCGGCCCTTCATCAAGATCGATCAGGGCAATGTTCAAAGCAGCCTCCGGCGGACGCTTACTAATGGCAGTGGTCGAATAGACCGTGCCAAGTCCAGATGCCTCGATCCATTCGAGCGGCTCCCCGCTGCCCGGCGCAACCGCACGGGGGAAAAATACATAGGCGCCGCTGCCCACGGCACGCTGGATCATGAACCGCCCCTCGGCTAGGTGCGCCTGATATCGCAGATGGGGGCCGCAGCCTTCTTCAGATCGGGTCATCAAAACTCTCAACAATCCCCAGCTGGGTTCGCGATACCTGCCGCCCACGAGGGCTGGTGTCGAGCAGGCTGCGCGTCCATCGCGTTGGCGATAGCTTGCAGCGAGCTTGCCACCTGCCAGCCAAACCCATCGCATAGACAATAATCGGCGGCGCCGGGTTGATGCTTTGTAGCCTCTCCGGCAATCTCAGTTGCGTAGGGATGCGCAACAGCCATATGCTTGATCCCGCACAGACTTGGGAAGGGGCCGAAATGACGATTACGACCGACACGCCTATGGCCGTTGAGCAAGGCGCGACAAGAATTTCGCCCGAAAACTACCTGTCGCCGGAATTCGCGAAGCTGGAAACCGCCCGTCTTTGGCCACGCGTGTGGCAAGTCGCCTGCCGCGAGGAAGACATTCCCAATTCGGGCGACTATATCGTTTATGATATTGGCGATGAAACCATCGTCGTGGTCCGCCGTCCCGGCGATACCTTCAAGGCGTTCTTCAATGTCTGCCCGCACCGCGGTCGTCAGATCATGGAAGGCGCCGGCCATGCCGTTAACTTCCGCTGCGGATTTCACAATTGGACCTTCGACCTCGACGGGAAGAATGTCGCGGTTCAGGACAAGCAGGATTGGGGCGGGTTCCTCGACAAGGAGTGTCTGGATCTTGTCTCGGTGCGTACCGGCACATGGGGCGGGTTCGTGTTCGTGTGCATGGATCCCGAAGCGGAAAGTCTTGAAGAATATCTCGATCCGCTGCCCGAATATCTCGATCCGTTCGAGCTCGAGAAAATGCGCTATCGCTGGCAGCTTGAGCTTCATCTCGATTGCAACTGGAAGACCGCACTCGAAGCCTTCATGGAAGGCTATCACGTAGCGGCCACACACACACAGCTGCTGCCGAGCCAAGGCGAGGATTACACCCAGAGCGCAGCGCACGGAAAGCACGCGCATTTCGGGTACTGGCAGGCGCAGGTCCCGCCGGGTCAGCCATCGCCCCGGCTCAAGCGGCCAGCACCAGCTGATCCCCGGCCCGGAGTGGTCGATTTCTTCCAGCAGATGGAGGAAACCTTCGGTGCGATCTTTACCGACCGTGACTATGCGGCGGCCCAGCGAATCCTTGATGAATGCACGCCGGACATGGATCCGTTGACGGCATTTGGCATGGCCGTCGAGTTTGGCCGGCAAGCGGCAGAGCGCGAAGGCTGCGGCTATCCGCCCAATCTGACGCCAGAGGCCATGTTCAAGGCCGGAACCGATTGGCACGTGTTTCCCAACTGCGTCACCCTGCCTTACTTCGATGGGGCGGTATGGTATCGCGCCCGGCCGCACGGCGATGATCCTAACAAGTGCATCTTCAATATCTATTCTTTGAAGCGCTATGGGCCGGGTCAGGAACCGCATGCCAAGCTGGAAGTGCACACCTCGATCGAGGGCAAGAGCTTTGGCCTGATCGTCGATCAGGATCTGGCGAACATGAAGATGGTCCAGAAGGGCATGAAAAGCTGCGGTTTTCGCTACGCTCTACCGAACCCGGTTCAAGAGGTGGAGATTTCGAACTTCCACAAGAACCTGGAGCAGTATGTTCTTGGAGAAACCCGCAGCAATCTGTGATCAACTGCCAATTTCGGCAATTTTGTGGAGTATCGGACAACCATGGCAAGGCTCGAAGCATTCGGTGATGCCGACTACAATCCGTTTCAATCGGACGAACTGAATTTCGGCAGTGAAGCCGATCCCTATCCGCTGATCCACCAATTACGTGCAGCCGGGAGTGTGCATCACGGCGATTATCGTTCGCGCTTCGGCCTCCCGGCAGCACTCCCACCGGGAAAAGAGGCATTCACGGTCGTTGGCAGCGATGCCATCACGGAGGTTCTAACGGATCAGGAACGTTTTTCGAACAGGGCCTATGCCAGCAACCTTGGAACCAGTTTTGGTCAAGGTTCGATCAGCACCATGGACAATCCCGAGCATGGCCGGTTCCGGCGCATCTTTCAGCGGATCTTCCTGCCGCAACACGTCAAGACTTGGGGCGACTCGATTGTCGCGCCAGTAGTCCAGGATTTGATGGATCGGTTCATCCCCCGCGGAGCGGCTGATCTGGTGCAGGAATTCACCATCCTCTACCCCTTCGAAATCATCTATCACCAATTGAACCTGCCGCACGAAGATATCGCCAACTTCCAGAAGATGGCGATTGCCCAGACTGACTTCTTTTCCCCCGGCAAAGCGGTTGAAGCAGGTGAAAAACTGGGCCGGTACTTCGAAGGCCTGATCGCCGAGCGGCGGTCCAATCCGGACAATGATCTGGTTTCCTTGCTGGCCAATACCGAAGTTGATGGCGAATACCTGCCTCCGATTGTGCTGATTTCGTTCCTGCGCCAGTTGATGAATGCCGCTGGGGACACGACCTATCGTGGCACCTCGATCCTGTTTACAGCCCTGCTCAACAATCCCGATCAACTCGAAGCCATCCGCGCCGATCGCACGCTGATTGCCGCAGCGATCGAGGAAGCCTTACGGTTTGACGGGCCGGTGCTGGTGCAATCGCGCGAGGCGCTGGTCGATACGGAACTTTACGGCATTACCATCCCAGCAGGTTCATGGCTCGATGTGGTCGCAGGTGCGGCCAATCGCGACCCCGCAATCTGGGACGAGCCGGACCGGTTCAATATCATGCGCAAGCGCGATGCCCATTGGGCCTTTTCGCGCGGGCCGCATATCTGTCTGGGACAGCACCTTGCCCGGGTTGAAATGACCCGGGCGCTTGAGGCGGTGCTCGACAATCTGCCCAATCTGCGACTGGATCCGGACAAGCCCGCACCTCAGGTTAGAGGCACGATGATGCGTGCGCCCGAGCATCTGTTCGTAAGGTTCGGTGATTAGAGCAGACCGCGTTCTTGTGCCGTGCTTGCTTCAGGCGCAAGCCCGGCCTCACGCAACACCTCGATCATGACAGTCATGGCCGATGCCACTGCCGGAAAGCCGACATAGGGCAGGGTCTGGATGAGGCACTCCTCCAGCTCGCGAGGAGTCAAGCCATTCTTGAGCGCGATGCGCACATGGTTCCGCAATTCACTGGTCTGGCGCTGGCTGATCAGCACCGACAATACCACCAAGGAACGGTGCTTCTTCTCCAGCCCATCACGCCCCCAGACCGACGCGAAGGCGAACTGGCAGGCTAGCTTGGCGACATCCGCCCCAAAGCCGGTCGAGGCAAGCCCGGCTGCCATGGCTTCGCGCGCGCCCGCGCCCATCAATTCCCCAAAGACATCCAGACCGTCCTGCGTCAGCTCATCTGACATGATCGCCTGTACCTTCTCAAAGATGGGCGTTGAAGAAATCGATCGCCGCGCCAATCGTCTCTTCGCGCTTGCCATGCTTGTAGCAATCGAGTTGGTCCATCCGCAGGGTAACCATCTGTTTTGGTTCCCCGGCCGCCTTGAAGGCCGCCTGGATCGGCTGGTTGGGGTGATAGACATCATGTCCGCTCAGTTGCACGATGCAATAAGCGCGCGGCGCAATTTTGCGCGCGGTGTAGGTCGCGTCGAATTCGAGCAATCTTTCAAAACTTTCCAGCGTGATGTGCGAGGCTGAATGCATCAGCATATCGCCGGTCTTGCCATACCAGTCCATCACATCGGCAATCATGGCCGGGTCAGCCGGCAGCGGGTTGAATCCATCGGGCGACGGTTCGCTCATCGGATGCAGCGGATCGCCGCCGTTAGCGGTGCGTTCCCGCCTGGCTGCCAGCAGGTGTTTGCGAACTGCCAGATAGTCGCTTTCGCGGTTGAGTGATCGCAGCCAGACCTCTCCATCAAGGATAGGAGCCTGCGCCACACAGGCGCGAACCCGCAGATCATAGGCAGCCACATGAGTGGCTACACCGCCACCAAAGCTGGTGCCCCAGATTCCGATCCGTTCGGGGTCAACGCCGGGTTGCTTTTCAAGCCAGTCGATCGCGCTCTTGAAATCCTCGGCTTCCTGCATGGCCCACAGCCGCCCGCGGGGCTCACCGCCCGAAGTGCCGAAATGCCGATAATCAATGGCCAGACAGATATAGCCCGCCTCGGCAAACAGGCGCCCTTCGTTCACCAAGCTGGTCCGGGCCACCGAGAAGCCATGACCCAGCACAAGCGCCGGTCGCAGGACACCATCGTCATGGCCATCGGGCAGATAGAAGTCGCCTTCGCAGACCACGCCTGCGCTGGTGAACTGGATTGTGCTGACTTGTACCATGCTCCGCTCCATCTGACGCCGGTTCCGTCCGGTTCGGCCGCGAGGGGCCGCATTGGCATCATACTACATGGCGCAGGACCGCAGGCGAGAGTCTCGCCGTCTGCTTTCGCATATGCGATGCTTGTCACAGCATGATCGCAGCGCAGCCCCGCTCCCTTTAAGCAAGAACTTGTGCCACTTGGGTGGAGACGCAAACGGGGCGGCTCGAGGCCGCGCACTTACGCAGGAACGCCGCGGGATGCCGCAGTCATCGAAGCACTTTTCAGGACTTGCCATAGGGCTGGACCACACACTCCCTGAGGTGCTGCTCCATGTCGCGCAGCGCTATGGCGAAAAGCCGTTCGTTGTCGGAGAAGATGGTGCAACGACCAGCTTCGCCGGTTTGACGAGGCGTGTCAGGGGCCTCGGCTCACGCTTGCTCGACCTAGGCATAATGCCAGGGGACCGCGCGGCAATCCTTGCTCCCAACTGTGCCGAATGGATCGTCGCCGCCTGCGCTGCGATGAGCATCGGGGCCATCATGATTCCCGTCAATACCCGGTTCAAGGGACAGGAAGTGCGCTACGTCCTAGAAAAGGCGCAAGCTGCTGTCTTGTTCACGGTCGGCAGTTTCCTTGGGGTGGATTATCCTGCGATGGTTGTGGATGCCTGCGGCGGGCCGGGGCAGGGCCAACCGGTCAGGGATCTGGACAGCCTGTTGGACATTATCCTGATCGACGCGCCCGGTTTTGCCCCTGAAGATGACGGAGAAGGCTGTCACCCGGCATTCGAAGCGGCGGCTGCCAAGGTAACGCCCGGCACCACCGCGGACATCCTGTTTACAAGCGGAACCACGGGTATGCCCAAGGGCGCCATGCATAGCCACGCACAGGGCCTGTGGATGACGGGTATCTGGAATGAGGTCAACGACCTGACAGACGAGGACCGGACCGTGATCGTCAATCCGTTCTTTCATTCGTTTGGCTATCGGTCGGGATGGTTGTCTGCGCTGGCAGCTGGAATGACGATGTTTCCGGTCGCGACCTTCGATCCGCGCCGCTTACTGGAAATCATTGAGCGCGAACGCATAACCCAGCTTTCGGGCGCGCCCACTGTGTTCCATGCCTTGATGGAGCACCCGGATTTTACGAGGCGAAACCTCGCTTCGCTACGGACGGGGCATACGGGAGGGGCCAAGACCCCCCCTGAAATTATCAAGGCCGGCTATGAGCGTTTCGGCTTCGACATCTTTCTTACAAGCTTCGGCCAGACCGAAAGCACCGCGATCATCTCGACCAATCATGCCGGCGATCCGCTTGAAGCCATAATCGGCACAGTCGGGCGTCCGGTTGAGGGAGTGGAGGTGCGGTTCATCGACGAAGCGGGGCAGGATGTGCCCGCCGGCGAGGCTGGCGAGCTTCTGGTGCGCGGTCCCAATGTCATGCAGGGCTATTTTCAGGACCCTGAACAAACCGCCGAAACAATCGATCGTGATGGCTGGCTGCATACCGGCGATGTGGCCGCTATGGACCAAGAGGGGAGGCTGCGCATTCTCGAAAGGATCAAGGATATTGTGATCGTCGGCGGCTTCAATGCCTATCCGGCCGAGATCGAGATCATGCTGAGCCAGCACCCAGCCATAGCCGAGGTTGCGGTGATAGGCTTGCCTGACGAGCGCATGGGTGAAGTTACGGCAGCCTGCGTGATCCTCAAGCCTGGCATGACAGTTGATACGACCGAACTGCAGCACTGGTCGCGCGAGCGCATGGCCAACTACAAGGTGCCGCGGCATGTCTTCGTAGTGACCGACTTTCCCCGGACACCATTGGGCAAGGTTCAGAAATTCCTGCTCAAGCAGCCCTTTCTGGAAAATATTGGCGGGGACAAGGACTAGGCGAATGCCCAGCTGAAATGAAACGCCCGGATCGCCGTGCAGACGGTCTGGGCGCCGTTCAGTGGAGAGACCTCCACAATAGCCAACCCGCACAGATTTGGCTTGCTGCAATGGCTGAGGCCTTGCAGACATCATGTATAAGATGCGATGGCAGGCTTTGCTCCTCAATCCATCGACAACGCGATGAATGGCGAATCACCTCGCAAAAGCCTTGCCAGCGAGCGCTGCGCCTGTGCTTGGTAGACGCCGCAATCATTAGGAGCAGTGAGTCTTATGCCAACCATTACCATCATCAATCGCGCGGGCGAGGAGACATCCGTCACCGCAAACAATGGCCTGTCACTGATGGAAGTCATTCGCGATGAAGGATTTGACGAACTGCTGGCCTTGTGCGGCGGCTGTTGCTCATGCGCCACCTGTCACGTCCATATAGAAGGCGATTTAAGTGCAACCGGAACGATGGGGCCGGATGAAGATGATTTGCTCGAAAGCTCGGAGCATAGGGATCTGACCTCTCGCCTGTCATGTCAGGTGACTGTCTCTGACGCCCTCGATGGGATTCGCGTACGGATTGCGGCAGAGGACTAGTGTGACTTTTGCATCGACCTGCCGTGATCAGAGCGTTGCAATCGCAATCACGATGAGCATGTCATCCGCTTGCAGCGGATCGACGATGATTTACGATTACCCCGGAGCTTCTATAGCTCCGCGCAAGAGAGATAGAGAAGGCACCCAATGGAAAGTTACAGTGGCAGGTTTCTGAACAAGCCAAGCGCAATATTGTTCGAAGTGATCGGTCAGGTCGCCGTTGTGACGCTGAACCGGCCGGAAAAGCGAAATGCCCTAGGTAACGAGCTAGTGATCGAAATGCGCGATGCGCTGCTGGAAGCCGATGCGCGGGAAGACGTTCATGCCGTCATTTTGCAGGGCGCGGGCAAGGATTTCTGTGCCGGTTATGACCTCATCACAGCCTATGAACGCTATGATGACGATGGTCAGGGGCCAGATCCATCGATTCCTTATCGCGCCAGCGCGGGCAGCTTTGACAATGATTGCTGGAACATGGAGCGGTTCCAAAGCCTGCCCAACATCATCTACGACATGCACAAGCCGGTGATCGCCAAGGTGCAGGGCAATTGCCTTGCAGGCGGTACCGATATTGCGCTGCGGTGTGACATGGTGATCGCAGCTGACGATGCGAAGATCGGCTTTCCCGCCACCCGCGCCAACGGCTCACCGCCCGCGCATATGTGGACCTATCACACCGGCCCCCAATGGGCGAAGCGGCTGCTGCTTACCGGTGATGTCATCCTGGGCAAGGATGCCGCCAAGATCGGTCTTGTGATGGAGGCCGTTCCAGCGGACGAGCTTGACGATTATGTCATGAACCTCGCCCAGCGCGTCGCGCTCACCGACCCTGAACTCAACGCCGCGCACAAGCGGATCGTCAATTTGGTGATGGAGCAGATGGGGATGATGAACATCCAGCGCATGGCGATCGAGATGGATGCCCGGGCACATCTCAGCACCGGCCCCCGCCGTTCAGGCTTCAAGTCCGACATGAAGGAGCACGGCTTCAAGGTTGCGCTGAAAAATCGCGATGAACCGTTTGGCAACAGCATCATCGAACTGCGCGCGAAGGGTTGACCCCGGACTAAGGGTATCCACCCCGCGGCCCGCAACCTTCAAGGCCCTTGCAGGTTGCGCCCTGCTCTACGGTGCCTTGCGACCTTCCCGCAATTAGCGGTGCGGGGTCTCGCAGGCTATGCCGGTGATGGTGCCGCATTGGTTGTTGGCAAGCCAGCTCGGCAGCTCTGGCCAGTCATCGACGTAAAGCGCGTGAACGCCCATTGCGGTCGTGTAGGTAAGGTTTCCCAGATTGGCGAAGGCAACGAAGGCCAGCACACGCAGCAAAGTCCGGCGTCCCCGGTTGGTCGCAGGCGCAACCAGGTCGATCCCTTTGTCGATAAAGGTCAAACCGTCTTCTTTGGCATAAAGCAGCAGAAACGCAGCAACCACGAACACCGAAGGGAACAGGATGAACTCGTAGATCGGAAACTGGTAGAATTCGCCGCCCCAGAAGGATGCCGCCTGAAATGCGCCCGGCCAGGCATCGAAGTACAGCACCCGTGTCGCAAAAATGTCGAGTAGGCCCATCGTCAGCCAGATGCTGCACGACGCAACAAATGCTAGGCCGATATTGCCTACCTCCGGCCACCGACGACGGGCATACTGCATCGCTACATAGCCGGAGTACGCGGTTCCGGCGAAAGTATAAAAATATGCTGGCACATCAATCAGCAGCGGTTCGGCGATGTACCGACCGTTCGGCGTCTGCCAGAACGGAATGAACTCGCACCAGCAGCCGCGGTTGAACATGTAGGCGTTATAGGTGAACATCGGTCTCAGGAAGTTGAGCCAGGGATCGAGCCAGTAGGTTGAAAGAAAACCGATCATCAGAAGGCGGATGTTGTCGATTTCTCCGCTGCGCGAGATGCCCCGGAAGAACCAGAACAGCACCGGCGCCAGCGATGCGATGCTCAGCACTTCGTACAAGCGCACGCCATATAATGAGATTGCAGGAATAGGGTCGTCGCCGACGGGTGAGGCCTGAAAATGGTCTGACATTATCCAGGCAAGATAGACATAGGCCTGCAAAAAAAGGAAAAGGGCACCCCCTGCGGCCCACCAGACAACCGGTGCCACCCAGCGTTGGCTGGGCATGGTCGGTCCTGCTAGGGTTTCACTCATTGCTTGCTCACCTCATTAAGCCGAACGACGGCATTGCTTCAACGGGCGCTTGACTTGGGCTAAGTTTGCCCGGGGGTTGCTCGCATGACAAACCCGAAGGGGATTGTTCATATGGACGATGCACGTTCTGGATGACCTCGAACCCCGTCCCGTGGGCGTTTGATGATGCCCCGCTGATGATTGACAAACCATCACCCCAGTGCGTTGCGGGCAAGGCGTCCCTGAGCTTCCTGGGCTTCGGCGACGATGCGCTCCAGCAGTTCGGCAATCGTGGGCACATCGTGCACCATACCAACTGACATCCCAGCGGCCGTAAAGCCGACATTGGTGTCGCCATTGGTCATCGTCAGCGTGTGCGCTTTCAACATGGTCGACATACGCATCATCGCGTCGATTTCCTTTGGCCCCTTCTTGAAGGTATCCAGGACCAGCTTGGGCCATGGAATTTCGAGCTCGCGAGCAATTTCGAACGAGTGCAGAAACACACCGAAGACATTGTAAATCTTCGCATCAACCACGCGGCGCGCTGCAGGCACGTCCATTTGCCGGCAGGGAATTCCGTCGAACTTGTCGGAATAGATCGTTCCGGTGACATCCAGATCAACGGCCTTTTCCTTCCAGGCCTGATGCATCGGGGCTTCCTTGGTTACCCAGAAGCGGGTTCCCATCGAGACACCGCTGGCACCAAGCGCGAGGGCTGCGATCAACTGCGCGCCGGTCGCCACGCCGCCAGCCGCAATCACCGGAATCTTGAGCACTTCAACCAGGCGCGGGATGAACGTAAAGGTTGTTACCGATCCAGAATGCCCAGCCGCTTCGAAGCCTGCGGCAATCACCGCATCACAGCCCTGATCCTGAGCCCGCAAGGCAACATTCTGATCGGTCACCGACGCCATCACCTTGCCGCCATAGGCATGTACTGCCTTGCAGATCCAGTCACCCTTGCCCATCGAGTAATTGATCACCGGCACCTGCTCTTCAAGGCAGACCTTGGCATTGTCGACACCATTGGGCATGCCGAGCGGACAGTTCACCGCAAAGGGCTTGTTGGTTTTTGTGCGGACTTCACGAATCCACTGCCTTGTCACTTCCGGCGGAGACGATCCCGCACCCAGCACGCCAAGCCCGCCGGAATTGGATACGGCTGCCACCATCGCCGGCAGCGCAACCCGCCCCATTCCCGCATTGAGGATGGGATAATCAATCCCGAACAGTTCGGTAATCGCGGTTCTCACAGAATGACTCCCTCAAGCCAATAGCAACGGCGTTTCATGAATATTCGGGCTCATCCCACCACGGGAAATAGTCCGGCATGTCCTTCGACACCTTCGCCGGGAACTCCGGAAGGCGCTTTTCGATGAACGATTTAACCCCTTCCGACGCATCAGGCGAAGCTCCGCGCGTGCAGATCCCCCTGCTTTCTATGCGGTGCGCCTCCATCGGATGACCCATGCCGAGGCTGCGCCAGGCCATCTGCCGCATCAGGGCAATCGAGACAGGCGCGGTATGATCGGCGATCTCGTGCGCGATTTCATAGGCCCGAGGCAGGAGATCGTCGGCGGCGAGCACCTCGCTGACGAGGCCAGCATCCTTCAGCTCTGCTGCTGACAAAACCCTCCCGCTAAAGCTCAATTCCAGTGCCTTGGGGATTCCAACGATCCGCGGCAGGAACCAGCTGGAACAGCACTCAAAAACGATCCCGCGGCGCGCATAGACAAAGCCAAGCCGCCCCTTGTCGCTGGCGATGCGGATGTCCATCGGCAGAGTCATCGATGCCCCCACCCCGACGCCTGCACCATTGATCGCACCGATCACCGGTTTGAGGCTGGCAAACATCCTGAGCGCCAGTTTCCCGCCGCCGTCACGCGCGTCTTCATGACTGTAATCAAAACTGCCGTCAGGACGACGATGGCCCTTGGCATCGCGCCCGTCAATCTTCTTGTCCTTATCGAAGATGTCAGCGCCCTGCGAAAGATCAGCGCCCCCGCAAAAGCCTTTGCCCGCTCCGGTCACCACCACCGCGCGCACTTCGTCATCGCCGTCGGTTTCATCGAAGGCGGCCATGATTTCCACCATCATGCGCGGGCTCATGGCATTGAACTTGTCGGGCCGGTTGAGCGTGAGCGTGGCGATCCCGTCATGTTTTTCGAGGGTGATGTCGTGATAGGTCATGTCAGTGCACTCACTTGAACGTGAATTTGGGTTCGCGTTTCTCGAAGAACGCCTTCTGCTTTTCCGCCTTGTCCTCCATCGACTGGGCGAGGAAGACGCCGCGACTTTCGAACTCCATTGCCTGTTCAAGGCTGCCGGCGTTCTGGTTGGCCCACAGCGATTGCTTGGTAACCCAGATGCCCATGGGTACGTTGACGACAATCCGCTCGGCGATTTCGATGCAGGCGGCCTGCAGCTCTTCATCCGGGACCGTCTTCAGCACCATGCCGATACGCTCGGCTTCGTCGGCCATGATCGGGCGCGCGGTATACAAAATCTCAGCCGCACGCTGCGCTCCGACCGCGCGCGGCAGCAGGTAGGACAGGCCAAGCTCCGCGCCCGATCCAGCGTTGTGGATCGAATTGACGAACTTGGCAGACTGCGCCGCAACAGCGATGTCAGCGGCCAACGGAAAGGCGAGCGCCATGCCCGCGACCGTGCCGTTGACGCCGCAGATCACCGGTTGCGGCAAGTTACGCAGCGCCACGGGGATCGCGCCGATTACGCTCATCGCAAAACGCGAATGATAGGTTTTGCCAACGCCTTCGGGGATCCATTCGGGCGTTCCGCCGGCGCGAAGATCATGGCCGGTGCAGAACCCACGGCCGGTCGCGGTCAGGATCACCGCTCGCACTTCGGGAGTGTATTTGATCTGCTCGAGCATATGGAGCAGCTCGCGATACATGTCGAAAGTGAAGGCATTCATGGAATCAGGACGGTTGATCGTTATCCTGCGAACGCCTTCAACAGGTTCATCGACGAGGAAGTTTTCTGACACTGCGTTACTCCGCCAAGCATATTCGTTCAGATTAGATTGCTGCTTCGGCCATATCTCCCCGGTCCGACAATCCGCCACCATCCGGCATCATATATGCGATTGAGCGCGGGGCCGCCAAAGCCGCGATCAGATCGACCTTTTTGATCGCATAAGCGATTGATGCAGGTTTACCATCACGAAGGTACCGACGGTGAGTGACACCACAGCCTTGCCTTGGCAGAGTTCTCAGAACTACTTCTTGAAGGACTTCTCCAAATGTCAGGCACACCCGAGACCACCGTCCGCTATGAAGTGCAAGACGCGGTAGCGATTCTTACGATCGACTTTCCACCTGTGAACGCCCTCGGTGCGCCGATACGCGAAGGCATGGTGCTGGGCTTGGGGAAGGCTCTCTCCGATAACGCGGTGGAGGCGATTGTCATCATAGGTGCCAACGACCGGTTTGTCGCAGGCGCCGACATTCGCGAATTTGGCAAGCCCCGCGTCGGCCCGGACCTGGCGACGATTCAGTCGATGATAGAGCAAAGCCCCAAGCCGGTTGTATGCGCAATCGATGGGCACGCTCTCGGAGGCGGGCTCGAGCTTGCCCTTGCTGCGTCTTATCGGGTCGCTGCGAGCCGTGCCAAGATTGGCCTGCCTGAAGTTAATCTCGGCCTTCTCCCTGGCGCCGGTGGCACACAGCGTCTCACTCGGATCACAGGCCCAGAAGTGTCGCTCGACCTTATCCTCAATGGCAAGCATCTCTCGGCAGCGACGGCGCAGACACTCGGCATAGTCGACGCCGTTGTCGACAATAACCTACTTGAGGCGGCGGTATCCTTCGCCCGCGACCGTGCCGCTGCCGGCGGCCCACTCCCAAAGGCCATTGAACGCACCGACAAGGTTGCGAACATCGATCTCGGCCAGTTCGAAAGCATCCGCGCTGCAAACGGCAAGAAATGGGCAGGCATGGTCGCCCCTTTCAAAATTGTCGACTGCATCGAGGCTGCCTGCACGATGGCCCCGCAAGCAGGATTGGTGTTCGAGCGAGAGGCGTTCCAGGTCTGTCTCGATGCGCCCGCCCGCGCTGCGCAGGTGCACCTCTTCTTCGCCGAACGGGCCGCCGCCAAGGTGGACGGCCTATCGCCGGATGCAGGGCCTCGCCCCATCAGGCGCGTTGGCGTGATCGGTGCCGGAACAATGGGTGGCGGGATCGCCATGAGCTGCGTTAATGCCAACGTGCCGGTGGTTTTGATTGAAGCTTCGCAGGAAGCCCTCGACGCCGGGATCACGAAAATCCGCAGCAACTACGATATCTCGGTCAAACGTGGTTCACGCTCACAAGCAGAAGTCGATGCCGCAATGAGCATGATCACGCCCGCGCTTGATTACGCCACCCTCGCCGATTGCGACCTTGTCATTGAGGCGGTGTTCGAAAACATGGCGATCAAGCAAGATATCTTTTGCCGGCTGGATGACATCGTGAAGCAGGGCGCGGTGCTCGCCACCAACACATCGGCGCTGAGCATAGATGAAATCGCCAGGGTGACGAGGCGCCCGGGCGATGTGATCGGGATGCATTTCTTCTCGCCTGCCAACGTCATGCGATTGTGCGAAGTCGTGCGGGGCGATCTGGCGTCCGACGATACCATCGCGACTGCGATGTCCTTTGCCCGCCAGATCGCCAAGGTTCCTGTTCTCGCCGGCAATTGCGAGGGCTTCATCGGCAATCGGATTCTCAGGGCCTACGGCACTGAAGCTGACATCATCGTTGAAGATGGAGCTTTGCCTTGGCAAGTGGACCGGGCGCTTGGCGCGTTTGGCTTCCCTATGGGGCTCTATCTGATGCGCGACATGTCCGGGCTCGATGTGGGTTACCGAATGCGTCAAGGGAGGATCGAGGCGGGCACCCTTGATCCGGCCTCACCCGACTATCCCTCCACTCTCTGGGACCGCATCGTTGAAGCGGGCCGGCTTGGGCAGAAAACCGGGGCGGGATTCTACCGCTATGATGGCCGCGCTGCGCAACCCGACCCGGTCGTGGAAACCTTGCTCAACGAACTGTCAGCGGCCAAGGGTAAAGTCCGGAAGGCCTTTACCGACGAGGATATCATCAACCGGATTCTCGCTGCGATGGTCAACGAGGGCGCACGGATACTGGAAGAAGGTTTCGCCCAGCGCGCAAGCGATATCGATGTGACGTATGTTTTCGGCTATGGCTTTCCGCGCTATCGCGGTGGCCCGATGTTCTGGGCGCAACAACAAGGATTGCCCAAGGTGCTTGAGATTATCCGTACCAATCATGGAGTCTATGGTGAGCGGTGGAAACCTTCTGCCTTGCTCGAACAGCGTGTCGCGGACGGTCAGGATTGGGCAGGCAAACCAGTCAATGACAGATCATAACGGAAAGGGCTGTCGCCAGTGCAAGGCCTGATAGACAAGATCGCTGTCGTCGACCCCCCTCTGGAGCAGGGGCCAATCCCGCTGTACTATCAACTTGAACAGCGGCTTCGTGCGCGGATCAGCCAGAGCGAATTTCTCCCTGGCGCTGCGCTGCCGACAGAGGACCAGATTTGCGAAGAGTACAAGGTCAGCCGCATTACAGTCCGCCGAGCGCTTGATGGGCTTCAGCGCCTTGGCATGATCGAGCGTCGCCGGGGTGTTGGATCGTTCGTGACCGAGAAGCCACAAGGCATCGACAGCCATCTGACTGGCTCGCTCAGCGAATTTCTGGCCCAAGCGGGCACTTTGCGGACGGAATGCATTTCTCTGGGAGAAGATGCCCCCGATGCCGGCGTTTGCGAACTGCTTGGCCTTGCACAAGGTGAAAGCGCGATCCTGCTTCGTACTCTTGGAACCAAGGATGGCGCGCCGGTCGGCTATCTCGAAATCTGGTTTCCGGTCGCAATCGGACAACTGCTGGATCGCGACAAGCTTTCAGGCAACCAGCCGATTGTGCGGATCGTCGAAGAGGTTTCGTCAGTACGGATCACCCGCGCTGCGCAGACAATCGTACCTGATGTCGCTGGCTCCGATGCAGCCAAGCATCTGCAGATTGCCGAGAATGCTCCGATCCTGAGTGTCCAACGCGTCTACTATGCGGGTGAACAGCCGATCGAAGTCGCGAATGTCCGCTATCATCCTAACCGATATCGATATGCGATTGAATTCAAGGACTGAACCAGCCCGCAGAATAAGCGCCCCGTTGCCAGTCAGGCACCGGTGAAATTGGGAGGACGTTTTTCAAGGAAAGCGTCAACGGCTTCCTGATGATCGGCGGTTTCGTGGGCAATCGCCTGCAACGCAGCTGACATCTCCAGCACCAGATCAAGGTTTGCGTCTTGCGCGGTAAGAAGGAGGCGCTTGGCCATGCGGAGGCTTCGGGCTGGATTGGCCGCAATGCGTTCCGCTAGTTCCAAAGCTGCGTCCAACAACTGCTCTGGCTCCTCGACCTGCGATACAAGACCGCAAGCAAGCGCCTGTTGCGCGTCTAGCAGATCGCCGGTCAGGATCATTTGAGCTGCCTTGGAATAGCCTACCACGCGAGGCAGAACCCAGGCGCCGCCATCGCCCGGGATTAGGCCCATTTTGATGAAGCTGGCCGCGAACTTCGCCTGAGTGCTGGCGATGCGAATGTCGCACAGGCAGGCGATGTCATTGCCGACCCCGATGGCGTGACCATTAACCGCAGCGATGATCGGCACCTCGAGATCGCGGAAGGCGCGGGGAATTCTTTGAATTGCTGCGCGGTAATTGGCTCGGGTTGACGCGGGATGCTCAAGAGGCCCGATCCCGTCGCGGTTCTTCATGCCCTGAAGATTGCCGCCAGCACTGAAAGCCCGCCCTGCACCGGTCAGGACTGCAGCGCTCACCGCACCATCGTCAGCGAGGTCGCGGAGAGCGTTCACGAGGTCCACACAATCCTCTGCCGCGCCAATTGCATTCAGCTTGTCCGGCCGATTGAGGGTCAGGATCGCGACCTTGCCGCGCTTTTCGGTTATGACGAAGTCGCCCATATTTGGGTCCTTTCATAGATGCGATAAACGCTCGGGATCACTATCAGGCGCCGCGGTATTCAGGCTTGCGCTTCTCGCGAAAGGCGGTGCTGCCTTCCTTGAAGTCCTCGGTCCAGGTCATGAGTGCCTGCACCGTCAGCTCGAAATCCAGCGCCTGATCAAGGGTCTGCCCGGGGGCGTTATCAAACTGGCGCTTGACCTCGGAGAGTGCGAGTGTAGGGGCCGTTGCATAGCCCTTGGCGAGCTCCTTCGCACGCGAAAGCGCACCGCCGCTGTCAAGGGCTTCCAGCGCAAAGCCATAACGGACGGCTTCCTCGCCGCTCACGAAACGTCCACTATAGGCAATGTCCTTGGCGCGCATAACGCCGACGTGGCGTTCCAGTAGCCATCCCGCTCCAGCGTCGAGCGCCAATCCGATATGGCGGAACGCGAATTGGAAACGGGCATCCCGGGCACAGACGATGAAATCGCAGGCGAGAGCCATAGCGAAAGACATACCGATGCAAACGCCTTCGACTGCGGCGATCAGCGGCTTGTGCGTATGAGCGACAGCCCGCACCATGCGCGTTCGGGTCCGGGCATTGTTCAGGTTCCCAGCCACCCCACCCTTGCCGATTTCGCCAACATCAGCACCCGCTGAAAAATCGTTGCCAGCGCCGGTCAGGATGATTGCCCGAACCCCATCATCGTCCTGTAGCGCTTGAAATACTTCAACAAACTGCTGGCGCATGGGGACAGTGATCGCATTTTTCCGTTCGGGCCGATTGATAGTGACGACGGCGATGCCGGATTCGATGCTGCATTCGACGGACATTCTCGATACTCCCTTGGTGAAGCCGGTGCGTGCGGATTACTATCCAGGCCATACCAGTCGCAGATATTCAAAACTTCCATTTACCCCCGTGCGGACGCGGGGCGGATCATCGGGGCTGACCGCGAAATCGGGAATGCGCCTCAGCCATTCTTCCAGCAAGACCCTGATTTCGGCCCTTGCCAGCATCGAGCCTGGACACACATGAGGTCCAGCGCCGAAGGTCGTTTTTGCATTGGACTTGCGATTGAAATCTACAGCGAGTGGTTCATCGTAAACCCGCGGATCCAATGCGCCGAAGGGGCCGGCAAGCATGATCTTGTCGCCTTTGCGCAAGGCCACGCCGCGAAACTCCATGTCTTCCACCACTGTGCGAGACGGATTGGTCAGGGCAAAGCGCCGCAAAAACTCCTCAACCGCGTTCGGGACAAGCGTCGGATTGTCGCGCAATTGCTGCCGGTGAGCAGGCGACTTGGCAAGGAAGTGCATGATGTGCCCCATCATGGAGGCGACCGTATCCAATCCACCGATAAGCAACAGCGAACACACACCGATTGCCTCGGCCTGGGTAATAGCTCGCCCTTCGACCTGAGACGTGGCAATCCTGCTGATCAGATCATCGCCCGGGCTTGCGATCCGCTCGACGACCCGTTGGCCGACATATTCGAACAGTCTGGCAAGCATCTCCTGCTTTGGGGCTTCAACCGCTACCTGCGCTTGGGCAAGCGGCAGCAGCGCCATCCTGTCACTCTCTGGCAGATCAACCATCCGCATGAAAATCTTGATTGGCAGATGCTGGGCAAACTCGGTGACGAATTCGCAGCCGCCATTCATTTGGAAGCCTTCGATTAGCTCGATCGCGAGCGAACGAACTTCCTCTTCGCGCTGCTTGACCGCTGGCACCATGAATGCAGGCGCAAATAGCTGCCGAAAGATCTGATGACGGGGCGGATCTTCCTCGATCGGTGCTAATCGCGGACGTGCAGTAACATCCTCGGGATCAATAGGAGAATCGATCGAG
Organism: uncultured Sphingorhabdus sp.; assembly: GCA_964572205.1. GTDB lineage: Bacteria > Pseudomonadota > Alphaproteobacteria > Sphingomonadales > Sphingomonadaceae > Sphingorhabdus_B. The sequence goes on from CAZNEO010000020.1 coordinate 29,782, forward strand.
GCACCAAGGCGCGATGTGAATTTCTCGTAGTTGCTGAAAACTTCATTCAAGCAATCGCGTCCGGCAGCGATCCAGTGGCCGCCGTTCCGGGGGCTCCAGAACAGTTCAGGAAGTCCTTTCGCATGCCAACGGGCATAGGCTTCATGGTAAGTTTCGTCGCCCTCGATGGGGCGGAACCCATCAAAGTCGAATACCAAATCCTCAGGTACATGAGCTGGTCGGTCGGACATTCCGCGGCTCGATAATGCGCTCATCCCGCTCTCCTGTGTGCAGCCAACTTCGTTCAACGGCATGCACCGGTCAATTATGCAGGCTGACACATCGGCCTTGCGATGAAAGGGCTTGGCTCTCTCGCAATTCAACGAAAGTGTGGACACATACAGGGTGGGAGGATTTTGCATGGGCACGATCGAGAGGCTGTTTCGCCTTGATGGGCAAGTGGCGGTAGTTACCGGTGGAGGCAGAGGGATCGGGAAGGCCGTTTGTGCACTGCTTGCCGATGCAGGAGCGAAGGTAGAGGTGTGCGACCGTGACGCCAAATCGGCCCAACTGGTTGCTGGCAGCCTCGCCAATGGCCACGCGTTAGTTGGTGATATCTCGGACGAGAGCACTGTCGAGACCATGTTTGCGGATGTTGCCCGACGTCATGGGCAGCTCGATATTCTCATCCATGGCGCTGCGATCTTTCCTAAGCGTAATTTCCTGACGATGACCGCTGCCCAGTGGGACGAAATGCAGGCGGTGAATGTGCGCGGCACCTTCCTGCTGATGCGGGAAGCGATCAAAGCAATGAAAGCGGCTGGTAACGGCGGGGCTATCATCAACATCTCGTCGGCGAGTGGTGAGCGGGCACTGGTCACCCATAACTCTGCCTATGGAGCCTCGAAGGCGGCAGTGACCAACCTCACGCGCTCGATGGCGATCGAAGTCGCAGGCGACAATATCCGTATCAACGCCGTACTCCCCGGTGGCGTGGCCACCGAAGGAGCGCAGCAGGCGACTGAGAATATGCGAAACGAAGGGCTGGCGATGTCCGGACCGATGACTATGCCGGGACGGTTGCCGCTCGGCCGGATTGCAGACCCTTCCGAGATCGCCGCAGCCTGCCTGTTCCTGGCATCGCGTGCTGCGAGCTATATCACCGGTCAGACACTGGCCGTCGATGGCGGCTTCTTGGTCAGCTGACCGGCCCACAGCCAAAAGGTGTCCATCGAACATGGAGCATCTCCGAAATTTCTCCATTCTCGAGGCACAGGTTCACGGACAGTTTCGGATCTATGCCCTGATTCTGCAAAGGCCAGCGCGGAACCACCAGACGAAATTCTCGCACTGCGCAGTCCATCGCAATTGCGATCATCGACATGAGCGCATTCTCTTAGCCTGTGCGCATCTTTAGCACCATGATGCGATGTGTTGGCCTAGGACAGGATCAGAATGACAGTCAGCCCAACCCCGACGGGAACGCCGCTCCGCGGCGACTTTCAGTGGCTCGGCATGTCCGGTGCCTTTGAACCTTCCGTAGAAGGTGCGAGTGACTCGCGGGGCTACTTCGGGCTGGTGCCCGAAGCGACCTATGTTTGGGGCACCTTTCGCGATGCTACGGGCAAGGTCTACATCTTCATGCGGCGCTTGCCGTTCGATGGCCTGACCGAGCCCCCCAAGGAGCCAGGCACGCGCAGCACTATCGGTCGGCGGGCGGTGTTGTTCACCCAGTCCGATGCTGGCGATCTGCACGTCAACCATGCCTCGATGGAGACCGGTTACAACACCGACACCGTAACCACAGTCCACGACGACCGGATCGAATGGATTATCGACGCTATCGGTGACGACCGACGCGCGCTTCGGGGCATTTATCGCCCACACCGGCTCGAATATGCCGAGGAAGGACTGATCGAAGTCGAGGGCCCCTCCCTCAAACCTGGGCTGCAATGGTATCTTCCGGGCCGCGACAACGGCCTTTTCTATACTTCTCAGACCTTTGCTTGCGAGGGCACCGTCCTCGGCATGCCAGTCAGCGGCTTTTTGTTCGTCGAGCAGGCTTACATGAAGCCGGACGGCGTACTCTACATGGTCAACGACGTGCTCGTGGGGGCCGAGACGCACCTTACGTGGTATAGCTTCGCTACCGAATACGAGGGCGGCGAGTTCGAGTTCGGCCACTTCATTGTTGGCCACGACAGGCTGGGGATCGGGATCGTCTCGAACCAGCATGGCCTGATGGTGCAATCTTCTACCGTTGCCGCGCGCGTTTCGCGCGAGAGTATGGGCTGGTCAGAGCGTGTCGATCTTGACGTAGAGGGGGAGGCGTGGGAAATTATTCAGCCTGCTGACCTGCGCATCCTTCCGACTGCACACACCCCCAACCGGCAACAGGAAGGTATGGTCCGCCGGGTCGGAGAGACCCGAAAGCCCCTTCGGTTCATGGCTTGGGGCGAGACGGCGCACGGCGTTGAACGAAAACTTCGCTACGATCCATTGTATCGCCGTGTCGCGGGCTAGCGTGAACAACCGGGTGTTTTCATCAGCGTCCGCAAATCTGTCGATAAAAAGGTAACGCTCTTGATCGGTCAATGGAGCTGAATTCTCGTCGCCATCGGCGGATCGCGACTGGTTCATCTCGCTAGTCTTCAAGGAGCGATGTTTGCCCCCAAGCCGGACGCAGAGCTGCGGTTCAGCGTCAATGCCTCCGTTGGCCCATTGCCCAAGGAACGGCATGGCTTCCATGATATCTATTACACCCGCTCATTCGTCAGCGAACCGCTGCTTGATACAGTTTTGAGTAGGCATTGCAGTTTTCAGACAAGCACCGCGTTCCAAGAATTGCACAAACGAAACAGCATCGGCGAGGAAGCTGAAAGGTCCCCCGCCGACGCCCAATCAAGTGACCAGCTATCAGAACCTGAACGATGCCTCGACGCCGAACGTACGCGGGTCGCCATAGACCGAGGACGAGTAGCCAACCCCGCCGCCCGGGTTTACGCCGTTCAAGACCGGCCCATTGCTGAGCAGCGAGATAACGCCGATCCGGTAATACTTGTTGAATATGTTGCGCGCGAAGAACGCCAATCCAAAGTTTGACCCGCCAATGTTGTCGAACGCGATTCGAGCATTGGCCAATGCGTAACCGTCCTCGATACCGGCAAGGTCGAACTCGTCGAGCGGAACGTCGCTGCGAAGCGTCGCATTCACGTTCGCAGTCAGCTTCGCGAAGTCGAAGTCCCTAGTGAAGGTCATGCCGACACCAGCCTGATGCGTAGGCACACCCTGGTTCGGGAAGGTACCATTGTCGCCTTTTTTAACCTTGATATCGATATAGGAGTAGAACGCATTGAACGACAATCCGTTATCGAAGACGAGGTTGGCTTCCAGTTCCCCGCCCTTGTTCTCCTTTGCGCCGACGTTGGTGATAATTGTGGCGACATTGCCACCGAGCAGCAGCGTGCCTTGGGTCTGGACGTTGGTATAGTCCTGGTAGAAGAGCGCCGCCGAAAGGTTGAGGCTCGCCGCGCCAAGCCTTGTCGAGGTTTTTGCGCCAAGTTCGTACTCAGTCACGAACTCCGGTTGGAACGGTGCAAGCGTTGCATTGTCGGTGGCGCGCAGACTGAAGCCGCCGGCCCGATATCCGCGACGGACAGCACCATAAAAGGTCAGATCGCGGCTGGGCTGGGCGGTCAGGGTGACATCCCAGGTCAGCGCATCGTTTTTCAGGTTGCGGGTCTGTGCGCAGTTCGCCAGCGGAAGCGCGCCAACGCCATTGAAAGCGCAAAAGCCGGGAGGCGTCAGGCCAACGGGCGTGGGGAACTGCAGGTTGGGGAAGAACGGCCTGGCAACTATCTGCTTCTTGTCCTCATTGTAGCGCAAGCCTCCCGAAATGCTGAAGACATCCGAGATCTTGAAATCGAGCGCCCCGTAAACCGCGAAGCTCTTGGCATCAGTGTCAGCGATCGTGAACTGCGTGTAGGCTTCTGCGGGCAGGTTCAGGAAGTAGGGCGCCGCGGGCCCGGCATTACGGGCAAAACCGAAGGATGTCAGCTGCGGGAAGTTGGAAGTGCGTGAACCGTCGGTACCCCATTCATGGAAGTAATAGCCCCCGAGGGTGAAGCTGAGCCGATCTTCGAAGGCCTTGCCCTGAAGCTGCAATTCCTCACTGAATTGCCGTGGGCGCGCTTCTTGCACCGACGGGATCAGCACGGCGGCAAAACCGTCGAGATCGGAAATGTTGAGGAACGTCTGCTCACGGTAGCCTATGATGTTCTTGAGGGTCAGCGTACCGATATCGATCTCAGTCTTGTTCGTAACGCCCATGTTCCTCACGAATTGCCTCGGGCCGCCGCGAGTTTCGTTACGATAGAGGTTGCCCGTTCCGAAATTGCCATAGTTAACCTGACGACGACCAAGAGCGATCGCAGAGTTGGCCTGGGCGACCACGTCCTGCAGGGGCGCTCCAGCGGCAACCTGCGGGTTCACACCGGGGAACAGGAAGGGATAAAAAGCAAAGCCACCGGCTTGCTGCCCGATGACACTCGGCTGGCCATTGATCGGGTCGGCGAACGAAATCGAATTGAGCTTGACACCTGCACCGTTTATGTCCTGCTCGATATAGTCGAAAACCGCATAATTGCGGAAGCCGCCGAGATCGAGATTGGCGCCGACACGGAGGGTGTAGAAGTTCTCGTCGTCGAAATCGCGGCCCGTAGACACGTCGGTCATGAAACCATCGCGCTTGCGGTACTTGCCCGCCACGCGCAAGGCGAACTTGCCCTCCACAACCGGGACGTTCACTGCGCCTTCAAAGTCGATATGATTGTAGTTGCCGTATTGTGCCTGCACATAGCCTCCGACCTCGTCGAGATCGGGCTTTGCTGGCTCAACAAGCACTGCGCCGCCGGTCATATTGCGGCCAAACAGGGTGCCCTGTACGCCCTTCAGCACCTGGACATTTGCAAGATCATAGAAATTTGCCGCAAAACCATAGGGGCGCGGCATCACAACTTCGGCAAAATAAAGGCCGACCGGCGGATCAGTTAGCAGCTGAACCTCGTTGGTGCGCTGACCTCGGATGGAGTAACCCAGCGTAGCGCGGTTTGGCGCCTGAGTGGTCACCGATAGCGATGGGACGGAGTATTGCAGATCGAGCGCACTACTGATGCCGCTTGCCTGGAGGGATTCGCCACTGATCGCGGTGATCGAGATCGGCACGTCTTGGAGGGATTCTTCCCGGCGGCGAGCCGTAACGACGATGGTGCCGTCGTCGGCCGAGGTATCGGCCGACGGCTGGTCGGCAGCAGTTTCCCCGGTGGACGCGGTGTTCTGTGCATAAGCCGCGCCGCTGAAAACAACGGAACTCGCGGCGAGCAAGAGCGCAAACTTCAGCCTCATGACAACTCCCCTTTCAGATATCTCTCTCCACCAACGCGTTGCGCTGGCCGCAAACCTCGGCGATCTTTTTTCTCGCCTTTTGGTTCAACTCGGTCGGTACAACAAGTCCACGAACCCGGCGAGATGCTTGCCTGTTGGATCGCAGATGCGATGACAAACCGGAGTGCCCCGGGGCGCGCACCACATGACGGGACGCCTATGTGGATAGTCCCATTTGAGTCGCCTTGTATCGGCATGTCTGGACGCGGCGTGGGCCTTAGAACTGGAACCTTCTTTCTTGCGCAGTTCGTATCGCCGCATCTGTTCGGCGCTGTCGCGGCATTACTCGCCAGTCCGGCGGTGGCGTTGCGGCTGCGCGGCGATCGGGGCTGCTGACCCTCATCAAACTTTACAACGCGCTGGAAGCCCTGCGGGAGGGTCGCGTGCTGGGCGATACGCGGCGTGAGGTATCGCTCCTTTTCGATACTTCGCGAAAATACCTCCACGAAGGGACCTTTGCGTCGAGCCGCGCCAGCGATGCGGCGGGACCATTTTGCGTCATGGTTGGCGGCATCTTCGGCATATTCCGCCTAGGAAGGCGCAGAGCATTTATCAGCACAACCGCTAAACGGTTTCTGCCACATCGGATTGGGAACAAACATCATGGAAATACCGACATCCTAAATGTCCATGTAAAGTGTTTCCAATGTGATGGGGAAAGGGTTGCGGTCGCAGGGGTCTTTCAACAGTATCAGCGACCGTGTCCACTTCGTTCGCCACGGCGCCCTGGCAGGCTGAGCACATTAGGTTGGAGCGTTCACCTCGGCAACGCGGGTGAGCACCATCGCCGCGTGATCCTTCCGGCAGATCAAAAGGTCGGGCATGTAGGTGTCGGCCTGATTGTAGACCAGCGGCGATCCGTCGATGCGCGAGACATGCAGGCCATGCGCCAGCGCCACGGCGGCGGGGGCGCAACTGTCCCATTCGTACTGGCCGCCGGTGTGGAGATAGATGTCGGCCTCGCCCAGGATCACCGCCATCGCCTTGGCCCCGGCGCTGCCCATCGGCACGAGCTCGGCCCCGATCATCGCTGCGACGGCCTGTGCCTCGGGGGCAGGCCGCGTGCGGCTGACGACCATGCGCAGGGTCTCAGGCGCGGGCGGCACGGCAATGGGCTGGTCAGAGCGGAGCACCCTGCCCTGCCCCGGCAGCGCCACCGCGCCCAGCACCGGCGCACCGTCCACCGCGAGCGCCACATGAACCGCCCAGTCGGCCCGCGACTCGCCATACTCGCGAGTGCCGTCAACCGGGTCGACGATCCACACCCGCGAGGCCTTGAGCCGCGCGAGGTTGTCCTTTTCCTCCTCCGACAAGAGCGCATCCCCGGGCCGCTGGGCGCGGAGCGCGCGGCACAGGAACTGGTTGGCCGTCGCATCCCCCGCCTTGCCCAGAGCCTTGTCGGCGAACACTCCGCTCTCCCGCACGGCGATCAGCAAGCGCCCCGCGACCTCGGCAAGGTGGGCGGCGAGCGCCGCGTCGGTCATGACCATCGGGGCTTCTTTCACTTGAGCGGTATCAGCTTGCGGACGATATACTCCGCCGCTTCCTCGACCGACATCGCGCTCGTGTCGATGCGGATTTCGGGGCTCAATGGCTCTTCATAGGGACTGTCGATCCCGGTGAAATTTTTGAGGCTCCCAGCACGCGCCTTCTTGTAGAGGCCCTTCACATCGCGTGCCTCGGCAACCTCCAGCGGCGTATCCACGAAAATCTCGATGAACTCGCCTTCCGGTAGCATCGCGCGCACCATCTCGCGCTCGGCGCGGAAGGGGCTGATGAAGGCGGTGAGGACGATCAGGCCCGCATCGGCCATCAGCCTGGCGACCTCGCCCACGCGGCGGATGTTCTCGATCCGGTCGGCCTCGGTGAAGCCGAGGTCCTTGTTCAATCCGTGGCGGACATTGTCCCCATCAAGCAGGAAGGTGTGGCGGTTCATCAGCGCGAGCCGTTTTTCGACCTCGTTGGCGATGGTCGATTTGCCCGCGCCCGAAAGCCCGGTAAACCACAGCACCCGCGGGGTCTGGTTCTTCATGCCTGCGTGATCCTCGCGGGTGATGTCGGTCGGCTGCCAGTGGACGTTCTGCGCACGCCGCAGGCTGAAATGCAGCATCCCGGCGGCGACCGTCGCATTGGTCAGCTTGTCGATCAGGATGAACCCGCCCAGCGTGCGGTTATCGGCATAGGGCTCGAACACGATCGGCTTGTCGGTGATGACCTCGGCGACGCCGATCGCATTGAGATCGAGCGTCTTGACAGCAATGTGCTCCATCGTGTTCACATTGACGGCATATTTGGGCTGCTGGATCGTGACCGAAACGGCCTGCGTGCCCAGCTTCAGCCAATAGGCCCGCCCCACCACCATCGGCGCATCATTGAGCCACACCAGCGTCGTCTCGAACTGGTCGGCGGCTTCGGGAGGCTGGTCGGCGGTCGCAATCACGTCGCCGCGCGAGCAATCGATCTCGTCGGCAAGGCACAGGGTGACCGACTGGCCGGCCACGGCTTCCTCCAGATCGCCATCCAGCGTCACAATCCGCGTCACGGTGCTGGTCTTGCCCGAGGGCAGCACGCGGATTTCATCGCCGGGTCGCACCGATCCGCTGGCGATCAGTCCGGAAAAGCCCCGGAAGTCGAGATTGGGACGGTTCACCCATTGCACCGGCAGACGGAACGGCTTTTCCGCATCGACCGAGGACAGCACCTCGACACTTTCGAGATGCTCGATCAGGCTCGGGCCCTCGTACCACGGGGTGTTGTCGGACAGCGCGGTGATGTTGTCGCCCTTGAAGCCGCTGATAGGCAGGGCCGTGAAGCTCTCGATCCCGATGCTCTGCGCAAAGGCGCGGTAATCGGCGACGATCCGCTCGAACACCTCCTGACTGTAGCCGACGAGGTCCATCTTGTTGACCGCCAGCACCACATTCCTGATGCCGATGAGGTGGCACAGGTAGGAATGGCGACGGGTCTGCACCAGCACGCCCTTCCTCGCATCGACGAGGATCACCGCAAGATCGGCCGTGCTGGCGCCGGTCACCATGTTGCGGGTATATTGTTCATGCCCTGGGCAATCGGCGACGATGAACTTGCGCTTTTCGGTGTTGAAGAAGCGGTAGGCGACGTCGATCGTGATTCCCTGCTCGCGCTCGGCGGCAAGGCCGTCGACCAGCAGCGCGAAGTCGATTTCCTGCCCCTGGGTGCCGACCTTCTTCGAATCCGTTTCCAGCGCGGCCAGCTGATCTTCGAAGATCATCTTGCTGTCATAGAGCAGCCGCCCGATCAGGGTCGACTTGCCATCATCCACGCTGCCGCAGGTGATGAAGCGCAGCATCGACTTGTTCTGATGGGTATCGAGATAGGCGTCGATATCCTCGGCGATGAGGGCTTCGGTTT
>CAZNEO010000021.1:0-36544 GCA_964572205.1 uncultured Sphingorhabdus sp.
CATTGCTGCGTCACTGGGCAATAATTCGCCTGATCACTGGACGTGGCACATGTACGATACCGTCAAGGGGTCGGATTGGTTGGGCGATCAGGACGCGATCGAGTATATGGTGCGTGAGGCGCCCGCTGCTGTCTATGAGCTGGAACATGCAGGCGTTCCGTTTTCGCGCAACGACGATGGCACAATCTACCAGCGCCCCTTTGGCGGGCATATGCAGAATATGGGCAAAGGCCCGCCGGTGCAGCGCACCGCCGCGGCTGCCGACCGCACCGGCCATGCTATGCTGCACGCGCTTTATCAGCAGAGCCTGAAGTATGATGCGGATTTCTTCATCGAATATTTCGCGCTCGACCTGATCATGGAGGGCGGAGAATGCCGCGGTGTGATTGCGCTGTGCATGGAGGATGGCAGCATCCACCGGTTCAAGGCGCAGGCCGTGGTGCTGGCCACCGGCGGCTATGGCCGGGTGTATCAGACCGCGACCAGCGCACATACCTGCACCGGCGACGGTGGTGGCATGGTGCTGCGTGCTGGCCTGCCTTTGCAGGATCTGGAGTTTGTGCAGTTTCACCCGACCGGCATTTATGGCGCGGGCGTGCTGATTACCGAAGGCGCGCGTGGGGAGGGTGGCTATCTGACCAACAGTGAGGGCGAGCGCTTCATGGAACGCTATGCCCCGTCCGCCAAGGATCTGGCGTCGCGCGATGTCGTCAGCCGTTCGATGGCACTGGAAATCCGCGAAGGCCGCGGCGTTGGCCCGAACAAGGACCATATCTACCTGCACCTTGACCATATCCCCAAAGAAACGCTGGCGCAGCGGCTGCCGGGGATTACCGAGAGTGGCAAGATTTTCGCCGGTGTCGATTTGACGCGGCAGCCTTTGCCGGTGTGCCCCACGGTCCACTATAATATGGGCGGGATACCCTGCAATTATCATGGCCAGGTGGTGACCAAGAAGGGGAAAGACCCTGAGGTCATCGTGCCCGGCCTCTATGCCGTGGGTGAGGCAGCGTGCGTTTCGGTGCATGGCGCAAACCGGCTTGGTTCCAATTCACTCATTGACCTTGTGGTCTTTGGCCGGGCGACCGGATTGCACCTTAAAGAAACGCTCAAACCCAATGCCGCGCAAAAGGCCTTGCCTGCCGATAGCGCTGATCTGGCGTTGGCAAGGGTGGACCATTTTCGCAATGCCAAGGGCAGCAGCCCCACCTCTCAGGTGCGCGCAGAAATGCAGGCGGCGATGCAAAAACACGCAGCGGTGTTCCGCGACAGCGCGCTTTTGGCCGAAGGTGTGGCGGAGCTGCAAAAGGTCAACAAGCGGTTGGCCGATGTGGGCGTCAGCGACCGCAGCCTGATTTGGAACACCGACCTTATCGAGACGCTGGAACTCGACAATCTGATGGCGCAAGCCGTCTGCACGATGGAATCCGCAGCCGCCCGGAAGGAGTCGCGCGGTGCCCATGCGCATGAGGATTTCCCCGACCGCGACGATGCCAACTGGATGAAGCACACGGTCAGCTGGTTCGAAGGCTGGGGCGGCAAGGGCGGCGCAGTGAAGCTCGATTACCGCCCGGTGCATGATTATACCCTGACCGACGAGGTGGAGTATATCGAGCCGAAGGCCAGGGTTTATTGAGATGAAGGGGTTGAACCTGGCATTTGTTCGCTGGGTTTTAGCCTTTGCAGCTTTTTGCAGTTTTGCCCACGGCTCGGCTATTGCGGACTCTTGGTCGCCACCTGAAAAAACGGTTTATGTTTCGGCTAATGGTCAATATCGACTGACGGTTGTTCCCCGGAAAATCGATAGTGCACTGGAATATTTCCAAGCAAAGGTTGATAACCGGACCTTGCCCAAACGGCTTGGGCCAAGCGCCACGCTTGAGCGTATGGTTGATGGTAAGTGGCAGGCTGCATGGTCCAATGTGCTGGTCAACGAAGTATCACCAGTAAGCGCGTTGGTGAGTGACGATGGGAGCAGAGTAGTCACTTTCGATAACTGGCATTCGGCGGGTTACGGCAAAGACGTTGTGGTAATTTATGGCAGCGATGGCAGTTTGGTAAAGTCATTCGCGTTAAGCCAGATTGTTCCGGCCTATTTCCTTGATGGCTTTCAGCGATCAGTTAGCAGTATTTGGTGGCAAGACAGTGATCCTATAATCACTGATAGTGTGCTAGAACTTCATTTTGCGGCCCCTGCAGCGAACGAAAACAAACGTCTGAAATTCACGGTGAGCGTCGCTTTGGAGGATGGTTCGGTGATGCCGATCCCGGATGATATCATGCAAAGGCTGACACCAATGTTCTGCGAGGCTCACAAAAGCCAAGTTGCCGGAACTAATGAGTATATTGCTTACCAACGCAACGATTTGGTGGCCCCCTCTGGTAACGATCGCGACCAGTGGACAAGGTACTGGTACCAAGCGATGCAGCGCTTGAGACCCGATGAGCCGCCAGTAGATGGAGACCTGTTTGGCGACGAGATAGACTTCGAGCTGCTTGGCCGTGGCGAATATATGGAAAAGGATTTTCGTGACGGCTTCAACGAAGCCCTCCTAGCTCCCAGAGACGAGATCCCACGCCGTTGGTTCACCTCGGTCGACCAAAATCTCATGACCAGCCAAATCGAGAAAATTTCCAAGAAAATACGGCCAGGTCAATTGGTCGGTGTTGAAATGCGTTTTTTTGTCGACAGTGCATATTGGCCAAGAATTTCAAAGGCACTGTCTGCAAGCGGAGCCCAGCTTGTTCAAATCAATCCCGCTATTCCTATTCCGCAAAAGCCTGAGGCGCTGGCAGCCCTGCCGGCCAATCCGGTCGTGGATAAAGCCTGTGCGACTTAAGTTAGGACGCCCTCGCATTAGCTATTGTCCGGCGTGCATAACCTCTGCAGTAATCTCCAAACTCCGCTTCCGCATTTCATGCTCAAACACCGAGCAAGCCACAATCACCTCATCCGCCCCCGTCCGTTCCAAAAATGCGCTTACGCCGGCCCGCACCGTCTCCGCTGAACCAATCGCGCTGCAAGAGAGCACATCCTGCAGCACCGCAACTGCGCCGGGTGGTAGTGTATCGAGATAACCCTCAACCGGCGGCGGCATTTGGCGAGGGTTGCCGGTGCGGAGCGCGACGAAGCTTTGCTGGAGTGAGCTGGCCAGAAACTCGGCCTCGGCGTCAGTTTCGGCGGCGATGATGTTCATGGCGGCAATGGCATAAGGCTGTTCGAGCACCGCGCTGGGCTTGAAGCCGCTGCGGTAGACATGCAGCGCCTCGTCCAGCGCAGCAGGGGCGAAATGGCTGGCGAAGGCGAAGGGCAGGCCGAGCATCGCGGCCACCTGCGCGCCATACAGGCTGCTGCCTAGGATGTAGAGCTGCACATCCGCGCCAGCGCCCGGTGTCGCGACAATCCCCGTCCGGCCATCATCGGCAAAATAGCTTTGCAGTTCCACCACATCGCGCGGGAAGGCGTTGGGGTCGCTGTCGAGCGTGCGTCGGATGGCTTGGGCAACGCGCATGTCGCTCCCCGGCGCGCGGCCGAGGCCAAGGTCGATCCGTCCCGGATAAAGTGCGTCCAAAGTGCCGAATTGTTCGGCAATCACCAAAGGAGCATGGTTGGGCAGCATGATCCCGCCCGCGCCGACACGGATGCTCTTGGTGGCGGCGGCAATATGGCCAATGACTACCGCGGTCGCGGCACTGGCAATGCCCTTCATGCCATGATGTTCGGCGACCCAGTATCGGGTGAAGCCAAGGCTTTCGGCATGCGCCGCGAGATCGGCGGCGTTGGCAAGTGCTTCGCCCACGCTGCTGCCTTCGACAACGGGAACCAGATCGAGAAGCGAATAAGCGGTCATGTCTGCCATGTGGTGCGATGCGCGTCACTTGCCAAGCGGCAATCGACAGAGGTCCCCATCGCTGGCATGCTGCCATGTCATGCTGACCGACCAGTTCCTGCCCTTCCTCTTGACCGCGCTGCTGATCGAGCTGACGCCCGGGCCAAATATGGCTTGGCTGGCGCTGACCGCAGCGAGCGAGGGGCGGCGCGCGGCGTTGGCGGCGACGGCGGGGATCGCGGTCGGGCTGTCGATTGTGGCACTGCTTGCGGTCTTTGGTCTGGCCGGATTGGCGCAGGCTTCGCCCGCTCTGTTCTCGTTGTTGCGCTATGCAGGGGCAGCCTATCTGCTCTGGCTTGCGTGGCAAGCGTGGCAGGGTAAGGAAGAAGTGTCGCTGGGCCGGGCACATGGCGATGGTACCGCACAATGGTTCCGCCACGGTATCTGGCTCAACCTGCTGAACCCGAAGGCCGCCTTGTTCTTCGTCGCGATCCTGCCCGGCTACGTTGTTGGCAACCAGCCTGTCATGCGGCAAACATTGTTGCTGTCTGCCGCATATGTAGCGGTGGCGACGGCCGTGCACCTGACATTGGCGTTGCTCGCGGGGCAGGCACATCGCTGGTTTGAAGATGGCCGAAACGCGGACAGGGTGCGAAAGGCATGCGCACTGGTCATGGTGGCGGTGGCCTTATGGTTCCTGCTTTCGACCGCGCGTTAGCGCCAGCGCAACATTGACCGGTCGAGCTCCTGAACCGACCGCACCCCCATCAGCCGCATATCGCGCTCAACTTCGTCGCGCAGCTTGCCGACGATGCGATCAACGCCTGCTTCGCCCGCCGCCGCCAACGCATAGAGATAAAGTCGCCCGCCCGAACAGGCCGTCGCTCCCGCCGCCAGCGCCTTCAGCACATGGCTCCCCCGCCGCACGCCGCCGTCGCAGATGATGTCGATCTTCCCGCCAACGGCATCGGCGATTTCGGATATCTGGTCGAAGGGCGAGCGGCTGCCGTCCAACTGCCGCCCGCCATGGTTGGACACGTAAATCGCGCTCGCGCCGATATCGACGGCACGCTTGGCATCCGCCACCGACATCACGCCTTTCAGTGCGAAATGGCCGCCCCAGTCCTTGCGGATATGCTCAGCCATTTGCCAGTTCATCAATGGATCGAGCATGGTGTTGAAATATTCGGCGACCGAGACGGAGACATTGGTCCCTTCGTCGACATGCGTCGCGAGGTTCGGCAGCGCGAATTTTTCGCGGAACAGATAGTTGGCCACCCAGCCCGGATGCATTGCATAGCTCAGCACCGAAGCGGGCGTGAAACGCGGCGGTGAGGTGAAGCCGCTGCGCAGGCAACGCTCGCGATTGCCCGAAACGGCGACATCGACCGTCAGCGCAATGGCATCGAATTTTGCCGCCTTGCACCGCTCAATCATCGAGCGATTCAGGCCCTTGTCCTTATGCACGTAAAGCTGGAACAGCTTGGGCGTCTCGATCTGGCCAATTTCCTCAATGCTGACGGTCGCCAGCGAGGATATGCCGAACCATGTGTTAAACCGCTGCGCCACCGCCGCCACTGCCCGCTCTCCCTGCCAGTGGAACAGGCGCTGCAACGCAGTGGGGGAAAGCATCAGCGGCATGGCGATTTTTTGCCCCATCACCATGGTGCTCATATCGATGCTGTCCGTTCCGGCGAGGACATTAGGAACCAGATCGCAATCATTAAAGGCGGCTGTGTTGCGATCCTTGGTAATCTCATCATCCGCCGCGCCGTCGATATAGTCGAACACTGGCGAGGGCAGGCGACGTCGGGCCAGCTCCCTGAAATCAGCTACATTGTGGCAATCAGAAAGCCGCATGGTGGGCGTTCAGAAAATCCCGCGGAAGAAATTGCATTGATTGGGATCGCCGGTTTTCAGGCCCTGTTGCAGCGCGGCCATGCGCTGTTCGCTGCTGCCATGGGTGAACATGCTTTCCACCGGTGCGCGGCCAGCCTGTTTCATCAGCGTGTCGTCGCCAATGGCGTTGGCCGCCCGCATCCCTTCTTCGATATCGCCCGCCTCGATCCGCTGCGCATTGCGCGCTGCCCAGACACCGGCATAGCAATCCGCTTGTAATTCCATACGGACCTGTAACTGGTTACCCTCTGCCTGACCGACGCGGCCCTGAAGGTTGCGGACTTTGTCCGCGATGCCCGTGATTGTCTGAATATGGTGACCCATTTCATGCGCAACAACATAGGCATAGGCAAAGTCGCCGCCAGCGCCCATTTGTTGTTCCATCTGCTGGAAAAAGCTGGTGTCGAGATAAATTCCCCTGTCGCTGGGGCAATAAAATGGCCCCATCGCCGATTGCGCAGCCCCGCAGCCGGATTGTCCACCGCCCTGGTAAAATTCCAGCTTGGCCGGCTGGTAACGCTGACCGGCTTCGGCGAAAATCTGCGTCCATGTCTGTTCGGTGGAGGTGAACACGCGGCAGGCGAAAAGTTCGGCCTGTGTGCCGCCATTCTGTGCTTGCTCACCGGGAGCGCCGGTTGGTGCTGAGAGGAAATTCAGCCCGCCGCCAAACAGGAACAGCGCACCGATAGCCAATATGGCAATCGTGCCGCACCCCATTTTGCGCCCCAGCAAAAGCGGCAACAGGCCAAGCAGCAGTGAGCCCATTCCGCCACCGCCGCCGCCCATGCTGAATCCACCACTTCCGCCTGCGCCTTGATCGTTGATGTTGCCGCTCGGATCGATATCGTCGAGGCGCATGGCGATTCTCCCTTGTCCCAGTGCGATCAAGCATTGCGGTTTTGCGGCAAAAGCGCAAGGAGGAAGGCAGATGTTTTACTGACCCATCAAAGGACATATTCCGATGTTTTTGAAAGGCAAAACGGCGCTGGTGACCGGTTCGACCAGCGGTATTGGACTGGGTTTTGCTCGCGCGCTTGCTGCCGAGGGTGCCGCAGTCATGATCAACGGTTTCGGCGATCAGGCGGAAATTGATGGCCATGTTGCCGACTTGCAAGCAGCCAGCGGGGCAGCAGCGTTGCACAGCGGTGCGGACATGACAAAGCCCGACGAAATTCGCGCCATGGTGGCTGATTGCACGGCGCAGCTGGGCGCGCCGGATATATTGATCAACAATGCCGGGATCCAGCATGTGGCGCCAGTCGATGAATTTCCCGAGGAGAAATGGGACGCGATATTGGCGATCATCCTGTCATCAGCATTTCATGCGACCAAGGCGAGCCTGCCGGGCATGAAGGCAAAGGGCTGGGGCAGGGTGATCAATACCGGATCGATGCACAGTCTGGTCGCCTCGCCCTATAAAAGCGCCTATAACGCGGCCAAGCATGGGCTTTCCGGCTTTACAAAAACGGTCGCGCTGGAAGTTGCGCGGCAAGGCATCACCGTGAATTGCATTTGCCCTGGCTATGCCTGGACGCCGCTGGTGGAAAATCAGATCCCGGATACGATGAAAGCACGCGGCCTGACGCGCGAACAAGTTATCAACGACGTGCTGCTTGCTGGCCAGCCGCAAAAGCAGTTTGTGCGGGTGGAACAGCTTGCCTCGCTTGCGCTCTATCTGTGCAGCGATGGCGCGAGCGCCATTACAGGTGCAAACCTGTCTATGGATGGGGGCTGGACCGCGCAATAACGCGACCAGCGTAAATCGATCAAGTCGATCAGTGTTCGCAAGAAAATCGACTCGATAAATATATATGCGGTCCTATTGTCACAGACCGATGTTAAATCCGCGTCGTATCGACAGCAAAAAGGAGAGTTTCAGTGAACGACCAAAGCTCAATTGACCAGGCATCTGGCTGCCCCATGGGCCATGGCAAGGTGCGCTCGCTCCTTGGCCGCACAAATAAGGACTGGTGGCCGGAATCGCTTCCCGTCGACATGCTGCATCAGCATGGCGTGTCACCCGACCCGATGGGCCCGGACTTTGACTATGCAGAGGCATTCAAGCAGATCGATTACGCTGCGTTGAAGGCCGATATTGCTGCGTTGTTGACCGACAGCAAGGATTGGTGGCCTGCGGATTATGGCCATTATGGCCCCTTCATGATCCGCATGGCATGGCACGCAGCGGGCACTTATCGCGTTACCGATGGTCGCGGCGGTGCATCGTCGGGTCAGCAGCGCTTTGAGCCGCTGAACAGCTGGCCGGACAATGGCAATCTGGACAAGGCGCGCCGCTTGCTGTGGCCGGTAAAGCAAAAATATGGCAAGCATATCAGCTGGGCTGACCTCTTCATTCTGGCAGGCAATGTCGCCATTGAAAGCATGGGCGGGCCGGTGTTCGGATTTTCCGGCGGCCGAAAGGATGTGTATCAGTCGGAAGGCGACACATTCTGGGGAACCGAAGAGCTTTGGGTGGATCAGGGCGCAAAGACGCGGATCGTGCCAGAGGAGGGCGCAACTGAGCTTGATGGGCCATTGGCGGCCATTCAAATGGGCCTGATCTATGTGAACCCTGAAGGGCCCGGCGGTAATCCCGATCCGTTGCAATCAGCCCGCGACATGCGCGCCACATTCGCGCGCATGGCAATGAATTCCGAAGAAACAGTGGCGCTGACCGCTGGCGGCCATGCCTTTGGCAAGGCGCATGGCGCAAAGCCTTCCGATACATTCCGCGGCAACCCGGCCTCTGAAGCCATTGAGCTGCAAGGTTTTGGCTGGCTCACCGATGGTGAGGAAATTGGCAAGGGGCAAATCACTACTTCGGGCATCGAAGGGGCGTGGACGCCCAATCCAACGCAATGGGGCGGCGATTATTTCCGCCTGTTGTTCAAATATGATTATGAACTGGTCACCAGCCCCGCCGGTGCCAAGCAATGGCAGCCGATCAATCCTGATCCAGAGGATATGGCCCCTGATGCCCGCGACCCGTCAAAGCGTGTGCCGACGATGATGACGACGGCTGACATGGCGCTGAAAATCGATCCGGAATTCCGCGCAATTTCTGAACGGTTCCGCGACGATCAGGCGGCACTGGATGATGCCTTTGCCCGCGCATGGTTCAAACTGACGCACCGCGATATGGGACCAAAGGCTCGCTATATCGGCCCGGAAGTTCCGGAAGAAACGCTGATCTGGCAGGATCCGGTTCCTGCGGGCACGCCAGTGTCCGAGGCCGATGTTGCCGCGTTCAAGGCGAATGTGCTGGCAAGTGGTCTGACTGTGTCTCAGCTTGTGAAGACCGCCTGGGCTTCGGCATCCACCTATCGCAAATCGGACCATCGTGGCGGTGCCAATGGCGCTCGCATTGCGCTGGCCCCGCAAAAGGATTGGGAAGTGAACGAGCCTGCCGAGCTCGCCAAAGTGCTCGCCAAACTGAACGAGCTGCGCGGTTCGATCTCGCTTGCCGATGCGATTGTCCTCGGCGGCGCGGCTGCTGTCGAAAAGGCTGCAAAGGACGCAGGGTTTGACGTCAACGTGCCCGTTTCAACCGGTCGCGGCGATGCCACGCAGGATTGGACGGATGTCGAAAGCTTTGTCTGGATGGAGCCGTTGGCTGATGGTTTCCGCAACTATCTGAAAACCAGTCAGCCAGTGAAAAGCGAAGAGCTGCTGCTTGATCGGGCCTCGCTTCTTGGTCTGTCGGCACCGGAAATGACTGTTCTGGTCGGCGGATTGCGCGTGCTGGGGGCCAATCATGGCGACCGCACCGAGGGTGCCTTCACAAGCCGTAAGGGGCAGCTGACCAACGACTTTTTCGTCAACCTGTTGGACAATGAAACCTTCTGGACCCTTGTCGATTCGTCCAGTGACGAGGAGTTCATTGGTTTCAGTCGCGGCGACCATAGCGCAAAGTGGAAGGCAACGCGCACTGACCTCGTCTTTGGCTCGAACAGCCAGTTGCGCGCCACCGCCGAAGTCTACGCCGAAAACGGCAATGAGCAGAAGTTTGTTGACGATTTCGTGAAGGCTTGGACCAAGGTGATGGAGGCTGATCGCTTCGACCTCGCCTGATAGCGCAGGGTTAACGTAGCAAAAAACTCCGGCCCAAAAGGCCGGAGTTTTTTTGCGTCATCCGCCTGCGCCTTCCATAATCGGTGGGGGACCCGGCATTCCCGGCATACCCGGCGGGATTTGCTGGCCTTGGGGGATGCCGACCTGCGGCGGGGTTATGCCATAGGGGCTGCGCAGCACGCCCTGTTGCTGGCCGGGATCCTGCGTATTGCGCTGCGACGGCGGCGTCGGATCGACCATAGGCTCACCAAAATTGTCGATATTATAGTCTTCGACGACAAAGCCACCATTGGTGTTGCCGTTATTGCCATTGTTGCTTCCATTGACTCCAGGGGGCGGGGCTGGGGGGGCTGACGGCGGTCCCATGGGCGGTGGCGGCGGAACCATCGGTCCCGGCGCTGGCTTGGCGCCGTTTCCTGCGGCCAAGGGGTCAGAATTGGGTATAACCATCACGGCCAACCCAACGAGCGAGAGGCATCCAAAAACCAGCTTTGAAATATTATCCATTGGTCGCTTCCAGCAATACTGGCCGGGGAATAGCGGTTTTGCGGTTAATTTTTCGTTCCCGGCGCGCGCCAAACGGACGCACAAAGAAAAATGCCACTGGCTTCGTCAGCCAGTGGCACAAGGCGTTTTTTCCTCCCCAGGAAAAACTCTTTGATTAACGCCCCATGGCGCTACCCAACCGGTGATAGAGACGGGCAAATTTCTTGCTTTCCTCAGTCTCGGCTATTGTCGGCAGATAGCTTTCAAGCGCTTTGCGCAGCAGTTTGAAATCTTCAGTGGAAAGCACTGCGCGGGAACGGGCTGGTTCGCTCATTATTCTCTCCTTTGCTTGAGTATCAGGCCGCGTTTGCGAACTGGTTCATGGTGTTGTCCTTGCCCCCGGCCTTCAGCGCGGCCTCGCCAGCGAAATACTCCTTATGGTCATCGCCAATGTCGGAACCGGACATATTCTGGTGCTTCACGCAAGCGATGCCTTGGCGGATTTCCTTGCGCTGCACGCCTGCGACATAGCCAAGCATCCCCATTTCGCCGAAATAATCCTTGGCAAGATTATCGGTGCTGAGCGCTGCGGTATGATAGGTGGGCAGCGTGATTAGGTGATGGAAAATGCCGGCGCGCTTTGCCGAGTCCCGCTGGAAATTCCGGATGCGGTTGTCCGCTTCGATGCCAAGGTCGGATTCGTCATATGCTGCGCTCATCAGGTTGGCCCGATCATAAGCGGACATATCCTTGCCCTCGGCACTCCATGCATCGAACACCTGCTGACGGAAATTCAACGTCCAGTTAAAGCTGGGCGAGTTGTTATAGGCCAGTTTGGCGTTTGGAACCACTTCGCGGATACGATCGACCATGCCTGCAATCTGCTCGATATGCGGCTTTTCCGTCTCAATCCAAATCAGGTCGGCGCCATTTTGCAGCGAGGTGATGCAATCAAGCACGCAGCGATCTTCGCCAGTTCCGGGGCGGAACTGGAACAGATTTGACGGCAGCCGCTTTGGCTTTAACAGCTTGCCATTGCGGTTCAGAATGACATCGCCATTTTGCGCGGTTGCCTGGTCAATCTCTTCACAATCAAGGAAGCTGTTGTAGAGATCACCAAGATCGCCGGGCTGCTTTGACACGGCAATTTGCTTGGTCAGGCCAGCGCCAAGCGAGTCCGTGCGCGCCACGATGATGCCATCGGGAACACCAAGTTCAAGGAACGCATAGCGGCAGGCGCGGATTTTCTGCAGGAAATCCTCATGGGGGACAGTCACTTTGCCGTCCTGGTGGCCGCATTGCTTTTCATCGGAAACCTGATTTTCGATTTGCAACGCACATGCGCCTGCCTCGATCATCTTTTTGGCAAGCAGATAGGTTGCCTCGGCATTGCCAAAGCCCGCATCGATGTCCGCGATGATCGGGACGACATGGGTTTCATAGTTTTCGATTTTGCCCAGAAGCTCGCTTTCCTTGGCGGCATTGCCCTCTTCGCGCGCCTTGTCGAGGTCGCGGAACAACAGGTTAAGCTCGCGGCTGTCGGCTTGGCGCAGGAAGGTGTAGAGTTCCTCGATCAGCGCAGGAACGCTGGTCTTTTCGTGCATCGACTGGTCGGGCAGGGGGCCAAATTCGCTGCGCAGCGCCGCGATCATCCAGCCGGACAAATAGAGGTAGCGGCGCTTGGTCGTGCCGAAATGCTTCTTTACCGCGATCATCTTTTGCTGGGCGATGAAGCCATGCCAGCAGCCAAGCGATTGGGTATATTGCGCAGGATCAGCGTCATAGGCCGCCATGTCGGCGCGCATGATGCCAGCGGTGTAGCGGGCAATGTCTAGGCCGGTCTGGAAGCGGTTCTGGAGGCGCATCCGTGCAACGGCTTCGGGGCTGATTGCATCCCAAGTGCCATTGTGCGCACTGATCAGCGCATTGGCGGCGGAAATTTCTTGTCCATAGGTCATTGTTACAAATCCTTGACTGGGGAGTGGTCTATGGCAACGAAACTGACAAAGCTGACACCAATAAGCGAGTCAAGATTGTCAAAAACATTGTGTGGCCGTCGCAAGTTTCGGCTTTTTTCTTGTCAATCTGTAACAAATGTGACAATTGCCGCCCATGGAACAAAAGCTTTTTGCCGGGCAGGCGGTGCGCCGCGTCCGCCGCGCGCATGGTCTTACCCAAACCGCCATGGCCGAAGCGCTGGAGGTTTCGCCCAGCTATCTGAACCTGATCGAGCGTAACCAGCGGCCGCTAACCGCGGCGTTGTTGCTTCGTCTTGCCCAGGCCTTTGATTTTGACGCGCGCACCTTGACCGGCGCTGCCCCCGGTGGCGGGCCAGAGGCGCTGAAACGGCGTCTGGCCGACCCGCTTTTTGCTGACCTGAACCTTGACCGGCTGCAACTGGAGGACTGGATTGCCGCCGCACCGGATGCGGCCGAAGCTTTTGCCCGCGCCTATGACCGGCTGACCGGCGGAGGCGCAGAGCAAGAGGCCGATGCCATCGCCGCCGTCCGCCGCGAAATCGAACGGTGGCGCAACCATTTTGCCGATCTTGACGCACAGGCCGAGGCGCTGTCCGACGAGCTTCGGCTTGGCAGCGCCGACCTATATGGGGCCATTGCCGAACGGCTGCGGGTCAAGCACCAGTTGAGCATTCGCATCTTGCCTGTCGATGTGATGACGGATCGGCTGAAACGGCTCGACCTGCATTCGCGGCAATTGCAGATATCCGAATTACTTGACCCCGCCAGCCGCACCTTTGCCGCCGCCAGCGAGCTTGCCGCATTAGAGGCACGGGCGGAAATAGACGGGCTTGCCAAAGGTGCTGACTTTGCCGAGCGGGCAAGCGAGCGGCTTTATCGCCGTCACCTGACCAGCTATTTTGCCGCTGCGTTGATGATGCCCTATGCCCGCTTCCTGCGCGCCTGCGACGGCACGGGCTATGATATAGAATTGCTGCAACGCCGTTTCGGCGCAGGTTTTGAACAGGTGGCGCACCGGCTGACCACCTTGCAGCGCGTGGGCCAGCGCGGCCTGCCTTTTTTCATGATCCGCATCGATCGCGCCGGACAATCGAGCAAGCGTTATGCCGGGGCCAGCGCCTCGCCCCTGCTGGAAAGCGATACGCGCTGCCCGCTTTGGCAATTGCACAATGCCTTTGACCGCACAGGCCAGCTGGTAAGGCAGGTGGTCGAGCTGGAAGATGGTACGCGCTGGTTCACGCTGGCCCGCACCGTCCACCCGCAATTGGCGCGGGCAGGCGCAATTCAGCCAACCTTTGCCATTGGCCTGGGGCTGGATGCAAAACTGGCCGCGCCGCTGGCATCGGCACGCGGGCTTGACCTAATGGGCGGGGAGGCAACACCAATAGGCCTTGGCTGCCGCACCTGCACCCGCGCCGATTGCGCCCAGCGCAGCGCCCCGCCAGCAGGGCGCGTGCTGGTGTTTAACGAGCGGGAGCGGGGGGTTACGCCGTTTGTGTGGGCGGGGGACTGAAGAGTTCATACCTTTTGCCTCGGAAATATTCGACGATCCCGGAAACTCTCTTAAAGTTCAAAGATTATAGTGCTAACGTAAGAGAATGACCAAGCCGTTCATCGAAAAAATACACTGCAAAAACTTCAAAGGGTTTCGCCATCGGAAGGTTGACGGACTCAATAGCAATCTGAACATATTCATTGGCGACAATGAAACCGGAAAAAGTTCGATATTGCTCGCCATGGAGTTGGTTCTTGGTGGCAATTCAAATAGGATCGAGGCGATTGGCTTGGACAAGCTGCTCAACCGTCAAGCAGTCGATGAGTTTCTGAAAAAGAGCAGCCGAAAGTTCACAGATCTTCCAGAGATGGAGGTCGACATCTACTTAGGTAATTGTGATCGTGTAGAATTCGACGGGCAGTGCAACTTAGAAAATTCGCAGGGCTTTGGCCTCTACCTTCGCTGCCGTCCCAGAGAGGACCTTCGCGACGTCATCGATGAAATCGTATCTGGCGAAAATCCGGCCTTTCCTTTCGAATATTATCTGACCGAGATAAAAGGCTTCAGCGGACGATCAATCACACCGCACAACAAGCCTCTTAGGCATGTGTTCATTGACAATACCCGTATCAGTAGCGAGCACGCTGCACGCTCGTATATTCAAAGCATGTATCATGCCCATACAAAAGATGAGGAAAAACAGCGATTGAGGCACGGCTATCGGCAAATGAAGGACCAGTTTGCAAGGGACAAATTTGCTGACCTGAATACACGAGTCGAAGGCGATTATGGGTTTTCCGTTAGGAGCGGCTCCAAAGCCAGTCTTGAAACCGACCTTACGATTGAGGCCGCAGGCATCGACATCGAAAATATGGGAATGGGCACGCAGTGCTTTGTCCGCACTAAGTTTGCGTTGTCGAAACAAACGCAAATTGATGTCGTTCTCCTCGAGGAGCCAGAAAACCATCTAAGCCATGAACGTATGAAAGAGCTTATTCAGATAATTCAGGCAGCAAATGAATCGCAGGTTTTTGTTTCCACCCACAGTTCCCTAATTTGTTCTCGACTTGATCTCCGTAAGGCGGTTATCTTTGGCGATCGGAAAAACGAACCGATCAAACTCGACTCTCTGAAGGAGGAGACTGCGCTCTTTTTTGTTAAGGCGCCAAACAGCGCTGTTTTAGAACTCGCGTTGTCAGAAAGGTGCCTGTTGGTCGAAGGCAATGCGGAGTACATGTTGATAGACAGTTTTCATGAAAAAGTGACGGGCCAGTCCTTGTTCGGATCGGGTTTGAGCGTGATCTCCGTGGGCGGATTGAGCTTTCCCCGCTATTTGGAAATAGCACAGCTTCTCGGTATCAAGACTGCCGTTATCACGGACAATGATGGGAACAAGCAATTAACCTGTATTGACCGATATGAAGCATTCAAAGATGTTGAAAATATTAAGATATTCTACGATGATGACGATAATCTCTATACATTTGAAGTTTGTCTGTACCGAAGTAACATGCAGAAATGTGATCTTATTTTTTCCGAAGGAAGAAAAACGCTCACCGTCGAACAGTATATGCTGAAAAACAAGGCGGAGGTTGCATACCAGCTTGCGAGCAATTTCGGAGCAGACTTGTCTCCTCCAGGGTATGTGCAGGATGCGATTGCATGGCTAAACGACTGATTTTGGCGGTCGCCGGGTCGGGTAAGACCTATGAAATCTTGAAAAAAATTGACTGTGAAAGCCGGTCCCTGATTATCACATACACACATGAAAACTACCGAAGCTTGGACGCTGGTCTCAAAGAGAAGTTTGGATACATTCCGGCCAATGTGACATTGATGACGTATTTTTCGTTTCTTTATCGCCACTGTATCCAGCCATTTTTCTCCTATCGTTTGAGAGATCAATCTTACACTTGGGTCAAGCCCCCGACAAAGCCACGTTGGGCTTACGACCATATACGGCACTATCTCACCCCAGCACGTTACATTTATTCAAATCGGGCTGCGAAGCTCCCTCTTCAGTTTGCTGCAATGAAAAGCATCAGAGCCCGGCTTGAACGTCACTTCGACCAATTTTTTGTGGATGAGGTTCAAGACTTTGCTTCGAATGATTTCAATTTTTTGTTGGAGTTAACAAAAGCCAATCTAGAATTTATGTTGGTCGGCGATTTTTTCCAACATACATTTGATACCAGCCGCGACGGTCAAATTAGAGTAAACTTGCACAAGAGGGGCATCGAAGCCTATCTTAATGAATTTCGAGCTGTAGGAGTTGAGGTTGATCTGAAATCTTTGGATAAGACGCACCGCTGCAGTCCTGCCGTTTGTAAGTTTATCACCGATGTGATCGGTATCCCTATCTCGAGCCACCGGACAGATGATACGCGAGTGATACGGATTCAGGATGAAAATGAGGCTTTGGCGCTAGCCCGCGACCCAACAAAGGTCACGCTCTTTTACGAGAACTACCGCAAATATGAATGCAACGCGAACAACTGGGGGAATTGCAAAGGATTGAACTCGTACGACGATGTGTGTGTGGCTCTAAATCCCAACACATTCAAAGCCTTGGAAGATTGCAAGATTCATGAGTTGCCTGACTTGACCAAAAACAAGCTCTATGTGGCTTGCTCTAGAGCACGAGGCAATCTGTATCTAATGAACGAGCGACTGCTAAGAAAGCTCAGGCAAGACTAAGCCAACCACCCCTTGTCCCCCAGCGCCTTGTAATAACTCCGGCTCACCGGCGCCTCTACGCCGCCATCCAGTGTCAGCGTCGCGCGGCCATCGGCCTTTACTACCCGGCGCACGGCCTGCTTTGCCACCCACCAGCTGCGGTGGGTTTGGGCACCCTGGTCGGCGGGCAATTCTGCGATGGCGTCGGAAAGGCGCATCAGCATCAAAGTGGGTTTGCCCCCCGCTGAAATGCACGCGCAGAAAAGCGAGCTGCACCTGATCGACGCCAAGCGGCTGCGTGATGGTCCAGTGGCAAGCTGGCGCGCCAGCCTGCCATTGCCGCTAGGCTTTCATGGCACTATCGCCTGACCCTAATCCTTGGCGAAATTTTTGACCGATTGCGCCGCGCCGCGAGGCAGCACCATAACCTCGCGGCCATTGGCGACGACGATGATATCGTTCAGCCCGTGGACGGTAACGCGCAGCCCATCAGCATGGACAAGGTTGCGGTGGGCCTCTGAAAGCCGGACTGTCCCTGAAATGCTGTTGCCCGCCTGATCCTTGTGCCCAATGTCATAAAGCGCGTCCCAGCTGCCGACATCGGACCAACCCATGCTGACCGGAACCACAGCGACGCGCCCACTGGATAATTTGGCAACCTTTTCCATGACGGCATAGTCGATGCTGTCTGACGGGCTGGCTGCAAAGGCCTCCGCGTCCGGCGCGACGACCGCATCCTTATGCTCGGCGGTCGCCATTGCCGCCTTTGCTGCTGCCAGAATGTCGGGGGCATGGGCGGCCAGCGCGTCAAGATAGACCCCTGCGCGCATCAGGAAAATCCCTCCGTTCCAGCCATGATTGCCCTCTGCCAGCATGGTAGTCGCTGTCGCCAGGTCGGGTTTTTCAACGAAGCGGTCGACCATCCGGACGGTGTCAGACAGCGCATTCCCCATGCGGATATAGCCATAGCCTGTTTCCGGGGCTGTTGGTGTGATCCCGAATGTCACCATCCATCCCTGTTCCACATGCGGCATTGCATTATCCATTGCCGTTTGGAAGGCGGCGGGATCGGCAATGACATGGTCGCTAGGCATCACCAGCAACGGTGTCTGGCGATCGGGCGCGGCAAGCGCGGCAAGGGCGATGGCAGGCGCTGTGTTGCGGGCATGGGGTTCCAGCACGATCGTTGCGTTGCGCCCTTCAAGCTGTTGGTGGACAAGCTCGGCATGGGCGGCATTGGCGACGATGATGGGGCTGGCGAAGCGGTCAGCATCCTGCACCCGGTCAAGCGTAAGCTGAAACATCGTTCGCGTGCCTGTCAGCGCAAGGAACTGTTTTGGCCGTATCGTTGTCGATAGCGGCCAAAGCCTGGTGCCGCCGCCGCCCGATAATATCACCGGTACTATTTTCATCGCCATGCCTTTTTATCTCTTGCGCCGCGCTGCGCTCCCCGCGCGTCACCAGTCGTTGGTCGCCCTCCGCCCGTTGCCCTATGCGATGCTGCCATACACCGCAAGCGGGGCCTGTCGCCCCGCATGACAGCCATGGCAATGGATTAATCCGGTAAATTCAACATCCTGCGGCAAAAGTGTAAAATTAATCGACACTTTACCTTTGGTCCTTAAAAAACGGCGCCATGGTCAGGCTGTTCAAACATTATGTGCCCTATCCGGTATTGTTCCTGGCATTTGTCGATTTTTGCCTGCTGATTGCGGCTGCGGAAACCGCATGGGTGATCCGCGCCAACCAGATCGGCATGGATATTGACTATATTGCCAATCGCGTCTGGCCGCTGGTCACCTTTGCCGCATCGGTGCAGGTCGCTGCTATGGCCGTTGGCGTTTATAGCGCAGAATCGCTGCAAAGCCTGCGCTTTGCCATTGCTCGCTTGCTGGTTTCTGTATCACTGGGCGTGATTTTCATGGCCATTATGGCCTTTGCACTGCCGGGCATGACGCTGTGGCGGTCAAATTCGCTTTACGCGATGTGTCTGTCATTCGTCTATCTGGCCATGGCACGCGCGCTGCTGGGCAGCCTTGTCGGCGGCACAGCGTTTAAGCGCAGGCTGTTGGTGCTGGGCGCAGGCAAAAGGGCGCAGCGGATCAAGGAGCTGGAGGCACGTCCCGGCTCAGGCTTTGTTGTGGTCGGCTATATCTCGCTCGATGAATCAAAAAAGGTAATTCCCGAGGCAATTGATCGTGCCGCAATCTATAACCTCGCCGATTTTGTCGAGAAACTGGCGACCAGCGAAGTGGTGCTGGCGCTTGAAGAACGGCGCAACGCGCTGCCGCTTGAGGATTTGCTCCGGATCAAGACAACGGGCGTCCATGTGAACGAGATTTCGAGCTTTCTGGAGCGCGAGACCGGGCGCGTTGATCTGGATAGCGTCAACCCCAGCTGGCTCATATTCTCCGATGGATTTTCCTCCGGCAGGCGTTTGTCGAGCATTGCAAAGCGCATGTTCGACATTGCGGCCAGTTCGTTGCTGCTTTTTGGCACGGCGCCGCTGATCCTGCTTTTTGCCTTGCTGGTAAAGCTGGAGAGCAAGGGGCCTGCCTTTTACCGGCAAAAGCGGGTCGGACTTTACGGACAGGAATTTGATGTTTTCAAGCTGCGCTCCATGCGCAACGATGCAGAGGTTGCGGGCAAGGCGGTCTGGGCGTCAAAGGATGATCCGCGCGTAACCCGGATCGGCAAGTTCATCCGGCTGGTCCGCATCGATGAATTGCCACAAACATGGTGCGTGCTGAAAGGTCAGATGAGCTTTGTTGGCCCCCGGCCCGAACGCCCCGAATTTGTCGCTGACCTTGAAAAGCAGCTGACCTATTATGCCGAACGGCATATGGTGAAACCCGGCATCACGGGCTGGGCGCAAATCAACTATCCCTATGGAGCCTCAATAGAGGATGCGCGGCACAAGCTGGAATATGATCTCTATTATGCCAAAAACTACACGCCGTTTCTTGACATATTGATCCTGCTGCAAACGCTGCGCGTGGTGCTTTGGCCCGACGGGGCACGCTGACATGAGCGGCTTGTTCGCCACCATTGGTTTCTGGGGGCATGGCGCGGTCGGGTTCATCTTCGCCGTGCTCGCTATCTGGCAATATCATCAATATGGCGTTGGCAACCGCCAGCGCATGGTGTTGATTGCGGCGCTGGCCACAACGGCAGTCTGGGGGATGACCATTTTCATGGTTGGCCCGGCAAGCTTTGCATCCAATCTGGCTGAAACCGTACGCAACCTCGGCTGGCTGGGTTTCCTTTTTGCCTTGCAGCGCAGCGTTGAGGGCGCATCGCAGCCGCGGACCACCACCTTTACCTATTCGGCTCTGTTGCTGGTGCTGGCGGTGCAGCCACTATTTGATTTTGCCACGGTTTATATGGGCTTTGGCGTTGCTTCTGCAGGCGCTGCTGCTGCGACGGAACACTCCGCACAGCTGCTGCGCATGATCTTTGCCATTGGTGCAGTGGTCCTGGTCCATAACCTTTATACGGGAACTGCGCCCGAGGCACGCTGGGGCGTCAGCCTGCCCATGGCGGCGTTGGCCGCGATGTGGATGTTTGACCTTAATCTTTACACCATTGCCTATCTGACCGAGACCCGCGCCCTCGAACTTATTGCGATGCGCGCTCCGGTCATGGCGCTGCTTGCCCCTGTTTTCATGCTTGCTTCGCGGCGCAACAGCCAGTGGCGGCTGAAACTGTCGCGCTCGGTAACCTTCCGTTCGGTGTCGCTTTTGGCCATTGGTGTCTATCTGCTGGGAATGGTGCTGCTGGCAACCGCACTGCAATTTATGGACGGGGCCTATACGCGGCTGGCGCAGATCACGCTGGTTTTCGGCATGTCGCTGGCGGCGCTGATGTATCTGCCGTCAGGCCGTTTTCGTGCCTGGCTGAAGGTTGTGGTTGCGAAAAATTTTTTCCAGCATCGCTATGACTATCGTTCGGAATGGATGCGTTTCGCCGATACCATCGGCTTTCCAAGCGCCAATGCAGCGCCCTTTCACGAACGGGTCATAAAGTCGCTGGCAGATATTTTTGAAAGCCCGGCTGGCTTGCTGCTCACCTGCGATGCCGAGCAGCGGCTCGTGTTGCAATCACGTTGGAACTGGCCGACTGCCAATGTTCCGCCAGTGGCAGGAAATTCACACACAGTCCCCTTTTTTGAAAGCAGCGGGCATATCCTTTTGATGGATGATGTGCGCGGCGGCAGGGATGAACGCTGCGATCCGCGTGCCGTTCCACAATGGCTTTATGACGAAACCCGCGCCTGGGCAGTCATCCCGCTGGTGCATTTTGGTCGCCTGACCGGGATTGCTGTTCTTGCCCGTCCGCCGCTTGACCGGCCGCTGGACTGGGAGGATCTGGATATGCTGCGCGTGGTGGGACGGCAATTGGCCAGCTACCTTGCCGAGGCGACCAGCCAGCTTGCGCTTGCTGAAAACCGGCAGTTTGAACAGTTCAACCGCCGCTTTGCCTTTGTCATGCACGATATCAAAAATCTGGTCAGCCAGTTATCGATCCTTGCCCGCAATGCGGAAAAACATGCGGCAAATCCCGATTTCCAGTCGGACATGGTCGAAACGCTGAAAAGTTCAGTCGGCAAGATGAACGACCTTTTGAAACGCCTTTCGCAGCATAGCCAAAGCCGGACGGCGCAAATCGAGTCCGTTGATATTGAGAAGACGGTGCTGTCGGTGATTCATGGCAAGCGGCTGATCTATCCGATCGAAACCGAATTGGCGTCCGGCATGTTTGCCAATGCTGATGCGGGGCGGGTTGAAACGATCCTGAACCATCTGGTGCAAAATGCCATTGAGGCGACATCGGATGGTTCGCCAGTGCGGATCACATCCTTCCGGCAGGGCGATGAAATCGCCATTCGTATCTCTGACAATGGCTGCGGCATGAGCGAGGCCTTTGTTGCCGAGCATCTGTTCAAGCCATTTGAGTCCACCAAGGAAGGCGGCTTTGGCATTGGCGCCTATGAGGCGCGGGCGCTGGCCCAGTCGCTTGGCGGCAATCTGCGCGTGGATAGCAGGCTGGGCAAGGGCACAAAAATGACTTTGCTGCTGCCCGCCGCAGGCGACTCTGCGGGGCGGGCAGATGACACCATATTGGACAAGGCTGCGTGACCATGAGCGAGCAAAAACGCAAATTGCTGATCGTTGAGGATGACCTTGGGCTGCAACGCCAGCTGAAATGGTCCTATGAGGATTTTGAGGTATTTTGCGCGTCGAACCGCGCTGAAGCGATTGCCATGGTCCGCGCTGAGGAACCCGACGTCGTGACATTGGACCTTGGCCTGCCGCCTGATCCCGATGGCACAAGCGAGGGTTTTGCCACGCTCGACGAAATTTTGCGGCTGAAGCCAGACACCAAGGTCGTGGTTGCCTCTGGCCATAATGCGAAGGAAAGCGCGTTGCAGGCAATTTCGGCGGGCGCTTGGGATTTTTATCAGAAGCCAGTCGACATTGATGAACTGCATCTGATTGTGAAACGCGCTTTCCACGTGCGGGAGCTTGAGGTCGCAAATCAGAAAATGCAGACCCCGGACATAGAGGGCGAGACGCTGTTCGGTTCGCTCGTTACGGCGTCGCCTGAAATGCTGAAATCCGCGCGCATGGTGGAACGAGTGGCCAACACCAATGTTTCGGTCATGCTGCTGGGCGCAAGCGGGACGGGCAAGGAGTTGCTTGCCCGCGGCCTGCATGATTCCAGCGATCGCAGGGGCAAGCCATTTGTTGCGATCAATTGCGGGGCAATTCCGGAAAATCTGTTGGAATCCGAATTATTCGGCCATGAAAAGGGAGCCTTTACCGGCGCGGTCAAAACCACCGAGGGCAAGATTGAACTGGCCCATGGCGGCACGCTGTTCCTCGATGAGGTTGGTGACATTCCCATGCCCTTGCAGGTAAAGCTGCTGCGGTTTTTGCAGGAACGGGTGATTGAACGTATTGGAGGGCGCAAGGCCATCGCGGTCGATGTGCGCATCGTGGCGGCGACCCATCGTGATTTGGAAGGCATGATTGCCGAGCAGGCTTTCCGTGATGATCTATATTACCGGCTGGCCGAAGTAACGATCAACATCCCTCGACTGGCCGAGCGGTCGGGCGACGCGGTGTTGCTTGCCAAGCATTTCCTTGCCCGCTTCGCCCGCGAAATGAACCCTTCGATCAAGGGCTTTGCCGCTGCGGCACTGACGGCAATTGATCAATGGGATTGGCCGGGCAATGTCCGCGAACTGGAAAATCGTATCAAGCGGGCCGTTATCATGGCGGATGGCAAATTTGTGACGGTTGACGACCTGCAATTTGAAATGCCCGATGAGGATGACCGGCTGCTCAACCTGAAGGCGGCACGCGAGCTTGCTGACCGCAAGGCCATCGGTCGCGCCATTGCGCGGACTGAAGGCAATATTTCGGGCGCGGCAAAGCTATTGGGGATCAGCCGACCGACGCTATACGATCTGCTGAAGCAATATGAAATGCAGCTGTGATGCGGAGGCGGCTTCGCCTTCTTGCCACGCTTCCGCTTGCATTCGTGCTGGCTGGGGGAACTGCGCCCTATCAGCCTGATCCCGACGCGCGGGCTGCATTCGACCGTGCTGTGGAATTTGTGCGGGCGCTTGATTATCGCTCCGCCCGGGTCGAGTTGATGAATGCAACGGCCGAGGACAAAAGCTGGGCCGAAGCCTATGTCCTGCAAGCCGAAGTGGCGCTTGAGCTATTTGATGCCGTTGCTGCCCGCGCCGCAATTGACAAGGCGCGGGCGCTTGGTGTGGCCGAGAGTGATACCGCGCATCTTATGGGCCATGCCCGCTGGCTGATGGGGGATTTGGCTGAGGCGCGCGAGATCCTTTCCGATGCGCAAATCCCCGCGCGCTATCGACCCCATGCCGACCGGATATTGGGCCGTGTTCATATGGACATGGGCGATACCATTTTGGCAGGGCAGGTATTCAACCGCGCGTTGAAGGCCAGCCCGCAAGACAGCCGGTTGTGGACAGAGATTGCCCGCTACCGCCTTGTCATCGCCAATCAGGGTGGTGCCATTGATGCTGCTGACCATGCCCTGAAACTTGATCCCAACAATGTCCGCGCGCTGGAGCTGCGCGGGCGGCTGGTGCGCACGCAATTTGGGGTCATGGCAGCCTTGCCCTGGTTTGAGCGCGCCTTGCAGGTAAGCCCCAATGATGTCCCGGTGCTGGAGGAATATGGCGCGACATTGGGCGAAGCCGGGCGTTACCGCGACATGCTGGCGCAGGCGCGAAAGATCATATCGCTCGACAGCGGCAATGCCCGCGCCTTTTTCATGCAGGCGGTGATTGCGGCGCGGGCAGGGGACATTGACCTTGCTCGCCGCTTGCTGCCGCGGATCGGCGGCGGCTTTGCCGATATGCCATCGGTGCGGCTGCTTTCCGGCATCGTCGAATATGAAGCCAGCAACTGGAACATTGCCATCGACCATTTTGAAAAACTGGTCGAGATGCAGCCGCTGAACCTGAAAGCGCGGATATTGCTGGCGCGCGCCATGCACCGTTCCGGCGATCATCGCGGCGCGTGGGATGTTATTTCAGCGATTATCGACCGGCCTGATGCTGACAGCTACACAATCATGCTGGGTGCCCGGATATTGGAGGCGCTGGATGAACGCGGCCCTGCTGCCGGACGGCTTGACCGGGCGGCCTTTCCTGCGATTGCCCCTGCGCGTCCGCTGCCCGAAAGTCGTTCCTTGGCCGGGGCGGAGGCGGATGCGCGCCGCAATCCGCGCAATGCCGTCATCGTTATTCCCTATATTCGCCTGCTGCTGGCCAATGGCGCTGTGGGTGTTGCTCGTGCAGAGGCTGGCCGCCTGCTCGATGGCAATGGCGGCGTTGTCGAGGCGCAAATTGTAATGGGCGATGTTGAACTGGCCGGTGGTAATGTCGGCGCTGCCATCGCCGCCTATGAACGCGCGCGCAAGATCGCCTTTACCAGCCCCACAATGCTGCGTCTGGTTTCTGCCTATCGGCGTGTCGGCAATGCAGGCGCAGCGACGAAAACGATCAGCGATTTTTTAAGCTATAATCCAGACAGCCTTGTCGGCCAGCGGCTTTGGGCCTTTGACCTCATGGATCGCGGGCAATGGAATGAAGCCATCATCTGGCTCAACCGCGCGCGCGTTCGCCTGGGTCCCAATGATGCGATCTTGAACGCCAATATCGCCCGCGCCTATGCCGGGGCAGGGCAGATTGACGCTGCGTTGCGCGAGGCGCGGCTTGCCTACCGGGTGCATCCTGCCAACATCATGGTGACGCATGTCTATGGGCAAATGCTGCTGAAATCCGGCACGCAGCCACGGGCTGCGCATGATGTGCTGCGCAAGGCGACGAAGCTTGACCCAGCGCGTGCGGATATTGCGAAAGACTATGCGGCTGCGCTGGCAGCCTTGGAAAAAGCGCGGTCCTGACCCTAGCTATGCTCGAGCAATTCGGCGGGATCAATGCCGGCCCGCTGCATCTGCGCCTTGACCTCTGGCCAGATATTTTCGAGGAAAAAGTCCCGTTCGGCACTGCGCAACCGGGCCACTGCGCCTTGGCTAACGAACAGGCCAACGCCGCGCTTTACCTCAACCAGGCCGCTGTCCTGAAACAGCTGATAGGCCTTGGCAACGGTAAGCGGATTGGCTCCCTGTTGCGCGGCAAAGGCGCGGACGGAGGGTAGGGCAGCGCCCTCGACAAACTGCCCATCCAATATCGCTGCTGCAATCGTGTCACGCAGTTTCAGATAGACAGGTTTGCTTTCGTTTTTCATCACAAGCTTACTGCCATAATACAGTAGTGCGCGTCAAGCGCAGACATGTTTTAATCAGGGACAGTCCCTATTTAAAAATATATTGTTTTATAGGGATAAATTTGCATACATTTAAATAGGCACTGTCCCTGATTAAACGAAGGTGCGGATAATCTGGCGCATATCGGGTCGGGGCCGTTCTTCAAGGGGCTGCCCTGCGGTGCCCATGAAGAAGAAACCCGCAATGCGCTCGCTTTCCTGACATAGGGCGGCGCGCACGGTTTCGTCATAGGCTGCCCAGCCGGTTATCCAGCTGGCAACAAAGCCATGCGCATGGGCGGCGTGGAGGAGGTTCATCGCTACCGCCCCTGTGCTCAATTGCTGTTCCCAATCGGGGATTTTTGCGCTTGGCTGAGGAGCGTGCAACAGAATGACAAGCGCAGGGGCGTTGTTGATGCCCGATACCGCTGCTTCGACCTGGGCAGCGCGTGCGTCGGGATTTGCAGCCTTAAAGGCCCGCTCAAATAACGAAGCAAGCGCGCTGCGGTCCTTAGCAATCACAAATCGCCATGGGAAAAGCTTGCCATGATCCGGCGTGCGGGCTGCTAGAGCAAGGATGGCATCCAGCGTTGTGGCATCCGGGCCGGGCGCGATCATGTCGCGCGGCTTACCTGAGCGGCGGCTGGCAAGATAGGCGGGGAGGGAAGAAAGGTCGTTGAACATGCTAAGCCCGTTCGTCGAAAAGCATCCGCAGACGCAACAAAATTCTTTTCCCCCGCAATTTTTTCGTTAGGTTGCGGCGCATCTGCTCGGGGGATGAGCATCAAAAGAAGATCAGGGAAGTGGGGATCGCGTGACCGATATGAAACCAATGGGCCTATGGGCTGAGGAAGACTGGATTGCAGTTATTGCAGTCGTCGTGTTGGGCCTGTTTCTGGCCGTGGGTGCCAAAATTGCCGTTCAGAAAGAGCCGGAATTTGCGGGCCACCCAAAGGGCCTTTACATGCTCTTCTTCGCCGAAATGTGGGAGCGTTTCTCCTATTACGGCATGCGTGCGCTGCTGATTTTCTATCTGACCAAACATTGGTTGTTCAGCGACGGCAATGCGAACCTGATCTATGGAGCCTATACCAGTCTGGTTTATATCACCCCGGTGTTGGGCGGCTATCTGGCTGACCGCTATCTGGGCCAGCGCAAGGCTGTGCTGTTCGGCGGGCTGCTATTGGCAATTGGCCATAGCCTGATGGCCGTTGAAGGTGTGGGCGGCCAGAATGATCCGACGATCAACGTTTTCTGGGCTGCGCTGGCATTCATCATCGTTGGTTCAGGCTTTCTGAAAGCCAATATTTCGGTGATGGTGGGGCAGCTTTATAGGCTGACCGATATCCGCCGGGATGGCGCCTACACGGTCTTTTACATGGGCATCAACGTGGGCGCTGCACTCGGCACAATCCTTGTCGGTTATCTTGGTGAAACCATTGGCTGGGGCTTTGGGTTTGGTCTTGCCGGTCTGGGTATGCTTGCTGGCCTTGTCGTTTTCGTGCTGGGCAAGAAAGTGCTGAATGGCGCAGGCGAAGCTCCGGCTCCGCTGGCAAAATCGCGCGAATTTACGCTTTATGGCATTGGCCTTGCCGCTGTCGCGGTGTGTTGGGCGCTGGTGCAATATCAGGATGTCATTCAGGGGCTGCTGGTTGTTTCGGGCGTCGCGTTGCTTGGCTATGTTCTCTTTGAAAGCTTTAAGCTGGAAAAGGAGCCGCGTGAGCGAATGTTTGCCATCCTGTTCCTGATTTCGCTTAACCCGCTTTTCTGGGGCCTGTTTGAGCAAGCTGGCGGTTCGATGAACCTGTTTACCGACCGGTTCGTGGATCGTGGCGGCGTGCCTGCCTCGATTTTTCAGTCAATCAACCCGATTATCATCATGATCTTCGCGCCAATTTTTGCAGGGCTTTGGGTATGGCTTGGCAAACGTGGCACGGAGCCATCGGCTCCCGCGAAATTCGGCCTTGCTTTGCTGCAAATGGGGCTTGCAAATCTTGTGCTGGTCTGGGGTGCTGAAGCTTTCGGCGTTGCCGCGATGACGCCGGTTATTCTGGTCTTTGCCTATTATCTGCTGGCAACAACGGCAGAGCTGTGCCTTTCGCCCGTTGGCCTGTCGGCGATGAACCGGCTCGCGCCAAAATTCCTTGCTTCGCTGATCATGGGTGCATGGTTCTACATGACGGCGGTCGGCAATTTTGTAGCAGGCAAGATTGGTGAGGCAACGGGCGGCCATGATGGACAGATGACCAAGCAAGGGCTGCTTGATGTCTATGAACTGTTTGGCTGGATCTCGATTGGGGTTGCCGTTGTCGTTCTGCTGCTCTCTCCAATGGTCAAGCGCTGGATGCACCTCGACACCTTGAAAGACGAAGAGCCTGTGGCGGAAAAGGGAGCCTGAACACATGACGGGTAAATATCGCTGGTCGATCATGGCTGCGCCTCTGGCGCTGGTTGCCTGCGCCAATACTGTCGAGGCGCCCAAAAGCGTGTCGGCGGAGGCTGTTGCGGAAAAGCCAGCCAAGGTGGACAAGAACCCCTATCCATCGACCTACAAGCCCTATCCGGGCGCACCGACCGCGATCCGTAACGTGACCATTTTTGATGGGGAAGGCGGGAAGATCGACAACGGCGTGGTGTTTTTTGCCGATGGCAAGATCAGCGGCATTGGCGGCGCTGATACGGCGATCCCCGATGGTATGACCGTTTTGGACGGCACGGGAAAATTCGTGACGCCCGGCATTATCGATATCCATTCGCATCTTGGCGACTATCCCTCGCCTGCGGTCGATGCGCATAGCGATGGCAATGAAGCGACCAGCCCGACGACGCCTGAAGTCTGGGCCGAACATAGCGTCTGGCCGCAGGACCCCGGCTTTGCCCGCGCGCTTGCCAATGGCGGTGTGACCGCGCTGCAAATCCTGCCCGGCTCGGCCAATTTGATGGGCGGGCGCTCGGTCGTGCTCAAAAATGTTTATGCCCGCACGGTGCAGGGGATGAAATTTCCGGGCGCGCCTTATGGCCTGAAAATGGCCTGCGGCGAAAATCCGAAACGGGTATATGGGACGCGCGGGCGGATGCCTTCCACGCGCATGGGCAATCTGGCCGTCAATCGGCAGACATGGATTAAGGCGCAGGATTACAAGAAGAAACGCGATAGCGGCAAAGATTATGTCCGCGATGTCGGCATGGATACGCTGGCGGGTGTGCTTGATGGTGACATCATGATCCAGAACCACTGCTACCGCGCCGATGAAATGGCGATCGTCATCGATATGGCTAAGGAATTTGGCTATAAAGTTTCCACATTCCACCACGCAGTCGAAAGCTATAAAATTGCTGACTTGCTGCGCGACAATGGCATTTGTTCGGCCGTGTGGGCGGACTGGTGGGGCTTTAAGATGGAGGCCTATGATGCCATCCCTGAAAATGCGGCAATCCTGCACAATGCAGGCGCGTGCACGATCATCCATTCGGACGATGAAAATCAGATCCAGCGGCTGAACCAAGAGGCGGCGAAGGCGCTGGCCAATGGGCGGCGCATGGGTTTCAAGATCAGCGATGCCGATGCCATCCGCTGGATGACCTATAATCCGGCAAAGGCAATGGGCATTGAAACAATGACCGGCAGTCTGAAGCCCGGGAAAATGGCCGATGTCGTGCTATGGAATGGCAATCCGCTTTCGGTCTATTCGCGCCCTGACAAAGTGTGGGTGGATGGAGCGCTGCTGTTTGACTCGCGCAATCCGAAATTGCGGCCAGTCAGCGATTTTGAGCTTGGCCAGCCCGGCGAAGGAGATGTGAAATGAAGCATATTCTTCTTACCGCCGCGGCCCTGATTGCCTGTGTCGCGCCTGCCCATGCTGAAACCATTGCCATTACCGGTGGCAAGGTCATCATCGGGGATGGCAGTGCGCCGATTGAGGGCGGCACCGTCATTATCCGCGATGGCACGATTGTGGCTGCCGGGGCGAATATTGCCGTCCCAGCGGGAGCACGTTCGATTGATGCAACTGGCAAATGGGTAACGCCCGGCATTTTTGCAGGCTTCAGCCGCATCGGCCTGGTCGAGGTCAATGCCGTCAACGAAACGGCCGACGCCAGTGCTGGCAAAAGCGGATTTTCGGCAGCGCTTGATATTGCGCCGGCCATTGATCCTTTCCGTTCGCCCATTGCCGTGAACCGCTCAGCCGGGGTCACCCGCGCCGTCGTTGCGCCTGAAAGCAGCGGCAGCATTTTTGCAGGACAGGGGGCCATTGCCGATCTTGGCGCTGATAATGATCCGGTAAGCCGTCCGCGTGCGTTCCAGTTCGCCCAGTTCGGCGAGGCAGGTGCAGACGCTTCGGGCGGCAGCCGTGCCAGCAACCACCTGCATTTCCGGGCAATGCTGCGCGAGGCGCAGGCCCATGCAGCTGGCAATGACGCATTTGATGACGACCTGCTCAAGATCGAGGATGCCCGCGCGTTGCAGGCCGTATTGCGCGGCGAGCAACGGCTTCTGATCCATGTGGAGGGCGCGAATGACATGCTGCGCCTGCTGGAGCTGAAACGCGATTACCCGGCGATCAAAATGGTCTTTGTTGGCGTTAGCGAAGGTTGGCGCGTCGCGGACAAGCTGGCCGCAGCGGGCGTTCCGGTGATTGCCTCTGCGCTTAATGATCTGCCAGCCAGTTTTGAAATGCTGGCTGCTACCCAGTCTAACATTGGCCGGATGAAGGATGCCGGGGTCAAGGTGGCGATCGGTATGATCAACGACCGGGATTCGCACCAGCTGCGCTATACGCCGCAATATGCAGGCAATCTGGTGAGCCTTGAAAAAGTGCCCGGTGCTACCGGCCTCAGCTGGGACGAGGCATTTGCTGCCATCAGCAGCGCACCTGCGGAAATTATGGGCGTCGGTGACCGTTATGGCAGCCTCAAGGCTGGGCGGGCTGGCGATGTTGTGATCTGGGATGGCGATCCGCTGGATCTTTATGCGGCGGCGACCACCGTGCTGATCGACGGCGTCGAACAGCCGCTTGGCAACCGGCAGGATCGTTTGCGGGATCGCTATGCCAATCCGGTCGAGGGCGATTTGCCCAAGGCCTATGATCGGTAGGCTTGAAAGGACCTTTATCCTGATCCTGTTGAAGGGTGCTTTGACGAGGGAGGCCCTGCGACTGGTTCAGGCCTGAATGTTTAGCGGGAGGAGGGACAGGACATGGATGGATATGCCCAGTTGGTAACGGCCTGCGCTACTTTTGTTGGCACGCATTTCCTGATGTCGCATCAGCTAAGGGCACGCTTTGTTGCGCAATTCGGTGCAAATGGCTTCCTTGGGGTCTATTCGCTGGTCTCGTTGCTGACCTTTGGCTGGATGATCTTCGCCTTCAGGGCGGCCCCCACCGGTGAGACATATTGGCCCGCGACCGATGCCATCTGGATTGGGGCCAGTATCCTGACCCTGCTGGCGGCAGTCTTTTATTGCGGATCGATGATCCGTAACCCGGCCATGCCCAACCCAAACCCCAATGCAGCAGCAGCGCTGGCTGAAAAAGTCCCGACGGGCATCTTCCGCGTGACGCGCCATCCAATGATGTGGTCCTTTGCCCTTTGGGGTATCGGCCATTTGCTGGTTGCGCCGCGCGTCGACAATCTGATTTTCGTCGGCAGCATCATTTTCATGGCCTTGGCCGGATCATGGGCGCAGGACCGCAAGAAAGAGGCAATGCTGGGCGATGGCTGGCGCGCGTGGCAGGCAAAGACGGCGTTCATCCCGCGCCTTTCCAAACTTGCCTTTATCGGTTGGCGGTTGTGGCTTGCCGGGATTGCACTGTGGCTCGCGGCAATCTGGGCCCATAATCTTTTCGGGGCCTATGACGCCGGTATATTGCGCTGGGTGGGCTAAAGTTTGTCCTACGGTGACTGACCGACTTAATCAGAACAAACTCTAAAGCCTAACCATCGCCATCCCGCGCTCCGAATAGCGTGGACCGGCGGTTCCGCCGCGCGGTGCCACCGCGCCTATCTTGGCCAAGTCATCGCTGTCGAGTTTCAGCTCCGCTGCACCTGCGCTATCTTCCATCGTCGCCCGCCGTTTGCTTCCGGGAATGGGCACAATGTCGCTGCCCTGTGCAAGCAGCCAGGCCAGCGCCACTTGCGCCGGGCTTGCGCCATGGCGGGCAGCAATTGCCTTTACCTCATCAACAACGCGCAGATTGGCGGCGAAATTCTCCTCGGAATAGCGGGGGTCCTGCTTGCGCCAATCTTTCTCGCCAAGGTCGTCGCGCGATGTGATCTGCCCGGTCAGGAAACCGCGCCCCAGCGGCGAATAGGGAACAAAGCCGATGCCAAGTTCGCGGCAAGTGGGCAATATGTCCTCTTCGACATCGCGTTCCCAGATGGAATATTCGCTTTGCAGCGCGGTTATCGGGGCCACGGCCGCCGCGCGGCGCAGCGTATCGGGCCCGGCCTCTGACAGCCCGATATGCCGTATCTTCCCCTCAGCCACCAGGTCGGCCATGCCGCCCACCGTTTCCTCGATTGGAACAGCCGGATCGACACGGTGCTGATAGAAAAGATCAATGCAATCAATATTCAGCCGCTTCAAAGATTCCTCGGCAACGCGGCGCGCATTGGCAGGGGAGCCATCAACGCCTTCGATGCCCTTTGCGCCGAATTTGAAGCCAAATTTGGTGGCAATGACCAGCCCGTCACGCTTGCCTGCTATGGCGCGTCCCAGCAATTCTTCGTTGAAAAAGGGGCCGTAAATTTCGGCCGTATCGAAAAATGTAATGCCAAGGTCGATGGCGCGGTGAACGGTGCGTATTGCCTCGTCATCGTCGGAACCGCTGCCATAGGCGATATGGTTGCCAGCGCCCATTGTCATGCAGCCTATGCCAATGGCGCTGACTGTAAGGTCGCTACCCAGGGTGCGGTATTGCATTGGACTTCTCCTTTTCGGGCGCTTCGATCACGGTTGCCAGCGCGACGTCCATTTGCACATTGCCCGTGGTGCGGAAAATATCTGGCAGGGTTTCAACCGCGATCAGCAGCGCGAGCGGTTCGACCGGGATGCCAAGGGCAAGGCAGATAGGCGCGATGCTGGTGAC
The DNA here is from genome assembly GCA_964572205.1 of uncultured Sphingorhabdus sp. Classification (GTDB taxonomy): domain Bacteria; phylum Pseudomonadota; class Alphaproteobacteria; order Sphingomonadales; family Sphingomonadaceae; genus Sphingorhabdus_B. The sequence goes on from CAZNEO010000021.1 coordinate 32,341, forward strand.
GAAGCTGACTGTGCCCGGCAGGCTGACTGCACCCATTGAGGTAAGCCCGGCGATAAAAATCGCAAAGGCGTAATCAACCGCGCTCAATTCCACCCCGAACCAGTTGGCGACATAAAGCGCGACTGCAAGGTTCATCGCAGGCCCTGTGACGCGAAGCAGCGCGACCGCCATGGGCAGCACCAGCCCGGCGGTCGATTCGCGCACACCCAGCGCCTCGGCCTTTTTCAGCATGAGCGGCAGGCAGGCGAGCGAGGACTGGGTGGATACGGCGAGCGCCTGAACAGGGGCGACCTGTTTGGCATAATCGGTAAAGCGCACCTTTCCGGCCAGCACCGCGACCGGATAGGCAAAGGCGCCGACCACGATCCCGACCATGGAAACGGTAACAATATAATGGGCCACCGCCCCCAGCGCGGCAAAGCCCGATCGTGCGCCCACCACGAAGGCAAGGGCAAATACGCCAATGGGCGCGAGTTTCAGCACCCATTCGATCACAATCACCATCGCGTCTGCCAGCGCACTGAAAAAGCCGCTCATCTGCGCGCGCGGTTCTGCTGACAGGCGGGTTACGGCAAAGGCAAAGACCAGCGTGAAGATGATGAGCGGCAGGATGCTATCATTCACTGCCGCCGCAATCGGATTGGTCGGGACCAGCGCGACGATAAAATCACGCAGCGCCGGTTGCTCGGCAACGGCAGGTGCAGTCGTCAGCGCCGAACGCAGGGCTTCGGCGCTTTCGCTCGGCATGGGGAAAAGCGAAAGGAACAATGGCGTCAACAGCGCGCCCATGGCCGCCGACAGAAACATCATCGAAACGATCCACGTAACCGTGCGCGCCGCCATCGGCCCCGCACGCGCAGCCTCAGCGCTTTTGACAATGCCCGTGATCAGCAACGCCACAACCAGCGGAACCACCGTCATCCGCAGCCCATTGAGCCACAGCGACCCGATAATATCCAGCCAATAGGCGATTTGTTCGCCAAGTGCCGCAAATTGCGCTGCTGCGACTATGCCGAGCAAAAGGCCGACGATCAGGGCGATAAGTATACGGGTAGCGTTTGACATGCAGTTCAAGTCTTGCCAGCCAAGCCCGCCCGATGCAAGGGAGTGCCGCGACACGGCAGGGCGCGCACATGCGCCGCTGCCCGTAATAGGGGTGGATATGGCGCGTAAATTTTTTGGGACTGACGGCATAAGGGGGCGAACCAATGCCGGCACAATGACCGCCGAGCTTGCCATGAAAGTGGGGCAGGCGGCAGGCGCGCATTTCCTGCGCGGCAAACACAAGCATCGCGTTGTCATCGGCAAGGATACCCGGCTGTCCGGCTATATGATCGAAAATGCGCTGGTCGCTGGCTTTACCAGCGTGGGCATGGACGTGGTGCAGTTTGGCCCGATCCCGACGCCTGCGGTCGCGCTGCTCACCCGGTCGATGCGTGCTGACCTTGGCGTCATGATTTCGGCGAGCCACAATCCTTATGAGGATAATGGCATCAAATTGTTCGGTCCCGACGGTTTCAAACTGTCGGACGAGGACGAATTGGCCATTGAGGCGTTGCTCGATCAGCCCGCTATCCTGGCCAATGCCCCCGATGTTGGCCGCGCGCGGCGGATTGAGGACAGCCGGGGGCGCTATATTCATGCCGTCAAGGCGTCGGTTCCTGAACATGTCCGGTTCGACGGTCTGCACGTTGTGCTCGATTGCGCCAATGGTGCAGCCTATCAGGTCGCTCCGACCGCGATCTGGGAGCTTGGGGCAAATGTCACCTCGATTGGCGTCACGCCCAATGGCAAAAATATCAACGACAAGGTCGGTTCCACCCATATTGCCACCTTGCAGGAAACCGTGGTCGCATCGGGCGCGCATATCGGCATTGCGCTGGACGGCGATGCGGACCGCCTGATCGTGGTGGATGAGCATGGCAAGGTCGTGGACGGCGACCAGATCATGGCATTGATGGCGACATCGATGAACCGCAATGGCCTGCTGACGGGCGGCGGGATTGTGGCAACGGTGATGTCAAACCTTGGCCTTGAACGCTATCTTGCCAGCCAGCATCTGGAACTGGTGCGCGCAAAAGTGGGCGACCGCTATGTGCTGGAGGAAATGCGCACGCGCGGCATGAATGTCGGCGGGGAGCAATCGGGGCATATGATCCTGCTTGACCATGCAACCACCGGCGACGGCACGATTGCGGCGTTGCAAGTGTTGGCCTGTCTGGTCGACAGCGGCAAGGCAGCGTCCGAAATGCTGCATTATTTCGACCCCGTGCCGCAGCTTTTGAAAAATGTGCGCTTTGCAGGCGGCAAGCCGCTGGAGCATGAAGCCGTGCAGGCCGTCATTGCCCAGGCAGAGGATGAGCTGATGGGCAAGGGTCGCCTTGTCATCCGCCCATCAGGCACCGAGCCCGTCATTCGCGTGATGGCCGAAGGCGACGATGCGGCGCAGGTTGAGGCCGTGGTTGACCGGATCTGCGATGCGGTGAAGGAGGTTGCGGCGTGATGCTTGAAATGCGCCCCGATTGCGAGCGCTGTGGTCTCGACTTGCCGCCGCATGTCGCAGGCGCGTTCATCTGCTCGTTCGAGTGCACTTTTTGTGCTGAATGCGCCGATGCACTGGATGAGCGCTGCCCTAATTGCGGCGGTGAGTTGATGGACCGGCCGACACGCGCGAAAAAACTGCTCGAAAAATATCCTGCATCGACGGAACGCAAGTATAAGGGCGCATGACTGCACGAATCCTCATCATTGCCGGTTCCGACAGCGGCGGCGGCGCGGGTATTCAGGCCGATATCAAGACCGTGACGATGCTGGGCGGTCATGCCATGACTGCGGTAACCGCGATCACGGCGCAAAATACGCTTGGCGTTGATGCAGTTCATTCCGTGCCAACCGATATGGTGATTGCTCAGATTGCCTCCGTGGTCAGCGACATTGGCGTTGATGCCGTAAAAATCGGGATGTTGGGCAGTGCGGAGACGGCGCTGGCAGTGGCCGATTGCCTGCTCGATATTGGCTGCCCCATAGTGTTCGACCCAGTGATGGTCGCCACAAGCGGCTCGCTGCTGGCGGATGGCGATACGGTGCAGGCCTTTGAGGATTTGATGGCAATCGCCACGCTGACAACGCCCAATTTGCTGGAGCTGGAGGCGCTGGGCGGCGAGCAGGCGCTGCGCGGCTCCGTGCTGGTCAAAGGCGGGCATGGCGAGGGCGAACTGATCACTGACCGATTGCTGAACGATGGCCGCGAAGTTGCGGTCTGGCAGGAGCCGCGCATTGTCACGCGCTCAAGCCATGGCACGGGCTGCACCTTGGCCAGCGCGATCGCGTGCGGTCTTGGCGAGGGGATGGCGCTGATCCCGGCGATTGAGCGCGCGCGCTTGTTCGTGCGGCTTGCCCTCAATGATGCGCCGGGGCTGGGGCAGGGGCATGGTCCTATGGGCCATCAATATGTTCGCGAGGATGGCCTAGTCGCGGGACCATCACTTAATCAAGTCACAGTTGGCTGCGCCAATTATGCCGCATCGGTCACTTTCTATCGCGCGCTCGGCCTGCGGCAGTTCGTTGACAGCCCGTCCAATGGCTATGCCCGTTTTGAGGCGGGCAATGGCGCGACATTTTCAATCCACGCATCGGACGAAATTGCGACGGGCACAGTGGTTTATCTGGAAAGCCACCGGCTTGATGCGTGGGTCACCGAACTGGTCAGCGACGGTTTCGCTTTTGAACAATTGCCGCGCGATGAAGATTGGGGCTGGCGCGAGGCGCGGCTCATTGATCCGTCGGGCAATATGATCTGCCTTTATAGCGCAGGCGAAAACCGCCGCTATCCGCCGTGGCGGATCTAGGGCCATCCATGTTTGCGACCTTTTTCCAATGGACAATCCATGCCGGGCGCGAAGAGGATTTTCTGCAAATCTGGAATGAGGGCACGGAATTGCTGCTTCGGCATGGCTCACTGGGTTCGGCGCTGTTCAAGGGCACCGACGGCAAATATAGCGCGCTCGCCCGATGGCCGGATCGGGAGACGCGCGATGCCGCTTTTGATGCCGTCCGGGACGCGGATGTGTTCACCCGGATGCGTGAATGTGTTGCCGAGACCAACCGATGGGATGATGTCGAGCAATTGTCGAACCTTTGGCGTTTTGCATGATCGTGGGCGTTGACGAGGCGGGCAGGGGGCCATTGGCGGGGCCTGTTGTTG
>CAZNEO010000021.1:36644-38502 GCA_964572205.1 uncultured Sphingorhabdus sp.
ATGATCGTGGGCGTTGACGAGGCGGGCAGGGGGCCATTGGCGGGGCCTGTTGTTGCCGCCGCGGTGGTTCTGTGCGCTGACGGCATCGAGGGGCTGGATGATAGCAAGAAACTGAGTGCAAAGCGGCGTAGCGAACTGGAAATCCAGATAAAGGCCCAATGTGTATGGGCCATCGGCATAGCCGAGGTGGACGAAATCGACACAATCAACATATTGCAGGCTACCATGCTTGCCATGACCCGCGCGGTGGAGGCGCTGGGTTGTGAACCTGCGCAGATACTTGTCGATGGCAACCGGCTGCCGCACTGGCGTTACAAGGCAGAGGCAGTGGTCGGCGGCGATGCGCTGCACCCCTGCATTTCGGCGGCCAGCATCCTTGCCAAGGAGCATCGGGATAGGCTCATGCGCGGCTATGATCTGGCCTATCCCGGCTATGGCTGGGCGTCGAACAAGGGCTATGGCTCGGCGGCGCATCTGGAGGCATTGCGCCGTTTGGGGCCAACCCCGCTGCATCGGCGGAGCTTCGCACCGGTTTCGCAGCTGGTATTGGTGTAACGAAACGTAAAATATTGCGAGTGAGTCCTAAGGGCAACACCACAAGGGGTTGAGTCCCAGAGGAATCGTCAGACTCAACATCTTGTGCTGGACTCTATCTGTTCCCCCAAAATCGTCCGATTCCAGCACTTTGACCTGTGGAAAACTTTCTTGACGCCGACTCAAATCCGACTCATTCGCAAGACTGTATTTGCGGAAATGGGGAACAGATGGGCGTTTTGGAGAAAATCAAGCCGGCGGCGAAGGCACCTGCCGCGCGGAAAAATGCCCTGCCGCTGGACCGCATCATGCGCATGGACTGTATCGAGGCTATGCGTCATTTGCCTGATGCCTCAATTGACATGGTCTTTGCTGACCCGCCCTATAATCTGCAGCTTGGTGGTGATTTGCAGCGTCCTGATGGCAGCCAGGTCGATGCCGTCGATGACGATTGGGACAAGTTTGACAATTTCGCCGCCTATGATCGCTTTACGCGGGAATGGCTGGCCGAGGCACACCGCATCCTGAAGCCCGATGGCACTTTGTGGGTGATTGGCAGCTATCACAATATTTTCCGCGTGGGCGCAAGCTTGCAGGATCAGGGCTTTTGGATCCTCAACGACATCATCTGGCGCAAATCCAACCCCATGCCGAATTTCAAGGGCACGCGCTTTACCAATGCGCATGAGACGCTGATTTGGGCGGCGAAAAGCGACAAGGCGCGCTATACCTTTCACTATCGCTCCATGAAGACCCTGAATGACGAGCTGCAAATGCGCTCTGACTGGGTCATTCCCATTTGTGGCGGCAAGGAGCGGCTGAAACTGAACGGAACCAAGGCGCATCCGACGCAAAAGCCGGAGGCGCTGCTTTATCGCATCCTGCTGGCCTGCACCAATCCGGGCGACATTGTGCTTGATCCCTTTTTTGGTACGGGCACGACCGGTGCTGTGGCCAAACGGCTTCAGCGGCACTGGATTGGCTGCGAGCGCGATGCGACCTATTGCAAGGTCGCCGAAGAGCGCATTCAGATGGCATTGCCGCTTGATGAAAGCGCGCTGGTCACCATGCAGTCGCCCAAATCGCAACCGCGCGTCTCCTTTGGCCAGCTCGTTGAAAATGGCTATATCCGGCCCGGGTCGCAGTTGATCGACAAGAAGCGGAAATTCGGCGCAATCATTCGCGCCGACGGCTCGCTGAAATGGGGCGACAAATATGGCTCGATCCACAAGATCGGCGCGATGACGATGAATGCGCCCAGCTGCAATGGCTGGACCTATTGGTATTTCCAGACGCGCACCGGGGAAATGAAGAGCATCGATGA
>CAZNEO010000022.1:0-35965 GCA_964572205.1 uncultured Sphingorhabdus sp.
GTACATGTGCCACGTCCAGTGATCAGGCGAATTATTGCCCAGTGACGCAGCAATGCCGCCCTGCGCCGCCACGGTGTGTGAACGTGTCGGGAATACTTTGGTAACGCAGGCCGTTTTCAGCCCAGCCTCTGCCGCGCCCATCGTCGCGCGCAGGCCCGAACCGCCTGCGCCAACCACAACGACATCATAGATGTGATCGATAATCTTGTAGGCGTCAGACATCAGGCGGGAACTCCGGCAAAGGCATGTTTGGCGACCATGAAGATGCCAAAAGCACCCGCGCCAATGACGTAAAAGTTAAGCAGGGTCAGAGCGACAAGCTTATTGCCCTCATCATGCACATAATCCTCGATCAGCACCTGCAGGCCAAGGCGAACATGCGAAAAGACCGTGCCCAAAAGGAGGATCATCGGCACAGCAACGGTCGGCTGTGCCAGCCATGCAGCCAAAGAATCATATTCAAAATTGGGGAGCAGGATCAGCGAAAGCACAAGCCAGCTGGTCAGCAGCACATTGCCGACTGCCGTCAGCCGCTGGTCAATCCAGTGCTTGCTGCCATGTTTGGCCGAGCCAAGTCCGCGTACGCGGCCAATTCCGGTTCCATTACCCATGGTTCAATTCCCCAAATAGCGTGAAGCGATGAGCAGAGCGATCAGCGCTGTCGCCGTCGTCGATGCAATGAACAGCACAAGCGCGCCGGTGCGGCTTGCCTTCAACTCGTAACCGGCCCCCATATCCATCAGCATATGGCGCAGGCCGGAGAAGAAATGCTGGAAAAAGCTCCAGAGCACGGCAAGGCCGACAAGCCTGAAAAACCAGTTGCTCAGCGTTTGCCAGCCGCTCGCATCTTCGCCGCCGCCAATGGCATAGGCAACAAAGGTTGCATAGGCATCAGGACCGGAAGCAATGGCGTAAAGCCACCAGACCAGCGTCATCATCCCCGCCGTTGCCAGCACAAAGCCGGTTGCCCTGTGGATGATGGACGCCATCATATGCGGCCCCCATTTATAATGCCACACATGGGGCGAAAGTGGTCTATTTGGATTATGCGCCATCTGACGATTGGTCCCTGTAGTTATTTTCGTCGCTCTTTACCGCTTTGCCGGGCGCACGCAAGGGGCTGAGTCTTTCGTTTTTTGCGATGATGGATAACGCAGCATTAACCATTGCGCCCCTATGTAAAATGCGTTGAGACCCAGTCGCCCTTTGGCGCAAAAGCGGGAGTTGCAGATGTCGGGAATGGAAAAGGCGCTGGCAGAAGAAATCGAAAGCGTCGTGCGCAAGTTCGATTTTGATGGTGACCTTGCCGAAAATTGCGCCGAGGCCCTTGCCGTCATCAAGGACGATCTGCCGGAAATCGCTGGCATCTTCTGGAATTACTGGATCAAGCTGGGCAAGCATGCCGAGTTGGAGAACCCGGCGCATCTGTCTGAGATGGTCCAGCGCACCGCCGCTTACATCACCCTTCGCATGACCAATGCAACGGGGCAGGACTGGCGCAATGGACTGCGCGCTCAAGTAATCGATGCTTGCAAACGCAACATCCCGTTGTCTGACGTGCTGGCAGCTTCGTCGATGGCAACCTTTCATTATTACGACGCGCTGAGCAAGCGTATGGACCGGACATCAAAGGATTATGTGCGACTGGTGAAGGCAGTGACCGGTTTCATCCACACTGACATTGCGATCATGTCCACTTGTTATGCGCATCACGCCCGCGAGATGATGCAGGACCAGCGGCATGAGTTCACCAATCAGTTTGAAAATGACATCGGCGCGACTGCACTGGACATTTCAGAACAATCGCAGCTTTTGCGCCGGCAGGCGATGAGCAGCACCAGCGTCGCACAGGGGATGCTAAGCAAGGCATCCGAAGTCGCAACGGCATCGGAGCAATCAGCCGTCGCCATGCGCGAAGCGGCGCAGACAGCCGCCGGACTGATCCGCGCCATTGAGGACACACGCGGCGAAGTTGAACTTGCTGCCGAAGTATCAAACCGCGCAACGGCCCGGGCGCAGGAAGCCGTCGATGCAACCGACACGCTGTCCGAACAGTCGAAATCGATCGAATCGATCCTGGGCCTGATCCGGGATATTGCCGGGCAAACCAATTTGCTGGCGCTGAACGCCACCATTGAGGCAGCGCGTGCAGGCGATGCAGGGCGCGGCTTTGCCGTGGTGGCGCAAGAGGTGAAAAGCCTTGCCAACCAGACGGCCAAAGCCACCGACGAAATCGCCGAAAAAATTGCCGCCATACAATCGGCGACCAAGGCGTCGGTGGAATCCAACGTCTCCATCCGCGCGACGGTGGAGGATGTGCGGCAAAGCGCAGATCGCATCCGCCGGGCGATGGAAGAACAGGCGCAAACCGTCACCATGATCACGGCCTCAGTGGACGAAACGGCGCTTGCCGCCGACCTGATGTCAAACACAATTTCGGCGATCCGCGTGGACACCGAAAATGTCGTCTCCGAAATCAGCCTGCTGGAACAGGGTTTCGGCGATGTTGAACATAAGATTTCTGCATTGCAGGCGAATGCCGGGCGGTTTGTCAGCAATTTGATGCGCTGACCGGCTTGCCCCATCTGTGCCGGAGCGGCTAAGCCGTCCGGATGAACAACCAACCACTGCACATTCTGCTGACCGGCGCGAGCCGGGGCATTGGCAAAGCCATCCATGAAGCCTTGCTGGCGCGCGGTGCGCAAGTGGTGGCCCTGTCCAGCGCCAATGGTGACCTTGCCGACCCGACCGTTCCGTCCAGATTATGGGCCGACGCGCTTGGCAGGCTGGATGGCCGCATCGATGCGCTGATCAACAATGCTGGGGTTTTTGAAGCAAATCCGCTTGATGCGGGTGAGGCGCAATGGCTCGACGGGTGGGAACGCACCATAGAGATCAACCTGACCGCCGCTGCCCAATTTTGTCGCCATGCCGTCTTGCACATGCAGCAGGCCGGAGGGGGCCGCATCCTGAACATCGCCAGTCGCGCCGGACATCGCGGCGATAGCCCAGCGCATTGGCATTATGCCGCGTCAAAAGGCGGGATGCTCGCAATGACCAAAACCATCGCCCGCGCCTATGCCGCGCAAGGCATTTACGCCTTTGCCATCTGCCCCGGCTTTACGATGACCGGCATGGCAGAGGATTATCTGGAAAGCCGGGGCGGCGACAAATTGCTCGCGGATATCCCTTTGGGCCGCGTTGCCATGCCAGAGGAAGTCGCCGCGATGGCGGCATTCTGCATTTTCGATGCGCCGCCTTCGATGACCGGTGCGGCTCTCGATGTGAACGGAGCAAGTTATGTCCGGTAAATGGATGGCACTTGCGGCGATGGCGCTGTCGGCCTGTGCACCAATGAAGCCAGAGGCCAAGCCGGCAATATCGTCAGAACCCATAAAAACAGCCTGCGCAGGCCGCGATGGCTGGAGCGACCCTGCCCCGCCAGCCCATGTTTTTGGCAATATCTATATGGTCGGCACCTGCGGTATCGTCTCGCTTTTGATCACCACGCCAAAGGGCCATTTTCTGATCGACGGTGCAACAGATGAGGCCGCCGAAGGCATCGCCGAAAATATTCGCACATTGGGTTTCAATCCAAAGGATGTGCGCTTGCTGCTGATCACGCATGAGCATCTGGACCATGCTGGCGGCATTGCGAAGCTGAAGGCCATTACCGGCGCGCAATTTGCTGTGCGTGAACCTGCAAAGCGGGCGATGGAAACCGGGCTGGCGCAGGACGACGACCCGCAGCATGGGCTTCTCCCCGCCTTTCCCGGCGTAAAGGCGGACCGTATCATCCGCGATGGAGAAATTTTGCAGATTGGCGATCAGGCAATCACTGTCATTGCCACCCCCGGCCACACGCCGGGCGGAACAAGCTACACCTGGAAAGCCTGCAATGGCACGACCTGCCGCCAGATCGTCTATGCCGACAGCCTGAACGCAGTGTCGGCCGATGCCTACCGCTTTTCCGACCATCCGGCCTATGTTGCGACCTTGCGCAACTCCATGGCGCGGATTGAAGCGATCAAAGATTGCGAGATCATGATCAGCCCGCACCCGTTTCAAAGCGAGTTTTTCGACCGGCTGGCCAATGAAAAGCCGCTGCTCGATCCGGATGTCTGCAAACGCTATGTCGCCGCAGCGCGCAAACGGCTGGATGACCGCCTAACCAAAGAAGCCGCCAATTGAACTGGCTCGTCACTCTGCCCTGCACCCGGCTGGAGGCCGAGGCGCTGCATCAGGATGACGAGTGGCTATCACTGCTTGATCCGATGCCAACGGTGGTTGCCGAGGAGGTTGAGGCGTTCAACGACGCCAAATGGCGTGTGAAGGCCTATTTCGCCGAAGAGCCACCGGCTAGCAGCATAGACCAGATCAAAACGCGCCTGCCCAGCGCAGCTGCAGCGCAAGCGACCATAGAGCAGCTGCCCGATGAAGACTGGCTGACCATGAGCCAGCAAGGATTGCAACCCGTGCACGCGGGGCGTTTCTATGTCCACACATCGGCCAACAAGGGCGAAGTTCCGGCGGGCGCAGTGCCGTTCCTGATCGAGGCTGCCCGCGCGTTCGGCACTGGCGGGCATGAAACCACCAGCGGCTGCCTTGCCATGCTGGACGCAATGAAGCGCAGCGGAATGCGCTTTGACCATATTGTCGATATCGGCACAGGCACGGGCCTGCTTGCCTTTGCCGCGGGGCATTTATGGCCGCGCGCCTATGTGACCGCTTCGGACATCGACCCGGTCTGTATCGATGTGACCGCAGGCAATGCCGCCGACAATGGCGTTCCGCTTGGCCAGTCCATGGGCCAAATCGCGCTGTGCGCCGCATCGGGAACCGACCATGAACTGATTCAGCGCCGCGCGCCCTATGACCTGATCATTGCCAATATCCTTGCAGGCCCGCTGATCGAACTCGCCCGCTCCTTCGCCGCCATTGCCCGCGAAGGCAGCGCGCTGATTCTTGCAGGATTGCTCAACACCCAAGCTGATGGCGTTCTCGCCGCCTATCGCAAACAGGGCTACCGCCTCCACCGCCGCGTAGACACAGGCGACTGGCCCTGCCTGTGGCTGGTCAAGCGCCGCGCCTACAGCTGGCAACGCCCGCTACGCGCAAGCCGCCGCACCAGCCAGCCCCCGGGCGACTTCGGGACTTGGTGAGGCAGCCCAGGAAAAGAGATTCTTTTCGAATCTTCGACGCATCAATTCGATATATATCGAATTGATCTTGACTCTATGCTGGATGCGATTCATTTCGATAAAAATCGAAACGAGGATTCGCTAGTGCAAGCTAATACAGCCATCGAAGCATTAGGTGCGCTTGCGCAGGAGCATCGGCTCGCCTTGTTTCGTCTGCTGGTTCAGGCAGGCGAACAGGGAATGTCAGCCGGGGCCATTGCGAATGCACTTGGTGTTCCCAATTCCTCGCTTTCGTTTCATTTGGCCCAGTTGAACCGCGCGGGGCTGATCCGGCAGGAGCGACAACATCGGTCGCTGATATACCGCGCCAACTATGCCGCGATGAACGCGCTTGTTGGCTATCTGATGGAAAATTGCTGTGCCGGAACCGAGTGCGGCACCGATATAGCCTGTGAAACTCTGCTCCCCGAAAGGAAATCTGCATGAAGCGACTACACGTCCATGTCGGCGTCGCCGACCTCGATCAATCCATCGGCTTTTATTCAACACTCTTTGCAGCCCGCCCCACAGTTGTGAAGGACGATTATGCCAAATGGATGCTCGACGATCCACGCGTCAATTTTGCGATCTCCAGCGGAGACCATGCGCAAAAAGGCATCGAACATCTGGGTATTCAGGTCGAAAATGGCGACGAGCTTGCCGAAGTATATGGCCGCCTGAAAGCCGCCGACCGTCCCGTTTTGGAAGAGGGGCAGACAGTGTGCTGCTACGCCAAATCGGAAAAAAGCTGGATTGCCGATCCCGATGGCGTTGTCTGGGAAACATTTCTCACCATTGGCGAAGCAACCGTCTATGGCGACAGTCCTGAACTGGCAAAATTGGGTTCGGACAACGCGGCCGAAGGTCAATGCTGCGCCCCATCGCTTGCGCCTGCGCAAACACCTAAAGCCACCTGCTGCTGACAGGGTTGAGCGGCATGAAATCTATTTTGGTGCTGTGCACCGGCAACTCTGCGCGCAGCATATTGGGCGAGGCTATCTTCAACCAGCTTGGTGCGAGTCGCGTCCTTGCCTTTAGCGCCGGTAGCAAACCCAAAGGCGTGCCCCATCCGGGCGCGCTCCGCTTGTTGACGGCAAAGGGGATCGACATTGCGGCGTTCCGATCCAAAAGCTGGGACGAATTTGCTGCCCCCGATGCGCCAAAGATAGACATTGCCATCACCGTTTGCGGCAATGCTGCCGGAGAAACCTGTCCCTTATTCATAGGCGCGCCTATTCGCGCCCATTGGGGGCTGCCTGATCCAGCAGATGTGACGGGCGGCGATGCTAAGGTTGATGCTGCATTTGCCGAAACATGGCGCTTGCTTGAGATGCGTGTCCGCGCGCTTCTGGCGCTGCCATTTGAAAGCATGGAAGGCTCTACCTTACGGGCCGCATTGAACGAAATCGGCCTGATGGAAGGTGCAGTATGAACGTGCGCACATTGCTGGCAGAGGGCGTTGGTTCTTTCTTCCTATTCGCCTGCGTCATTGGTTCCGGCATTATGGCAAGCAATCTTGCCGCAGGAAATGACGCCATTGCCTTACTTGGCAACACGGTGGCGACTGGGGCAATCCTGTTTGTGCTGATCACAATGCTGGGACCAATCTCAGGCGCGCATTTCAATCCTGCCGTATCATTGGTTATGGCATGGCGCGGGGAACTATCTTGGCGCGTTGCTGCCACTTATATCCTGATCCAAATTGCTTTCGGCATAATCGGTGTGTGGGCCGCACATTTGATGTTTGACCTGCCTATCATGCAGCTATCCGTCAAGGCGCGCTCAGGCGTTGGGCAATGGGCAAGCGAAGCGATTGCCACATTCGGGCTGGTTTTGACCATCCTTGGTACTGTTCGTTATCGCCCGGCTTGGGTTCCAGCCAGTGTCGCGCTCTATATCACGGCTGCCTATTGGTTCACTTCGTCCACCAGCTTTGCCAATCCTGCAATTACCGTCGCTCGTAGCCTTTCCGACACCTTTGCAGGCATCGCGCTAGGCGATGTTCCGCTTTTTGTGCTGGCTCAACTAATCGGAGCTTTTGGCGCTGCGGCTATAGGAAACATCTTGTTCGACAAAGATGAGTAAGCGTCGGCGAACTATGCCGATGGGCCTCCATCCCGCCATAGTGAGCAAAACAGAAACATCGCAATTCTAGGGGGCGTTTGTCACCTTAGATGGCCGTTTGGCCGTCTTTTGCCTTTGGCTCGCCATTGCACCCCTTGCCCGCGTGCGCGGCAATCGGCATAGGATGCGTCAATGTCCGCCAGTGACTCCCCCGCCAGCATTGAAGACGCCCGCCGTGCAAGGCTGGCCGATGCGCTGGTCCGCACTGGCCAGGGGGACCGGTCAGCCTTTGAAACATTATACCGCGCCACATCGGCGAAACTTTTTGGCGTGTGCCTTCGTATCTTTCCCGAAAGGAGCGAAGCGGAAGAAGCCTTGCAGGACGCCTATCTTACCATTTGGAACCGCGCGTCGAGTTTTCAGGCCGGTCGGGCCAGCCCGATCAGCTGGCTGGTTGCCGTGACTCGCAACCGGGCGATTGACCGGCTTCGCGCGTCGGGCAAGGCAGTCTACGTGCCTGTCGAAGCAGCAGGGGACATTGCTGACCCTGCTCCGCGCGCCGATGCGCAGCTCTTTGCCGCAAGCGAGGACCAACTGCTGCATGGCTGCATAGAGGGGCTGGACGCGCGTGATGCGCATTTCATCCGCTCCGCCTTTTTGGGCGGGGCAACCTATGGGCAGCTCGCCCATGTTGAGGGGGCGCCGCTGGCCACCGTAAAAAGCCGGATACGCCGCGCACTCATTCGCCTGCGCGCCTGTATGGAGGGGCAGCCATGACGATCCTTTCCGAAGAAGACATCGCCCTGGCCGGGGAATATGTGCTTGGCCTGCTTGACGCAGCCGAGGCTGCAACCGTGCAGGCACGCGTGGCAACCGATGCGGCCTTTGCTGCGGAGGTGGAGGCGTGGCAAACGCGGCTCGGCGCGATGGTCGCCGGGGCCGAGGCCGCACCGTCCGATGGCATCTGGCCGGGCATCATCGCTGCCTTGCCTACCGCCACCGGACAGGACGCAGGCAAAGGCAAAGGCGAAGTGCGGCTCTGGCAGGCGATGACTGCGGCCAGCATGGCCTTGGCAGCATGGCTTGGATTCCAGTCATGGCAGCAGCCTCCCCTTCAAGCTGTGCTTGATACCCCGCCGATGATTGCTGCATTGGGTAGCGAAACAGGCGATGCTGCGATTACGGCGCGCTATGATGCCGATAGCGGCGAGTTATTGCTCACCCCCGTCTCGCTCGACACTGGCAAGCTCTACCCGGAATTATGGGTTATTCCGGCCGATGGCGTTGCCCGCTCGCTTGGCATGATGAAAGTCGATGGACCGACGCTGGTCATGGTGCGCGCCGATCTGCGGCCGCATATGGCGCGCGACTCGCTGCTTGCCATTACCCCTGAACCTGAGGGCGGCGCGCCGGGTGGAAAAGCGACTGGCCCGGTCATTGCCAGCGGCAAAATGACAACCATCTGAATTTTTTTGGGCGGCTGCTGCATCCGCCCGGCCATTGGCTCCGTATCTCCTGTCAGCACGCTCCCTCCCCCAAAGCGTGCGCTGATAATGAGGAGATTTCCCAATGAAGAAAATTTTGAACCATTCGCTGATCGCGGCCACACTGGCGGTTGCTGCCCTGGGTGGCAGTGCCACCTTTGCCAAGCATCATGGTCACAAGCAGGCGAATAATCCCATGGTTGGCGGTGCTGCGATGCTGCCTGCCAAAAATATCGTCGAAAACGCCTCTGCCGCGCCAAATCTGACCACTTTGGTCGCAGCGGTAAAGGCAGCAGGACTTGTCGAAACCCTCGCCAGCCCCGGCCCTTTCACGGTTTTTGCACCGACCAATACCGCTTTTGACAAACTGCCCGACGGCACAGTCGGCACGCTGGTAAAGCCTGAGAACAAAGCCACGCTGACCAAGATTCTGACTTATCACGTCGTTGCAGGCAAGCTGACTGCCAAGGATGTCATGGCCGCAATCAAGGCCGGTGGCGGCAAGGCCAGCCTGACCACCGTTGCCGGCGAAAAGCTGACGGCGCGGCTGTCAGGCAGCAGCATTGTTATCACCGATGCAAAGGGCGGGCAGTCGGCAGTCACCACCGCTGACGTGATGCAGTCTAACGGCGTCGTTCATGTGATCGACTCGGTCCTGCTACCCTGATCACGCATTTCCCCCTGAACCGGGTGCATGAAATCGATCCCCCGATCGGCCCGGTTCCGCCTTGCCCCTCCCCCTGACCAAGGGAGGGGCCATTTTTTTAGGCCTTGCTCAACACATAGTGCTGCGTGCCCCTGGTGATCAGATCATCCTCAGCCATTATCTCGGCGACGGCAATGTCAGGCAAGGATTCCAGCCGCGCATAGAGCGGAGCGAAATCGGTCTCCACCGTGACTTTCAGCAATTCGTCAATCGACGAGATGACAAAATAATTCTGCTGATAATCGTCGATCCGATATTCAGTGCGCATAACGCGCAACAGATCAAACAGGATTCGGTTCGGGCTGGGATCATCAAGCGCAAAGATACTCTCGCCATAGCTGGAGACGATACCAGCGCCATAGATGCGCAAATCCTTGCCCTGACGGATAAGGCCGAACTCAACGGTATACCAATATAGCCGCGCCAATTTATGCAGCGCGCCAAAGCCAAGGCTGCGCAAACCGCCGCGTCCATAGGCCGCCATATAATCGGCAAAGACCGGATCGGCGAGCATCGGCACATGGCCGAAGACATCGTGAAACACGTCCGGTTCCTGCAAATAATCCAGCTGCTCCGGCGTGCGGATGAAATTGCCTGCGGGGAAGCGGCGATTGGCGAGATGGTCGAAAAACACATCGTCAGGCACCAGTCCCGGCACCGCGACAACCTGCCAGCCTGTCGCTGCCATCAGCCGCACATTAAGATCGGCATAATCGGGGATGCCGGGCTTTTCGAGTTTCAGCACGTCGATACCGCGCAGGAAAGCGTCGGCAGCGCGCCCGGGTAGCATATCGGACTGCCGCGCAAACAGCCTGTCCCACATCGCATGCTCGTCCGCGCTGAACGCATCCCAATTTTGTGGGATCGTCCAATCGGCATTTGCACCTTGGGGCGGTGCGTCATAGACATGCTGAAAATCGGCCATAGCGGGGATGGTTACGCTTGAAACTTTTCCGGATCAATAGCGTGGGCAGTGCATTGCGGGCGCTGGTGGGTTGGTTGCTGCTGGTGCTGGGGCTGTATATGCTGGCGGCGGTGGTGGGGAGTTTGATCCCTGTGAATGCGGATTGGGAGCCGCCGGAGAAAGGCTATGCGGTCTATATCTACGACAATGGCGTCCACACCAGCCTGATTTTTAAGCGCCGCGTCGATGGCATGGATCTGGGCGTTTTCGTGGCCGACCCGCCATTGGTCAGCAGCGACGAGGTTGGCCTGTTCACACTCCCCGATGCGCGATTCCCCGGGAGTATCGAAGAGTTTCCATTTATCATGATCGGCTGGGGTGACGCGCGCTTCTACCGCGAAACGCCGACGTGGGGCGATGTCCGCCCCGGAACAGCATTTGCTGCCTTATTCGGCTCGGGCGAGGAACTCGTCCATGTCGACCGCCTGCGCCACATTCCCTATCGCAACGTCAGAAGATTGATCCTGCGTCAGGACGAATTTATCAGGCTTGTCGAATTTATTGCCAACTTTTTTCCCGACGCTTTTCACGGTCGTGCCGAAAAAGGCTATGGTTCTGACGACCGGTTTTTTACGATTCCTCCTCGTGGCCAAGGCCTCAACTATTCAGCCCTCTTCACCTGCAACAATTGGGTCAGCGAAGCGCTAAAAACCGCAGGCGTCAAAACTGGCAAGTGGACGCCCCTGCCCTTTGGTGTGATGTGGTGGCATGAGGATGCGTCAGCAAAAACGCCGCACTAACACTATCTGGTCACCCCGTGCTTGACACGGGGTCCCGCTTTCTCGCGAACGCGGAATTAAAGCGGGACCCCGCATCAAGTGCGGGGTGACGATGTCCACTAAGCGATTACCGAAAAACAGACCGCCCCGCATAAATCGCAGCTGCTCCCAACTCCTCCTCAATGCGGATCAGCTGGTTATATTTCGCCAACCGGTCAGACCGTGCAAGGCTGCCCGTTTTGATCTGTCCGCAATTGGTTGCCACCGCAAGGTCGGCGATCGTTGCATCCTCCGTCTCACCCGAACGGTGCGACATCACGGCGGTGTAGGACGCGCGCTGCGCCATCGACACAGCCGCCAGCGTTTCCGACAAAGTGCCGATCTGGTTGACCTTGACCAACAGCGAGTTGGCCAGCCCCTTCTCGATCCCCATCGACAAGCGCTTTGGATTGGTCACAAACAGATCGTCGCCTACCAGCTGCACTTTGTCACCGATCAGATCGGTGACAGCCTTCCAGCCCTCCAGATCATCTTCCCCCATTCCGTCTTCAATCGACAGAATCGGATAATCAGCGCACAGATCGGCCAGATATTGCGCCATGGTCTGCGGGTCGAGCGACAGGCCTTCGCCGGAAATCTCATATTTGCCATCGCGGAAAAATTCGGTCGCGGCGCAATCGAGCGCCAGCACGACATCGTCTCCCGCCTTGAACCCGGCCTTTTCAACCGAAGCCATTATGAAATCGAGCGCAGCGCGGGTGGACGACAGGTTCGGCGCAAAACCGCCTTCATCACCAACAGCCGTTGCCAGTCCCTTTTCGTGCAGGCCTTTTTTGAGCGTGTGGAATATTTCCGAACCCCAACGCACCGCCTCGGCAAGGCTGTCTGCACCCACGGGCATTACCATGAATTCCTGGAAATCGATTGGGTTGTCGGCATGTTCGCCCCCATTGATAATATTCATCATCGGAACCGGCAGCACCTTGGCATTCACTCCGCCGACATAGCGATAAAGTGGCAGGCCGCGCGCATCGGCTGCAGCTTTGGCTACCGCAAGGCTGACGCCCAATATGGCATTCGCGCCGAGACGAGACTTGTTCTCGGTCCCGTCGAGCGCGATCATGGCCGCATCAATATCTTCCTGATCCTCAGCATCATAGTCGGCGAGCAAGGGGGCAATCTCGTTGATCACTGCCTCGACGGCTTGCTGAACGCCTTTGCCCAAATAACGCCCTTTATCACCATCACGTTTTTCGACGGCTTCATGCGCCCCTGTCGACGCCCCCGATGGCACAGCAGCACGGCCAAAGCTGCCATCCTCCAGCAGCACATCGACCTCAACCGTCGGATTGCCCCGGCTGTCCAGGATTTCACGGGCATGGATGTCGACGATGGCGGTCATGGGATTATACTCCAAAAACAGGGGTTGGCGTTTGGCCGCCGTCTATAGCCATGTGCCTCATTGAGGCAAATGGTTCATGCGAATGCCAGAATTGCAAATTTTTGCTGTCTTAGTTGAATAAGGCAGTCGGATGCACCATATGGTCGGAGCAAGGCCTTGCCATGAAAGGATCGACGATGGACAAAGATACGAAGCCCGCCGCCGCCAAGCCTGCGGCCAAGAAAACGCCCGCTGCAAAAAAGGCCCCCGCTGCCAAAGCGGCCACTGCGGCCAAAAAACCCGCGACCGCAAAAACAAGCGTGGCAAAGGCCAAGGCAAATCCGGGAAAAACCGAAACGAAAGCAGCTTCGCCGACCAAAGCCGATTTTGGCAAATATAAGCAGCAGGCGAGTGAGAAAGCCCGCGATGCCGCCAATCGGGGCAAGGATCGCGCCGCAGAGGCAATGGATGGCATCAGCAAACTGATCCGCGACAGCGCCGAAACAATCGACGAAAAGGTTGGCAAGCAATATGGCGATTATGCCCGCAGTGCCGCCGATACCGTTGATGGTTTGGCCAACAAGATTGATGCGCAGGACGTGGACGAGTTGGTCGAAGAAGCCCGGCAGTTTGTCCGGAAAAGCCCGGCTGTCGCCATAGGTGCCGCTGCGGCTGTAGGCTTTATACTGGCGCGGATTGTCCGCTCCGGACAATAAAGCGCGCCATAAAACGGCTTTCGCCATAGCCCATGATTTCCTAAGGGCGGGAGTGATGAGCAAGGACAATATCCCGCCTGAAACACCCGCCGCCGACAACCCCGGCAGCGTGCCTTCTGCGCGTGAGCAGATCAGCGCGCTCGTTGATGATGTCCGGGTCCTGGCCCGGGCAGAATGGGATTATGCAGTTGGGCGAATGTCCTATAGTGGCAGCATCGTCAAACGGGCCGGCCTTTATGCCATCTTGGCGATATTCGCCGCCGCCGCTGCTGCCATTGCCCTTGTCCTTGGCATTTTGCTGATCATTGCCAGCTATTGGGGGCCATGGGTTGCAACCGGCGCGACGCTGCTTGGCTTTATGGCGCTGGCGCTGATTTTGGGCCTGCGCGCCCGCAATATCGCAAGCGAGCTAAATTTCGTCGATGGTGAAGCCGATGCCGATTGACCGCAAAGATGTGATGGCGCTTCATAAAAGCCGCCACCGTGCACGCAGACAGCTGCGTCAGGGTGTCGAACAGGCAAGGCATGACCTCACCCCAAAAAATATGCTGCGTCGCTGGTCGGACCGGCAAAAGGTGAAGATTGAGGCGGTATCGCAAGCAGGATCACGGGCGTTGCAGAAAAATGCACCTTTCATCGGTTTGGCAGGTGCAGCGATATTGCTTTTCGCTGTCCGCAAACCCATTTCCGACCTATATCAAAAATTGCGCAGCTCCGCGCCGGAAACCGAGGAACAGACCCCATGAGCAAAATCGGTGACAATCTGAAATCGGCCAGCGACGCGGCAAAAAGCGCGGGAGAAAGCGCGCGTCGCAATGCGCGTGCCGCCGTTGACAAGGGCAAGGCCGCAGCCGCGCAAAGTGTGCAATCGTCGAAAGACATTGCGCGCAAGGCAGGCGACTCGACAACGCAGACCATTGACAAAAACCCACTGGCCATTGTCGCGGGCGGCGTTGCCATCGGTGCCATTTTGGGCATGTTGATCCCCAAGACTGAGCATGAGCAAAAGGTGCTGGGCAAGGCGGGGCGTGCAATCAACGACACTGCCAAACGCGCCGCGGAGGCTGCCAAGGCAGCGGGCAAGGAAAAGGTCGACAGTCTTGGCCTTGGTCAGGACGCATTGCGCGATCAGTTCCGCGATCTGGTCAGCAAGGCAGGCGAAGCGGTAAAGGCTGCTGGGATCGCCGCTGCCAGCGAAGCGCGCGGCAAAGACAAATAATCAACCCATCAGGGGGCAAATCATGGAAAAGGCCAAATTGCATCTGGTTTTTGGCGGCCGGGTTAAGGACCCGCAAGGATTGGATTTCAAAGAGTTGGACAAAATCGACGTGGTCGGGATCTTTCCCAACTATGCCGAGGCCGAAGAAGCGTGGCGCAGCGCCGCACAGCGGACCGTTGACGATGCCGAAATGAAATATGTCGTTGTGCACCTGCACAAGCTGCTAGAGCCGGACGTTTAGGCGTTCCGATATTTCCAGCGGAGTAATGGCCAGGTTAACGCCAGGCCAATGGC
Source organism: uncultured Sphingorhabdus sp. (assembly GCA_964572205.1). Taxonomy (GTDB): domain Bacteria; phylum Pseudomonadota; class Alphaproteobacteria; order Sphingomonadales; family Sphingomonadaceae; genus Sphingorhabdus_B. The sequence continues at coordinate 14,728 of CAZNEO010000022.1, forward strand.
GAAGCCGCCGATATGGGCCCAAATTGCAATCTGCATTCCGATCATCGGCCCGGCAAAACCGAGCAGCAGGTTAAGCACGATCCATCCCAGCATCAATTTGGCCGCATGAGCCCATGGTCCGGGGAGCGGCCCCAATGGCTTTGGGCGTTCGCGTGGGAACAAGGTGACATGCGCCGCAATGAGCGCTGAAATCGCGCCGCTTGCGCCCACCATCGGCACAACAGACATGGGATCAGCAGCGATTTGCGCAGCGGCAGAGGCAAGAATGCCAGCACCATAAAGCACTGCCAAATTCGCCGCGCCCAATATCCGCTCAAGCGGCGGGGCAATCAATGCCAGCATCAGCATGTTCAGCCCCACATGCAAAATGCCGCCATGGAGGAAGGCCGACGATAGCGGCGTGATCCAGACCGGCAGCATAAACCCGGCTTCGGCCCATTGCTCAGGCGCGGTGAAGAAGCGCGCGGGCCATAGCGCCCCAGCCAGCATTATGGTTTCCTGCAGGGCAGGAACAAGCATCAGCAGCGCAATGATCAGGTTGATTGCGGCAACAATCTTTACGAACGGACCTGCGTTTATGCGGTTCACGCTTGTGCTCTAATCAGACAAATTCGATTTTTTCTACAAGGTAGAATTTATCGCCCGACGGCACCGTGACCTCTACCTCATCCTGCTCTTGCCGGCCAATCAAAGCACGTCCCAAGGGGGAGTTATAGGAGATCATGCCGCGTTTCGCATCAGCCTCGGCTTCGCCCACCAGCTGGTATTTGACAGGCTTGTCATCCTCATCCAGCAGCGTCACGGTCGCGCCAAAGACAATCTTGTCGCCAGACAGGCTGGTGGGATCGATAATCTGGGCGCGGCTGATCTTGTCCTCAATATCGGCGATAGCCGCCTCAACCTGACCCTGCCGTTCCTTCGCAGCATGATATTCGGCATTTTCCGACAAGTCGCCATGCGCACGCGCTTCCTCGATCTGGTCGATGATCTGCGGACGCTCTTCACGCAGCCTTTTCAGGTCCGCGGTCAGTTTTTCAAAACCCTCCGCCAGCATCGGCATTTTATCGAAACTCGCCATCGCTACCTGTCATCCTTCTCGGGTCAAAACTTCTTCATGGGCTGGTAAGGCCAGCCCGCAATTTTTCAGCTATTTGGGGAAGCTGTCAGCCCTTATGATAGTCCTGAAGCGGGCAAACTTCAAGTTTTCTTGCGCGCAGTGCCGCGATGGCTTCGGTTACGGCAAGCGAAGCCGACGCGGTCGTGAAGTAGCTGACCTTGCCAATCAGCGCGGAACGCCGAATATCCTCGCTGTCTTTCAGCGACTGCCAGCCCTCTGTGGTGTTGAACACCAGCGCGATTTCGCCATCCTTGATCTTGTCGACAATGTGGGGGCGGCCCTGCGCAACCTTGTTCACACGCTCGACCTCCAGCCCGGCATTTGCAAGATAGTCCGCCGTGCCGCCGGTGGCGCACACCTGAAAACCAAGCTCCAATATCTTTTCCACTGCGGGCAGGATATGGGGCTTGTCGCTGTCCTTCACCGATACAAACAGCTTGCCTGATTGCGGCAGGTCCATTCCAGCGCCCAGTTGCGCCTTGGCAAAGGCCATAGCGAAATCGCGGTCCAGCCCCATGACTTCGCCCGTTGACTTCATTTCAGGCGACAGGACCGGGTCGACGCCGGCAAAGCGCGCAAAGGGGAACACCGCCTCCTTCACGGCAATATAACCGACATCAAGATTGATCGGCGGCAAATCCTTCAGCTTTTCCCCCGCCATGACCCGAGCCGCAATCTTTGCAATGGGCGCACCAATCGCCTTTGCCACAAAGGGAACCGTCCGCGAGGCGCGGGGATTAACTTCAATCAGATAGACTTGCCCCTCTTTGACCGCGAATTGCGCGTTCATCAGGCCTTTGACCTTCAACGCGCGGGCCAGCATCTCGGCCTGGCGCCGGATTTCAGAGACGATCTCTTCAGGCAGACTATAAGGTGGCAAGGTGCAGGCGCTGTCGCCTGAGTGCACGCCTGCCTCCTCAATATGCTGCAATATGCCAGCGACAACCACGTCATCGCCGTCAGCGACGCAATCCACATCCACCTCAATCGCATCACGCAGATAGCGGTCGATCAGAACGGGGGAGTCGCCCGACACAAGCACGGCAGTCTGGATATAATTTTCCAGTTGCGCCTGCGTATCGACGATTTCCATCGCGCGGCCGCCCAGCACATAGGACGGACGCATCAACACGGGATAGCCAATGGTATCAGCCACCTTGATCGCTTCTTCACGGCTGCGGGCAATGCCGTTTTCGGGCTGTTTCAGCTTCAACTTGTTGATCAGCGCCGCAAAACGCTCCCGATCTTCGGCCAAATCGATGGCATCGGGCGAAGTGCCAAGGATGGGAATGCCCGCATCCTCCAGCGCCTTGGCCAGATTAAGCGGGGTTTGCCCGCCAAACTGGACGATGACGCCCTTCACTTTACCCCGCGATTGTTCAACGTGCAGGATTTCCAGCACATCCTCGGCAGTGAGCGGCTCGAAATAAAGCCGGTCCGACGTGTCATAATCGGTCGAAACCGTCTCTGGGTTGCAATTGACCATGATCGTTTCATAGCCTGCGTCCGACAGCGCAAAGCAGGCGTGGACGCAGCAATAGTCGAACTCAATCCCCTGCCCGATCCGGTTTGGTCCACCGCCAAGGATGACCACTTTCTCGCGTTCAGAAGGCTGCGCCTCGCATTCCGGCGCGCCAAAGGTCGGGGCCTCATAGGTCGAATACATATAGGGCGTTTTCGCTTCAAATTCCGCCGCGCAGGTGTCGATGCGTTTGAACACCGGACGCACGCCCAATTTGTGGCGCAATTTGCGCACTTCGGCCTCGGTCACCCCGCCCGCCATCGCGCGCTTCGCCGCCATCGCAATGCCAGAGCCGTGGCGCACCGCAGTTTCCATGCCCGGCGGCAGATTGAGCGATTCGAGCGCAAGATAGGCCAGCCGCTTATCGGAAAAGCCCATGGATTTCAGGCGGCGCAACCCTTCGGCATCCTGTGGCAGCCCACCGGATTTCACAGCGTTTTCAGCAGCGATGATTTCCGCAAGCCGATCAAGGAACCAGGGGTCGAATTTTGAATAGCTTTGGACATCGGCAACCGACATCCCTTCCCGCAGCGCCTGTGCCGCGATCAGCAGCCGGTCGGGCGTTGCCCGGGTCAGCGCGGCGGCCAATTCATCATGGCCCGCCCCGCGAAGCTCATCAACATAGTTGAAACCAACCAGCCCCGTCTCCAGCCCGCGCAACGCCTTTTGCATCGATTCATGGATGTTGCGGCCAATCGCCATCACTTCACCGACCGATTTCATCGCGGTGGACAGGATTGCCTCTGACCCTTTGAACTTTTCAAAAGCAAAACGCGGGATTTTGGTGACGACATAATCAATCGTCGGCTCAAAGCTGGCAGGCGTCGCGCCGGTAATGTCATTCTCAATCTCGTCTAGCGTATAGCCGACCGCCAGTTTCGCCGCGACTTTGGCAATGGGGAAGCCGGTAGCCTTCGACGCCAATGCCGAGCTACGCGAAACACGCGGGTTCATCTCAATGACGATCAGGCGGCCATCCTTGGGATTGACTGCGAACTGTACGTTCGATCCCCCTGTTTCCACGCCAATCTCACGCAGGCAAGCAATGCTTGCGTTGCGCATGATCTGATATTCCTTGTCCGTCAGCGTCAGCGCAGGCGCGACGGTGATGCTGTCGCCAGTATGCACGCCCATCGGATCGACATTTTCGATCGAGCAGATGATGATCGCATTATCTTTGCGATCCCGCACCACCTCCATCTCATATTCTTTCCAGCCGAGCAGCGATTCCTCGATCAGCACTTCGGTGGTGGGCGAAGCATCAAGGCCACCCAATACGATCTGGATGAATTCCTCGCGGTTATACGCCACCCCGCCGCCCGTGCCGCCCATGGTGAAGCTGGGGCGGATAATGGAAGGCAGCCCAGTGCGTTCCAGCACCGCCAGCGCTTCCTCCAACGTATGCGCAATCCCCGACCGTGCCGATTCCAGCCCGATCTTGGTCATTGCCTCGCGGAATTTCATTCGGTCCTCGGCCTTGTCGATGGCCTCTGCATCGGCACCGATCATCTGGCAGCCATATTTGGCAAGCGTGCCATCGGCGTGCAGCGCCAGCGCGGTGTTCAGCGCCGTCTGCCCGCCCATGGTAGGCAGCACCGCGTCGGGCCGTTCTTTTTCAATGATTTTGGCGACGATTTCGGGCGTGATCGGCTCGACATAGGTCGCATCGGCCATATCCGGATCGGTCATGATCGTCGCGGGGTTGGAGTTGACCAGGATGATCCGGTACCCCTCCTCCCGCAGCGCCTTCACCGCCTGCGTCCCCGAATAATCGAACTCGCACGCCTGCCCGATAATGATCGGGCCAGCGCCGATGATAAGGATGGAGGAGATGTCAGTGCGTTTGGGCATTATGAAGTAAGTCTTTGTGAAAAATAAGCTCAATATTCATCGGATCAATAGTCAAATTTTTTGATAGATTTCTTGTAAATTTCGCATGACTGCTCACCATCAACAGCAATGCGATCAGCCCAATAGTATTCGCTATTGTTAAAATGGTCGACCAAAGAATAGTTTGGATTCTTAGGGTCCTCCAAATAAAAATTTATATCAATTTTGATTTCTAGCGTACGTACGTATTTTACGAAAGCTTTCAGATCGGCGATGTCTTTCCCGGCAATAAAGCTTGACCCCTCATAGCGAGATATTTGAAAACCATTTTTCATAAACAGAGAAGAGGTTTTCAATGCTTGATTCATACTCTCGCGAGTGTCACTATGAAATGTCTGAAACTCGACCCACGCAAGATTAGACTTTATCGAATTACACCCGTTGGCACTTGTCCCCGTAATCACCTCTATAGCAACGGGATTTGATGGCGCCGCCGGAGAGGCATGAGACGCACCAGCTGCCACAAACATCGTGACGCAAAAGCAAGCTGACACCGAGGCAAACACCGCACTTTTAACCATCATCTGCTTTCTCCTCCAATACACATTTGATCGTAGAATTTTTCAAAGAGGTAATGGCTGTCCTGCGGCCCCGGACTTGCCTCCGGGTGGTATTGAACGCTGAACGCGGGCTGGTCGGTCAGTTCAAAGCCGCAATTGCTGCCGTCGAACAGGCTGGTGTGCGTTGCGCGGGTTCCTTTGGGCAAAGTCTCCGCGTCAACTGCAAAGCCGTGGTTCATGCTGGTGATCTCCACCGCGCCGTCCGAAAGCCGCTTGACCGGATGGTTGGCGCCGCGGTGGCCCTGGTGCATCTTGGTGGTCTTCGCCCCCACCGCCAGCGCCAGCATCTGATGGCCAAGGCAGATGCCGAACAGCGGTTTTTTGGTTGCCAGCCATTGCCGGATCACCGGCACCGCATATTCCCCCGTCGCCGCCGGGTCGCCGGGGCCGTTGGAAAGGAACAGGCCGTCCGGGCTGTGCGCCATAATATCTTCGAATGAAGTCGAGGCACTTACAACGGTAACTTCACAGCCAACATCAACTAAGTTGCGCAAGATATTATGTTTTATGCCATAATCAATGGCGACAACTTTGCGCCTTTTTGCCGCCTTGGTGTCAGTTTTGTCAGCTTTGCCTGAGTAGCCCTCACCCAACCGCCAAAGCCCCTTGTCCCAGCCATAGCTTTGCAAGCTGGTCACATCCTTGGCGACGTCCATCCCCTCCAGCCCCGGCCATTCGCGCGCCTGTTCCAACATATGCCCCCATTCAAAGGGCGCAGCCGGGTCAAAATGCGCAATGATCGCATTGGGCGCGCCGCGCTGCCGGATCAGGCGGGTCAGCGCTCTGGTATCAATCCCGGAAAGCCCAATGCGGTTGTTCGCCTTCATCCAGGCGTCAAAATGCTGGGCGGCGCGGAAATTGGACGGATCGGTCACATCCTGCCGCACGATGCAGCCCAGTGCATGGGGGTTGGTTGCCTCTATATCCTCCGGATTCGCACCGACATTACCAATATGGGGAAAGGTGAAGTTGATGATCTGTTTGGCGTAAGAGGGATCGGTCATGATCTCCTGATAGCCGGTCATCGCGGTGTTGAAGCACACCTCGCCCAATCCCGCGCCCAGCGCGCCAAAGCCCCTGCCCCACAGCATTTCGCCGCTGGCCAACACCAATACGCCCGTCGCTCCTGCTGGCGCGCGCGTAGAGGTAGGGTCAGCCATGGGGCGGTCCTTTTTGGCAAAAGTCTGGCGATGTCGCTAAGGCATCGCGCCTAGAGCCGACAATGCGCAGCGTCAAATGGTTATTGGGAGAAAATTGTGGATGGAACATCCTTTGTCTCTTGATGGCTTCGTGCGATAGAAAATGGACTCACCATATCGCCATGACGGCACAAAGAGGTTCAGATGATAAGGGATGAAATCAAAGCCGCGCAAATCAGCGCGATGAAGGCAGGCGAGAAGGAACGGCTGGCTGCTGTTCGGCTGATCCTCGCCAAGCTGAAAGACCGCGATATCGAACTGCGCACTGCCACAACAGCGCCCGACGATGACGCCGTGGTCGTCGAAGTCTTGCAGAAAATGGCAAAACAGCGCCGCGAATCAATTGCCCTTTATGAACAAGGCGGGCGGGCAGAACTGGCTGCTGTCGAGGCAGCCGAACTCGCGGTTATCGAGGCGTTCCTGCCTGCACAGATGAGCGAGGAAGAGACCAAAGCGGCCATCGAGGCAATTAAGGCCGAACTGGGCGCAGAGAGCCTAAAGGATATGGGCCGGGTTATCGCCACCCTGAAGGATCGTCACGGCCCAAGCCTGGACATGGGCAAGGCAAGCGGCTTGGTGAAGGCGGCGCTGTCTTGATCCAAAAGGCTTCCACCGTTTGTTCAAGTCGAGCAATGTCGAGACACGCATCAGCCTAGCACATAGTCCCCCATGACCCTCACCCCCCAATGGCTTGACGAATTGCGCGCACGCACGACGCTGTCCACGCTCGTCGGGCAATCGGTGAAGCTCACCAAGGCCGGGCGTGAGTATAAGGGCTGCTGCCCCTTTCATAATGAAAAGACCCCCAGCTTTTACGTCAATGACGAAAAAGGCTTTTATCATTGCTTTGGATGCTCCGCGCATGGCGATGCCATCCGCTGGATGACTGACCAGCGCGGGCTGGCGTTTATGGATGCCGTGAAAGAGCTTGCCGCAACCGCAGGGATGGATGTTCCAGCCCCCGATCCCCGGGCTGCCGCCAAGGCCGAACGGGCCAACACGCTCTATGACGTCATGGCGGCAGCGCAACAATGGTTTGTCGCGCAATATCAAGGGTTGGATGGCGCAGAAGCACGCGCCTATTGCGAAAAGCGCGGGCTGACGACGGAAACGGTAAAGGCATTCGGCATAGGCTTTGCCCCCGACAGCCGAGGAAAGCTAAAAGAGGCGCTGCAGCATTTCGGCGACGATAAGCTCGTTGAGGCAGGGCTGCTTATCGCTGTCGATGACAAGGAGCCTTATGATCGCTTTCGCGGTCGCCTGATGATCCCGATCCGCGATCCGCGCGGACGGGTGATTGCTTTTGGCGGCCGGATATTGGGCGCAGGCGAACCCAAATATCTGAACTCGCCCGATACGCCGTTGTTCGACAAGGGCCGCACACTCTACAATCTCGACAAGGCTTCGCCCGCCTCACGCGCCTCTGGTCGGGTGATCGTTGTCGAAGGCTATATGGATGTCATCGCGCTGGCTCAGGCGGGATTTGGCGAAGCGGTTGCGCCGCTTGGCACAGCTCTAACCGAACAGCAGATTGCCATGCTGTGGCGGATGGTACCAAAGCCCCTGCTATGTTTCGATGGCGATGCAGCAGGCCAGAAAGCGGCTTCAAGAGCAGCGCTCAGGGCGCTTGGCGGGCTTAAGCCGGGGCACAGCCTGCAATTTGTGACCCTGCCCGATGGGCAAGACCCTGACGATTTGGTCAAATCAAGGGGACCCAAGGCATTTTCAGCGTTGCTTGAGGCGTCAGAACCGCTTGTTGACCGGCTTTGGCAAGCCGAACTGTTGGCAGCGCCTGTCGATACACCGGAGGATCGGGCCGGACTGAAACAGCGGCTTGGGGCGCATCTGGCCAGCATCGCAGACGGCGAGATCCGCAAACATTATGCCGATGCGTTCCGGGAGAGATTTGACGGCCTGTTCACCACACAGCGCAGTCGCCCAAGCTTTCAGCCTGCAAAGGCGGTTAGGAACAGGCGCCCAACGACCAGCGAGGCACGCGATATCAGCAACAAGGGCGCGGATTTGCTTGTCCAAGGCATTCTCGCTGCTCTGATTGCTCAGCCATCGGCCATCAAGCGCAACTATGAAGCGCTTGCCATGTTTCAGGCAAGGGAACCGGATCATGGCTTGATGCTCGCAGCCCTGCTTGATGCAGCTTCGTCAAAAGAAACACTTGATACGGCAGCCCTACTTACCATATTGGAGGGGAAGCTGTATAATATGGCGCAATCCCTCCTCTCCGGCGACGGAGCGGCCTTTGCCTTTGCAAAGCCGCTAACGGGCGAAGAGTCGGGCGGCGAAGCAGGGGAACGGGGGCGTGGACTGGATGAGGCCATCCAATTGATGCTTCGGCGACCTCGCCTGGAACTGGCATTGAAGCGGGCAACTGAGGCGGCAGGACAGGATCTGACCGATGAAAGTTATGCGTTGCAACAACGGTTGCGGGCCGAAAAAGAAGAATTTGACAGCCGGATCGCGGCGCTTTTCCAGCGCGAAGATTTCGACTGAAAACAGGAACGGGAACGAATAACTTGGCAAGCACCCCCGAAATGGAAGACGTCGCTGGTGGCGACGCTCCGCTGATCGATCTGAACGACGCATCTGTCAAAAAGCTGCTGGCAAAGGCGAAGCGCCGTGGATATCTGACCTATGACGAGCTGAATGAGGCTCTGCCGCAGGACCAGATGTCTTCGGAGCAGATCGAAGATGTCATGTCTGCCATCAACGACATGGGCGTGCAGATTGTCGAAAGCGACGAGGCCGGTGAAGACGGCGAAGAGCGCGAGGAAGAGGATGTCGAGACAATCGACAACATCTCTGAAAACGACCCTCGATCGGTAACAGCACAAAAAAAGCCGGGCGCAGGCGAGCGCACTGACGATCCGGTTCGCATGTATCTGCGCGAAATGGGCGCAGTCGAGCTTTTGAGCCGCGAAGGCGAAATTGCCATTGCCAAGCGGATTGAGGCTGGGCGCGATACGATGATCCTGGGCCTTTGCGAGAGCCCGATCACCTTTCACGCGATCATTGAATGGTCGAACGCGCTGAACAATGGCGAAATGCAGTTGCGGGAAATCCTTGATCTCGACGCCATGCTCTCCAAAGAGCCAGCGCCCGAGTCGCTGACCGAAGACGGCGAAGACGACGAGGAAGTGGAAATCAGCGAAAAGACCGCAGGCCCCATCTACAAGGACGAGGAAGAGGTCGAGGACGAACCCGAAGCCAAGTCGGATGACGAGGAAGAAGACGACTATACCGAGCGGCGGATGCGCCCGGTCGAGGAAGAGGAAGAGGACAACACGCTCAGCCTTGCCCAGATGGAAGAGGCCCTGAAACCTGGAGCGTTGGAGAAATTTGCCACCATCACCTCCCTATTCAAGAAGTTTTCGGCCGTTCAGCTGCAGCGGATGCAGGCAATGGGCGCAGGCGAAGAATTTTCCAAGGCCAACGAAAATAAATATCAGAAATTGCGTGAAGATCTGACCGCTGAGGTTGAGTCGGTCAAGTTTCATGCCAACAAGATCGAATTTCTTGTCGACCAGCTTTATTCCTTCAACCGCCGCCTGACGGCGCTGGGCGGACAAATGCTTCGGCTTGCCGAACGGCATAAGGTTGTGCGCAAGGACTTTCTTGATCGCTATGTGAACCATGAACTTGACGAAAACTGGCTGGAAAGCGTTGCCGGTATAGACAAGAAATGGACGAAATTCGTTGAGAATGAAGCAGATGCGGTCGATCGTATCCGCGGCGAAGTTTCAGACATTGCCTCCGCAACCGGCATGTCGCTCTCCGAATTCCGCCGGATCGTCAACATGGTGCAAAAGGGCGAGCGCGAAGCACGCATTGCCAAGAAGGAAATGGTCGAGGCAAATCTGCGCCTCGTCATTTCCATCGCCAAAAAATATACCAACCGCGGACTGCAATTTCTCGACCTGATTCAGGAAGGCAATATTGGCCTGATGAAGGCGGTCGACAAATTTGAATATCGCCGCGGCTATAAATTTTCGACCTACGCAACCTGGTGGATCAGGCAGGCGATTACGCGCAGCATCGCGGATCAGGCGCGTACTATCCGTATTCCAGTGCATATGATCGAAACGATCAACAAGCTGGTTCGCACGAGCCGCCAGTTTCTGCACGAACAAGGCCGCGAACCCACGCCGGAGGAAATGGCCGAGCGCCTCTCCATGCCGCTGGAAAAGGTTCGCAAGGTGATGAAAATCGCCAAGGAACCGATTTCGCTAGAGACCCCGATTGGCGACGAGGAAGACAGTCATCTGGGCGACTTTATTGAAGACAAAAATGCGGTGATCCCTGTCGACGCCGCAATCCAGGCCAATCTTAAGGAAACAGTCACGCGTGTTCTTGCCAGCCTTACGCCGCGTGAAGAGCGCGTGCTCCGAATGCGATTTGGTATTGGCATGAATACCGACCATACGCTTGAGGAAGTCGGTCAGCAGTTCAGCGTGACGCGTGAGCGTATTCGGCAGATTGAGGCCAAGGCGTTGCGCAAGCTGAAGCATCCCAGCCGTTCCCGGAAAATGCGGAGTTTCCTCGATCAATAGAAATCGGGTGCGGCCACTCACCGCACCCAATTTCTCGAATGCTATCGCGCCAGCTTTCCCGCCATACCGATAATGTCGTCGAGCGGGTTACCGTCGCCATCCATATCCAGCAGCGAGCCAAGGCCGCCCAAGCCGCCGCCAGCCGCAGGTGCCGACTGTTGGCCACCACCGCCGAGCACCGATCCCAACACATTGCCCAAAAGGCCGCCGCCAGATTGGCTACCGCCGCCAAGCATTCCGCCAATCAGGCCACCCAAGCCGCCACCCTCACCCTGGGCAGCGCCACCCTGTTTGGCAAGATAGCCAGCGACCAGCATCGCCAGCAGCGGCAACATTTTTTTAAGGAGCGATGAATCTATCCCGGTCTGCTCTGCAGCATGGCCAGCAACGGTGCGACTGACGTCCTTTGACCCGAAAATCTGGCCCAAAACGTCGTTGCCCTTTTCCACCTGTGTCGGTTCTGGCGAAACCACATTATCGAACAGCCCGCCGCCGCCAAGCTGGCCCAACAAGCCGCCAAGACTTTCGAGACCAGTCGGTTGCGCCTGTGCCGTTTTCTTGAAGCCGCCCAATATTGACGGCAACAAGGCTTCCGCCCCAGCCGTTGCAATCTGTTCGTTTACACCCAATTGCTGCGCGATAGAGCCAATTGCACCGCTTTGCTTCAATATGTTGATCAAATCCATCTCGTGCCTCCTTGTTGGCGGAAATGCTGCCGTGTTTACCCGCAGAATGCAACAAAGCGCCGCAACGCGCTATTCCAATGCGGTCGATTTTACATGGCCTCTGCGCTTTGCGCTCCCATTCAGTCGGCAGAATGATTATTGATGCTCCAACCACAAACGGTTCCAACCTCAGGAGCAAATGTCATGAGCATTTTCGGCAAAATCAAGGACGCAATTTTTGGCAAAAAGGCCGTGGCAGCAACGCCGGAAGTCGAAACGCCCGCCATTCCACTCGAACCCGTCGCTGCGCCTGAACCCATTGCCATGACAGAAATCGACGTCATCGCTCATCTGGAAGAAATTGACGCCAATGACGGACGCAATCTCAACTGGCGCACGTCAATCGTGGATCTGATGAAGATGCTGGGCATGGGAAGCTCTCTGCAAGAGCGCAAGGATCTGGCCATGGAGCTTGGCTACACCGGCGAACTGGAAGGCAGTGCGGAAATGAACATCTGGCTTCATAAAGCAGTTATGCGCGAACTGGCGGCCAATGGCGGCGTTGTGCCAGCCGAACTCATGGATTGAATTCATCGCAAATGCCAAACAAGAAAGCCCGGCGTTACCGCCGGGCTTTTTATATGTTGGCCAAAGCGGCGCGACTTTATGGCTTTCCGCCAAACAGCCCCTTTGCCATGTCCGTCAGGTCGTTAATCGGGTTGCCGTCACCATCTTTGTCGACCAGATCACCTAACTTACTGAAAATGCTGCCCTCACCATCGGCCGTCAGCATTGACTTGATCGCGTCGACCGACACGCCATGTTCAGCCGCCAGATCCTGAATGGCCTGAAGCTTATCGCCATCTCCGCCAAGCCGTTCCTGAAGCGAGGCTGCAAAGCCCTCTGCCTTGTCGGCAGGAATACCCAATTTCTCGGCCAAGCCGCCGATATTACCCATCAAACCGTCTAAAATGCTCATGGCTCAATCTCCTTTGCAAACAGACAATGACATTATCGGATTTCCGCAATTGCGGAAAGCGGAAGCAGGTCTGGATCGATGAATTTACGTCTTGCCGCAACGCAGAACAGCAGATCCCGCGAATAGAAGCGCAACGGCCAATCGCGCCGACCCCGCGCGCTGGCTAATAGCATATTGACCGCGTCGCAAAGGCTGGATGCCTGGGTTTCCCTTTGGTGCACGCGAACGGTGGCGATGTAAAACTGGGTCAGCGTCTCATGATACCCCTGCGTATCGTCATTGATACCGCCCACACTTTCATTGTAGGCGCGAATAATATCCGGCAGTTCAGTTTCCAATAGAATATCCGACCGCGTCCGGACCAGCCACAAACAAGCTGCGAGATGGGCCTCATGGGTCCATTGCGGACGGGGCAACGTTAAGGCGAGCAGGCCTTCACCTGCCGCCTTTATCGCATCGTCGTTCGCAAAAAACCTTATGCTGAAATCGGTCATTTCCGGGTCCTGTTTCCGCCCGGTCAGACCGGGGCTTTACGCTGCTTTTGGGGCTGCTTCTATCACGCCTGCGTCGACATGCTGTTCAAACTGTTCAAAATTGTCGATAAATTGTTGCACAAGCTTTTTCGCGGTTTCGTCATAAGCGGCCTTGTCATTCCAAGCTTCGCGTGGGTTGAGGATTTTGCTGTCAACGCCATCCACCGCCACAGGAAACTCAAAGCCGAAATTCGGATCCTTCTGAAAGGTTGCATTGTTTAGGCTGCCATCAAGTGCGGCATTCAAGAGCGCGCGCGTTGCCTTAATCGGCATCCGATTGATGCCCGGCTGCGTGGCCATGCCGCCGGTCCAGCCGGTATTCACCAGCCAGCATTTAACCCCACCCTTGGCAATCCGCTCCTTCAACAAATTGCCATAGACGCTCGGATGCCGGGGCATGAATGGTGCGCCAAAACAGGTTGAAAAAGTCGCCTCCGGCTCAGTCACCCCAATTTCCGTGCCAGCAACGCGCGCCGTATATCCGGATAAGAAATGGTACATTGCCTGATCCGGCGTCAATCGCGCAATCGGCGGCAGCACACCATAGGCATCTGCCGTTAGGAAGATGATGTTCTGCGGAACGGGACCCATATTCTTTTCCGAAGTGTTCGGAATAAATTCGATTGGATAGGAACCGCGGCTGTTCTCAGCCAAGCTGTTGTCATCAAAGTCCAGTTCACGGGTGACGGGATCAATAACCACATTCTCAAGGACGGTGCCAAATCGCTTTGTTGTGGCATAGATTTCCGGTTCGGCTTCCGGCGAAAGGCGGATCATTTTGGCATAGCAACCGCCTTCAAAATTGAACACTGCGGTATCCGACCAGCCATGCTCATCATCGCCAATCAGCGTGCGGCTGGCGTCGGCCGAAAGGGTGGTTTTGCCGGTACCAGACAGTCCGAAAAAGATCGCTGTATCGCCGTTGGGGCCGATATTCGCTGAACAGTGCATCGGCATTACGCCTTGCGCTGGCAGCAGGTAGTTCAGGATGCCAAATACCGACTTCTTCATTTCACCAGCATAGGCCGTGCCGCCGATAAGGATCAGTTTTTCGCTGAAATTGACGGCAATCACGGTCTCGCTACGGCAACCGTGGCGGGCCGGATCGGCCCGAAAGCTAGGCAGATCGATGATGGTGTATTCCGGGATAAAGTCCGCAAGCTCCGAGACATCCGGGCGAACCAGCAGCGTGCGAATGAACAGATTGTGCCACGCCAGCTCATTGATGACGCGCACATTGACCCGGTATTCGGGCTGCGAACCGCCATAGAGATCAGCAACATAAAGTTTGTCTTTACCCGCCAGCGCCGTCAGAAAATCGGCCTTTAGCGCGGCAAAATGCTCGGGCGACATGGCAACGTTGGTCTTGCCCCATGCAATGCTGCTTTCCGTTTCGGCATCGCGGACGATAAATTTGTCCTTTGCCGATCGGCCAGTGTGCTTGCCCGTTTCAACAACCAGCGGACCATCCTTGGCCAATATGCCTTCGCCGGCATTCAGGGCTGATTCGATCAGTCTGGCCGTGCCATTATTCCAGTGCACCGTCGCATTGGTCTCAATCGCTTGATTGGAAAGATTAAATTTCGGCTCAACGGTCACTGCGGTTTCCTTTGGTGTTAAAAGGCGGCATCAGTGCATAGGTATGCACTGATATCTTGACAGGCCCCTATACCAGCGTCGGGACAAGGTCAAATGCCAAGCAAATGCCATCGTGGAGGCAGTCGATTTACCTGTCCCATCGCCATTGCTGCATTGCGCTCGCCTGCCTATAAGCGCGCACCATGTCTGCGCCCACTCCCGCCAATATCGCACTGGTTGACGATGACCGGAACATCCTGACGTCGGTGTCTATCGCCATGCAATCAGAAGGCTTTGTCACGCGGCTTTATCCCGATGGCGAAGCCGCCCTTAAGGCACTGCTCGACAATCCTGCCGATTTGGGCATTTTTGACATCAAAATGCCCCGTATGGACGGCCTCGAACTGCTGCGCCGCCTGCGAGAAAAATCGGATATGCCAGTCATCTTCCTGACGTCCAAGGATGAAGAACTGGACGAGGCGCTTGGCCTTGCGATGGGGGCCGACGACTATATCACTAAGCCTTTTTCGCAGCGGCTCCTCATTGCGAGGGTAAAGGCGATATTGCGGCGAGCCAGTTTTCGACGTGATACAAACAACGAGCCTGCTGCTGATGAGCCTGAACCGATGGTGCGCGGCAAACTGGAAATGGACCCCGCACGCCATCACGTCAGGTGGAACGGGAAGCCCGTGTCGCTGACAGTCACCGAGTTCATGATTCTAGAGGCATTGGCAAACCGGCCGGGCGTAGTGCGAACGCGCAGCCAGTTGATGGACATTGCCTATCAGGACGATGTCTATGTCGATGACCGCACCATCGACAGCCATATTAAAAGGCTGCGTCGAAAATTCCGCGCGGTTGACGAAGATTTTTCAGCAATCGACACGCTTTATGGCGCAGGATACCGTTTTGCCGAAAGCTGACAAAGACAGGCTGGTCCTGGGTTGGAGCCGCAACTGGTCACTCACCGGCCGGATTTTGGCTGTAAATCTTTTTGCGCTGGCGCTTATGGCCGGCGGGCTTTTCTTTCTGGACAGCTATCGGTCGCGCTTGATTTCAGAGCGGCAGGATTTTGCTGAACGCCAACTGCTTGCCCTGCGCGACGCCGTGGACACGCTGGAGGGCGACACGCAAACAAGACTAATCATGCAATTTGCCCTTCGAGAGAAAGTGCGTGTTCGCATCTATGGTGCCGGGGGTGCACAGGAATTCGACAGCTTTGCCCAAGCCCCCCCGCCCTACACATTGATCGATCCCGACCAGGAACCGCTCCGCAAGCAGTTGGCGCGCGGCATGGACCGAATTTTTGATCTCCTTGTGGGTTCGGTATCGCTTGAACGATATTCGGCAGACGGGAAAGAGGCAATCGTGCAACTACCCGCAGGTAAAAACGACGGCCGGCCACAGGTGAATTCGCAAGTATTTCTGGCCGACGATCTGACTCACATCATCCAAGCTGGCACAGCTACCGCTAACGGTCGCTACCTTGTCATGACTGCAAATCCGCGCGATATTCGTGCGCTCGTCCGTGCGGAACGTTTTGACATCGGCATATTCATCTTGGCCGTGCTTGGCATTTCCGTCCTGCTGTCACTGTTTCTGGCGCGAACGATTGTTCGGCCGTTACAGCATCTGGCGCGCGCCGCGGTTAAGGTCAGGCTTGGTCGCGCACCCGAGGTTCACGTCCCTCGCCTTCCAGAACGACGCGATGAAATAGGGATGCTTGCCCGCGCATTGTCGGACATGAGTATTGCGCTCCGCCAGCGGATCGACGCAACTGAAAGCTTTGCCGCCGACGTTGCTCACGAAATAAAGAACCCGCTTGCGTCTTTACGTTCGGCGCTCGACGGCCTCGATAAGGTCGTAAAGAAGGAACATCGTGATCAGCTCATGGCCGTGGCCCACGCTGATGTGCTGCGCATGGACAGATTGATCAGCGATATTTCAGACGCCAGCCGAATTGACGCCCAACTGGCAAAGGCCAAATTTGAAACCATTGACCTTGGTGACATGATTGACCAATTGCTCGCGGCAAGAGAGAGCCGCAATGCTGATGGCGATGTCACCATTGCGTTCGCTCGTCCGCGGCGCGGGATTGCCCTTATCATGGGCGAGGATTTGCGGCTGGAACGCGTGCTGACCAACTTGCTGGACAACGCGGTGTCCTTTTCTCCGCCAGCGGGCGTCGTGGAAGTTTCGGCAACACGCAGCGGCGACGATGTAATCATCCGGATTATGGACGAGGGGCCAGGCATTCCGGCTCATGAGCGAGAATCGGTATTCCGGCGTTTTCATAGCGAGCGGCCGCCATCGGAAGATTTCGGCAACCATAGCGGACTGGGACTCGCAATTGCCCGCACCATCATAGAGGGCCACCAAGGCGCAATCACCGTCCACGATCGTGACGATGGCAGGCGTGGCGCAGCATTCCAAATAACCCTGCCCGCAGCAGGGTCGATCATACCATGACCCAGTGCATTCATGCCACTGCTGTCGCAATCGATGGGATGGCTGTGCTGCTTACCGGTGCGTCAGGCTCTGGCAAATCAGATCTGGCGCTTAGGCTAATCGACCGCGGGGCGGAGCTGATTTCGGACGATGGCGTTGCTATTGGCGGCGACCTCTGCCTCTCCGCGCCGCACAGTATTGCAGGGAAACTGGAGGTGCGCGGGATCGGCCTGTTGGACATGGGATTTCGGGTTTCGGCCCCGCTACGCCTGATGGTCTGCCTGGGAGCCGAAGGTGAGCGTATGCCATCAGCACTGCCGATGGCCGACTTTCATGGCTGGTCCGTGCCCAAAATCGACTTGGCGCCGTTTCACGCCAGTGCGCCTTTGAAGGTTGAGCTGGCCCTGAAGTCTGTGGTTGACGCTCACCTGTTACCAGTGCGAATAACCGGCGGGTGAAATCATGCCCGACACGATAGCAACCAAGAAAAAGATCTTGCTGGTTACCGGTCTGTCGGGAGCCGGCAAAACGACTGCGCTCAAGACTTTGGAGGATTTGGGCTGGGAGGCGGTGGATAATTTCCCCATCCGGCTGGCAGGTCCTTTGCTGGCTTTGCCGACGCCAAGCCGGGCTGAGCCTGACGCTCCGCTTGCCCTTGGCTTTGATACGCGCACCCGCGGTTTTAACACTGACCGGCTGATTGAGCAGATCAAGCAGCTGCAAAAGCGTGATGACATCGAAATCATGATGCTTTTTCTCGACTGCGCGGGAAGCGAAATTGAACGAAGATATAGCGAAACCAGACGCCGTCATCCGCTCGCACTCGATCGTCCGGCCATTGATGGAATCGCGCAAGAGCGACACTTAATGGCTCCCTTGCGCGACTGGGCCGATCTGGTCATTGACACGACTAAGCTGTCTGCCAGCGAATTACAGTCGGAAATCCGCGAAAAATTCAGGGTTTCGACAGGTGGCATGACCATTACGATACAAAGCTTCGGCTTTTCGCGCGGGGTGCCGCACAATGCCGACCTGGTATTCGATATGCGGTTCCTGAAAAACCCGCACTGGAATGCAGAGCTCAGGCCACTCACCGGATTTGACGCTGCGGTCGCCGACTATGTCGCCAAAGACCCTGAATTTGACGGTGCGGTGGAAAAGATAAGCGATCTGCTGCTCTTTCTGCTCCCCCGCTATGACGCGCAGGGAAAGGCCTATGTCAGCATCGGCTTTGGCTGCACCGGGGGAAGGCACCGCTCCGTCTTCGTTGCAGAAAAATTCGCCGGAATTTTGAAATCTGCAGGTTATGCCTCAACCGTTACACACCGGAACCTCCATTCGCGCCCCATTGACTCGCTAGAGCAGCAGGGCAATCAGGGCGGCCCGATTTATAATGACTAACCGGGGCAATCGAACCGCGCACTTTATGGGGCATGTTTTCGCATGATAGGCTTGATTTTGGTCACGCATGGCACGCTAGCCAGCGAATTTGTGGTGGCGATGGAACATGTCGTCGGTCCGCAACAACAAATTGCAACAATCTGCATTGGCCCCCGCGATGATATGGAGTTGCGCCGCAAGGAAATTGCCCAAGCAATCCGCACAGTCGATACAGGGGACGGAGTCATCATTTTGTCCGACCTGTTTGGCGGAACGCCCTCCAACCTCTCCATCTCCCTGCTTGAGGCAGGGCGCGTGGAGGTGATCGCTGGTGTCAACTTGCCAATGCTTATCCGATTGGAAAGTGCACGCAAAAATATGACCGTAACGCAGGCTGTTGCTGCCGCTCGCGATGCGGGGCGAAAATACATTAGCATTGCGTCAGAACTGCTGGAGGCATCAAAATGACGCGTCACAGCCGGACAATTACCATCGTTAATCAAAAGGGATTGCACGCACGGGCAAGCGCCAAGTTTGTAACTTTTGTTTCGCGGCTGCCCAATGACCTTTTGGTCGAGGTGGAGAAGGATGGGCAGAGCGTTACGGGATCGTCAATCATGGGGTTAATGATGCTTGGCGCGGCAAAAGGCAGCGACATCACAATTCACGTGACTGGCGACGGCGCGGAACTTGCGCTGGAAAAGCTTTCCGGGCTTGTTACCGATGGTTTCGGTGAAGACTAAGCGGCCAAATCATGCGCCGCGAAATAACCGGTTTTTCAAACCCGCTAATCAAGCAAGTCCGTTCGTTGCGGGAAAAAAAATTTCGCAAGCGTGAAGGCCTCTTTCTCGCCGAAGGTTTGCGGATCCTGACTGAAGCGCGCGAGGCCGGTTTCGTGCCGCTTTTGCTCTTCAGGCTTGCTGGGCGCGACAGCCATACCCTTGAAATCGAACTGGAAAGCGCTGTCCTCGCGGCGGGCGGCGATGTGATCGAAACCAGTGCCGATATCCTCAGCAAACTCTCTGGAAAGGACAACGCACAGACCGTGATTGGAGTTTTCCGTGAGCATCCCGTAACACTTGGCGCGCTGAACCGGTCCGATGCACCAATCTGGCTGGTGGCGCAGGCCATGCGAGACCCCGGAAATTTGGGTACAATGCTGCGCACTGGCGATGCTGTAGGGGCTGGCGGATTAATTCTGATCGACGATTGCACTGACCCCTTCTCAGTGGAGGCCGTACGCGCAAGCATGGGTGCTATTTTCACACAAAGGGTGGTTCAATGCCGGTGGGATGAATTCGTGTCATGGCTTCGCGCCGATGCAGGACAACTTGTCGGCACAAGCCTGCTAACCGAAACCGATTATCAGTCACCCACTTATGCGTCGCCCTGTTTCATCCTGACTGGCAATGAAGCACAGGGGCTTCCTGCCGATTATGCGGCGGAATGCGACCTCCTTGTCAAAATGCCAATGTATGGAAAGGCCGATAGCCTGAATGCCGCCATGGCAACGGCCGTCATGGCTTATGAAGTGCTAAACCAGTTCCGACGGAACTAAAAATCGATAGCAGCATTTCCATGGCTGAGGCGACGCTGGAGACGTTTCGAGGCGGCGGCAAATTTTTGGGAAAGCCTACTCCCGTCGAGATTCATGATGATGTGCCTTATCTGGCAGTCGGATCATCCCCTAGCTAAAATAATCAAGCGGTCTGGGCATTTCAGCAGAGTTTGTTTTGTCCGCTTCACCCGCGCTTGGCGCAAATCCTGCCATCGCTTGGCTAATCTGTAACAAAAGGGGAATGGAAGCGTCCCGGCTATTGGCGATATCGAGGCGGGCCGACGGCACGGACTGTTGCGACAGATCAGGATCCGCTGGCTGTAAGGCAACCTCAAAGCTGCTTTGCGCAATCAGGGCACCAATATCCACTGTTTGCGGCTGCGCGGCCTCCCGTTTCAGCAACGCTACCGCTGTATCGGCATCGGGATTGTGCGATAGGGTCGGCGCGCTTTCCTGAATGGGAGTGGCGTCCTCGCCGCGTGTGTAGGTCAGCGCCACGTCAAGCAGCTCCATAGTGCGGCCATCGCTGCGCGTGTAGCTCCCCTTGTTCACAATGGCCACTTCATCAAGGCCAGTTACGGCGTCAACAGCATCGCCAGCCAGGTTGATCGAGGCGACACCGGCCTCTGCCAGTGATAATATTTCGCCGTCGCCAACGACACCATTGCCATCACGGTCAGCCCAAATAAGGAAGTCAGCAAAACGTTCGTCCGCGCTGGATAGTACCCCATCACCGTTGCTGTCGAACGCTCTCAACCCTTCAAGGTCTGATCGCGCATTTTCTAAATCATTGACAAAGCTGAACTCGCCAGCGTTGCTGACCGTGCCATTCCCATCCCGGTCAAGCACAAGCAAGCCGTCACCAGCCCCGAACCAACTTGTGTCATCGCCGATGCCGTCCCCATCCATGTCAAATGTGCTATTGCTTTGCGACGCTGACAGAGTCTCGACGCCGTCACCATCAAGGTCAAGGATTATCGGCGCCGTTAGACCGACCTGTTCGCCATCCTTGAATTGAGCAAATTCGACACCCACCAAGGTATCGGTTCCATCGTCGCCGTCCAAAATAGCGTCATTATCGACAATCTGCACCGATCCGTTGTTTGTCACGATGGAATAATTGGCCCGCAATCCACGATACATCGCAATATCCGTGCCGGAGCCGCCGATGAGCGAATCATTTCCTTCAAGCCCGCGCAGCGTGTCCGCGCCTGCGCCGCCGTCGAGTATGTTGGCGCCTGCAT
>CAZNEO010000023.1:0-35290 GCA_964572205.1 uncultured Sphingorhabdus sp.
TTCTGCGCTTGTATCACACAATTGTGTCACAGTTTTCCAAACCCACTTTTTGTCATTGGACCTGGTGGGAGAGGAAGATACCTCAATAGATCATATCTGATCTTAGACGGTGTAACCGCCGATGACAAAATGCGCGTGATCATGATGCAAACGTTGTGCGCTTTAATCAGTCGAATTAAGCCTCAATTGACAATGGAAAGCTATCATCTGACTCTTAATCTTCTTGATCAATTCGAGCGAAATCTCGCCGTTTGCGACTTCGACGGCACGACGTTGGGGAGCAGACAACGATGTGCGTATTTCCGATACCAGCACAAGTGTAAAATCATATCGACCCCGGCCTTCCACCTCAAATGAAGCGGTCTGCTGGAAGTTCCGCATATTAAGTCCCTGAATAATGGTCGGATGCGACGATAGAAGCTTCTCCGTCAGATTGCTCCCATTGCGAAGCATCTACAGCCAGCTTTCTCTGACCATATCGGTTGTGACGGTGGTTCAAAAAGTATCCGGATCGGCCGATTGGTTGAGCACGGACCGGACCCAGCTTTCATAGGGTGGCAGACGCTCTGCCACAGCGGCAACCATGTGTTGGTGCGCGGAAATTTCGGCCTGAAGCAAAGTTACGTCCAGCGAACGGCTTGCAGTGGCGCTTCCTGCCGGGATTCCCAAGGCGCGCAGGATTGACTGCCATTGGTCGGCGTCAAGCGCTGCTTCTTCGATAAAGGGCGTCTTGCCGCGTTTGCGGAATTGCTGAAGACTGGTCGCGAGCCCATCGGATTGGTCCAGCCGACCGAAAAGCTGTTCTGCTAAAGGCGCTGCGTAATGGCTGGCGACGAAATCGCAATTGGCCTCGGCCATGAGGGCAAAGCGCCGGTTGAACTCCTGACGTTCCAGCGGATGGATTTCCCTGCCCGGCAGAAATTCCAAAAGCAAGTCGATCATGCGATGCGCAAAATCAAGATTGGTCCACGCCAATGGTTCGATCTGCATCGCACAATCGCCCAGCGCGATAACATTATTCTGCCATGCCCGATCGATCCGGCCCGGTGACATATCGAACAGATTCAGGTCGTCGGTTCCAAATAGACGACGGGCATCATCATCGCCCCGCCCTTCAGCCAGACCCAGAATTGCCTCTTTGCCATCCGGCCCGAATGTCTGCGCAACCCAGCCAACCGGAGTCAGTGCCAGTTGGTCTGCCAAGGCCAGTTGCCCGCGATTGATCTGTGCAATGGCAATGCGCCGAATTGGCAGCCGAGTCGACCAGTCGATCCGCGCATATTCGGGAAGGCGCGATGCAAGAATGGCATCATGACCACTGCAATCCAGCCACAAATCGGCGGACAGCGTTGTTCCATCCGTCAGGACAAGCTGAACAACGCCGGTATCATCCAAGCGAACATCAGCAACGGTGCTGTTGCGGTGTTTGATTTCTAGAGCAGAAGCCCGGGTTACCAGCCCATGCCCATATAGCTGACGATTCCACCTTAGGGCATAATCCAGTCCGGCCAGCCCCTTGTCGGAGGGAGGTGGCGGCGCGAAGCGACCTGATTTGGCCAGCACCTCACCCAAATCCATAACCGACCTGGTATCTTGTAGAGACCAGTCCAAGCCCATGGCTGCGATGCCTGCCTTGAACCGCGTCGCTGATTGCAGACCGTATGACATACTAGCGAGCGTCCCAGCTGCACTCCAGCCAGAATAAATCACGGCTAGCCGATGCGTTCCGCCGGCTTCGCCTACCATCATATCTTCGCTGAACCCGAACCGGTCATGAAAGCGATTGGTAAAGGGCAAGGCAGTACAAGCCAGATCAGCAAAACCGCGAAAGCCACTGCCCGCCGTGATGATTTCAATCTGGGCCGATGGCACGGCCTGGGCAAGGGCAATCGCTGCCATAAGCCCTGTCTGGCCATCGCCTAGAATGACTATCTTTTGCAAAGGCGGGCGCGCGTTGCTCATTTCACAGGCTCCGAAAGACGCCGCTCCCGGCTTTCCAGATAGGCGCGGTGCCCTGGCATGGAATCGACGGCATCGCTGATGGTCCCCCGCAGACTGTCCATCGCCAGTCGCAGCTGACCTGAATCGACAAAAGCGGTGCGAGGATCAAGCCGCGTCGGTGTGACCCTCTGGCCTAGATAAACAGCCACCCAACTGGGGGCAAGAAACAGCCCTTCCGAATAATGCTCCACACGGCCAGTCGAGCGCCACAGCTCCATTTTGCTGGCTAGCGTATCGGGTATCGCCATGGTGCGCACATGATTCCAGAAGTCAGAATCATCACGCTCGGTCGCGTGATAATGCAGGATCAGGAAATCCCTGATACGATCATATTCCATGTCAACCAGCCTGTTGAACTCCGCCCTATCGCCATCATCAATGCCGTCTCCTGTTGGAAACAGTTCGATCAGATTTGTGATCGCCATCTGCGACAGATAGATGCTGGTGGATTCCAAAGGTTCCAGAAAACCGGACGAAAGGCCAATGGCGACCACGTTGCCGACCCAGCTGTTTCGCCGCCGCCCAGCGCGGAAACGCAGAATGCGCGGGTCAGCCTGCCCCGCGCCTTCGATCGCCTGGTGCAAGACGGATACGGCTTCATCTTCGTTCACAAAACTGCTGGCGAACACATAACCATTACCAACCCGGTGCTGCAACGGGATGCGCCACCGCCATCCTCCGGGCATGGCGATGGCGCGCGTATAGGGCTCGATCTCTTTCTGGGCGTGCATGCAGGGCATCGCCACCGCCCGGTCGCAAGGCAACCAATGAGACCAGTCTTCCCACGCCTCATTCAATGTCTCGCCAAGCAACAGGCTTCGAAAGCCGGAACAATCGACGAATATGTCTCCTTCGACATGGCGTCCATCCGCCAGCTCCAACCCGGTAATGTCGCCTGATGCGCCATCGCGATGCACTCGAGTCACAATAGATTCGGTGCGCGTGACCCCGTTGTTCACGCCAAACTCTCGCATGAACGGACCGAAGAGGGTTGCGTCAAACTGATAGGCATAGCCGAAACTGGAAGCGATCCCTGTCCCGGGCTGCGGCGGCGCAAATCTGTTTGCCCGGGCCATTGCAACAGCCATTGAATAATCGCCAATGGGCCGAGTATGGCCCTGCGTCGCCAAGGAAAGCCAGAATTGGTGGAACGGGACACCGGCCACATCCTCGCCAAAGCTGCCAAAGGGATGGATATAGCTATCGCCGATCCGCGCGAAATCACGAAAATCAATGCCCAATTTATAGGTGGCATGAGTCGCCCGGATGAAGTCATCCTCGTCTATACCCAGCCGTTCGACATAGCTGCGGATATGCGGCAAAGTAGCTTCGCCCACGCCAACAATGCCGATGTCATGGCTTTCGATCAGCTCGACGCGCACCTGATCGCCCAACAATTTGGCGATACCAGCCGCCGCCATCCAGCCAGCTGTTCCGCCTCCCAAAACGACTATGCGCCAGATCTTGCCGCCTTTGGTCATGACGCCTGCTTAGCCCCCATCGGAGCAGTGGCAATGGCCGTGCGCAGCGGTTTGGCCTTATGATCGCTGCCATAAGGGCATCCCCGCACGGCAAGCCCGTCCTGACGCGGCGCGAAATTCTGTAGCCAGTTATACCGGTCAACCTTACCCCAAGCCATGATATCACCAAGCTGGGGATAAGACAGCATTACATCCAAATAGCGTCGGGCATAGTCCGCCACTTTGGCATCACGAACTTCAAGGTCAGTTGGCAGGGCGCTATCGCGAACATTGAACTCCGTGATAATCACCCGATAGCCCATCCCCACCACTGCATCCATGAAACTGCGCCAGGCCTTCTCCTCGTAGGGTCCGAGCCCGGTATGGGGATCAAGACGGCTGATTTGAATATGCGACTGCACACCCAATGCATCGACGGGCGTATCTCGCTTTCTAAAAACCTCCAGCAAATGTAACACCATTTTCCGGTGGCCTGCATATTCGGGTTCCCAACTCATATAGACATTATATACCAGCAGTGCTTTCGGGGTGGCATTGCCGGCTGCGTGAAAAGACACATCGAGCACCTGCTCGACCGAACCCAAGGCCCGCGACAGGCTGGTTTCCTCATAACCATCCGCGGCATCATTGACCGCTTCATTTACAACATCCCATGAGGCCACAACCGAACCATAACGGCCAATGACAGCATTTATATGGTCAACCAGCAAAGCCTCCGCCGCGCGGGCAGGATGGGCGCCATAATCGAAATCATTGACCCAATCGGGTAGCCAGCGCGCACGGTGCCAAAGCAAGGCATGGCCGCGCAGCGTCAGCCCCTCGCTTTGCGCCCAGACGGCTATCCGGTCCGCGCGATCAAATGCGAACTCGCCCTTTGCTATATGCAACGCCTGCCATTTCATCTCGTTTTCGGCAACGAGGCGGCTGCATTCCGACGTGACAATCTGCGCATAGCCGCCGTTCGCCACGGTCCCGCCAAGGCAGTCGCCAGACGCAATAACGCTGCCGAAACGGCGCCCCTTGGCGCGCGCCAGATTGTCGAGCGAAGGCAATGCCGTGCTGGCCCAAGCCGCAGGCGCGCGACAACTAACCGCCAGTGCTGACCCGCCCATAAGTTTTAGGCTATCAAGGCGGCTATTTGGTTCACGCATAATCTGACATTTCCAGCCTCACGGAAACCTCAATTATCCCGCGAGGTTGGAATCTGCAAAGGCCGCTATTGTAATCGCCCCAATTTACGGCATTGGTCATATGACAGACAGGTTCGGCAAAAAATAGTCGGCCCCTTCGGGTGTAAACACCGCCGCAAAGGGCAGGTTGCAGGAGGGTTCCATCCACAACTTTGTCATTTGCTCGGGCCAGAATATCTGGATCGCCCCTTCGCGCTCAGTATAGGCGGTATCAACGCATCGTGTGCCGAGCGGCGCGCCATTCCACCAGTCCTGCGCCTGGGTAGCACGCTTCAGCTCGACAGAAATGCTGTCCGGGCCGTTCTGCCATTCACCTCGTTGAAAAGCCAAACAGCACATCTGTTCATCCTGCGGGAAATAGGGGTGAAACCCCAGCCGGGCTGGAGCACATTCATCCGACATATTCTCTAGGGAGATATGAATGATCAATCCAGCTGGAGCGAGTTTGAAACTTTGCAATGTCCTAAAGGCCCAAGGCCGTTCGCCCAGACCATCATAGCAATGTTCCATTTGGGCATAGTGGTCGCCCAACTCAACCACGTCCCATGCCGTCATCCAACCAAAGCCATAAATGGGGTGACTCGATGTATCAAGGTTGTGCGACAATTGGACATCCCGATCGTTCCACACAAATTTGCCGTTCCGGATTCTGTTGGAGAAGGGGACTAGAGGGAAGCACCCAGACTCGAGCGGGTGGTCACCAATTCTGGACCGAAAAACCGGAATGCCTCGCCATTCAAAACGCGCAACGGCTCCACCCAGTTCAGGCTGCAGTTGCAACTTGTAATCGTGGTGCGCCAACTCGTTCATCAGTCTTCTTCCCCTCCCCCACGGGTATCGTTCAATTTTGTACCCGCCCCGTCGCATTTGTTAACGCTAACTTGAGCTGAGTGCCAAGGAAATTTCAACACTCCGCCATACAATTCAAAGCCAGCTTTCCGACGTCGCAATCTAGCGTGCTCGTGTGAAATTAGGCCGATATGTCCCCCAAACATGATACCGGCCAATTATCATTCAATCGCCACGACGACCACCGACTTGGCGGGCAGAGTGATCCGTAACGGCTTACCGCTTTGGCCAACGACATAGTCACGAGGGACAATCATGCTCGGTTGATCAAAGCTGTTATGCGTATCTAGTGCAGGCCCTGTCAGGATGTGCCCCTTCGCTATACCGCTTTGTCCAGTTGCGACCTCAGCGGATCGAATGGGATCAAGATTGGCAAGCGCGAGCCACAATTTGCCATCAAGACCACGCGCAGCCGAAGCGCTGACCATCGGCAACGTGCTATTCGCCTGCAGTTGGGACGTCTTGTCCAGCGTTAGCGTGTAAGGTGTTGCCCCCTGAAACGGCTTGTACATAGCAAAGATATGATATGTTGGCGTCAACACCATTCGGGTACCGTCGGTCAATATCATTGCCTGCAAAACGTTGACCATCTGGGCAATTGCTGCCAATTTCACGCGATCCGTGTGCTTATGAAAAATGTTTAGCGTGACCGATGCGACAAGAGCATCGCGCAGACTATTCTGCTGATACAGTGCCCCCATATCCCTGCCCGGCGCTGAATCATACCAGGTTCCCCATTCGTCAATATACAGCGCCACGCGCTTTTCCGGATCGTACCGGTCCATTACGGCTGAATGCTGTTCAATGATCGTTTCCATTCGCAGTGCCTGCGCTAGGGTACTGGCCCATTCACCCTGGTCAAAACCAAGCGCCGGGCCTTTACCGCCGGCGCCAAAGCTGCCGCTTGGCAGCGTATAATGATGCAGGCTGATAGCTTCCATATGGTCTTTGGCATCGCGCATCAGCGATTCGGTAAAGGCAATGTCATCCGAGCTTGCGCCACCTGCGACGCGGACCAGCGCAACCGCCCCGGGATTTGTTCTGACGTAGCTTGCATAGCGACGATGCATCTGAGCAGAATAATCGCCAGTCATATTGCCGCCACAGCCCCAGGTTTCATTGCCGACGCCGAAAAGCGATACTTTCCATGGCTTTTCCCGGCCATTGGCGCGCCGTTCGCGAGTCAGGGCGCTATCATCGACCGCGGTCATATATTCCAGCCACCGCGCCATCGCCAACGGCTCCATTGACCCCATATTGCCGGCGACATAGGCCTTGGCTCCGATCAACTCGGCAAAATCCAGAAACTCATGGGTGCCAAAGGCATTGGTTTCAGGCCCACCCCATATCGTGTTTATTCGTCTCGGACGATCTGCCCGAGGACCTATGCCATCGCGCCAATCATATTGATCCGCAAAGCAGCCGCCAGGCCACCGGATGACAGGCACCTTCAAATGACGCAGGGCGTTCAGAACATCACTGCGATAGCCCTTTACATTAGGGATGGCCGAATCTTCGCCAACCCAGATTCCACCAT
This sequence comes from uncultured Sphingorhabdus sp., assembly GCA_964572205.1. Classification (GTDB taxonomy): domain Bacteria; phylum Pseudomonadota; class Alphaproteobacteria; order Sphingomonadales; family Sphingomonadaceae; genus Sphingorhabdus_B. The sequence continues at coordinate 7,059 of CAZNEO010000023.1, forward strand.
AAATGCCGCGTCCCAAATGTTCGGCAAACTGGCCATAAATTTCCGGCTCAATTTTCGGACTAGGATGAGTCAAATCGATCGACAGATTGACCGCCATCGGCGCACCCACCGGCCGCGCGGCTACCGGTGACACAGGCATTAGCGGTAATAAGGCGGATAGCAATCCGGTTAGAACTGTCCGCATTTTTGTCCTTCCCCTAAAACTATGTTATCGCTATCATACAGAAGTTATCGCTCGCGTAAACGCCGTTCAAACGATAACATATGGAGAAGGCGCATTCATACCCGCAGGGCATTTCTGGACACCGCTTCGGCAAGTCTGGCGGCACCGCTTCTTGCTGGCACATTTTCTGCGATGGCCGATTGGAGCATACTTGCCCGGCAATTCACCATACCCGACTGGTTCCGCGATGCCAAGCTTGGCCTATGGTCGCATTGGGGACCGCAATGCGTGCCTGAATATGGCGATTGGTACGGGCGCCTGATGTACGTGCAGGGTCATCCTGCCTACGACCATCATGTCCGCACTTATGGCCATCCCTCGCGCTTTGGTTTCAAGGATTTCCTGCCCCTGTGGAAGGCAGACCAATTTGATCCTGCGGCCTTGGTCCGTCGCTACAAGGCTGCAGGCGCAGGCTATATAGTTTCGATGGCGAACCATCATGACAATATGGATCTCTTTGACAGCCGACACCAGGCGTGGAACAGCACCCGCATCGGCCCGCGCCGAGATATTGTCGGAAGCTGGGAGCAGGAAGTCCGCAAAGCAGGGCTGCGCTTTGGCGTTTCAAATCATGGTGCCCATGCATGGCATTGGTGGCAGACGGCATATGGTTATGATGCCGAAGGGCCGATGCAAGGCGTTCGCTATGATGCTTTTACAGTCCGCCGATCGCATGGACGCGGGGAATGGTGGCAAGGTCTTGATCCCCAGCACCTCTATACCGGCCCGAACATGGTTGTACCCGATGGCCTGACCAGCATGGTGACCATGAACTCGTGGCACGATGCGCATGATGGCCAATGGCTGGAAAATATTCCCCCCGGCAATGAATGGTTTGCGCGCAATTGGCTATCTAGGCAGAAGGATCTTGTGACGCGATATCAGCCCGATCTTGTCTATTTCGACAATGTCGGATTGCCACTTGAGCATTACGGCCTAGAGGCTGCGACCCATGCCTACCAGCACTCCATTCGCAAGCATGGCGCCAATCAGATGGTCATCACGGCGAAGCGGTTGAGCGCAGATCAGCGCACCGCGATTGTAGAGGATGTGGAGCGCGGGTTTGTATCCGGCATCCGCAGTGATCCTTGGCAGACCTGCACCTGTATCGGCAGCTGGCATTACGACCGGCCCTTATATGAACGCAAAGGCTATAAGACCGCGGAGCAAGTCATCCAGCGACTGTTTGATGTGGTTTCGAAAAATGGCAATCTGTTGCTCTCTATCCCGCAACGGGGTGATGGCAGCATTGATGATCAGGAAGAAGCCATTCTGGAGGCAATGGCCGCCTGGATGGCCGTCAATTCAAAAGCCATTCATGGCAGCAGGCCGTGGCGCGTCTATGGCGAAGGGCCAACCCAGCCTGTGGAAGGGATGATGAATGAGGGCGAGGCAGCCCCGTTCACAGCACAGGACGTCCGTTTCACCACTCGAGGCGGCTCCTTGTATATCGGACTGATGAAAGCGTCACCAAAACGACTTTCCCTGACGTCTCTTGGTCGCAATGCCCTACAGGGGGGACGGATAGAGAAAATTGAGGACCTGTCAGGCAACGACGTTCAATGGGTGCAGAATGACGACGCCCTGCACCTCAGCTGCGCCGCAAGCAGCTTACGAAACATAGTTCCCGTGCTTGAAGTTCGGGGATCATTTCTGGGAGAGAAACAATGATACGATCCGTTCTGATGGCGATGTTGAGCGCCTTGTTTGTGATAAAGGGCCCAGCTGCCGCAGCAGCAGAACCAGAGGCTCGCCGGATTGATATCGATGTTCGCCATACCAACGGCCTTGTCGACCGCTTTTTCGATATTTCGATAGGGGCCGATTATCCCGGAACGCTGATCCGCCCAGACAATATGGCGCAACTGACAACTACCGTGGACGAGCTGGGCTTTCGCTACATCCGTTTTCACGACATTTTCCACGATATCTTAGGCACTGTGAGGCGCGTGAACGGCAAGACAGTCTATGACTGGACGAAAATCGACCAGTTATACGACGGGTTCAAGGCGCGTGGGATCAAGCCCTTTATCGAATTGGGTTTCACCCCCGATTTGATGAAAACATCGAACCAGACAATTTTCTATTGGCAAGGCAACACATCGCACCCCAAGCATGACGAATGGCAGGCGCTGATTGATGCCTTTGTCCGGCATCTACAGGATCGCTATGGGAAAGAAGAGGTTCGGACCTGGTATTTCGAGGTCTGGAACGAACCCAATTTGGAAGGGTTCTGGGAAAAAGCAGACCAAAAGGCTTATTTCGATCTCTATCTGCTCACCGCCAAGACAATCAAAGCCCTCGATCCACAACTACGCGTCGGCGGACCATCCACAGCCGGCGCTGCTTGGATTCCGGAATTTCTGGACTATGTTCATAAGAATGACGGCAAGATAGATTTCGTTACCACCCACACTTATGGCGTCGGTGGCGGCTTTCTGGATGAAGAAGGCAAACAGGACACCAAATTGGACCCCTCGCCCGAAGCGATCATCGGCGATGTGCGCCGCGTGCGCGAGCAGATTTCGAAATCGCCCTTCCCCACGCTGCCGCTTTTCATCACGGAATGGAGCACTAGCTATACACCGCGCGACCTGGTGCATGACAGCTATATTAGCGCGCCCTATATTCTGGCAAAACTGAAGGCGGTCGAAGGCTATGCCCAGGGCATGAGCTATTGGGTGTACAGCGATCTGTTCGAAGAACCAGGCCCGCCACCAACACCGTTTCATGGCGGCTTCGGGTTGATGAACAAGGATGGCATTCGCAAGCCGGCATGGTTCGCCTATAAATATCTCGCCGCGCTTAAAGGAAAGACCGTTTACGTGGCCGACCCGCAAAGTTGGGTCAGCCATGATGCAAATGGCGTTATCGGGCTTTTCTGGGATTTCCAGCAGCCGGATCAGCTTGTCAGCAACAAACCCTTTTACAGTCGTCTGGTCACCAATGCTCCATCGCGCACAATTCAGATTGCGTTCAAGGGATTGAAACCCGGTCGATATCAGGCACTGATCCATCGCACCGGTTACAAGGTCAATGATGCCTACAGCGCCTATATCGAAATGGGTGCTCCAGAGAAACTGACGGATGCGCAAATGGCGGAACTGCAGAGGCTGACGCGCGATCTTCCAGAACGGGACGCCGTGATAACTATCGGCAAAAAGGGCAAGGCAAAGCTCTCAATTCCGATGAACAGCAATGACATTGTCCTGGCAAAGCTGGTCCGCCTGTCAAATTAAGGCGTCATTGCAAAAGGGAAACACCGAATGAGGTGCTGCCCTAAAAACCTGAAATCCAGGCAAAGTTGCGATGACATTCAATCCATGGGATCCCCTCTCGACGGGACTTAGTCAGGGCACACAGCTCCGGCCGGGTCGGTCGCCAGCCGCACATCCGAAACCGTGATTTCGGTTCCGGCCTCGGATGACAGTGCAAAGGGCTGTTTCACGGCGGCAAGATTTGCACCTGCAGCGCGAAAGCATTTTAGTGGGATTCGGATTCGATTCCACTTGCCATCGGCCGCCACCACAGATGCAACATCCACTGCCACGCCGCTAAATGACATACGCAGCGGTGCCGAAGGCTTTGTTGTGGTGCGATAGGTAACCTGTAAATTCATATCCGCGTTCAGTTCCCGTTCCAGCACCAATGCTGGCCCATTGATCGCGAACATGCCATTGCCAGTCCAGCGCAGCAGCATTGCGCCTTCCTGTGTTGTTTCACTGTCAACAGCTGTACGCTGAACGGCAGAAGCTTTGGTCTGGACAAATGGCAAAGGCGTTTTGCCACGGCTGAAATAAAGGCTGGTATTACCCAGGCCGCTATCAATGCCGGCAACCTCCGGCAATGGCCCAACCTTGCCGGGGCTGGCATAGCTCAAGCCATAACCAAAGGCGAAGAGAGGGTCGTAATCGGCGGCGCCTTTGTTAAGTGTGAACTGGTTCGCCTTTTTGGGCCAGCTAAAGGAAAGCTTGCCCTTAAAATCGGTAACACCGCCGATAATCACATCGGCAACGCCAGCGCCTTCGGTGCCGGGGTACCAGGCCGCAACAAAGGCGTCGGACTGGTTGATTTCAGGATTGACCCACATCGGACGCCCCGAAATGAACACAGAAACAACCGGAATGTCTTGTGCCTTCAGTTTCTTGAGCAAGGCCAGGGATTGCTTGTCGCCCGGTTCAAGTTCAAGCGAGCGGATATCACCGCGCATTTCGGCATAAGGCATTTCCCCGAAAACCACGATCGCGACATCTGGCCGCTGGCTATAGCTGCCATCAGCAGAGAAGGTGGCCGTGCCGCCGCCTGCACGGGCGGCATTGGCGATTCCAGCAAAAATCGATGTTGCGCCGGGGAAATCAGCGTTGATGTTGCCATCCCCCTGCCATGACAGACTCCACCCGCCTGATTGGCGGCCAATATCATCACCAGCATCGCCAGCTACCAATATGTTAGCGCCGGCCTTGATGGGCAGAACGCCATTGTTTTTCAACAGAACCAGACTTTTCTGGACAGCCTCGCGGGCGATGCTCCGGTGCTCCGGAGAACCAATGACTTCCGAACGGGCTTCGTATGGCCGGGCCGGGTTGAACAGCCCAAGCGCATATTTCACACGCAGCACGCGGCGGACGGCATCATCGATCCGCGCCATCGGAATGCGGCCATCGCGCGCCTGTTCCAGCGTTCGGTTAAACAAGCCCTTCCAACTGTCCGGTGCCATGGCCATGTCCAGTCCGGCGTTAAACGTGCGCGGGCAATCGGTGGTCAAACAGCTATTGATCTGGCCATGGCCGTTCCAGTCGCCAACGACAAAGCCTGCAAATCCCATCCGTCCCTTCAGGACATCGGTCAAAAGACTTTGGTTGCCGTGCATTTTCTGGCCGTTCCAGCTGTTATAGCTGGCCATGACAGTCATCGCGCCGGCGTTGATGGCATTGGGATAACCCGCATTGTGAATACGTACCAGTGTGGCTTCATCAATCCGCGCATCGCCCTGGTCCACTCCTTCGAATGTGCCGCCGTCGCCCAGAAAGTGCTTTACCGATGCCGCCACATATCCCTGTTGAATGGTGCCTTGGCCCGGGTCTCCCTGCAATCCCAGAACCATCGGTCCAGCAAAGGATGCAACCAAAGCCGGATCTTCGGAATAGCCTTCAAAAGTACGGCCCCAGCGGTCATCCTGAGGAACGGTCAAGGTAGGTGCAAAAGACCAATTAAAACCAATCGCGGCAGTTTCCAGTGCAGTAGCGCGTCCGATGCGCCGGATCAGGGCCGGATCGCGCGTTGCGCCAAGGGCAATATTGTGCGGAAAGATGGTGGCGCCAACGACATTGCTATTGCCGTGCACAGCATCAATGCCCATCAACAAAGGAATCGGCGTATGGCCGGAGCGCTTTTCCATCGCCACAGCTTCAAACGCGCGCGCTGAAGCCAGCCATGGCGCTGCATGCGAGCGATCGGGCGCGCCGAGCGGGGCTGAACTGCCCCCCGCCAGAATGGAGCCGATCGGATAGGTGACCAGGTCCTCAGGCTTGACCGAACCGATATCCGCCTGGATCAACTGCCCAACTTTTTCCTCAAGGCTCATCTGTGCCATCAGCGCTGTGATATCGCTTTCAAAGTCAGAGCGGATCAAGCCCTGGCTTTGTGCTACAGGCCAATTTTCAGGATTCGCAGTCGATGCAGGCAGGCTCTCGGGTTCAGAAATGGATTGCCCGACGGCCATGCTATGCGCGCTGGCGAGGGCAGTGGCCGCCAAAATTAAGTGGATCGAACGCATAACCTTCTCCCTTTTACGCTCCGCCTGTCGTTGTGAACAAATTTCGCGGCAGATTGCATTTTGCAATATAGACAAATTCTTGTGTGATCAGCCGCGAATGCAAGGCAAACGCGTTCTGATGCATTCCAGAATCTATTTGCAGATAGCATATGGTAGCGTTAACAGTTTGAAAAGTGCTTTCCGATGAAGATAGCAGTTGAAAGGGAATTTATGGCCAACGCCTGTCGCAGATTTGTACGTTCATTCGCAATTTTGCTCGGCACGTCGGCCAGCAGCCTGTCCGCCGCACCAACGCTGTCGCCCATATGGGCGGACAACGCAGTTATCCAGCGCGATCAACCAATTGTGCTAGAGGGCAAGTCCGCCTCGAATCGGGAAGTGCGCGTGACATTGGGTACGCAAACCCAAGTCGTTACGGCCGACAAAAATGGGCATTTTACCGCCCGCTTTGCGGCGTTGCCTACAAATGCTGCAGGCTTTGACCTGACGGTCAGCGATGGGGACGGCGCACAAGTGCAATTTACCGGGCTGGTCGTGGGCGATACGTGGTTTTGCTCGGGCCAATCGAACATGGAAATGACGGTTGAGCGGGCGCTTGACGCCGGAAATATCATCCTGTCTTCGCAGGACGCTCTGCTGCGCATGATTACGATTCCCAAGGCAACCGATAGCATGCCGCGAGATTATTTTGCCGGACCGATTAGCTGGCAGTCGGCTAGCCCCAGCACCACCGGAAGCTTTTCTGCAGCCTGCTATTTCATGGGCAAGGAATTGCGCAAACAAACCGGCGTTCCCATTGGCCTGATCCATGCCAGTTGGGGCGGATCAGCCAGTAGGCCGTGGCTGACACCTAAGGGAGCCAAAGCCATATATCCCTCCGAAGAGCTGGATATGTTGGTTCAACAGCAAACTGATCCTGTGGGTGCGATTGCGCGTTTCGCGCCCACCTGGGAAAACTGGTATTTACGTGAAAAAGGTGGTGCGGCTGTATGGAGTGCGCCTGACAGCGTCTCATGGGCAGATGTGCCCCGCATGGGCGACTGGCAGCAATGGGAAGGCACCAAATTGGCCGAGAATCCAATCGGCCTCGTCTGGATGCGACGTACTCTGAACCTGACTGCGCAACAAGCCAAAGGTGACGCCATCCTGACATTGGGTGCCGTGGATGACATGGACATGACCTGGATCAATGGTCGAGCCATAGGAAACAGCTATGGCTGGGACAATAATCGCAGCTATCAAATTCCGGCAGCCTATCTACGGCGCGGTAAGAATGAGATCATCATTGCTGCAACAAATAGTTGGGGCGCTGGCGGCTTTGTGAGCGGCAGTAGCCAGTTTTCATTCGCACCTGCACGTGGTGAACCGGTTCGCTTGGAAAATTCTTGGCGCTATTCCCCGTCACCGGTGAAAGCTTGGCCACCGCGCACTCCTTGGGACCGGCAGGCCGGAATTGGCGTAATGCATAACGCCATGGTCGCCCCTATCGGGCACTTTGCTGCCAAGGGCGTAGCCTGGTATCAGGGCGAAAGTGATGTCGGCACCCCCGGCTATGCGAACCGCCTTGCCGCCCTGTTCAACGGCTGGCGCGATCAATTTGGGCCGGATCTGAAAATTCTGGTCGTCCAGTTGGCCAATTTCGGCGACCCGCAAATTCAACCTGGCTATTCCGGCTGGGCGGAAGTGCGCGAGGAACAGCGAAAGGCTGCCGATGCCGATGCAAATGCGGCGCTTGTTACCGCCATCGATCTTGGCGACCGCACGGATGTACATCCAGCGAACAAGAATGAGTTGGGCCGACGGCTTGCAATGGCTGCGATGGGGACCAGGCTGCCGCGGCCCCTTTCTGCCCGACGCAGAGGCAATGATATCGAGATCAGTTTTCAGAGCGTTAATGCTGTGCTTGTCGCATGGAGCCATTCGTCGCCAATTGGCTTCGAGCTTTGCGGCGAAGCCTACAATTCCTGCCGCTACGCCAATGCCCAAATAGATGGTTCGACCGTCACTCTCGCCGCGGACAACCAACCTGTCTCCCGCGTTCGCTATGGATGGGCCGACAATCCTGTCGTCAACCTGTTTGACTCACGGCGGCTCCCGGTGCCCGGTTTTGAACTGGTGGTCGTCCAATAAAGCAGGTTCGCAGACATGTCCCGATTGATGGACGAGACAGGCGGATAAAAGAGGGAGCATATATGACTGCAAGGCGCACTTTGTGGCTTCTGACAGCCGCATTTCTGGTCACCCCCACCGCAGGATCGGCCAATCCTATTGGACCACTAGTTTCCGTCACCGGCGGTGCCGTTCGAGGGCTAGAAAAAGATGGGACGCTGTTGTTTCAGGCCATACCCTATGCAGCACCGCCTGTCGGTGACCTGCGCTGGAAGCCTCCTCAGCCTGTCATTGCATGGGACAATGTGCGGGATTCAACGCGCGCCGGGCCTGCCTGCCTGCAAAATAATGAACATTGGAACAAATCAGATTGGCTTCGGGGCAATGAGGACTGCCTGACGGTCAGCGTCCGGACACCTTCCCTTTCGGGCAAGCGCCCGGTCATGATATGGATTCACGGGGGTAGCAATCGCGCCGGTTCAGGATTTGGAGCGGTCGAATCCCAAATGGTCAATCAAGGAATAGTGGTTGTTTCGTTAAACTACCGCTTAGGCATTTTGGGCTTCCTGTCCCATCGCGGCCTGGCTCGGGAGCAGGGCGGCAGCAGCGGCAACTATGGTCTCATGGATCAGATCGCAGCCCTGAAATGGGTGCGGGACAATATTGCCAGCTTTGGTGGTGACCCATCCAAGGTGACGATTTTCGGAGAAAGCGCCGGATCGCAGGACGCATCGCTGTTGCTCGCGGCTCCGCAGGCGCAGGGCCTATTCGGCGCGGCCATCCTGCAAAGCGGAACGCCCGGCTTTGGAATGTCTTATCGCAGCCATGATGATGCACTGGCAATTGGCGATCAACTCGACGCATTGGCAGATAGCGGCGGCGATCTTGACCGTTTGCGTGCCTTGTCGCCGGTCGCCCTGTTCGACATCCAGTCAAAGCTTCAAGATGTCGCGGCTCTTGGCAACGACTTTCTGTTCTTGCGAACGACGATCGACGGCAAGGTTTTGCCAACCGCGCCCGATCAGTTGATTGCCGCAAATGCACCAAAGCCGGTTATCATCGGCACCGACAAGATAGAGTTTGGACCTGGTCCGGGCCGCACCGAAATGGATAGCTTTTCAAGGTTCTGGTTCGGCAACAACGCCCCGCAAGCCTTAGCCTCCTATCGCGCCGAAGAAGGCAAGGTAGATCCAAGGCGCGGCAATCTGGAACTGCGCATGCAATCGGATGCCCAGTTTCACTGCCCTGCAAATAGGCTGGCAAATTTGCTGTTGTCGAAAGGATGGCCGACGTGGCGATATGAGTTCGACGTTGGCCCTGACGGCGGCTGGACGCGGCACGCCTATGAGGTGGGTTTCGTTTTTGACCGCAAGGCTGCGGGTGGAGGCGTGCAGATGCAGGATTATTGGGCAGCGCTAGCGCTGACGGGAAATCCCAACGGGCCGACGCCGTTAAGCGCAAAGCGTCTGCACTGGGATAAATTGACTTTACGAAAGCCAGTGACGCTTGTGTTTGGCAATAACGAAACAAAGCAAGTCGATGGTCAGCCGCGCGCGGACATGTGCGGTTGGAGTGAGGCCTTTTAGAAAGCGATGATCGGAGCGGCGGATGGCAAGCTTCACATGCCGTTGACTGGTGATAACGTAGGCATTTTCAGTGTTTGCAGCCGAGTTAGGTAGCGCTATCATTGAGGCGAATTTTGGACTACCCTTACCAAAAGAGAAGCCGAAGGGAGAGACGGACATGATGATCATGAAACTGGGATTAGCCCTCTGCGCCTCGATGGCCTTTACCGCAGGTGCACTTGCGCAACCACAAAGTCTGCCGACCGGTAAGTGCATCAATGCCGGGAATCATCTGGAGACGGGCGGAGAAGCAGCTTGGGGCGGTAAGAAGCTAGATGTCAGTGACTTCGCTAATATCCGCAAGGCCGGATTTGAAACCGTGCGACTGCCGGTCAACTGGAGCCAGCACGTGGCCGATAATGCGGCGAACACTGTTGATCCAAAATGGATGGCCATTGTGCAGAGCCGGGTGGATGAGGCGCTGGCATCAGGGTTGAAAGTCATTGTAAACAGCCACAATTTCAAAATTGTCCACAATGAACCGGAAAGGGGCAGCATAGCGCTGGCTAATGTCTGGAAACAGGTGGCCGCCCGCTTTGCCGACTATCCCAAGGACCGTTTGTGGTTTGAGATCGAGAACGAGCCCCATAACAATCTGAACAACGCCAATTTATGGGCCACTTTAGGGCCGGCTTTGGCTGCGATCCGATCGACCAATCCGACTCGCCCAGTCATCTTTGGTGGCGAAAAATGGAGCGGTGTCGATTCCCTGGAGACGCTTGAATTACCAGACGATCCCAATCTCTGGCCGACCTTTCATTATTATTCACCGTTCATGTTTACGCATCAAGGCGCCACATGGGTAGGCAATCAGGTGCCGCCATTGGGCCGTAAGTTCCCGATTGAGGCCGATAAAGTCGAATGGGCCGCTAATCTTTCCAAGATTCAGCGCTTCATTACCCGGACCGGGAAAGTTCCATTCATGGGTGAAAATGGCGCGATTGATCTCGTCCCACTCGAGGAGCGCGTCGCTTTTCACAAAGCCACTACAGAGGCGTTCAAACCCTTGGGTATCGAACAATGTGTGTGGGCCTATACCAACACATTTCCCTTCTATGATCACGAAACACGCCAGTGGCACAAGGGTCTACTTGAGGCCATCGGGATTGCGGGTTCACAGCGATAAGGCTGGGCAGATACGGGCTATGGGAGAGGCTGATGGATAGAACGAGATGGCGGATTTCAACGGCAACTTGTTTAGCATTTACTTTGATCGCTACAGGCGTGCCGCCGGTGGTTTTGGGCGAGCCGTCAAAAGCCGATGCGGAACTGGCACGGATTGACGAGTTGCTTCCGGGTGAGTTGATAAATGATCCACGGGTTCTGGTGGATCTGTCCCAAAATCTGGGAGGAGCCAAAACCAAGGTTATCAAATCGAGCGATATTCCCGGCGGCGGTGCAGCGCGGGCTGTAATGATCGAAAAGGCGGCGGATCAGGCATGGCAGATTAGCGCCGCAATCAATCTAGTTCGCGATATTGCGCGAGGAGATGTCGTTACGGTAGGCTTTTATGCGCGTGCGCTCCCCATGGATGATGGCAAGGTGCATGGCAGAATCGGAATCCGAATTCAGCAAAGCGTTAGCCCATGGGCCGGTTTTCTAGATAAAAGCTTTGAGATCGGACCGGAATGGCAGTGGTATGAAACGGCCGGCGTTTCCAACGTGGCGTTGACGGGCGGCGCATCTGCCGTTTCCCTGTTGCTCGGCGAGAAAGCGCAGAATCTGGAAATTGGCCAGGTAATGGTGATCAAAGGTGCCAATGCGATTGCGGCGGCATTGCCCGAACCGCCCGTATCCCTACCGCCACAGCTCGCAAATATTTCCGGCACGCTGATCAATCGTCCCCAAGATGGCCCCTGGAATTTCTATGGCACGGGCGGCCGACAGCAGCAGATCGCTGATCGCGGCATATATTTGGGCAAAGCAACCCGAGTCACGGTTAGCAACAAGGACGGTCAGCCCTGGGAACTGGAAATGGCGATTCCGGTCAATACACCCCTGACCAAGGGCGCGCGCTATCTGGTGGCGATCGCGGCGCGGACGGTGTCTGCCGACGCAACCGATGGCAAAGCATCAGTCATTGTGAGGTTTCAATCCACCCAGCCGCCCTATTACGGTTTTGCCGAAAACGTACTGCGGCCTAGTCCCAATTGGCAGCTTCTGCAGTTGCGGACAACGGCGACGATCGACATCCCGCAAAACGAGGCGGTGTTCAAATTGATGTTTGCCGGACACCAGCAAGTGCTGGACATAGGTCCCGTATATATTCTGAAGCTTGGTTAGGCCGTGCTCGCCGAAATGATCTGGAGCCCGTCGCCGCTAGACGGCAACAGGCTCCAGATCGACATATGGATGGCAGCACCAAAGAGCTGGCCAATTTGGGCCGTCAGCCCTCCATCGCTTCCAGAGTTTTACCCTTTGTTTCCTTGACCATTTTGGCGACAAAGAAGATCGAAAGAAAGGCACAGGTGGCATAAAAGCCATAGGCTGCCGTCAACCCCATATTCTTCAAGGCCCACGGGAAGCTTGAAGAAATGGCGAAATTGGCACTCCATTGCGCGAAGCCTGCCACCGCCAGCGCTGATCCGCGCATTTGGTTGGGAAACATCTCACCAAGCATCACCCACATCACCGGCCCCCAGCTAAGGTTGAAAAAGGCCGCGTAGCTGATGGCAGCGACAAACGCGATCGCTCCCATATCCGATGAGAGCATGAATTTGTCCCCCACGAATGTGCCCTGGCTAAAGCAGATTGCCATCAGGGCCAGAGTGACAGTCATGCCCACCGAACCAATCACAAGCAATGGCTTGCGCCCGATCTTGTCGATCAGCAGAAGCGCTACAACGCATGCGGCGATTGAAATGCCGTCATTGATGACCTGGGTCTGGAACGCCTGCGCTTCGGTAAAGCCGACCGCTTCCCAGAGCATAATGCCATAGTAGAAAACAACGTTTATGCCGACAAATTGCTGGAACACGGCCAGACCGACGCCAACCCAGACAATGGTCCGCCATTTGCCCGTGGCCGGATCCTTGAGGTCGCGAAAGCTTGGCTGATGATCATTGGCCAATGTTGCTTCAATTTCTGCAGCCATGCGCGGGGCATCCGAGCCAAATAACCGGGTCAGCACACGATGCGCTTCATCCATACGCCGCTTGGCAATCAGAAACCGGGGGCTTTCGGGCACCAGCAGTAAGGAAAAGAGGAAGAGCACGCCCGGTACGGCCTGTGCCCAAAACATCCAACGCCACGCAGGGAACCCATAAAGGTCTGCCAGCGACGAACCGGCGGCGTTCTGAATCCAGAGATTCGACGTGGCCGCACCGAACAGGCCCGTAATGATCATGATCTGCTGTATGCTTGACAGACGTCCGCGCAAATGGGCGGGGGTCACTTCGGAGATATAAGCGGGAGACAGCACAGAGGCCGCGCCAACAGCGGCACCCGCGATGAAGCGTGAGAGAGCAAAGACCACGGCACTAGGCGCAGCTCCTGATATCAATGCGCTGACAATGAACAGGACCGCAGCAACCATCATAACTTGCCGGCGCCCCCAGACATCGGCCAGCCGTCCCGCAGCAAAGGCACCCAAGGCGCAACCAGGCAAAAGCGAAGCCGCCACAATGCCAAGATTGGCTTCGTTCAAGCCAAAGGCCGCTGCCAACCCTTTGGTCGTGCCGTTGATGGCACCTGAATCATAGCCGAACATGAAACCGCCCAATGTCGCCACTGCAACTATCAGGAAAATAAAGCTTAAATTGCTTTTTGTGTTATCTGACACAACGCTCCCCCTCCGAGAAATCCTTTTTGTGAGCGCTACCATGACGTGCGATTTTGCAGTGTCAAGGAGTTTAGGGCGCGGCGGCATCCGAATCGCGCACCACCAGCGTGAAATCAAGCTGTTCATGCCGGGGCTTTAGGGCTTCCGCTTTATCCGATGTTACAGCTGTGACCAGCAAACGGACCGCCACTTTCGCCATTTCCGCCACGGGTTGGCGCGCGGTCGTCAATTCAGGCCAGACCATCGTTGCAGACGCTGTATCGTCAAAACCGCAAACCGACAGTTCGCCGGGCACACCGATGCCCATGCGATTGGCCATGGCAATGGTTGCGGCCGCCATATCATCATTGCTGGCAAAAATGGCCGATGGACGATACTTGAGCTCCAGCAAGGTCTTTGCCGCTGTGAGGCCGGAGCGATAGGTGAAGTCGCCAGCAACGTCGAGAGCTAGATCAACCGCCAAGCCAAATTCGGTCAAAGCGCGACGATAGCCGTTGCGACGCAGCACACTGGCCGTCTGATTAGGATTACCTCTGATGAAACCGATGCGTCGATGGCCGAGATTTAACAGCCGCGCCGTCAGCGCATAAGCAGCGCCCTCATCATCGATCATGACCGCGTTTGAAAAATCTGCAGGATTGCCAGTTGCGACCTGCGCCAAAGGAAGCCCAGTTGCCTGCAACGCCGCCAGCAGCGCCTCATCATCGGACAATGGCGGAGGCAACAAAACCGCATCCACGCGATGGTTGAGAATGCGCAAAACAAGTTCGGCAGGGGTAACACCATTGGCGCAATGCTCTACGATGATCTGAGCGCTTTGCGCCGACGCTTCATCCAGCGATCCAACAAGAAATTCACTGAGATAGGCCGCGCTAGGATTGGAGTGAAGCAACGCAATCCGGCATTGTCTTCCGCCCGCAAGGCTGCGCGCTGCAAGATTGGGAACATAACCAATTTGGGCAATAGCAGCCTCGACACGCGCGCGCGTTTCATCGAGGACGCGCACGTCTCGATTGACGACGCGTGAGACCGTCATCGGAGATACACCCGCAGCGCGAGCGACATCGGCAACCGTTGGCCCCAATGCCCCCCTTCGCTGCTTTCGAACCTTCGCACCTACGCTTGTCTTTTTCATATTGCTTGGCCTAATCCGACAATCGCTTCACAGCAAGCATTTCGCACTTGCGCACAAACCAATGATAGCGCTAACTATAGTAAAGCTGGGGATGAGGATAAAGCAATGTTTTTGGGAATCGATGTCGGGACATCGGGCGTAAAGGCCGTAATCCTGTCATCTTCGGGAGATCTGTTGGCAGAGGCATCCTCGTCGCTGACCGTTTCTCGCCTTCATTCCTCCTGGTCTGAACAAAACCCCGATGACTGGTGGACCGCAACTCAGGATGCGATATTGCAGCTGGATCCAAGTTTGCGCGCGCAAATACTGGCTATTGGGCTTGCCGGACAGATGCATGGCGCGACCTTGCTGGGCAATGATGACCGGCCTTTGCACCCTGCGATTCTGTGGAATGATGGCCGCAGTTTTGCCGAATGTGCAGCACTGGAATTGGCGGAGCCGGCTTCGCGATCGATCACCGGCAATTTGGCAATGCCCGGCTTTACCGCGCCCAAATTGCTGTGGATCCGTCAGCACGAACCCGCCATTTTCGACCAAATCGCCACTGTACTTCTCCCAAAGGATTATGTGCGCCTGTGCATGACCGGCGACAAGGCGAGCGACATGTCTGACAGCGCCGGAACCCTATGGCTTGATGTTGCAGGTCGCCGATGGAGCGACCCGATGCTGGCGGCCACAGGCCTCCAAATGGCTCAAATGCCCAAGCTCTTGGAAGGGTGCGAAATTAGCGGACAACTGCGCCAGGACATTGCAGCGGCTTGGGGCATGAACACGGTGCCGGTTGTGGCTGGCGGTGGAGACAATGCCGCAGGGGCGGTGGGCGTAGGCGTGATTGAGGATGGTGACGCCTTTCTATCACTCGGCACATCAGGCGTCATTTTTGTGGCCACTGGCCAGTATCGCCCGAATCCTGCTGGGGGAGTTCACACCTTTTGCCATTGCCTTCCAGAAACTTGGCATCAGATGAGCGTGCATCTTTCGGCTGCATCCTGCGTAGACTGGGGTGCCAGACTTACTGGCCTGCCCGGTCTTGGCGAATTCTTTGCAGCAGCACAGGCTGCTGGCTCCGCAACCGGACCAGAGATATTCCTGCCCTATCTGTCGGGTGAGCGCACACCGCATAACGATCCTCATATCCGTGGGACCTTTCTGAGCCTAGGCAATGAAACCGATCCCGGCGCGCTGGCCGTTTCAATATTGGAGGGTGTTGCCTTTGCACATGCCGATGGTCTGGATGCCTTACGCAATGCCGGAACCGCAATAGAGCAATTGACGGTCATCGGCGGAGGCGCTCGTTCGCAATTCTGGGGAACCATTCTGTCAGCCGTTCTTGGTGTTCGATTGGTTTACATTGATGGCGGCGAAGTTGGCCCAGCTTTGGGAGCGGCAAAACTGGCCCAGATCGCCATGACCGGTGAAAGCGCAGCGCAAAACCGTGCCCGCCCGGCCATTAGAGATATCATTGAACCCGACCCCCTCTTGGCAGAGCGGCTTGCCCCGAAACTGGCAAGATTTCGAGATGCCTTTGCAAAGATAAAAGCAATTCAGGAGTAACAGTTATGTCAGCCGACTATTTTTCCGCATTTGACAACATCCGCTACGAAGGTCCGGAAAGTTCCAATGATCTCGCCTATCGCTGGTATGATAAGAATCGCGTTATCCTTGGCAAGCGCATGGAAGATCATCTACGATTTGCTGTCTGCTTTTGGCACACGCTGTGCTGGCCCGGCAGCGATGTTTTTGGTGCCGGCACATTTGATCGGCCCTGGCACGCCGGACTGAATGATTCGGCGCATGCCCAGGCGAAACGTGAAGCTGGCATGGCCTTTTTCGAGAAGCTCGATTTGCCATTCTATTGCTTCCACGATGTTGACGTAATGGCCGATGCCGAAGAAGTTGGCCCGTTCCGGCGGAATTTTGCCGAAGCTGTGGAACATCTGGAAGCTTTGCAAGCCAAGCATGGCCGCAAGCTGTTGTGGGGCACGGCCAATCTCTTCGGTCATCCCCGTTACATGGCCGGAGCATCCACTAATCCCGATCCAGAAGTTTTCGCCTGGGGGGCGATGCAGGTACGCGATTGCCTGGAAGCCACCCTGCGACTGGGCGGCGAAAATTATGTCCTATGGGGTGGCCGCGAAGGCTATGACACCATTCTCAACACCGACCTGGGTATCGAACGGGAGAATTTTGGCCGGTTTCTCAGTCTGGTAGTCGAGCATAAGCACAAGATCGGATTCAAGGGCGCGATTCTGATCGAACCAAAGCCGCATGAGCCGACCAAGCATCAATATGATTTTGATACCCAGACAGTTTTTGGATTCCTCAAGCATTTCGGGCTTGAGAATGAGGTCAAGGTCAACATCGAGGCAAACCACGCCACCCTTTCCGGCCATACGTTCGAGCACGAAATCGCCATGGCCCGCGCTCTAGGCATTTTTGGATCGATCGACGCGAATCGCGGTGATCCCCAGAATGGCTGGGACACGGATCAATTCCCCAATTCGGTTGAAGAACTGACCTTGGCAATGATAGAAATCCTGCGCGCAGGCGGATTTACCACAGGCGGCTTCAATTTCGATGCCAAAGTCCGGCGTCAGTCGATTGACGCTGTCGACCTGTTCCACGGCCATATTGGCGCCGTCGACACCATCGCGAAGGCGTTAATACGCGCCGCTGAGATCATCGAGAACGGAACTCTCGATGCATTCCGCGCCGAACGCTATGCCGGATGGCAGGGTGCGTTGGGTGACAGGATCCGCACTTCGTCGCTCGCGGATATTGCCGATCATTGCATCGCCGAAAATCTGGCGCCCCACCGGAAATCCGGTCGACAGGAGTGGTTGGAAAATCTGATCAACCGCTTTTGATTATGTGGCGGTCGATCTTTTGGCTGATGGCTGCGCTGACACTGCAAATCGCATGGCCGGATTGGTGCGCCGCTGCCTCGACTGCTGACACCCCGCGGCTAGAAAAGAAGGGCGCGCGCCACGCACTGATCGTCGATGGAGCACCATTTCTAATCCTTGGCGCGCAGGCCAATAACAGCAGCAATTATCCAGCAGCCTTGCCAGACATATGGTCGGTGGTCGACCGAATGCGGGCCAACACGTTGGAAATACCTGTCGCATGGGAACAGATTGAGCCGCGCGAAGGCGAGTTTGATTTCAGCTATCTTGATGCGTTGTTACCACAAGCCCGCGAGCGCAATGTCCGCGTTGTGCTGTTGTGGTTTGCCACATGGAAAAATACCGCGCCCAATTATGTCCCGGCCTGGGTCAAGCTCGACAATAAGCGCTTCCCGCGTATGACAAATGCTGAAGGCAAAACGCATTACGCCCTGTCACCCCATCATCGCACCACCCTGTCTTCAGACAAGCGCGCCTTTGTGAAATTGATGGAATATCTGCGCGACAAGGACCCAAAGCACAGTGTCATCATGGTCCAGGTTCAGAATGAGCCAGGCACCTATGGCAGCGTGCGGGACTACTCGCCTGCGGCCCAGCAATTATTTGAACAGCCAGTCCCCGCCGCTTTGTTGCGCCGGCTGGATCTGAAGCCGAAACTAAGCTGGAAATCGGCTTTTGGCACGAATGCTGATGAATATTTCCATGCTTGGCACGTGGCATCCTATATCAATGAAATTGCAGAAGCGGGGAAAGCCGTCAAACCGCTACCGATGTTCGTCAATGCGGCATTGGCGTCAGCCTTTGGTCGGCAACCGGCCAGTTCCTATGCCAGTGGCGGCCCGGTTCACCATGTCATCGATGTGTACAAGGCAGCCGCACCTGCCATCGATTTTCTGGCGCCCGACATCTATCAGCGCGACCATGCCACCTATATGGAATATTTGAGACAATATGACCGTCCTGATAACGCCCTTTTTGTTCCCGAGACAGGGAATGATGTCGAATATGCCCGTTATTTTTTCCCAATAATTGGCCGGGGCGGCATTGGCTTTGCGCCGTTCGGGATGGATGATAGCGGCTATTTCAACTTTCCTTTGGGGGCACGTGCCTTTGATCGCGACCTTAACCAACTGGGTCGTGCCTATGCCCTATTTGCTCCGATGATGCGCGAATGGGCGCGCCTAGCAGCGAAAGGCAAAACATGGGGAGCAGCCGAACCGAATGATCCCGAAGATCAGCATAGCCAGCTGATTGATCTGGGTAGGTATCGCGCCAAAGTGACTTTTGGGCAGCTGCAGTTCGGCTGGGACAAGCCCGTTGGCAATCCGCGACCAACAGGAGGCGTTGCGATCGCTGAACTTGGCACCAACGAATATCTGCTCACAGGATTTGATGCGCGCGTCGCTTTTGAAATGGCCAATGCCAAAGCCGATGAGAGCATGGTATATGTACGCGTGGAACAAGGCCACTATGCCGAAGGAAAGTGGGTTTTCGAACGGGTCTGGAATGGTGACCAAACCGATTACGGACTGAACCTGACGGATCGCCCCACCGTGCTGCGGGTCAAACTTGGCCACTATCAAGGCAACCCCGTAATCCCGGTCGGCAACCCCAATTAACGCAGCCTTAAGGAGAGAGAAACATGATGACCATTGGCTTCGTTCGAACCACCACAATTGCCCTGCTGATGGCCGGAATCTCTGTTCCGGCATTGGCGTCCAGCTATGAAAAAACCGATCATGGTGTTATCCTGACCCCGGATCATGGCCCCGCCAAAAAGGTCCGGGTCGAGGCGTATGATGACAGCAGTTTCCGCGTGACCGCAATTGCTACGGATAGCTTTACCAACCTTCCGCAAAGCCTGATGGTCATCGCTAGGCCGACCGCCTCTCCGGCAGTCAGCGAAGCGGATGGCGACATTGTTCTAACCCTTTCAGGGGGAAGCGTCCGGCTGCGCCGTGCCGACGGGAGCCTACGTTTCTTCGACCGTGAAGGCGCCGAAATCCTTACGGAAACAGGTCAGCGCGTCATTCAGCCGACACGTGTTGGCGACAAGGATTATGTCCGCGTCACCCAGCAGTTCAACCGAGGCACAGACGAAGGCATATTTGGCTTGGGTCAGCATCAGAACCGACAGATGAATTATAACGGCCAAGACGTCGAACTGGCCCAGCATAATATGGACATTGCCGTGCCGTTCATCATCTCCACCCGCAATTACGGGTTGTTATGGGACAATAATGGCATCAGCCGCTTTGGCAATCCGCAAACCTACAAATTGGTAGGCGCCGGGGATATGCGCGTGAGTCATGATGGCAAGCCTGGATGGAAGGCGGACTATTATCTCGGCGACAAATTGGCAATCTCAAGAACCGAGAATGTTATAGATTATCAATTCATCAAGGATATTGAGAAATGGCCCGCAGAGGCTCTGGCGAAGCGTGTCGCAGCTACAAACGGACAAAACACAGAAGGAAACAGCGTCGAAACACAGCGCGTAACCTGGACTGGAACTCTGACTCCCGTAAAAACGGGTTTATATAAATTCCGTTTATATTCATCAAGTTACATAAAAGTCTACGTAGATGGAAAGCTGGCATTGGATCGCTGGCGGCAGAACTGGAATCCGTGGAACCACCTGTTCGATGTGTCGATGAAGGCTAACAAGCCTGTCGACATCCGTATCGAATGGGAACCCAATGCGGGATATATTGGCTTATTATATAATGATCCTCAACCCGTGGCCGATCAACGATCGGTGCAGATGACATCAGATGTGGCCCATTCGATTGATTATTATGTGATGCTGGGCAAGGATATGAATACCGTCATTGATGGCTATCGCCGGTTGACCGGCAAAGCGACAATGATACCCAAATGGGCCTATGGCTTTTGGCAAAGCCGCCAGCGTTATAAGACACAGGACGAGCTAGTCGGCGTGCTGCGCGAATATCGTGCCCGCAAGATCCCGATAGATTCCGTGGTTCAAGACTGGAATTACTGGCCAGAGGACCAATGGGGCTGCCATTGTTTCGACGCTCCCCGCTTTCCCGACCCCGTTAATATGGTCAAGCAGATTCATGACCTGAACGGTCGGGTCATGATTTCCGTATGGCCAAAATTTTATCCCAATACGGAAAATGCCAAGGAGCTGATAGCAAAAGGCCATCTCTATCCCGGCAATCTGGAAGGCGGCGAAAAGGATTGGGTCGGGCCAGGATATGTAAGCACTATTTACAATCCATATTCCCCGGAGGCGCGCGAAATCTATTTCCGTCAGATTAAAGACGGCTTGGTCAATAAGGGTTTTGACGCATGGTGGATGGATGCGACTGAACCCGATATCCATTCAAATCTGTCGCTGGAACAAAGGGCTGAACGCATGGAACCAACCGGCAAAGGGTCGGGCGCCGCTTTGTTCAATAGCTATCCGCTGGTCCATGCCGAAGGTTTTGCGGATGGACTGCGTAAGGCTCAGCCGGGCCGCAGACCCTTCATTTTGACGCGATCGGGCTTTGGCGGCCTGCAACGGACCAGTTCGGCCTTATGGTCGGGCGATGTGGTCGCCCGGTGGGATGATTTGCACGATCAGATATCCGCCGGCGTCAATATCTCGCTGTCGGGTATTCCCAACTGGACGCATGACATTGGCGGTTTTGCCGTTGAAGATCGCTACACTAAAGCTGATCCCAATCATCTGGCCGAATGGCGCGAGCTGAATTTGCGCTGGTTCCAGTTTAGCGCCTTCAGTCCCTTGTTTCGCAGCCATGGCGAAGCACCGTTGCGCGAAATCTATGAGATCGCGAAAGATGATCGGCTGATGTATGATGCCATGGTTGCCTATACGCGGCAGCGTTATCGATTGATGCCCTATATTTACACCGTGGCCGCCGATGCCACTCTCAGCGGTGGGGCTATCATGCGCGGGCTGGTGACGGATTTCCCCGCCGATCGCAAAGGCTGGGGGATTGACGATCAATTTATGTTCGGTCCTGCCTTTCTCGTGGCACCCGTCACCCGTTTTGGCGCCCGCGAGCGCACTGTTTACTTGCCCTCGGGTTCGGGCTGGTATGATTTTTCAAACGGCCATTTCCACAAGGGCGGCCGCAATGTGAAAGCTGCCGCACCACGAGAGCAGATACCACTGTTCGTGCGCGCCGGGACAATTCTGCCAACCGGCCCGGCCATCGAATGGGTTGATCAGAAGACCGCTGATCCCCTTGTTTTGCATGTCTTTACCGGAGCCGATGGGCACTTCTCCCTCTATGAAGATGACGGCGTCACTACCGCACATGAAAAGGGAGAATCCAGCCGGATACCGTTCGACTGGAGTGACAAAACCGGCACGTTGACCATCGGTGCGCGGCAGGGACGCTATCCAGCTATGCTTACCGAGCGCCGCTTCATTATCCGTTTCCACAGCCGGCAATCACCGTCTGCCCCTGATTTTGATGGCCGCGATGGCAAGGCCATTATCTATACCGGAGAAGCGTTGACCGTGCAGCGATAAGCGGGCAACACGCCGGGCCGAGGCCGCCGCTTCGGCCCGCTTTCCGATTCAGCGTTATTGCCCAGGACATTGCTTCATTGTTTCAGAACACAATACAGTGACAGGCGATCTATAATCTCACTCCTTGAAGATCGGCGACGGCCTCTCAACAGAAAGGCGGCCCTTCCTTGTTGGAAGAGCCACCTTCATGAGACGCTAAAGGATTGTCGTTGTTCGGTTAGAAATTGCCGCGCAAGACGATCGAGAAACGACGGTCATTCATGAAGTAGGAACGCGGGGCCAGACGGTTCGGGTCACCCGAATAAGCCTGGCTCGTCTTCGTCACTTCATTCAGCAGATTGACCCCCTGAACACCGATCTTGAAGTTATCGGAAACTGTGATGAAGGCCGATGCGTCCAACTGACCCGTCGCTTCATTGAAGATCGGGAAATACGGGAAAATCACGTCCGATGATGTCAAGAGGAAACGCGACCGCCAGTTATAGGCAGCACGAAGCGAGACCGGTCCCTTTTCATAAAACAACGCCGCGTTAACATTATGCCGCGACAGCTGCTCCAGAGGTAGATTGCCCGATTGCACCGTCGAAACCAGCGGCAGTCCTGCACCGTTCAGTGAACTGTTGGGTAGGCCCTTGCTGCGAATGTGGGTGTAGTTCGCGTTAATGCCAAAGCCGCTCAGCAATCCGGGAAGGAAATCCATAGTTTGCTGATAGGCAATTTCAAAGCCCTTGATCTTGCCTGCCCCTTCAAAATTGGCGGGGCCGCGAACGAATACCGGCAGAGTTACGCCATTATTTGTAATGTCACGACGGACGACCTGCTGATAGAAAAAGTCCTTCACTTCCTTGTAGAAGAAATCGACGGAAAGCGATCCGACCCGGCTGAAATACCATTCACCGGTAAGATCGAATTGCCACGCAGTCGCTGGCTTTAGAAAGGGGTTGCCCGTAGTTGCCCGCAACGAGGTCTGATCAAGACCAATGTCGAGGAAGTTGCGAATATAGTCATTATTCGGACGGGTCAGCACTTTGGAAGCGGCAAATCGAACGAGCACATCGTCCGTCAAACCGAACCGCAGGTTCAGACTGGGCAACAGATAGGAATAATTGTTGCGAGCGCTGTCAAAAGCGGTGACAGTCGTGGTATTGGCCCATGTCTGCAAATTATTGTAAGCCGCCGCGCCGGCCAAGCAAATTCCTTCCGGCGATCGCGTGACAACCGAACCATCGGGTAGCGTGACCTGCACCGGGGCACAACGCGTCGCGAATGGCAAATCAATGCCAAGCGCTGACCTGCCTGGTACCGTGATCGAACCATCCGACGTAGTGCTGGTGCGCACGTAGCGAACGCCAACATTACCAGAAAGGCGAACATTTCCGAAAATCGGGTCATTGTTGCCAAAGCGCAGCATCGCATAGAGATTGGTATCCTGCTGCTTTACCGGCTGGATCTCGGAAGGCAGGTATCCGTCCACTGCGCCCTGACGCTGCGACAAGGGACGCCATTGCGACGTTCCACCCTCCAGGGCATGGGCGGCGCGGATACTATCTGTGAAGCTAATGAACCGATTATAATCGGCAATCATGCTTCCGTTATAATAGAACCCACCAATCGGGCCATTGGACTGGCCACGGAAGAAATTGTCGAAGCCATAAAATTGCGCATTATTGCCCGCGACGTCGGCGACTGACACAGGGCGATTGCCCGACCAGGTATCGCTGAGCATACCCCAGTTAAACGTCGAGTTGCGGATAACCTGCGCGCGATCGGCATAACGCGCGCCGAACTTTAGTTCCTTAAGGAATGAACCCTCATCAAACTTGTAGCTCAGATCGCTGCGGAACGAATATTGCTCTCCCGTCGAACGCTCGGTGTGATCCATGGCGGCATTCCAGAACTGGGTTCTGGGATCCGAAAAATACTGCTGGTCTGTCATCGCGGCCAAAGTCGGGTTAACACCCGAAGCCCAGCTGTAGAACAGTGTATTAGGCTTATGCACGTTGACCTGCGGCAGGTTGCCGGACAGATCCAGTTCCTGATCGGCAAATTGCGTACCAATAAGCGTTATATCGATATTTTCCTTCACCGATTTGGTATAATCAAAATCAAGATCCATGTTCCATCGATCATCAAACTTGAATTTTGCGTTCAAGGCAAAATCCTGGTTTGTGACTTCTTCCGCCGCATCGCGTGATGTCACGGAATGGCGAATGCCGCCGAGCGGAACCCAGATCGACGCAAACGGATTGCCGCGCCACGCGCCACCAGGCGCGGTAATATAGCCGCTCTGGAACACTCCATCACTATCATAGACATAGTTAGTAAATCCGCCTGTTGGGCATTCAGCGCGGGTCCGGCCACCGGGGCCATTCAAATTGGTCTGGCAACCGATAGGATATGTATTGTACTCCGAGCCACCTGAGTCAGCTTCAAATGTGCGCTCAAAGGAATCATTGGTCGTGTGCGAGCGGATATACTGGAACGAGAACAGCGCGGACTGATCGGCGGATTCAAATTGCGCAGCGAAGGCTTGGCCATCTCGCTTACGATCGGAGTTCTGCGACCGGAACTGCGCACCCACAGGGGCAATGGCTGCGGACAGATTGTCTGCAAACCCATTCGCACCTGCCGGTGCCGTACCCAAGCAGTTGGCACCTTTGACAATGGATGCGGCAGCGGCCGGAAAGCCTAGGCTGTCAGATGAAGATGGTAGCGGATTGCGGCAGACGAGGGCACCATTCTGGAAAGCTTCCTCGACAGCCAGACCGTCGCGGGTCTGGAAATTCGAGATCTGAAGTCCGTCAGACCGGCTTTGAACCCGTGAGAATGAACCACTGGCAAGCAAACCGAATGTACCCGCATCCGTTTCCCAGGTCTTGCTAACCAGCAAGGACGCACCGGGCGACCATTCCTTGCGGAAATCGCCATAGCTACCCTCAAGGCTGAACCCGACATGGAAGCCGCGATTGTCGAAGGGAAGACGGGTATTCAGATTGACGGTGCCAGCAAGGCCACCTTCGATCAAATCGGCCGATGCATTCTTATAAACAACAACCGATCCGAGCAGTTCGGCAGGCACATCGGCGAAGTTCAGACCCTGACCATAACCGCCAGCGGCAAAGGCGTCGCGGCCATTGAATTCAGAACGAACAAAGGTGAGACCGCGAATGACCGTTCCAGATCCTTCAACCGAAAAACGATCAGGATTGTTTGATCCAGCAAAGCGGTTAATCGAAACACCGGGCACACGTTGCAATGCTTCGGTCACCGAACGATCCGGCAGAGCACCGATATCCTCTGCGGTAATCGCATCAACGACAGTCTCAGCGTCTTTCTTTATACCCTGTGAATTGGCCAGACTGGCACGGATACCCGAAACTATAATCGCGTCATCTTCGGCGACTTCAGCTTTATCATTGCTGGGATCCGTCGAAGTGTTTTGGGCAAAAACAGGAGCGCTTAGCGCCAGTGCCATTAGCGAAACACCTAGTTTCAAAGCTGGCCCGTCCGAAAAACGAATACCTATTTGTGCATCTGATAGCGGCATCATACTCCCCCCCATGTTAGCGCTCCCAAATTTAATTACAAAAGAAGTCGCCTAAAAAGTGCACTTTGTTTATGATCAATTATGAAACTTGGCAAGGCCCCTTTGTACGGGCATTACCGGGTGGTTATTTGCACAAAATAACGAGAGGTTTCGGGGTATAGTCATTGTATAACAATGGTATAGAGAATGTAGTTATTGTTGGCGGCGGTACTGCCGGATGGATGGCGGCTGCCGCCCTTTCTCGAACGCTTAACAACGGTGTCCGCAAAATAACGCTGATCGAATCAGAAGAAGTTGGCACCGTCGGCGTTGGTGAGGCAACAATTCCGCCCATTATTGAATTCAACGCCCGGTTAGGCATTCCAGAGAATGAGTTTCTCGCGGCCACACAAGGTACTTTCAAGCTGGGCATTGAGTTTCGCAATTGGGGTAAATTGGGCGACAGTTATTTTCATCCCTTCGGCGATTTTGGATTTGACCTTCAGGGCGTGCATTTCCATCAGCTTTGGTTGCGCGAACATCTTCGCGGAAGCGCCCCCGGCCCCATCGCTGATTACAGCATGGCGACGGTCGCCGCCCTCAAAAACCGCTTTGGTCGTCCGGGTGCGAATGCCCGTCCGGCGCTTGCTAACCTGCGTTATGCCTTTCATTTCGATGCGAGTCTCTATGCCCGCTATTTGCGCAGCTTTGCAGAAGGGCATGGTGTGCAACGCCGGGAAGGCAAGATTGTAAACGTGTGCCGCAACGGCGAGACGGGGTTTGTCGAAGCGGTCTACCTAGCCAATGGGGAACGGATTGCTGGCGACCTATTTATCGACTGCTCAGGTTTTATCGGCCTGCTAATCGAAGGTGCGCTCAAGGCTGGATACGAGGATTGGAGCCATTGGCTACCCATGGACCGGGCCTGGGCGGTGCCAACGGGAAATATCGAATCCCCGTGCCCCTATACACGATCAACGGCGCATCAAGCGGGCTGGCAATGGCGCATCCCCTTGCAGCATCGCACCGGAAACGGCCATGTCTTTGCCAGTCGTTTCATGGATGAAGCCGAGGCACGCGATATTTTAGTCAAGAATGTTGAAGGTCCGATACTCGCCGAACCGCGCATGCTGCGCTTTGTAACCGGCCGCCGCAAATTGTCATGGAGCCATAATGTTGTGGCACTAGGTCTATCCTCGGGATTTTTGGAGCCGCTGGAATCAACCAGCATTCACCTAATACAAAACGGCATTGCTCGCCTGCTAATGCTGTTTCCGGACAAGAGCTTCGACCCGCTGTTGCGCAATGAATATAATCGCGGGATGAAAGCCGCCTACGAAGACGTCAGGGACTTCATTATCCTGCATTACAAGGCCACGCAGCGCGACGACAGCCCATTTTGGAACTATGTGCGTAACATGGAAATTCCGTTCGGGCTGCAAGAGCGTTTGGATCTCTTCACGTCGAAGGGACGTGTATTGCGCGAGGGTGCCGAGCTGTTCACAACACCAAGCTGGCTCTCGGTCATGATGGGGCAAAATATCATGCCAAAAGGATATGATCCATTAGTTGAAGCATTGGATGAAACCAAGATTTCGTTGGCGCTGCGGCAAATGCGGCAGGAATTCGCCTCTGCTGCCGAAAACCTACCGTCGCAAGAGGAATTTCTACGTCGGATTGGCGCATGGAACCAAAACGGGCTCACTGTCAGAGCAGATCTTCCAGACTAAATGCACGTGCGTGACGAAAGTCTAATCGGAAATGACAAACGGCCGTGCCGCGTCGTTGCAAAACAGCAAGCCCGTTTCAATATTGCAATTCATCGGCTGAAATGATCCGCATTGCGGTGATGATGTGTATTCGCTTTCCAATGTCGCTGCGCAATTGGACGTGTAAAGGTTCTGCGCCGTTTACCTATCGAAATGTGCTACCTTGGCCTCCAGATCTCGCACAAATATGCCAGATACGAATGACGTCTTCGGGTGTTTTAGAACCAGTCGATGTATTGGGAGATGACCGCCTCGACTTGTCGCCGCGCAGACCATTTTTGTCGCCAAATGAGCTCCGCCTTCAGTGACATAAAGAACGTCCGATGGACGCGTTGTCAAATAAATTGTCCTTGCCTTTAAGCTGCGGCACACCACGCATGATACCTATGAGTTGCCGCGCAGAGCGCGTGCACTTGGCCCGTTTTTCTGGCGGATGCTTGGCGAATTCCAGTCGCGCGATCGAACGTGCGTGAATCTCGTCCGATCCGTCGGCGAGCCTGAACGAGCGGAGGCCGGAGAATGCTTCGACGAGACCATAATCGTCCGCCACCTCGGCGGCGCCGTGTGCCTGAATGGCGTCGCTATAAATCCTGAGCGCAGCTTGAGGTGCCTGAAGCTTGATCATAGCGATTTCCTACTTCACACCCTTCTTGCCGACTTTATCCATCATATCGGCAGCCTTAAGGCAGAGCAGCCGGGTCATATCGATACGCGCGCGACCCCATCATCAATGCGGGATTGGCTGTAGGCGCCGATGCTGTCGAAAAACGGCGCGACATTTTCGTTGAGGATTATTGCTCCCGTAGGGGTCACCATCTCGTCAATTGTCCTAGCAGACCTATGACTGGCATAATCGGACATTTAGGGTGCAC
>CAZNEO010000024.1:0-34833 GCA_964572205.1 uncultured Sphingorhabdus sp.
AAAACCACAATGCTTCTTCAAGCGGCTCGTTGTCATGCCAAGTTGTCATGACAAAATGGTCGTCGGGGATTTCGCCATAATCAAAATCTTCGAGATTCGCGACGTCAACGCTGTCGTCCCACGATGAGCAATCCTTGCCCCATGCCATCATGAAGAGACAACCCGAATCGACTATCCAGTCGCTGATTTGGCGCTGCCATTTGGGATCGACATCATCCTCAACCACGACCACCATTCGGCTTGGCTTGGGCTTGATGCGCGGGGGTTCACTGCCTGCCGGAAGATGGATGTAGATAACGTCCGTCTTAAGCAACAGACTCACTCCTCGTCAAACAGCCCCGCCAGTTGCTCGATCATCGTTCCGCCCAGTTGTTCTGCATCCATGATCGTCACAGCGCGGCGATAATAGCGCGTCACGTCATGACCAATGCCGATTGCGACCAGCTGCACGGGGCTGCGCCCTTCGATCATCTCGATCACGCGGCGCAGATGCTGTTCCAGATAGCCGCCATGATTTACCGAGAGCGTGGAATCGTCGACTGGCGCGCCGTCGCTGATCACCATCAATATGCGCCGATCTTCAGGCCGGGCGATCAGGCGATTATGCGCCCAGAGCAACGCTTCACCGTCGATATTTTCCTTAAGCAGCCCTTCGCGCATCATCAGGCCCAGGTTGCGGCGGGCATGGCGCCATGGCTCATCGGCCTTTTTATAGATGATGTGGCGCAGGTCATTCAGGCGGCCGGGCATCGCTGGGCGACCGGCGGCAAGCCAGTCCTCACGCGCCTGACCGCCTTTCCAGGCGCGGGTGGTGAAGCCGAGGATTTCGGTTTTGACGCCGCAGCGTTCAAGGGTGCGGGCGAGAATGTCCGCGCTGATCGCGGCAATGCTGATCGGGCGGCCACGCATCGAACCGCTGTTGTCGATTAGCAGTGTGACGACGGTATCGCGGAACTTGATATCGCGTTCCACCTTGTAGCTCAGCGATTGCCCCGGCGAGACCACCACACGGGCGAGCCGCGCGGCATCAAGCAGGCCTTCTTCCTGATCGAAATCCCAACTGCGGTTCTGCTGCGCCATCAGGCGGCGTTGCAGCCTGTTGGCGAGCCGGGTTACTGCGCCCTGCAATCCTGCAAGCTGCTGGTCCAGATAGGCGCGCAGCCGGTTCAGCTCGTCTTCGTCGGCCAGCTCGGTCGCGCCGACAATCTCGTCAAATTTTTCCGACCATTTTTTATAGTCGGACTGTGGCATATGGTCCCAATTGCGGCGCTGCGGGGTGACAGGCTGCATCCCGTCATCGCCCATTTCGCCGTCGCCATCGGCCATATCGTCCATGTCGGACTGATCGGCTTCGCTCTCCGCTGCTTCACCATCGTCAGGCTGCGGCTCGGCACGGGCTTCTGCGGTCCCGGCCTCGCCCTGATCCTCGGCGTCATTGTCGGCGTCCTGTTCCTGCTCGTCGTCGCTGTCCTCGCCAGCGTCTTCGGGCTCCGTTGGATCGATCTGGCCTTCGGTCAGGTTCAGATGCTCCAGCATGGTTTGGGTCAACGCAGCAAAGGCCCGCTGATCGTCGAGCGCAAGGCCAAGTGCATCCAGATCGCCGCCCGCTTTCTCCTCAATCCAGCCGCGCACCATATCGACGCCTGCCGCAGCATTAGCAGGGACGGCTTGCCCGGTGAGCCGCTCACGCACCATTAGCGACAGCGCCGTTGAAATCGGGACTTCCTCTGCTGATTGGGCGCGGCTGATCGGATCAGTGCGCATCCGCATGTCCAGCGCATTGTTTAAATTTGCGGCAACGCCTGCCATGCCGCGCGAACCCAGTGCCTCAACCCGCGCATTCTCCATGGCATCAAAGGCAGCTGCCGCAATCGCTTCACCCGGCCGGGCGGCGGCATGGCTGGCGGCGTTATGATGCTTTAGCTTTAAAGCAAAGCTGTCGGCAAATCCGCGCGCCTCGGCAACCTGTTCGGGCGGCAGCGAGCGTCCCGGCATCGGTACGCGGAAATTCTTGCCGCTTTGTGTTGGCGCATCGGCGGTAAAGGCAAGTTCGACTTCCGGCTCCTGCGCCATAGCGCGCGCCGTGCCCGTCAGCACCTGTTTAAGCTGTTCCAAGGGAGAGGTGTCGGCCATGGCTGCGACGCCTTAACCGCCGGTGCAATTAAACTGCAAGACCTCGTTTGCCTGTGGTGGCAGCAATTCGCGCACGGCATTGTTCATCTGCGCAACCTTTTCCATCATGGCAGGGTCAGTGGAGCAGGATGCCACCTCATAGCGTTTGCGCGCTGCGCGGGCCTTGGTCATCGCTTCCTCGCCCAGCAAATGCCGCTCAATCCGGTAGCTGCTGCTATTGGGATCGAAGGATATGATCGAGACCTGCGCTTCGGTGTTGGGCACTAAAGTGCGAACCCAGCCGCCTTCGCCTTCGGCATATTGGGTGCGATTGTTGACGCAGCCAGTGGCTGACCAGTCAAAGCGGACATCCTTGGAATCGGAAACCGTTATCCGGCTGCGGCTGCGGTCTATGGTGCAGATTTGCGGACCAGCCTTTGCAACAACTGCCTTGGCAGCAGGATCGGCGCTGCCCTTCAGCGCCGCGCGCGCCCGTTCATCAACCTCGTCAAAGCCGGGGCGCGTGAACCAGGTCAACAGGGCCGCAACCAACAGGGCGGCAGCTGCGCCATGAGCGAGCTTGCCATGATCACCGCGCCCGCGTTCCAGCAATTGCCAGCCTGTTCCTGCCGCACCAAGCGCGGCAAGCAGCAGGATCATCGTCAGCAGGATGCGGGTTTCGCGCGATTCGATAATGGCATATTCGGCATCCTTGCGCGCTTCGCCCAGCGTTTTGGTGCGGGCAGCCTCTGCCGCGCGCGCCTCCGCCTCAATCTTCGCCTTTTCAGCAGCGGCACGCTCCGCCTCCGCCCGCGATAACTCCGCGCGCGACAGGCAGGGGCCATCGACGCTGCGCAGTGCGACCTTGTTGCGGGTCAGAAAATTGCGCACTTCGCGGTTGGCTATCGCGAAGAAAAATTCGGCGTCGCCGCCATTGGAAACCGTGCCAAAACTGTTGATCCCCACCACGCGCCCGCAGGCATCGACAAGTGGTCCGCCGCTATTGCCGCTGCCGATCGCGGCGGTGTGCAGCAGCGTTTCAAAATCCTTGGCCGATCGCCCACCGGAAATGCTGCCCTTGGTCTTGACCGGCACTTGCGGGCGCATGACGTCGTCCATGTTCAGGCCCTGCGCAATATCGACGCCGCCCGGATAGCCGATGGCGAACACGTCACTGCCATCCTCGATTGCGCTAGACAGGAAAGCCGCAGGCGTCAGCCGCACGCCGCCGCGTAAACGGATCAGGGCAAGGTCATTGCCGGGTGAGCGATCAATAACCTCGGCATCATAGGTTTGCCGCCCCTCGCTTGGCACAATGACAATGGAAATCCGCGTTTCAAACTCATCCTCATCGACAACATGGGCATTGGTGAGGATCATGTCGGGGGCAACGACGACGCCAGAGCCATGGCCAATCGGAAAGCCAGGGTCAGCCTCTGAAAACACCACGACGCGCACGACGCTGCGGCTCGCGGCGGCAATGTCGGCAGGATCAGCCTTTAACAAAACGGGCAGGCTAAGCAGTAGAAGGGCCAGCAAAAAACGCACGCGATGATTCTCCCTTGACCCTGCTTTAGCGCGGACCGCCTTGCTTGTCGCGTGCCTGCACGTCCACCCCGTTTTTGTCGATGGTCAGGTCGAGGGGCACGCCGCCAACTTCGCCGCTGACCGTGACGCCTTTGTCTGGATCAACGCGCATTGCGGGGTTTTCAATGGCAGGCAGGTCGGGAAGGTCGAGCGGCTCAACGGGGCCTTCAGGATCAGGCTTGACCGCTGGCCGTGCGGCAGGGCGCGGTCCGGCGCCTTTCACGGCCTGCGCCATGAAGTCGCGCCATATGCGCGCCGGAAGACCGCCGCCCGATATGGATTTCAGCGGCGTATTGTCGTCATTGCCGATCCACACACCGACCACAAGGTCGCCAGCAAAGCCAATGAACAGGGCATCGCGGTTATCCTGACTTGTGCCCGTTTTGCCATAGGCAGGTATGGCAAGCCGTGCGGCGCGGCCCGTGCCGCCGTCAACGGTTGCACGCAGCATTTCCAGCATATCCTCATGCACGCGCCCGTCCAGACTGCGCGTGCCAGAAGTAAGCCAGTCAAACCAGCTTTCTTCCTCGGCAAGGAAACCGCGCGGCTCAACCGGGTAGGCATTGGCAGCAATGGCGGCATAGGCGGAGGTCAGCTCCAGCAAGGTCATCCCCGCGCTGCCCAGGGCAACACTCGCATCCTTTGGCATGGGGCTGGTGACGCCCAGTTCCTTGGCAACGCGCGCAACGGCATTGTGGCCCAATTGCTGGTAGAGCCGAACCGTCACGACATTGCTTGATTGGGCAAAGGCTTGTTTCAGCGTGATCTGGCCCCGATACCGCTCTCCATAATTTTTGGGGCGATAGGCGCCTTCGGTAATCGGGCTGTCATCCACCAGCGTATCAGGCGTCATGCCTGAGCGCAGGGCGGCAAGATAGACAAATAGCTTGAACGTCGAACCCGGCTGGCGCTTTGCCTGTGTGACGCGGTTGAAGGGCGAATCCTTGTAACTGCGCCCGCCAATCATTGCCACAACTTCGCCATTGGGGCGCATCGCAACCATCGCCACCTGTACTTTGCCCGGCACGGAGCGGGCGACGACATTGCGCGCGATATTTTGCAGCCGCGAATCCAGCGTCGTGCGAATGGTCTGGTCCGAATAGCCAATTTCCGCCTGCGCCCGCGCCTGCGGCATCGCCCAATCGGCAAAATAGGTACCCGAAGGCATCGAATCTTTCAGCCGGACATCAATTTTGGCCACGGGTGTCGCATCGGCCTTTGCCTCGCTGATTGCGCCTGTTGCCACCATGGCGTTGAGGACAAGCTTCGCCCGTTTTGCGGCCCGCTGAGGGTTGCGGGTGGGAGCAAGGCGATTGGGAGCCTGCACCAAACCGGCCAGCATCACCGATTGCGACAGGGTAAGCCTTTCTGGCTGGCGATAGAAATAATGCAGCGATGCCGCGCGCAGGCCATAGACATTGTCGCCAAAATAGGCGTTCGACAGATAGCGTTCCAGGATCTCATCCTTGGTCAGCCAGCCTTCTAGCCAGAATGCGATCAGCGCCTCGCGCGCCTTTCGCGTCAGGCTTTTTTCCGGCGTCAGAAAGGTGAATTTGGCCAGTTGCTGCGTAATCGTGCTGCCGCCCTGCTGGATTCCGTCACCAAAGGTGTTGCTCCACAAAGCGCGCCCGATACTGCGTGGATCGACACCCCAATGCGAATAGAAACGCCGGTCCTCTATCGACAAAAAGGCCTGCACGACATGCGGCGGCAAATCCTTGACCTTCACTGGCTTGTCCACGACCGCACCATTTCTGGCGATCGGTGTGCCATCCCATGCCAACAAAGTGATGCGCGGCGGCGCAATGGGTTGCAGTGATTTGGACAGCGGCGCGGTAAAGGCCAGCCACATGATTGTAATGATCAGCAGCAGCAGAAAGGCGGCAGCGGCTCGACTGAACCACCACCAGCGTGACTTGCCGAACAGCGGCTTGCGTGGCGTGCTGGTATCGGCAGGGAAGGAAGGCGGTGGCGGAGTGGGTTCCGCCTCCCACGGCTTAGGGTCGCGGGGGAACATTCCCGCATAGGCCCGGTCAAAGGCAGCGAGGCGACTGTCGAGGTCGGAGGGGGGAGGTGGTGAGCTGGACCGGCGAAAGAACATCGGCTGACTGTATTATCCAAATAAGACAGCCAAGGATAGAGCATATTTGCATTTGCTGAAAGCTCTATGCTTCACGCCTTGATAAGCCAGCCCTTGCGTTTGAGCCAGCCGAGCGGGGCAGTGCAGATAATGCCAGCCAACAGCGCGAACAGCAGCGAGGCAAGCGGCGCGGAAGGGATGACTGCGGCAAGCTTGGCGTAGAGCATGTCCCATATCCGCGTCCCATCGGGCAGTTTGCGCACGATCAGCGCCAGTAGCAGCATATGGATGACATAGAGTGTCAGCGCGGTCTGGCCCAGCAGTACCAGCCAGCGGGCAACCACGCCATTGTCAAAACTGTTCCAGGAAAGCTGCATCAGCCGCCACATGGCAAGACCCAATCCGGCAGTCAGCAAGGCAAAGCTGGCAGTCCAAAGTTGTTTGTTCAGGGGAATAAACAGTGTCAGCGCGAAGCCCAATAGCACCAGTCCCACTTTAGCCAGCCAGATTTTGCCTCCATCGGCCACCTGACCTAATCGCGTAATCGCCACGCCCAATAATCCGGATGAAATGGCAGGCAGTGTGGAAAGCACGCCCTCCGGGTCCCATGTCTTGCGCAGCAGGCGGCCGGGGAGCAGTTGCTGGTCAAGCGACGCGTTCAATCCTGCTCCTTCGGTCAGGCTGTTGATGCCATCGACGGCGACAAATAAAAGCCAACTGTGCAGCGCCAACAGGGCAAGCGCCAGTCCCGCTGCCCATTTCCAGCCTTGGCAAAACAGCACCACTGCCGCGCAGGCCAGATAGACGATCCCGATCCTTTGCAGCACGCCCATCCAGCGGATTTGATCGAAATCCACCGGACGGATCAACCAGGACAATATTGCCCCCAATGCGAACAGCATAAGCCCGCGCCGCAGGATTGATGGCCAGGGCGAACCGCTTTGCATACGGTCAAGCGCCAGCGGCACCGACAGGCCTACAATGAACAGGAACCAGGGAAAGACCAGATCGGCAAAGGTCAAGCCGTGCCATTCGGCATGTTTCAGCGCAGTAAAGGCGGCATCGCCATTGCCCTGAATATTGACCAATATCATCAGAAACACTGTCAGCCCGCGAAAGGCATCCAGCGACAGGTCCCGACCGCCCTTCATATCTTCCGGTCGATCATATTCCAGTGCCCCTTCGCATCGCCCGACTTCCCGATGCTTCAATGTCACATGCCGGGATAGCGATCAAATTTTGGTTGGCTTTCAATAGCCCTTGTCCACCGCAATTGCTCCGCCGCCTGAACATGCAGCGTAGGTTCCAGCATCTCAGGATCGTCCAATGTGCAGGTTTGTATATCCACCAGTCCGGGCAGGACCTCTTCATTCACATAGTAAAGGCCAGAGCCGCACCGGGGGCAGAAATGCCGTATCGCCTGGCCTCTTGAACGATAGGCAGTGACTTCGCCTGTTATTTGTAGTTCCGCTGAATTGAACGCTGCCCAGCTGACAAAGGGTGCGCCAGCAGACTTGCGGCAATCGCTGCAATGGCAGACCGAAACATGCTGCGGCGTGCCATTCACTTCATAGCGCACAGCCGCGCAATGGCATCCACCTGACAACCGCATCCCGATTCTCCTCCAACGACTGCATAGCAGCCTGACAAGAACAATCAAAGAACATATTTGGAAAGATCGGCGTCCTTGGCAATTCCCGACAGCTGCCGTTCGACATAAGCGCTGTCGATGGTCAGTGTCTCGCCGCGCCGGTCTTCTGCTTCAAAGCTTATATCTTCCAGCAGCTTTTCCATCACGGTTTGCAGTCGGCGCGCGCCGATATTTTCGACGCTGTTGTTCACTTCGACTGCCAGCCGGGCAAGCGCATCGATGGCATCGTCGGTAAAATCCAGCGTTACCTCTTCGGTGGCTAGCAAGGCTGCATATTGCTGCGGCAAATTCGCCTTGGTCTGTGACAATATCCGGACAAAATCTTCATGCACCAGAGCACGCAGCTCAACTCTGATGGGCAGGCGGCCTTGCAATTCCGGCAGCATGTCGCTGGGCTTCGACACATGGAACGCGCCCGATGCAATGAACAGGACATGGTCGGTCTTCATCGGGCCGTATTTTGTCGCAACGGTTGTGCCCTCAATCAAGGGCAGCAAGTCGCGCTGCACGCCTTCCCGGCTTACGGAGCCACCGCGCACGTCGGACACGGCGATCTTGTCAATCTCGTCCAGAAAGACAATCCCGTTGGCCTCTGCATCGGCAATTGCCGTGCGGGCGACATCGTCCTGGTCCAGCCGCTTTTCAACTTCTTCATCGACAAGCTTGGTCCAGGCATCCGGCACTTTCAGCTTGCGCTTTCTCGTGCGCCCTTGCCCGAAGGCCTTGCCCATCATTTCACCGATGTTGATCATCGACGCGCCGGTCATGCCCGGAATTTCCATCGCCATGCCGGGCGCGTCGGCGACTTCAATTTCTATCTCGACATCATCCATATGGCGGTCGCGGATGCGCTGGCGAAATGCCTCGCGCGTTGCTTCGCTTGCGGTGTCGCCAGCCAGCGGCTTCAGGATACGCTCCATTGCCTCCTTTTCCGCAGCATCGCGCACCTGCTCGCGGCGGCGTTCCTTTTCAAGGCGAATGGCCTCTTCGACCAGGTCGCGTGCGATTTGCTCTACATCGCGGCCGACATAGCCGACTTCGGTAAATTTGGTCGCTTCAACCTTGATGAACGGCGCGTCGGCCAGTTTGGCAAGGCGGCGGCTGATCTCGGTCTTGCCGCAGCCGGTGGGGCCAATCATCAGGATGTTTTTGGGCGTTACTTCGTCGCGCAACGCAGGCGAAAGCCGCTGCCGCCGCCAACGGTTGCGCAGCGCGACAGCGACGGCGCGCTTGGCGTCGGCCTGTCCGATAATATGTTCATCAAGGGCGGAAACAATTGCTTTAGGCGTAAGGTTTTGACTCATCCGCAGTAAATGGGGGTTGGACAGGCGCGTTCAAGTGGTAGCATGGGGTATGCCGCTACCATCCCTGCTTATCATCGATGATTTCCTGACTGACCCGCACATGGCGCGGCAGGCGGCGCTGGACCTCGACTATGATCCTGCTTTCAAGGACGGCAATTATCCCGGCCTGCTGTCGACCAAGCCGCTGACCATTGCTGGTCTGGACGATGCGGTGTCGCATATCATCGGCACAAAAGTCGTGCCGCAGCAAGGAACCACGCACAGCCATTGCCGCCTTACGCTGGCACGCGACAAGGGTCTGTCCGGGGTCCATATCGATCCCTGCTTTTATTCGGGGATTTTATATCTCAGCCTACCCGAACATTGCCGAGGCGGGACCGAATTTTACCGGCACAAGCGGACTGGACTGGACCGGATACCCCCGACGCTGGATGGTGTGCATGCAGCTGGATATTCCGACCCCAATCGGCTGGTCGACGAGGTTGTGAACGCCGACACGCTGAAGCCGTCGCGCTGGGAAAAGACCTTCACCGCGCCGATGCGGTTCAACCGGCTGATCCTGTTCAGCCCGTGGATGTTCCACAATAGCGCGCGCGGCTTTGGGTCAGGGCCGGAGGATGGGCGGCTGGTGCATTTGATGTTTTTTGCGGCAGGGTGACGCTCTAAACCCTGCTGTCCAACGTCTCCACCGTCAAATTCTCATTCGTGTAGACGCAGATTTCTGCGGCAATTTTCATTGCGTGGCGCGCCATTTTCTCGGCATCCGCTTCATAGTCGGCAAGCGCGCGGGCAGCGGACAGGGCATAATTACCACCCGAACCAATCGCCGCGATCCCGTCAGTCGGCTCAAGAACGTCGCCATTGCCGGTCAGGATCAAGGTCACATCCTTGTCGGCCACAATCATCAGCGCCTCTAGGTTGCGCAGATATTTGTCGGTGCGCCAGTCTTTGGCAAGCTCCACCGCCGCGCGCATCAACTGGCCGCGGTACGCCTCCAGCTTTTTTTCCAACCGCTCAAACAGCGTGAAGGCATCAGCAGTTGCACCCGCAAAGCCGCCGATGACGCTGCCATCATGCAGTTGCCGCACCTTTTTGGCGTTGCCTTTCATGACGGTCTGTCCCATGGAAACCTGCCCGTCGCCGGCAATCACAACCTTGCCGCCTTTGCGCACCGACAGGATTGTTGTGCCATACCATGTGTTGGGGTTGTTATGTGCATTATCGTTCATATCTGGTGCGATATGGGCGGCGGGTTGGCCAAGCGCAAGGGCCGTTCATTTGCCATCATCTCGCCATGAAAAAGGATTAGGCGCGCCGCCATGGATATGACGGTTAACACAGAATTGCACGTCGATGCATGCAAACCGGCGGCTACGGCCCGGGCCGCTCGGGCCGTTTTGCCCGACGATATGGCGATGATTCGCGCCGCGGCAGAGCTTACGCGCGACCTTAATGGTGCGAACAAATCTATTTACTGGGCGGATTTCCTCGGCTCGGCGGCATTGGGCTATGCTGCATTATTCGCCGCGATGATGACCACGTCGACCGGTATTCTGCTGACTGCAGCGATTGTGGCGGTGCTTGCGCTATATCGCGCGGGCAGCTTCATTCATGAAATCACCCATATTCGGCACCGCGATGTGCCGTGGTTCCGCTTTGGCTTTAATGCCGTTGTTGGCGTGCCGCTCCTTGTGCCAAGCTTCATGTATGAAGGCGTGCATCAACTACATCATGCCCGCACCCGTTACGGCACGGCAGAAGACCCGGAATATCTGCCGCTGGCATTGATGAAGCCTTGGTCGGTTCCGTTCTTCGTCCTGCTTGCAGCCTTTGGGCCGCTGATCCTTTTTGTGCGTTTTGCCTTGCTTACGCCCTTGTCCTTTCTTGTCCCGCCGCTGCGTAAGCTGGTGGTTGAACGCTATTCGGGGCTGGTCATCAACCCTGACTTCCGACGCCGGATGCCAGAGGGTGAGGCACGGCAAAACTGGCTGATTCAGGAAATTGCTGCAAGCCTGTGGGCGAATATCCTGCTGGTTGGCGTTGCAAACGGCCTTATCCCTCTCCGGGCCTTTGCCATTTTCCTTGGCATCATGTCGGCCACAATCGTCTTCAACCAGATCCGCACGCTGGTTGCCCATCTGTGGGAAAATGAAGGCGAGGTGCTAAGCACAACTGCCCAATTCCTCGACAGCGTCAATGTGCCGCCGCCGAACATCCTTTCAGCGCTTTGGGCTCCTGTGGGGCTGCGCTACCATGCGACGCACCATTTGCTGCCTGGCCTACCTTACCATGCGCTGGGTGAGGCGCACCGCCGACTTTCGGCCTCTATGGCGGCAAAAGCCACTTATGATCAGGCAAGCTATAAGGGATTGCCCGGACTTGTCGCCAGGCTGGTAAAGAGCAGCTTCACCGTGGGCACGATGCGCGGTTAGGGTCCTGGCCCTAAAGCTTCAGCTTTACTGCTGCCTTGCCCAATGCGGCCTTGTCGCTTGGCTCAAGACCAAATTTCAGCGCCAGCCAAAGGCTTGGCCAAAACAGCAGGAGCATTGCTGTCGCCTTGATAAGGCCGCCCCATGGTTGCAGGATCAGGGCAAAGCACCAAAGCGCGCCGACGCAAAGGCCCGATGCCAGCGCCGCCCTTCCAAAGCCTGTGCCGAAGGGGTTCAGCCTTTCGCCCATTGCCAATTGCAGCACGGCAAGCAGCGCCGTTGCCACCACCGCCGCGGATACTGCCAATGCCATGCCATAGGCGCCAAGGTCAGGGACCAGCCAAAGGCCAAATCCAATCCACAACGCCATGCCAAACAGACTGTTGAACAGGGGGATTCCGCGATGGCCAATCATTTCGACGATCGGCGTTGCCGGGCCGAAGGCTGCCTCTGCCGCGCGGGCAAGGAGGAGCGCGACCACCACTGGCAGTGCGGCGGCCGCGCCGGGCGCAAAAACCGTCAGCAATTCAGGAGCAAGCAGGATCAGCAGCGCCGCCAGTGGAACCGCCAGCAACAGCGAGATGTGGGTTGAGAAGCTGTAGAGCGGGCCAATACCAGCCCGGCTTGACGCACCCTGTTCTGATGCCAGCGGCGCGAGGACATATAGAAAGCTTTGCCGCACAATAAGGGGTATTGAAGCGATTTTGCGGGCCAGCCCATATAGGCCAGCGGCAACTGCGCCATTGCTGCCCGGTATCAGTGCATTCAGCAGAATGGGCGGCAGGTCATTATAGGCGCGGCGGGCAAGGGAAGGGGGCAACATGGCAAGGCCGGTCAGCAGCAGATTCTTGCGCAGCGCCGCAGGCACGGGGGCATTGCGCAATAGCGCAGGATCATAATAGCGCGCCAGCAGCCGCCAGGCGAGCCAGGCAGTAAGGGCAAGGGAAGCAAGATGGCCCAACAGCAAGCCTTCAACGCCTGTCCCTGCAAGGAAAAAGCCGGTTGCAAACAGCAGGCGGGCAATTTGTTCCCAGAAGATGCGCAGGCGGATTTCCGGGCCAAATGCCTTGCGCGCACGCGCCGCTGCGGTGGCCGTTTCGACAAATATCCACAGCGGCAGGCTCCATGCGAACAGGGCAATGGCGCCGGGCAGCGTTTCTGCGTCTTCGGGCGCAGCTGCGATCAGGCTGGCCAATAAAGGTGCCGCGACCATAATGGCGATTGCCGCCGTCACCCCCAGACCGGTTGCAAAGACAAGCGCAAAACGCACGGCGCCATGCCGTTCGGTATCGCTGCTGCCGGCGGGAACGATCCTTTGCAGCGCCTGGCCCAGGGACAGGTCGAGGATATTGGCAAGAATGTTCACTGCGGCCCACAGAACGATGTAAACGCCATAGCCTGCAAGGCCGAACATCCAGGTGTATGCGGGCTGCGCAATCACTTCGATCAAGGCACCAAGACGGGCCGCTGCGGCCAGCCCTGCGCCTTTGGCAACATCGCCTTTGCTGACGACCTGCTGCGTTGCGGTCAGCGCTTCTTCTTGCGGGCCACTCATTCCTCGGTGCGGACCAGAACCGTCTCCCCGATCAACAGGAACAGCAGGAACGGGGCCCATGCCGCAACCATGGGCGGGTAGGCACCCAAATTGCCCATGGCGAGAGCGAAGTTATCGGCGACAAAATAGGCAAAGCCCAGCGCCATACCAATGACTGCGCGCAGGAACAGTGCGCCGCTGCGGGCAAGGCCAAATGCAGCCACGGCTCCCAAAAGCGGCATGAGCACAGCCGATAACGGTCCGGATATTTTATGCCACAATATCCCTTCCAGCGCATCGACCCTGCGCCCCGTCGCCTTCATCTCGTCAATGGCGTTGGAAAGGGCCACAAAGCCAAGCGCATCGCCATCGACCTTCTTCTGGTCGAAGCGCTCCGGTTCAATTCCGCGGCCAACGACAATCGCATCGGTGCGCGTTTGTGCGGCCGCTGCGACGTCAAAAGTGCGAACATTTTCCAGACGCCATGCGCCATCGGCAAAGCTTGCCTTATCTGCCCGGATTACGCGGGTCACGCTGCCGCCCGCGCGCTGATATACGCGCACATCTTGCAGCTGCGTGGCCTCACCACGTCCTGTCACGGTGCGCGCCTGAATGAAATCGCGTCCTTCGCGCACCCACACATTGCTGCGCACGCCGTCATCTGCCGGGATTTGGCCATATTCGACATCCTGCCATTTTTTCAGTTTGGCCGTTGCCGGAGCAACAATGCTGTCGTTGAAAGCAAAGGAGAATAGGGCGACGATCAGGCTGGCGGCAATCATCGGTGCCAGAATCTGGTGCGCGGAAAGGCCTGCAGCTTTCATCGCAACGACTTCGCTGTTTTGGCTGAGCGTGGTAAAAGTTATCAATGTGCCCAGCAGCACGGAGAAGGGCAGGAAACGCTGGATCAGCTGAGGCACGCGCATGGAAATATAGCGCCACAAATCCCCATCGTCATTTCCTGGCACAGCCAGAATTTTTCCGCTTTCGCCCAGCAGGTCGAGCGTTTGCAGGATCAGCACAAGCATGATCAGGACCGCAAATGTCCTTAACAGGAACAATCGCGCCATATACCAGCCGATCTGGCGGGACGGGAAAAAAGACATGGTCATTATGCGGCGGCCTCTTCAGTCGGGGTCAAAAGCCTGGACTTGCGCCTGCCAAAACGGAACATCCTGCGGATGGCCTTTCCGGTTTTTTCTGCAAATTTTTCAAGAGCGCCAATGGGTTGCCCGCCGGGGACATGCGCTGCGACATGATACATCCAAAGGATCAATGCGGCAAAGAGCAGGCACGGCACCCATAACGCGATAAATGGGTCAATCACACCGCGCGCGCCCACGCTTTCGGCATATTCATTGATTTTGTGATAGGTGACCACCATCACAATCGACAGGAACACGCCAAGCGCTGATGTCGATCTTTTGGGCGGAATGGCAAGCGCAACGGCAAGCAGCGGCAGCAGCAACATCATTGCAACTTCCACCAGCCGGAAATGGAAATTGGCCCAGGCGGCATTGCGCTCCCGCCCACTTTTTTCTGCATCGGTGCCGACCGTCACCAGCTCCGGCAGCGTATATTCCCGGCCCTTTTCGCCGCGGTCGCGAAATTTCTCAATTTCGGGCAGAGGAATTGGAATGTCATGGTTGGAAAAGCTTAGAACGCGGGCATTTTTATAGGTGGGGGCATCGTGCACCAATGTGCCGTTGGTGAGGCGCAGGATGATCGTGTTGCGATCATCGGTGCGCATGAATTGGCCCTTTTCTGCCGTCACGGCAATCGACTGCCCCTTGTTGTTCTCGGCAAACACAAACAGGCCGGACAGATCATTGCCGTCATTGCGGCTTTCATCGATCCGCATGGTCAAATTCTTGCCCAAATTGTTGAATTCGCCGACCTTGATCGATGCG
Source organism: uncultured Sphingorhabdus sp. (assembly GCA_964572205.1). Classification (GTDB taxonomy): domain Bacteria; phylum Pseudomonadota; class Alphaproteobacteria; order Sphingomonadales; family Sphingomonadaceae; genus Sphingorhabdus_B. Next base: position 14,608 of record CAZNEO010000024.1, read on the forward strand.
CCAAGGGCGCCCGACCGCAAGTCGAAACGCAATTCTTCATATAAATAGCGCGAGGTTGGCTGGATCCAGCCGACAATGGCAAAATTCACCAAGGCAAGGGCAATGGCATAGAGATAGGGAACGCGCAAAAGCCGCCAATAGCTTTGCCCCACCGCCCGGAAAATGTCGATTTCGCTCGACATGGCGAGCCGCCTGAACGCCAGCAATATGCCCAACATCAGGCCGATGGGAATCCCCAGTGAGAGATATTCGGGGATCAGGTTTGCCAACATGCGCCAGACAACGCTGACAGGGCCGCCCTCTGCTGCGACGAAATCAAACAAACGCAGCATTTTTTCAAGCAGCAGCAGCATCGCTGCCAATGCAAGAGTGGCAAGCAGCGGCACCGCAACTAGCCGCGCGATATAGCGGTCGGTGGCAGTCAGAAATTTCAACTTATTGTCGTCCCGTCACCCTAATTTGGCCGCAAATGGACGCGATATACAGTTTCATGATCAGGAGCAATAATGTCCTGCGCCCAGACGGGGGCAGCCATTCAATCGCTCAAGGAGTTAGAGTGCGATGAAGAAAATCATGATTCCGTTGGCTGCGGCAGCGATGCTGGCAATCGCCGGAAGTGCCGATGCGGGCACGGTGGTTTCCAATGATATGAGCAAGTGCGGTGCAGGCAAGGGGCCTGCTATTCAGGTGGATGTGCGTGGCATAAAGGGCTCGTCAGGCAAAATTCGTGTGCAGAATTACCCCGCCACGTCGTCGGCATGGCTGGCGAAGGGCAAGTGGTTGCACCGGTTAGAGGCAAAGGCGAGCGCAGGCAGCCAGAGCTTTTGCATTCCGCTGTCCGCGTCGGGCAAATATGCCATTGCCGTGCGTCATGACAAAAATGGTAATGGCAAAACGGACATTTCCTCGGATGGCGGCGGATTTTCCAACAACCCGTCGATCAACATCTTGAATCTGGGCAAGCCGTCGGTGGGCAAGGTTGCCTTTTCCGCTGGCCCCGGGGTGACAACGATCACCGTGAATTTGAAATATATGTAGGACCTCCTTTTTGGCACTTGTCGCGCTTCTTTCCAATCCGCACTCCACTGGCAACAGGTCGCTGTTGCCGGAAGTGCGGAATTTTTGCGCGCGCAATCCCGATATCTTCCATTATGAAGTCGAAGAGGTGGGGCAGGTTTCGCGCGCGCTGGAAATGATCGCGCGGGTCAAGCCAAAGGTGCTGGTGGTCAATGGCGGGGACGGGACGGTACAGGCGGCGCTGACCGAGCTCTATCATGGCGGGCATTTCCGCGATGCACCGCCGCCGGTTGCCGTCCTGCCCAATGGCAAGACCAATTTGATTGCGCTAGACCTTGGCGCAGATGGCAGTCCTTTGAAGGCGCTGGAAAACATTCTGGCGCTGGCACAGGGGGATTTGTCCGGCCACATCGTGGCACGCGAACTGATTGCCCTGTCTGATGGCAGCGAAAATGCGCGTCCCGTGATTGGCATGTTTCTGGGCGGGGCGGGCCTTGCTGATACGATCCTTTATTGCCGCAACAAAATTTACCCGCTTGGCCTGCCCAATGGGCTGAGCCATTTGCTTACGGTTATTGCGGTTTTTGCCTCCGCGATCTTTGGCCTGAAAGCGGATTTTCTGCCGCCGCGGTCAAACAGCGTTCGCATTTCGCTGATCCGTGACGGTGAATTGTCCGGACGTTTTTCGGTGCTTGTGGTCACAACGTTGGAAAAATTGCTGCTGGGTGGCAAGGCCGTTGAGGGCGAGCCGACCGGGCGGCTGAAATTGCTTGCCGTTGATCAGCGGCCCCTTGCCATGTTCCGCGTCGTATGGGCGTCTCTCATTGGCCTGCTCGGCAAGAAACGCTTTGGGGGCGTGCATGTTAGTGAAGGCGACACAATCCGGATTGAGGCCGACCACAGCAGTGTCGTGCTTGACGGCGAAGTGTTTGAAACGCGCCGCGACCGCCCCATCGTGCTGCGGTCCACGCCGCCTGTACCCTTCCTGAAAATTGCTGCCTGAACCCGGCGTCAATGGCGTCCCGTCGATGGTTGGTCAAAGCCGGGGAAGCGTGACGCCCTTTTGCCCCATATATTTGCCTGCGCGGTCGGCATAGCTGGTCTCGCAAGGTTCATTGCCTTGCAGGAACAAAAACTGACACGCGCCTTCATTGGCATAGATTTTGGCGGGCAGGGGAGTGGTATTCGAAAATTCCAGCGTCACATGACCCTCCCAGCCTGGCTCGAGCGGCGTGACGTTGACGATGATCCCGCAACGAGCATAGGTCGATTTGCCAAGGCAGATGACCAGAACATCGCGTGGCACCCGGAAATATTCAACGGTGCGGGCCAGTGCAAAGCTGTTGGGCGGGATTATGCAGACATCAGTCTCCCGGTCGACAAAGCTTTTGGGATCAAAGCGTTTGGGGTCGACAACGCTTGAATCGACATTGGTGAAAATTTTGAATTCAGGCGCAACGCGGGCGTCATAGCCATAGCTGGAAAGGCCATAGGAAATACAGCCATCGCGGCGCTGTGCCTCGACAAAGGGCTCTATCATGCCGTTTGTCTGTGCCTGTTCGCGGATCCATTTGTCTGAAAGGATTGCCACCTGACCTAACCCTCGCTGTTCAACCGTAGCCCTGAACCTATCGAAGAGCGCTTTCAAGGACAGCGCCATGCGGTGAGGCGTGCTTTGACAAGCTCAGCACTACGGTGATTATATCGCTTGGCTTTATTATGCCAAAGTCACGCTTTTGATAAAGCCCGGCTCGCGCGGCGGCTCGCCTTTCGGCAGCGCGTCCACATTTTCCATGCCTTCGATAACATTGCCCCAAACGGTATATTGCCGGTCGAGGAAGGTCGCATCGTCAAAGACGATAAAAAACTGGCTGTTGGCGCTATTGGGATCGCTGGTCCGTGCCATGGAGCACGCGCCGCGCACATGCGGTTCTGCGTTGAATTCCTGTTTCAGATCGGGCTTTTTTGATCCGCCCATTCCCGTGCCATTGGGGCAACCGCCCTGCGCCATAAAGCCATCGATTACGCGGTGAAATTTGACGCCGTCGTAAAAGCCTTCGCCTGCCAGCTCGACAATACGATCCACATGGTTGGGCGCAAGATCAGAGCGCAGCTTGATAACGACGTCGCCGGTCGAGAGATGCAGAGTGAGCGTTTCGGCCATTTATCGGGGTCCTTGTTTCAAAACGATGTTGCGCACGCCTTAGGCAGGACAGACCAAAAAGCAAATTGCAATTTGCGCCTGTGCGCCTAGAGCGCTGCGAGGCACTATCCAGGGGACACAGGATGAACAGCGAAACTGGCATCGTCGAACCTGACCTCGAAACGCCGGTCACCCTTGACGAGGATGACCGTCTTGACCCCGATTATGTGCGTTCGGTGCTTGAGGCCGTGCAGGACGGAAAGCCGGAGGAAGCCTATCGGCTTGCCCAACCGCTCCACGTTGCCGACATCGCCGACTTGTTTGAGCTTACGCCGCAACAAGGGCGCAATGCGCTTGCTACGGCGCTTGGCGACTTGCTGAATGCCGATGTGCTGGCCGAGCTTAACGATTGGGTGCGCGATGATCTGATTGACGTGCTGCAACCCGCTCAGGTCGCGGGCCTTGCCGAGCAGATGGACACCGACGACGCGGTGGCCATGATCGAGGATTTGGAGGAGGAAGAGCAGCAGGCCGTCCTCGCAGAGCTCGACCCCGAAGACCGCGCGGTCATTGAGGATGCCCTATCCTACCCGGAGGAAACAGCCGGCCGCATCATGCAGCGCGAAATGGTCGCTGCCCCTGAACATATGAGCGTCGGGCAGCTGATTGATTTCCTGCGTGAAAATCAGGAGCTGACGACCGAATTCTGGGAAATTTTCATCGTCGATCCCATGCACCGGCCGGTCGGCACATGCCGCCTCAGTTGGATATTGCGCACGCCGCGCAACATAGCGCTGGCAGACGTGATGAAGCGCAACCAGACGCTGATCCCAGTCGACATGGATCAGGAGGAAGTGGCGCTGCGGTTTCAGAAATATGCCCTTATTTCAGCAGCAGTTGTGGATGACAGCGGACGTTTGGTCGGGGTCATTACCGCTGACGATATCGTCCACATCATTCAGGAGGAGGCAGGCGAGGATATTTTGCGCCTGTCAGGGGCCGGCGAAGGCGACATCAATGAACCCATTGCCGACAGTTACCGGGCGCGCGTGCGCTGGCTGGTCGCCAATCTGGGAACCGCCATGGTTGCCAGTTTCATCATTGCCCAATTCGGTGCGGCGATCGAAACCATGGTGGCGCTGGCGATATTAATGCCAATTGTCGCCTCCATTGGCGGCAATGCGGGCACGCAGACATTGGCCGTAACCGTGCGCGCGCTTGCCACCAATCAGCTGACGCAATCCAACACGGTGCGCGCGATCTGGCGCGAGGTGCGCGTCGCAGTATTAATCGGCGCAACAGTGGCAGTCATTGCCGGCGTGGGCGCCTGGCTGGTGTTTAGCAATCCGGCGCTTGGAGGCGTGATTGCGGCTGCGATCCTGTTCAACATCATGATCGCGGGGCTTTCTGGCGTCGCGATTCCTATCCTGCTCGACCGGCTTGATCAGGATCCAGCGGTATCCAGCTCGATTTTCGTCACAATGATTACCGATTCAATGGGCTTTTTGATTTTCCTTGGCCTTGCCGTTGCTGCGGGACTTGCAGCCTGAAGAAAAACGGATAGGTCTGGGGCTTATGCTTCGGGGCGCTTTCCTTTTTTTATTGCTGCTGTTGATCGGTCCGACATTCGCATCGGCTCAGGATGGCGTCGGCTATGCACCAATCCCTGAATGGGTTGTCGATCCTGCCTATCCGGCTGAACCCACCGATGCGACCAAGGGAAGCTCCGCCAGCAACCTGCTCAGCAGTTTTCAATTCTACTCGGGCAAGACGGGACCTGGCATCATATTTGAACGGCGCGTGTTCCGCGTTAACGATGCCAGCGGCCTCCGCGCGCTCGGCACAATTCAGGCCCAATATGCGGAGGGCCGCAACCGGCTTACAATCCACCATGCGCGCATCATTCGGAATGGGACTGTCATTGACCTGCTTACCGATGGCAAAAGCTTTGCGACCTTCCGGAATGAGGGTGAGGCGCGCTCTGGCGTGATTGCGGGCGTAGTGACGGCCTATTTGCAGATACCGGACCTGCGCGTTGGCGACATAATCGATTATGCCCTGTCAACTGAAACCACCATTCCCCTGTTTCTCAAACATTTTGAAGGCCATATCAGCCTGCTTTCGCCGGGATCGGTGGACCGGCTGCATTACCGCATCAACTGGGACAAGGCCCGTCCGCTGAACGTAGCGGTTGGCAAACGGCTGCCACAGGCTACCGCTGGCGAGGCGAATGGTCTTGCCTTCATGGAAGGCAGCGTGGACAATTTGCGGCTAAAGGGCTTTGACAACGGCCTGCCCCAACGGCTTGCCGCCGACTGGATGATCATTGCGACGTCGCGCAACAGCTGGTCAGAATTGGTCGACGATGTTGAGCCAGTTTACCGCAAAGCCATCGAAGCGGAACTAAGCGGCGATCTTGTCGCGCGCATTGAGGCCATCCGCGCTGAGAATGCATCGCCAGCGGCGCAGGCCATGGCTGCGTTGCGGCTGGTTCAGGGCGAAATACGCTATATTGGCAATTTTGAAGGGCTGGGCAGCCACCAGCCAGATAGCGCGCAAAAAGTCTGGGATCAGCGCTTTGGCGACTGCAAGGGCAAATCCGTGCTGCTTATCGCGATTTTGCGGCGTCTTGGCATAAATGCGATTCCCGCGCTGGTATCCTCCACCAAGCCGGGATTGGTAGAGGCAGGCAAGGGGCTGGTCAGCACATTCGACCATGTCATCGTGCGCGCTGACATCGCCGGAGATGTGGTCTGGCTGGACGGAACCCGTCTGTCTGACCGCGATCTTGCAACATTGGAAATTCCGGATTTCCGATTTGCCCTTCCGCTTGTGCCCGGCGCCGACCTGCAACGACTGCCTCCGGTGACCTATCCGCGCCCGACCGAAACCACCCATTATGAAATCGATGCCAGCCAAGGCTTTGATGTTCCGGCGGCAATTACGTCTGTGACCACTTATCGCGGGGAGGGTGCGGCCCAGTTTTCAGCGTCGCTTGCAATGCTTTCTGACCAGCAAAAGGCCGAACAGGAGGAAGAAACGATCAAGCAAAGCGAGGAGGAAGATTTCAAGGTCACTGCCGTCCGCTATTTTGACCGGCCGGATATTGGCGAAAGTGGTTTTGAAATGACTGGCTCCATGAAACTCGAATGGACCGAAGTGGGCGACTTTAGTGAATGGTTTGCCGATATGCTGCAAATCGGGCAAGACCTTGCCGTTGAGCGTGAGGACCCGATGATCAAGGATTTGCCGGTCGCGGTTTCTGCTGCCCATTATGAAGTTACCGTATCAGCAAAGCTGCCCGAACAGGGCAAAGCCTATTCGCTATCCAACAAAAGCTTTGAACGAAAAATTGGCCCTGCCACCTATAAGAGGGAAGTGAAGATTGACGGGCGGCAATTCACAGCGCGCACAGTTACGCAGATTGCGCAAGGCGAACTGGCAGTCGCGGAAGCAGAGAAATATGATAAGGCAAGCGATGTCCTTTATGAGGATAAAGTCTATGTCATGGCTGACAAGGCCGGGATGGCGACCCAGAAGACCGAGCGTAGCATCGTTGCAAACGCAAAGGCAAAGGCCGCATCGGGCGATGTTGATGGTGCGCTGGCCGATATGGCCGCAGAGATCAAGCTCCGGCCACAATCCACTGCACTCATCGTTGGCCGCGCGCAGATATTGAAAGATGCCGGGCGACCCGGCGTCGAGCGTGAACTTCAAAAGGCGCTGCTGATTGACAGCGATCATCGGGAGGCTTTGGAGATGCTTGCGCGCCTTTATGCTGACGAAGGCGATATCGAGCTTGCCGATGCGATTACCGAGCGGATCAGGAAGGCGCATCCTACCAGCGGCTGGCTTAAAGAATGGCCCAAATTGCGCAAGGCGCTGGAAAACAGCGTTGCTGGCAAAGAACCGGCGCTTGCGGCATTCTGATCGCCTGCCTATTTTTGCGCCATGCCTCTCCATATGACCCGCGTAGCCTTTGGCGCCAACGACCCTGTGCATTTGCGCGAGCGGCTGCAGAGTTTTGCCATGGACGGCGAGGTGCGGCTGACAACACGCTACCTGCCCAAACGCCATGTTGAGATGGCCGGTGGGTCGCTTTACTGGATCATCAAGCACACGCTGATTGGCCGTAGCCCGCTGATTGGCTTTATGGATAATGGCGAAGGGCGGACATGGATCCGTATCCGGCCGGATGTGATCCCCATCCGCTCCTACCCAAAACGCGCGCATCAGGGGTGGCGCTATATGAATGAAGGCGATGCCCCGCCCGATCTGGCGCACGGCGAGGCCGATGCGCAGGAACATATGCCACCGCGGATGCTGGGCGAACTTGTGCGCATGGGGCTCGTTTAGGCGGCTGTTAGCGAATGGCTAAGGCTTTTAGAGGCAAAAAGGGCAATGATGAACGAGACAAGCATAGACCAACAACCATTTCCGCGCACACGATGGGCGTTGGTCTGGATCGTCGGCTTTTTTGCATTGCAGATTATGTTCGGGACAATCGCCGTGCTTTTGGCATTCCCCGAAATCGACGATGCAGCCGCGCTTATGGCAGTGCTGCGTGATGTTCCACGATCAGGTCCAGCCAATCTCTATGGTGCAGCCGCGGCCGGGCTGGCCATTGTTCTGGGTCTGACATTCTATTTGCGCCGCGGCGGGCGGGTTGCAAGTATCGGCCTTGATAACTGGGGGCGGTTGGGCCTCGCCAAGGCATTTGGCGCGGGCTTGCTGATCCTTTTGACGGCAGCTGCGCTCACGCAATTATATGCACGCTATGTTGTCCCGGGAAGCCCGTTGCAGGGCCAGACACGGCAGATGATTGCCGCAATGTCAGACGGCTTGGCGGACCAGATTGTACTTTATCTGGTGATTGTTGTCTTTGCGGCCATTATCGAAGAGGTGCTATTTCGCGGGCTGTTGCAAAATGGACTGAAGCGACGGGTGGGGCCCTATTGGGCGATTGTTATTGCCGGGCTGGTCTTTGCAGCGGTGCATATGCAGTTGCTTGCTTTCCCTATCCTGGCACTGATGGGTATGGCATTCGGGCTGTTGTATCATTTTACCGGGTCGCTGCGTGTGACCATCCTGTTGCACATGATCAACAATGCGGCGGCCTTGCTGCTTTCCTGACGAAATCTCACGGTATCGGGCTTGACCTTTGGCGCGCTGGCCGCTAACGGCCCGCGCATTCCACATGGGAAACGCACATACCGGTGCTGATCCCCATCTTCGGATCGGGGTGAGGTTCTTGTTTCCCAGAGGCTCAACCGGAAGGAGAAAGACTATGGCGGCACCTGTCGTCACCATGCACCAATTGCTTGAGGCTGGAGCGCATTTCGGCCACCAGACCCACCGCTGGAACCCCAAGATGAAGCCCTATATTTTCGGGGCTCGCAACGGCGTTCACATTCTTGACCTGTCGCAGACTGTTCCGCTGTTTGCGCGCGCGCTTGAATTTGTCGCTGCCACTGTTCAGGCGGGCGGAAAGGTTCTTTTTGTCGGTACCAAGCGTCAGGCGCAGGGGCCGATCGCTGATGCGGCACGCGCTTCCGGCCAGCATTTCGTCAACCATCGCTGGCTGGGCGGTATGCTCACCAACTGGAAGACCGTGTCCAACTCGATCCGCAAGCTGAAAACGCTCGAAGAGCAACTGGCTGGCGAGACATCGGGCTTTACCAAGAAGGAAATCCTCCAGATGACGCGCGAGCGCGACAAGCTGGAAGCAAGCCTTGGCGGTATCCGTGACATGGGCGGCGTTCCCGACGTGATGTTTGTGATCGACGCCAACAAGGAAGAGCTGGCGATCAAGGAAGCCAACGTTCTTGGCATTCCGGTCGTTGCCATGCTCGATTCGAACGTGTCGCCTGATGGCATTGCATTCCCGGTTCCGGCCAATGATGATGCTGCTCGCGCAATCCGTCTGTATTGCGATGCTATCGCTGCCGCAGCAAGCAAGGGCAATCAGGGCGCTGCTCAGGCGCGTGGTGAAGACCTTGGCGCTGCTGTAGAGCCCATGGCTGAACCGGTGTTGGTTGCGGAAGCTGCCCCGGTTGCTGACGAAGCGCCTGCAGCTGAAGTTGTGGTTGAAGAAGCGCCTGCCGCTGACACGGCTGCTCCTGAAGCGCCTGCTGAAGAAGCACCCGAGGCCTGATTCCAAACTCGTCACCCCGCGCTTGACGCGGCTTCGGGCCACTCCGCCCGACTGGTCGAAAAGGCAGGCCCCGCATCACGTGCGGGGCAGTGGGGTAGTTAGAGGTTCTGCGTGACCTCCCCATGATCATTCGAAAGGACACCTCAATGTCTGCAATTACTGCATCGGCCGTCAAGGAACTGCGCGAGCTTTCCGGCGCGGGCATGATGGATGCCAAAAAGGCATTGGAAGAAACTGGCGGCGACATGAATGCGGCGGTTGACCTGCTGCGTGCCAAGGGCCTTGCCACTGCTGCGAAAAAATCGAGCCGCACGGCTGCGGAAGGCCTCGTTGCCGTCGCGGTCGACGGCACAAAGGGTACGGCAGTTGAAGTCAACAGCCAAACCGACTTTGTTGCAAAGAACGAGCAGTTTCAGGATTTCGTTCGCAATGTGGCTGGCGTGGCTCTTTCGCTTGGTGCCAATGATGCCGATGCAATCCTTGCTGCGGACTATCCCGCTGGCGGGACGGTGCAGGATGTACTGACCAACAATATCGCCACCATCGGCGAGAATCAGGTCATCCGCCGCGCAAAGACTGTGTCAGTCGATCAGGGTCGCGTTGTTTCTTATGTGCACAATGCGGCTGCGCCCGGCATGGGCGGCATTGGCGTTTTGGTCGCTCTCGAAGGCGATGCTGATGCGGAAACGCTTGACGGTCTGGGCAAGCAGCTTGCCATGCACATTGCGGCCGCTTTCCCGCTGGTGCTGTCGTCTGACCTGATTGACGCTGACGTTCTGGAGCGCGAGCGCAAGATTGCGCTTGAAAAAGCAACCGAGGAAGCAGCCGCAAGCGGCAAGCAAATTCCTGAGGACATCCTCGCAAAGCGGGCTGATGGCGCGGCTGCCAAATTTGCAAAGGAAAATGCGCTTTTGAGTCAGGTTTTTGTCATCGACAACAAGACGCCGATTGCCGACGTCGTTGCCCAGGCCGCTAAGGCCGCTGGCAAGTCGATCACATTGAAGGATTATGTCCGCTTCCAGCTTGGCGAAGGCATTGAAAAAGAAGTGTCGGACTTTGCCGCAGAAGTCGCTGCGGCGGTTGGCAACTGAGATTAAGGCCATCCTGCTGCGGCGGGATAAGGCCTTGGCGATATGGCGCATGGCTCCTATAGCTGTGCGCCATTATCGCGTCTGATCTTAGGGGATGAGGAACATATGGGCGCTTACCGCCGTATCCTGTTGAAATTGTCAGGCGAAGTGCTGATGGGCGAACAGTCCTTTGGCATTGACCCGGAAACTGTCGCGCGCGTTGCCGGGGAGGTGAAGGCGGCCAAGGATACTGGCCTTGAAATCTGCCTTGTGATCGGTGGCGGCAATATTTTTCGCGGTATGGCGGGCGCGGCGAAAGGCATGGATCGGGCGCAGGCTGACTATATGGGCATGCTGGCGACGGTGATGAATGCGCTCGCCATGCAGAATGCGCTTGAACAGCTTGGCGTGCAGACGCGGGTGCAATCAGCGATTGAGATGGACAAGGTATGCGAACCGGTCATTCGCCGCCGGGCTGAACGCCATCTGGAAAAGGGCAGGGTCGTGATCTTTGCCGCTGGCGTTGGTGCGCCCTATTTCACCACCGATTCGGGTGCAGCCCTACGTGCGGCGGAGATGAAGTGCGATGCCCTGCTGAAAGGCACGTCGGTTGATGGCGTCTATGATGCCGATCCCAAAAAGGTAGCGTCGGCCATGCGCTATGACACGCTGAGCTATGACCGTGTGCTGTCCGATAATTTGAAGGTCATGGATGCAAGTGCGGTGGCCTTGTGCCGTGACAATAGCATCCCGATCGTCGTGTTTTCAATCCGCGAGCCGGGAAATATTCTCAAGGTACTCGACGGTTCGGGTGTCTTCACAGTGGTTCAAAGCGAAGGGAAGTAAATCATGCCGCAATATGACAAAGCCGATGTCGAACGCCGCATGAAAGGCGCCGTGGAATCGCTGAAGGGCGACCTTTCAGGCTTGCGCACGGGCCGTGCGAATGTGACGCTGCTCGATCCGGTCGTGGTTGAGGTTTATGGCAGCCACATGCCGTTGAATCAGGTCGCCACCGTCAGCGCGCCTGAACCCAGAATGCTTTCTGTGCAGGTATGGGATCGTTCCAACATTACCCCAATTGAAAAGGCAATCCGCTCGGCTGGCCTTGGCCTCAATCCCATAACTGACGGCCAGACGCTTCGCCTCCCGATCCCTGACTTGACCGAGGAGCGCCGCAAGGAACTGGCAAAGCTTGCCGGGCAATATGCGGAAAAAGCCAAGATCGCTGTGCGCAATGTCCGCCGCGATGCCAATGATGCGCTGAAGACCGATGAAAATAAAAAGGAAATCAGCGAGGATGACCGCAAGCGGCTGGAGACGGAAGTCCAAAAGATGACCGATGATATGACCAAGGCCATCGACGAAGCCGCAGCGAACAAAGAAAAGGAAATCATGAGTCAGTGATCCTTTTTCCATCCCCCGACACCGATAGTGCTGAGCTTCTCGAAGCATGGCTTTGTGCGGCGGGACGCCCTTCGGCAGACTCAGGGCTAACGGTAATTTTGTGATGTTGGGCTTAGCAAAAAAGGCACCAAAAACTGGCGGCGGCATCGAATCCAACGCTCCCCACCATGTCGCCATCATCATGGACGGTAATGGCCGCTGGGCGAAAAAGCGGCATCTGCCGCGCGCGTTGGGCCACAAAAAAGGCGTCGAGACCGTGCGCGAGATTGTCCGCCACGCTGCCACAACAGGGTTGCAGGCGCTTTCGCTTTACGCCTTTTCCAGCGAGAATTGGAAGCGGCCTGAGGATGAGATAAGCGACCTGATGGGCTTGCTGCGCGGTTTCATCAAATCGGATATTGACGAATTTGTCGCCAATGACGTGCGCCTAAAAATATTGGGCGATTACCGCGCCTTTGCTCCCGACATTATCGCGCTGGTCGATGATGCAATAGCGCGAACAGCCCACAATAGTCGAACGACACTGGCCGTTGCGCTCAACTATGGTTCGCAAAATGAACTGGCCCGCGCGGCCAGCCGGGCCGCTGCGAAGGGTGAGATAACGCCAGAGGCCATTGAGGCCGAACTGGACACTGCCGACATGCCGCCATTGGATCTCTTGATTCGCACCTCGGGCGAGCAGCGGCTGTCCAACTTCATGCTGTGGCAAGCGGCCTATGCGGAGTTGTGGTTCACCGAAACGCTCTGGCCCGATTTCGGTCCTGCGGAGTTCGACCGGGCGCTGGCAGAATTCGGCACGCGCGAAAGGCGCTATGGCGGGCGATGAGCAACGAACCGGGAACTGAGAAACCACGTTCCGATTTAGGTATAAGGACGGCGTCCGGTGTTGCGATGATGGCCGTAACAGCGATTGCCATCTGGCTCGGCGGCTATGTCTTTACAATCTTTGTGGCGCTAATTGCTCTTGGTTTACTCCGTGAATGGCAAATGCTGGTCTTGGCCATAGCTACATCGCCGGGGGCGCGGTTGGCTTGGACTTTGGGCGGGATCATTTACATCGGAACCGCAGCGGCGCTCATGGCGGTGTTGCGCGATACCGGTCAGACCGATGCGTTGCTTGCGTTCATTGGAGTGGTGATTGCAACCGATACCGGTGCCTATTTTGCCGGACGAACTTTCGGAGGGCCAAAAATCGCTCCGCATATCAGTCCGTCCAAAACCTGGTCGGGACTGGCAGGCGGCATGGCCTCATCGGGACTTTTTCTGGCAGGCTTTGCTTATTATGCTGCGGGGCAGATTTGGCCATGGGCCTTTGTTATCGGCGCACAGCTTGCCGCGATGGCACAGGCCGGTGATTTTTTTGAAAGCTGGATGAAACGACGGGCAGGCGTGAAGGATTCAGGGAACTTCATTCCGGGTCATGGCGGCCTGTTCGACAGGCTGGATGGCCTATTGCCCGTCGTCATTATCGGCGCATTCGGCATCATGTTTTCTGCATGGACCACCGGTCGATTGGCGGCCCTGACATGACCGATATGCGCACCATCTCCATATTCGGTGCAACAGGCTCAGTGGGCCTCTCTACGCTTGATCTCGTGCGGCAGCATCGGGATGCTTATCGCGTGGTCGCGCTCACCGCCAACGGCCAGGCGGCTGAGTTGGCGGCGCTGGCGAAGGAGTTTGGCGCCGAGCTTGCGGTCGTGGCCGATGAGGCGGCCTATCCGGCATTGCAGGAGGCGCTTGCTGGAACCAACATTCGCGCCGCTGCTGGAGCCAAGGCACTGGTCGAGGCAGCGTCCATGGGCACCGACTGGACGATGGCAGCCATTGTCGGGTGCGCGGGTTTGCCCTCCACCATGGCGGCAATTGAGGCAGGCAAGACCGTGGCGCTTGCCAACAAGGAGGCGCTGGTTTCTGCGGGCGAACTGATGATGGCGGCGGTCGCGCGGTCAGGAGCGACGCTGCTGCCAGTGGACTCAGAGCATAATGCGATTTTCCAATGCCTTGCAGGCGGGAAGATCGATCAGGTGCGCAAGATTACGCTCACGGCCAGCGGCGGGCCGTTCCGCACTTTGTCGGCCGAGCAAATGCGCAGCGTTTCCCCCGCGCAGGCCGTTGCCCATCCCAACTGGTCGATGGGCGCGAAAATTAGCGTCGATAGCGCCACCATGTTCAACAAAGGGCTGGAGCTGATTGAGGCGCATCATCTCTTCCCTGTTGGCCTGAACAACATCGATATATTGATCCACCCGCAATCAGTGATCCATTCGATGGTGGAGTATAAGGACCGCTCGACGCTGGCCCAGTTGGGTTCGCCTGATATGCGCATTCCCATTGCCAACGCGCTTGCCTGGCCTGAGCGGCTTGAAACCAACTGCCTGCCGCTCGATCTTACCAATATTGCGCGCCTCGACTTTGAAGCGCCTGACTTGGATCGTTTCCCTGCACTTAAACTCGCCCGCGACGCAGCCGAGGCAGGCGGTGCAACGCCTGCAATCCTGAACGCGGCTAACGAGGTTGCCGTTGAGGCTTTCCTTGCCGGACGCATCGGTTTCCTTGATATTGCCGATATGGTTTCGTCGACGCTAGATGGCTATTCGCCGAATGCTCCGCATGACCTTGAAAGCCTGTTCAGCATAGATGCAGCCGCGCGCTCCTACGCGCGGACGAAAATGGAAAATGTCGCCCATGCCTCCGCTTGAATCTCCCAACATCCTTGTGACGCTTTTTGCCTTCATTGTGCTGCTTGGCACATTGGTGGTGGTGCACGAACTTGGCCATTATCTTGTTGGCCGCTGGTTCGGGGTGAAGGCAGAGAAATTCTCCATTGGATTTGGCCCGCAATTGTGGGGCAGGGTGGATAGCCGGGGCACTTTATGGCGTATCGGGGCACTGCCACTGGGCGGGTTTGTTCAGTTTGCCGGGGACATGAACCCGGCAAGCCAGCCTGATGAAAACTGGCATTTAATGCCTGCGGCAGAACGCAACCAGACATTCCAGTCCAAGCCGCTATACCAGCGTGCGTTGATTGTATTTGCTGGGCCTGCGGTCAATTTCCTGCTCGCAATTGCAATCTTCATGGGCTTTTTGCTGGCTTATGGGCAAAGCGTAACGCCTGCCGTCGTTGAAACAACTGTTGCAGGCAGTCCGGCCGCGAAGGCAGGGCTTCGGCAAGGTGATCGTATCGTGGCGTTCAACGGCCATGGCGTTGAGACCTTTAATGACCTCGTCAACGAAGTGGTAATGGTGCCCAATGAGAATGCGGTCGTATTGATTGAGCGGAATGGTACGGAAATGGCTGTTCCTGTGCGCGTGGCGGAGCGGCTGGAGGTCGACCGGTTTGGCAATGAATATCGCCTTGGCCAGATTGGTATCACGTCCAAACCTGCTGAGTTTGAGGAGGTGGGCCTGTTGCAAGCCCCCGGCCTTGCCATTGTGCAAACTTATGATGTCGTGCGCCAGCAGATAAAGGGGCTGGGCCAGATTATCACAGGACGTCGTCCGATCTCCGAACTGGGCGGTCCGCTGAAAATTGCGAAGGTTTCGGGCGAAGCAATGGCAGTGGGGATATTGGCATTCATCAGCCTTGCCGCGCTAATTTCGATTAACTTGGGGTTCATCAACCTCCTGCCAATTCCCATGCTCGATGGAGGACATTTGCTGCTATACGCTGTCGAGGCGGTCCGCCGTCGCCCTGCCAATGCCGCTGTGCAAGAATGGGCATTTCGCGCGGGTTTTGCAGTTCTGGTTGGTTTCATGATCATGGTCACTGTCAATGACCTTGCCTCCTTTGGCTTATTTGGCCGGGGATAAGGGGACAGATTGCTTGATCGGGTGCGCCCATTCGGGCAAGGGGCGCTACAACATATAACGGGGCCGCAAGGAAGGTCGGGAAAAGATGAGAATTAGGACGGTCGCTTCGGCCTTTGCCACGGTATCTGTAGGCGCGCTCATGGCAGCTATGCTCGCGCCCTCGGCAGTGAAGGCGCAAACCGGCGATACGGTGCAGGTGGCAACCGAGACGATTCAGTCGATTTCGGTCACCGGCACGCAGCGGCTGGAGGCGGATACGGTCCGTTCCTATATCCGCCTGCGCACAGGCCAGCCATGGACGCAGGCGGCGGCTGACCAGGCGCTCAAAGACCTGTTTGCCACTGAACTGTTCGCTGATGTCAGCATCCGCAATGTGGCAGGCGATGTGACCATTGAAGTGCGCGAAAACCCGGTGATCAACCGCATCATCCTTGAGGGCAATAAGCGGCTGAAGAATGACAAGATCGAGCCGGAAATCAAACTGGCGCCACGCCAAATCTATTCGCGTTCCAAAGTGCGTGCTGACGTTGCCCGCATTATCGAGCTTTACAAGCGTCAAGGGCGCTTTGCTGCGACGGTTGAACCGAAACTGGTGCAGTTGGACCAGAACCGCGTCGATATCGTATTTGAAATCAACGAAGGACCCAAGTCCAAGGTTCGCCAGATCAACATTATCGGCAACGAACAGTTTTCCGATGGCAAGCTGCGCGGCGAAATGGTCACCAAGCAGGCGCGCCTCACCAGCATTTTTTCAAGCGGCACCAGTTATGACCCGGACCGCCTCGCCTTTGACCAGCAAAAGCTCCGCCAGTTCTACCTGACGCAGGGCTATGCCGATTTCCGTGTGGTCAGCGCGGTGGCGGAGCTGACTCCCGACAAGCGTGATTTCATTATCACTTATGTCGTCGAAGAGGGGCAGCGCTATAAATTCGGCGAGGTAAAGGTCGACAGCAAAATCCGCGACTTTAAGTCAGAAGCGCTGACCGCCAATCTTTCGATGAAAGAGGGCGACTGGTATGACGCGAAAAAGATCGAAGACACAGTCGAAGGCCTGACGGAAAGCGCTGGTCTGTTTGGCTATGCCTTTGCTGACGTCAGCCCGCAGTTTAAGCGCGACAAAGATGCTTTGACCATGAGCATAACCTTTGACGTAGCCGAAACTCCGCGCGTCTTTGTCGAGCGGATCGACATAAATGGCAACACGCATACGATGGATAAGGTCGTCCGCCGCGAATTCCGGCTTAACGAGGGTGATGCGTTCAACTCCATTCAGGTGAAACGCACGACCGAAAGGATTAAGTCGCTAGGTTATTTCCAGGAAGACCTTGAGGTCGAGCAATCGCAGGGCAGTGGCCCCGACCGGATCGTGCTGACCACCAATGTCGAGGAAAAGCCGACGGGCGAACTGTCGCTTTCGGCGGGCTTTTCCTCCATTGAGAATTTCATTTTCCAGGGGTCAATCCGCGAACGCAATTTCCGCGGTAAAGGGCAGGAATTGCGGGCAAGTGTCAGCTATTCCAGTTATTCCAAATCAGCGGAGCTTGGGTTCACCGAACCCTATTTCCTCGATCGGTCAATTGCCATTGGCGGCGATCTTTTCCGGCGCGATTCCAACGCGTTCAATTTTGTCGGCAGTAATCGCCAGACAACCTATGAAAGCACGCAGACCGGTTTTCAGATCAGGACCGGTGTTCCGATCAACGAATTCCTGTTTTTGCAGGGACGCTATGGCCTTAGCCAGGAAAATATCTCCCTTGATCAGGCCAGCTTTTTTACAGACCTGAACAATGACGGAATTCGCGGTAACAGCCCTGGGGATACCTGCGATTCCCTCGCTTCCGGTCGTTTCCTATGCGAGGCATTGGGAAAGCGCCTGATCTCCACGCTCGGTTATTCGTTGATCTATAACACAAAAGATAGCAATTTGCGCCCAACTCGTGGGCATAGCATTGGCATTAGCCAGGATTTTGCTGGATTGTGGGGCTTGGGCGATGTTGCCTATCTGAAGACGCGCGTGAATGCCGATAAATATTGGCGCGTAAGCGATAGCGGCTTTATTTTTTCAGTTTCACTTGAGGGCGGCTACGTCCATCCATTCAAGAACCTTGGATCAGCGGCGCAGGGCGTTGATGACGTCCGTTTGACAGACCGCTTCTATCTCGGTGAAGGGCAGATGCGTGGATTTGACATTCGTGGCATCGGTCCGCGTGTACAGCGCATCTCTTTTAACCCCGAATTGCAAAATGGTGTCGTCGTTAACGTGCCCATATTGGAGCGCAATCAAATTCTTGATGATGCGATAGGCGGTCGAGCTTATTATCTGGGACGCGCCGAGCTGGAAATCCCGCTGGGCAGCGGAGCGAAAGAGCTGGGCCTGAGACCGTCTGTTTTTGTTGATGTTGGTTCAGTATTCAACGTTGTGCAACCCTTGTTGCAGACCGTGCAAGCGCGGTCGGGCACCGCGGATCCGGTTCCGAATGCGCCTTTGTATTACACAAACACTTTTATTTTGGACAGCAACGGGCGGCCAACCACAACCTTGGCGACGAGCACAACTGCCACCAACGCCGACGGTTCGGCGCGCACGCCTGTCCTTACCTTCCAGGAACGCTTCCTTGGCGACAGCTGGAAACCGCGTGTGTCCATCGGCTTTGGCGTCAACTGGAACTCGCCATTCGGGCCTTTCCGCATCGACATAGCGCGCGCCCTGCTGAAAGAGCCGGGCGACGACACTAAATTATTCACATTCAACGTAGGAACACAATTCTGATGAACATTCTTAAAAAAACGCTTGCTGGCGCATTTCTGGCGACTGCCGCTGCTGTCGCTGTCGTGCCTGCTGCTCAGGCGCAGGTCGCGGGTATTGGGACAGCTGATGAACTCACCGTGATCATGAACTCCAACGCGTTCAAGAACGGTTATAAGCAGATTGAAACGACCTTTAACGCCAATTTGAGCTTGATCGACACGCGCGCGCAGGAAATCCAGACGCTGCAACAGCAGATTGCGACCAAATTTGACGCGAATAAGGACAACCAGCTCTCCCCTGAAGAGCAGCAGAAGATGCAGGCATCGAAAGATCCCCTGTTCGACCAGATAACGGCGAAAGAGAACGAGATGCAGACGCTCGAGCTTCCGATCCGCGCTGCGCAGATTTTCGTGATCGATACGCTAGACAAAAATTACCAGCAGGCGATCAAGGATGTTGCTGCTGCCAAGAAAGTGACGCTGATCCTGACGCCGGGCAGCGTGCTGTGGGCGGCAAATCCCGATGCGCTGAACATGAATTCGGCACTGACGACGCGGCTTGACGCGCTGACCCCGACGGTCAACACCACGCCGCCTGATCCGTTCAACACCTCGCGCCGCGTGCTGGCTATTTATGAACAGATTCAGGAAATCCAGCAGCAACGGTTGATGGCAGCCATTCGTCAGGCGCAGCAAGAGGCGGCACTGGCTGCGCAGAACGGCCAGAAGGCGGGCGATCTCCCGCCCGCTGCACCTGCGGGCGGAGCGGTTGATCCCAACGCTGATCCGGGCACTGGCGGCTGATAGTCTGATGGGGGCAATATCAGACTATGACGTAAGGCGGGTGATGGCGGTGCTGCCGCATCGCTATCCCATGCTTTTGGTCGACCGGGTCGAAGAGCTGGTGCTTGGCGAACGCATCCGTGCGGTGAAGGCCGTGACGATGAACGAGGGCTTTTTCCAGGGGCATTTCCCCGGCAGGCCAATCATGCCCGGCGTGATGATCATTGAGGCGCTGGCTCAGGCTGCCGGGGTATTGGCCATGGAAAGCTTCGGCCTTTCAGGCTCTGGAAAGCTGGTCTATTTCATGGCCATCGATAACGCCAAATTTCGCAATCCGGTGGAACCCGGCTGCCTGCTGCATTTGAATGTCCAGTTCACGCACAAAAAGCCGCGCGTATGCAAATTTGCAGGGCAAGCGACCATTGGTGATCAACTGGCAGCTGAATGCGAATTCATGGCAATGATTGCCGATCCGCCGCCGGCTGCTTGATCGATCTTGCATCGACGCCGCAATTGCGGGGCGCGACGCAGGGAAAAGCCGATCCACCTATTTGAGCCGCATGACCGTGCAAGCGTGCGGGTATTATTGGTTGCCATTACCAAAAACCCCCGCTATGCGCGGCGCTTCAAAAAATCCTGGCCCCGGTTGGAACCGGGCCCGTATAAGGAAATAAAGACATGAAAAAAGACATCCACCCCGATTATCACATGATCAAGGTGCAGATGACCGATGGCACCGTGTTCGAAACCCGCTCCACATGGGGTAAGGAAGGCGACACGCTACAGCTTGAAATCGACCCGACTTCGCACCCCGCATGGACAGGCGGACGCGGCACGCTGCTGGACGCAGGTGGCCGTGTTGCTCAGTTCAACAAGCGTTTCGGCGGGCTCAGCCTTAAAAAATAAGCACGCGCGCTGCACAGAGCCGGATGGGCGTTATGCCCGTCTATCTCTGCCTTTCGTGGCGCACAACGGCATCGTGGAGCGATGCCGTCGGGCAAAGCAATATACAGCCCCTTGACGCGGGCGCGGCCATGCACCTAAAGGGCCCGCCTGCCTGTTGTGGGCATATGGCGATCGTAGCTCAGTTG
>CAZNEO010000025.1:0-33493 GCA_964572205.1 uncultured Sphingorhabdus sp.
TCAACCTGTTGCAGGCGCGCGGCGTGATCAGCGTGCAGGAACGCGCCAGCTATATCGGCCGCGTCCGTGATCTTGCCAAGGGCAGCTGCGAGGCATGGATGGCGAAAAACGGGTGGGACGCGTGATGGCTGCGCGGCAAATAAATAGGGACAGTCCCTATTTAAATGCGGGAGAGGGCCTGTGACCGACTTCCTCCTCGAACTCCTCTCCGAAGAAATCCCGGCGCGGATGCAGGGCAAGGCCAAGGAGGATCTTGCCCGGCTGTTCAGCGATGCGCTGGCCAAGGCGGGGCTAGCGGCAGAAGGAATCGAAACCTTCGCCACCCCGCGCCGCCTCGCATTGATCGCGAAGGGCTTGCCGCTGGCGACCGAGGCGGTTTCTGAGGAAACCAAGGGACCAAAGGTCGGCGCGCCGCCGCAGGCAATGGAGGGCTTCCTGCGCAAGGTGGGCCTTAGCGAAGACCAGCTGGTCGAGCGCGATGGCGTTTATTTTGCGGTGGTTGAAAAGGCTGGCCGCCAAACCGCAGATGTGCTGGCCGAAGCGATCCCCGCAATTATCCGAGCCTTCCCATGGCCGAAATCGCAACGCTGGGGTGCAGCGTCGATTTCGACCGAAAGCCTGCGCTGGGTCCGCCCGTTGCAGGGGATCGTCGCGTTGTTGGGCGAGACGCAAGTGCCGTGCGAAATTGACGGCATCGTCAGCGGGCGGATCACAATGGGCCATCGCTTCCATTCGAGCGGACCGGTCGAGATTGCCAATGCGGGCGCCTATGTCGAAAGCCTTCGCGCCGCACATGTGATTGTGCATTTCAGCGAACGCGCACGCGTAATCCGCGATGGCGCACGCGCAGCCGCCGAAGCGGCTGGGCTGGTGCTGGTTGAGGATGAAGGGCTGGTTGCCGAAAATGCCGGGCTGACGGAGTGGCCGGTGCCGATGCTGGGGCGGTTCGACCCGGCGTTTCTGGACGTGCCGGAGGAAGTCATCCAGCTGACCGCGCGGGTGAACCAGAAATATTTTGTCTGCCATGATAGCGCTGGCAAGCTCGCCAACGCCTTTGTCTGCACCGCCAATATCGTCGCCAACGATGGCGGCGCGGCGATTGTTGCGGGGAATGAGAAGGTGCTGGCAGCGCGATTGAGCGATGCGAAATTCTTCTGGGAGCAGGATTTGAAAATCCTGCTTGAGAGCCAAGCGAAGAAGCTGTCGCAGATTACCTTTCACGAGAAGTTGGGGACGGTCGCCGACAAGGTGGAGCGGGTGGCGAAACTGGCGCGCTGGCTGGTTGAGGAAGGCATCATAAAGCCCCTCCCCTTCAGGGGAGGGGTTGGGGTGGGGCTTGTAAGTCAAACTCCGTCTTCGCCGACAAGCCCCACCCCCAACCCCTCCCCTGAAGGGGAGGGGCTTAGTAAGGCCGCGCTGGCCGACATGGCCGAACGAGCAGCCCGGCTCTGCAAAGCCGATCTCGTCACCGGTATGGTCGGCGAATTCCCCGAACTGCAAGGCGTGATGGGCGGCTATTACGCCCGCGCGCAGGGTGAGCCGGATGCAGTCGCCGACGCGGTGCGCGATCATTACAAGCCGGTGGGGCAGGGTGACGATGTGCCCACCGCTCCGGTGACGGTTGCTGTGAGTTTGGCGGATAAGCTCGATACGCTTGCGGGGTTTTTTGCGATTGGCGAGAAGCCAACGGGATCAAGAGACCCCTTCGCGCTCAGAAGAGCAGCGTTAGGTATTCTTGCAATTACCATGCACAGCAACATTCGTTTGTCGCTGGCAGGGTTTATTGTCCGCTTACTGTTTTGGCAGCTTCAAATCAGGCGGGGCATGCTTGATTGGATGGAATTTGGTGCATTCGCCGAGCTTTTTGGGAAGATTGACGGATTTGACCGCGATTATATCGTTGTTTCCAAAAATATTGCCGAGTTTTACGAGAAAATTTGTCGGCTCACTCCTAGCGGGCGCTTGGAGATCGAGCGACGGGAACTAGAACTCCTCGACTTTTTCGCAGACCGCCTCAAAGTCCAACAGCGCGAGGCTGGTGTCCGGCATGACCTGATCGACGCTGTGTTTGCGCTGGGCGGAGAGGACGATCTCGTCCGCCTGCTTGCGCGGGTAAAGGCTTTGCAGTCGTTTATCACCACCGACGAAGGCGCGAATTTGCTGGCTGGGTATAAGCGGGCGGCGAATATTTTGAAGGCGGACGGTAAGTCCCCCTCCCCTTCAGGGGAGGGGCTAGGGGTGGGGGCTGTCAATGATAGCTCTGCTCATGCCGACAAGCCCCACCCCAACCCCTCCCCTGAAGGGGAGGGGCTTGAATCGCTTGCCCTTCTCACTGCCCTCGATACCGCCGAACCCAAGGCCATCGCGGCAATCGAGGCCGAACAATTCGAAGACGCCATGGCCGCACTCGCCACGCTCCGCGCGCCCATTGATGCGTTCTTCGATGGCGTAATGGTGAATGATCCAGACCCGGCAAAACGGGCGTATAGGTTGGGGTTGCTGAAAAGGTTCCGGGATGCGGTTGACCGCGTGGCGGATTTTTCGAGGATTGAGGGGTGAACTCCCCTCCCGCTTGCGGGAGGGGCCGGGGGAGGGCCTGAAGGTTGAAGGCTCACTTCGCCCGCACCCTCCCCAACCCCTCCCGCAAGCGGGAGGGGCTATTGGAGAATGGCATGACCCAATATGTGTACCGCTTCGGCGGCGGTGTTGACGATAAAGGTGCAGGCAATAAGAACCTGCTGGGCGGCAAGGGCGCGAACCTTGATGGTATGGCGGCGATTGGCCTGCCGGTGCCGCCGGGCTTTACGATCACGACAGAGGTTTGCACCGCCTATTATGCTGGCGGCGAGCAATTCCCCGATGGCCTAACCGATCAGGTTGCGCAGGGCATTGCGCATATCGAAGGCGTCACCGGACGCGCGTTTGGCGATCCTGCCAACCCGCTGCTCGTCTCGGTCCGCTCTGGCGCGCGGGTATCCATGCCGGGGATGATGGATACGGTGCTCAACCTTGGCCTCAACGATGTGACGGTTGAGGGCCTTGCCGCATCGTCCGGCGATCCGCGCTTTGCATGGGACAGCTATCGCCGCTTCATCCAAATGTATGCCGATGTGGTGCTTGGCCTGAACCATCATGCGTTCGAAGACGCGCTGGAAATTGCCAAAGAGGACCGCGGCTATTTCCTCGATACCGAGCTGGAGGCCGCCGACCTGATCGAGCTTGTTGCCGAGTATAAGCGCCTCGTTGAGGCCGAATGGGGCAAGCCTTTCCCGCAGGATGTGAACGAGCAATTATGGGGCGCGGTCGGCGCCGTGTTTTCCAGCTGGGAAAGCGAACGCGCCAAGGTTTACCGGCGGCTCAACTCTATCCCCGGCGATTGGGGAACCGCCGTCAATGTGCAGGCCATGGTCTTCGGCAATATGGGCGACACGTCCGCTACCGGGGTCGCCTTCACCCGCGATCCGGCGACCGGCGAGAATGCCTATTATGGCGAATATCTGATCAACGCACAGGGTGAGGATGTGGTCGCGGGCATCCGCACGCCGCAATATCTGACAAAGGCTGCGCGCGAGGCGGCGGGCGCAAAGCCGCTCAGCATGGAAGAGGCGATGCCGGAAGCCTATGCCGAGCTTGCCGCGGTTTTCGACCGGCTGGAAACGCATTACCGCGACATGCAGGATATCGAGTTCACCGTGGAGCGTGGCAAACTGTGGATGCTGCAAACGCGCAGCGGCAAGCGCACGGCGAAGGCAGCGTTGAAAATCGCGGTTGATATGGCGGCGGAGGGGCTGATTTCCCGCGATGAGGCGGTGTGCCGCGTCGATCCGATGGCGTTGGACCAATTGTTGCATCCGACGCTTGACCCGCAAGCGCCGCGCGACGTGCTGACCAAAGGCCTGCCTGCTTCGCCGGGTGCGGCATCGGGCAAGATCGTCTTCGATGCCGATACGGCGGAGAAGTGGAACGATCTGGGCGAGGCGGTGATCCTCGTCCGCGTCGAGACCAGCCCTGAAGACATTCATGGCATGCACGCAGCGCGGGGCATTTTGACCGCACGCGGAGGGATGACGTCGCACGCCGCTGTGGTTGCGCGCGGCATGGGGCGGCCTTGCGTTTCGGGCGCGGGAAGCCTCGCCATTGATAACGCCGCCAAAATACTGCGCGTATCAGGGCGCGAACTGAAGGAAGGCGATGTCATCACCATTGACGGTGCAACCGGCGAAGTGATGGCAGGCGCTGTCCCGACGCTGCAACCCGAGCTGGTCGGCGATTTCGGCACGCTGATGGAGTGGGCCGATGGTGCGCGCCGGATGAAAGTGCGCACCAATGCCGAAACGCCGCACGACGCGCAGGTTGCGCGCGAATTCGGCGCAGAGGGCATTGGCCTTTGCCGTACCGAACATATGTTTTTTGATGCAAGCCGGATTACGGCTGTCCGCCAGATGATCCTTGCTGAGGATGAAAAGGGACGCCGCGCTGCGCTCGACAAGCTGCTGCCCGAACAGCGTAAGGATTTTGCCGCGATTTTTGAGGTGATGGCGGGCCTGCCGGTCACCATCCGCTTGCTCGATCCGCCGCTGCACGAATTCCTGCCGCACCAGGAAAGCGAATTTGCCGAGGTGGCCGAGGCCGCAGGCGTGGGCATCGAGGCGCTGAAACAGCGCGCCGCGGAACTGCATGAATTCAACCCGATGCTGGGTCATCGCGGCTGCCGGCTGGGTGTGACTTACCCCGAAATCTACGAAATGCAGGCGCGGGCGATTTTTGAGGCGGCCTGCGCGCTGCCCACTGCGCCCGTCCCCGAAATCATGATTCCGCTGGTCGCCACCAAACGCGAGCTGGAGCTGATGAAGGATGTGGTCGACAGGGCGGCTGAAGCGGTCTTTGCCGAACAGGGCAAGCGCATCGACTATCTGGTCGGCACCATGATCGAATTGCCCCGTGCCGCGCTGATGGCCGATGAAATCGCCGAGGTCGGCGCTTTCTTCTCCTTCGGCACCAATGACCTTACCCAAACCACCTTGGGCGTCAGCCGCGACGATGCAGCTCGCTTCCTGATCCATTATGTCGACAAGGGCATCTATGCCACCGACCCGTTCGTGTCGCTGGACGTCGAAGGTGTCGGGCAGTTGATCGACATTGCCGCGACCAAAGGCCGCGCAACCCGTGCCGATATCAAACTCGGCATCTGCGGCGAACATGGCGGCGATCCGGCGTCGATCGAGTTCTGCGAAAAGACTGGCCTCGATTATGTCTCGGCATCGCCATACCGCGTGCCTATAGCGCGCTTGGCGGCGGCGCAGGCCGCATTGCGCAAGGCCTAGGCTTGGTTTAGCCTGTTCCAAAGGGGAGGGGCCTTATGAAGCCTTGGCTACGCTATACCATCTGCATACTGCTCGGTCTGGGCGGGGGCGCGGCCTTTGCCGTGCAACAGGTGCGCAGCGCCGATCTGGGGCGTCAGGTGACCAATGGGCCGTGGACCACCAATACCGATAATGGCACCAAAGACGCATCGGCGCTCAGCCGCGCCCGCGTTGCGCTGTTTGGGCTGCTGGCGTTGCCGGCAAAAGAGGCCATGTATTTCACCGCGCACGTGGACAGCGATGGCGCACCGCTTAATGGCAAATGCACCTATACCGTCAGCGGCGGCGAACTTGACGCGCGCTGGTGGAGCATCACCTTATACAAAGGTGAAGGCTGGCTGGTGAAGAATGAGGCCAATCGCTGGTCGGTGGCTGGAAACGCGCCGGAGCGAGACGCCCAAGGAAACTGGTCGTTCGTGGTAGCACCACAGAAAGTGGACGCTTTATGGCTTCCAACTGGCGGTGCACCGCAATTTGACCTGACGCTGCGCACCTATCATCCGCAGGGGGCGTTGCTGAACGATCCGGCGAAAGCGACATTGCCGACGATCAAGAAAGAGTCCTGCGCATGATCCGCAATTGGCTTCTTCCCCTTGTGGCCGGGCTGATCGCTGCTGCCATCGCCTGGCAAGTGACGCTTTTTGCAACGCCCTATGTGTTGATGGCAAAGGCGATGGAGAAAGTGGGCGGTCGCGCTCCGGTTAACAGCTTCGCTTTTGGCGAGCCATCGACCGCTGATAACCAACCGATCGTTCGGCCCAGCCCCGACCTTTCCTATTCCTCCTGCGCCTTTGATCTGTCGAAAGGCCCGCTATTGGTCGACGTTGCACCCGTCCCGGGCCATTATTGGTCGGTCAGCATCTTTGACGCCCGTACCGATGTGGCGGCGGTCCGCAGCGACAGGGACACTGGGGGAAAAGCCGTGAAGCTGGCGCTGAAACGATTCAGCCAACGCGTGCCGCGCGATTATGAGCCTGTGCAACTGGCCTATAACAAGGGACTGGTGCTGGTGCGCATATTGGTATCGGACAAGACGGCCTATCCGCAGATCGATGCCATCCGCCGCACCGCGCGTTGCAGGACGGCTGACGCAAAATAAGGGTTGCGAATCCCTGCACCCAAGCCTAATGGCACGCCTCCACGCACCCATAGCTCAGCTGGATAGAGCACCAGACTACGAATCTGGGGGTCGGACGTTCGAATCGTTCTGGGTGCGCCATTTCCCCCTTTTTTCCCGAACCGCAGTGCAGAGCTTGTCGAAGCACGTCCATTAGTCCTGACAAACGCCGTTCACCTTCGGGGGCCGTCGGCTCGACAGGCTCAGGGCTTACGGTTAAAGTGACGCAATGACGAAACCCCATAAACCCGCCATTGTCCTCCTATCAGGCGGGCTCGACTCTATGGTTGTCGCCGCTTTGGCGCGCGAGGCGGGTTATGCGCTCCACGCGCTGACCATCGATTATAACCAGCGTCACCGGATAGAGCTGGAAAGCGCGGCGCGCATTGCGGCGCATCTGGGCGCGGTCGAACATATCGTGCTGCCGCTTGACTTGACCCGTTTTGGCGGCTCGGCGTTAACCGCGGATATTGCAGTGCCAAAGGACGGCGTTGACGACAATGCCATCCCCGTCACCTATGTGCCTGCCCGCAACACCATCTTCCTGTCGCTCTGTTTGGGCTTGGCGGAAGCGCGTGGCGCGCGCGATTTGTGGATCGGCGTCAACGCGCTTGACTATTCGGGCTATCCCGATTGCCGCCCCGACTTCATCCGCGCCTTTGAGGCGACTGCCAATCTGGCGACCAAGGCCGGGGTCGAAGGCGATAGCTTTACTGTCCACACGCCGCTGCTGCACATGACCAAGGCCGATATCGCGCGCGAGTCCCATCGGCTGGGGCTGGACGCGGGGATGAGCTGGTCCTGCTACGATCCCGTGCCCGACGCCGTTTCCGGTGGCTTCAGGCCATGTGGCGCGTGCGACAGCTGCCGCCTGCGCGCGAAGGGCTTCGCCGAGGCGGAGCTGGAAGATAAACAGGGACAGTCCCTATTTAAAAAGTGAAAAAATAATAAATTTAAAACAATAGAATTTTAAATAGGGACTGTCCCTGTTTAAGGGGGTTTTATGGGCTATGCGGTCAAGGAAATATTCCTCACCCTTCAGGGTGAAGGCGCGCAGGCCGGCCGCCGTGCGGTGTTTTTGCGTTTTGCCGGATGCAATTTATGGACCGGGCGCGAAGAGGATAGGGCGAGCGCCATCTGCCAGTTTTGCGACACGGATTTTGTCGGCATGGATGGGGAAAATGGCGGCCGCTATGATGCTGCCGCACTTGCCGCCAAGGTCGCGGAGCAATGGGGGGAGGGGCATGACCACCGCTATGTCGTGCTCACCGGCGGCGAGCCGATGTTGCAGGTCGATGACGCATTGATCGATGCGCTCCATGCAGAAGCTTTTGAAATCGCGATTGAAAGCAACGGCACTATTGCCGTGCATCCGCGTATCGACTGGGTGTGCATCAGCCCCAAGGCAGGCTCTGCCGTGGTGCAGCGCAGCGGTGATGAACTGAAGCTTGTCTGGCCGCAGCCTGGAACCGACATCGAATCACTGGAGCAATGGCGCTTTGCCCATTTCCTGATCCAGCCGATGGATGCAGGCAATGCCGAGGCAAATGCCGCCAACCGCAATGCTGCGATCGAGCTGGTCAATGCACGGCCCAATTGGCGTCTTTCGCTTCAAAATCATAAGCTTCTCGGCCTGCCCTGAGGGTGCGGACGGCCAAAGGGCCGCTTTGGTAAAGGGCTTTGACTTGGCCTTGCAATTTTGACATTCTCTGCCTCGGGAGATTGAGGAGAGCTATCATGGCATCACGCGCTGATCAGGGGTTTCGCGTTCGGGAGACGGCAAGCCACGCAAAGCGGATGAGCACGCATATTGCCTATGCGCTGGTCGTTTACACATTGTTGCTGATTTTTGAGGTTTCGCCGCAGATGGTTGGCAAGGACATGTCCATTTTGCCCTATTTCATCCTTATCGCGCTGGTCGCTGCTGTCATCATTCCGTGCCGCAATCTTGAACGGCGCTGGCAGGCGGTTGATGCGCGCGGCGATGAGGGCACGGACCGGCAATTCACGCGCGAGGTTATCCTGCTGTGGCTGTTTGCCATTGCCTTTCCGACCTTCCTGATGACGGTGATCTGGATCATCCCCTGATTGACCGGGCCAATTGACGCGTTGGATGCCCGCGCTTAAGCGGGTTGCATGTTATCCCCTGATGCCGCGCTTGACCGCGCTACCCGTCTTGTCGAGCAGGCCGTGAAGGCAGGCGCTGACGCCGCCGATGCCGTTTATGCCTGCGATGCCTCCACTGAAGTGCAAGTGCGTCTTGGCGCGCTCGAAGATGTGGTCCGTTCAGAAGGCGAAGATATTGGCCTGCGCGTGTTTGTCGGGCAGCGGTCCGCGACAATTTCGTCATCATCGATGAACCCCGATGTGCTGGCGAAACTGGTTGACCGTGCCCTCGATATGGCGCGCGAGGCACCCGAAGACCGCTTTGCAGGGCTTGCCCCGGTCGAACGGCTGGCCAAGGGGCCATTTCCCGATCTTGAAAGCGACGACGGCCTTGACCCTGATCCTGCATCGCTGCGCGCAGCGGCGCTTGCCTGCGAGGATGCAGCGCGCGCCGTCAAAGGGGTAACCAACAGCGAAGGGGCAGGCGCATCGGCAGGCCGCTCCATCTTTGCCCTTGCGACAAGCCATGGCTTTGCCGGCGTATCGCATTCCTCCGGCTATGGCCTGTCGGCCAGCGTTCTGGCGGGCGAAGGTGATGGTAAGGAGCGGGATTATGCCTGGCGCTCGGCACGCCATCTTGCCGACCTTGCCGCTGCTGAGACAATAGGAACATTGGCTGGCGAACGCGCCGTCCGCCGGTTGAACCCCGGCACGTTGAAAAGCGGCACCATGCCTGTTGTATTTGACCCGCGCGTTGGCGGATCGCTGATCGGCCATTTGATCGTTGCGATCAGCGGATCGTCGATTGCGCGCAAGACCAGCTTTCTCCTTGATGCCAATGGCACGCAATTATTTGACAGCAGCCTGTCGGTCATCGACGATCCGCACCGCATCCGCGGGCTTGCCAGCCGGAATTTCGACGGGGAAGGGCTGCCCACACAACGGCGTACGATCATCGATCAGGGCGTGCTTACCGGATGGCTGATGGAAAGCGCCGCAGCCCGGCAATTGGGCCTTGCGCCCACGGGCCATGCCAGTCGCGGTGTCAGCGGCGCGCCGGGGACCAGCCCGTCCAACCTGCATCTGGAAGGCGGCACGGCAAGCGTGGCAGAGCTGATCGCGGATATTAAGGATGGCGTCTATATCCACGAATTGTCGGGGCAGGGCGTGAACCCGGTGACGGGCGACTATAGCCGGGGCGCTGCTGGCTATCGCATTCAGAATGGCGAGATTACCACACCTGTTGCTGAATTCACCATTGCCGGAAATCTTAAGGATATGTTCCGCGGACTATCAGCAGCAAATGACCTTGAATTTATCCGCACCACCAATGTGCCCACGCTGCGCATTGACGGCATGATGATCGCAGGTGCCTGATAACACGGCCGTTATTGCGGCAGTGCAGGAGGCCGCCGACATTGCCATGCGGCAATGGCGCGAAGGCGAAGTTCCCGACGCCAAAGTCTGGGAAAAGAGCAAGGGCAATCCGGTGTGTGACATCGATCTTGCCGTTGACGCCTTGTTGAAAGCCAGGCTGGGTGCGATCCTGCCCGATGCGGGCTGGCTGTCAGAGGAGACAGCCGACAATCCCGAACGTCTTTCTGCCCGGCGAATCTGGGTGGTCGACCCCATTGACGGCACACGCGATTATGTGCGCGGCCGCGATGGCTGGTGCGTGTCAGTTGCCTTGATCGAGGCGGGTGCCCCGACCTTTGCGGTCATGGCTGCACCTGCGCAGGGCAAGATATGGGTGGCATCGGCAGGCAGCGGCGTGACTTGCAATGGCGTTCCATTGGCGGCCAGCCGCCGGACGGAATTTGCAGGAGCGCGGGTTCCAACCGATGCCCTGCCCAAAATCGATCATGACCTGATCGTTGTGGAAAAGCCGAACAGCATTGCGATGCGAATGACAATGGTGGCCTGTGACCGGGCGGACCTTGTGGCAACACTGCGCTGGGGCGCGGAATGGGACATAGCCGCCGCGCATCTGATCGCGCAGGAGGCCGGGGCACGTATCAGCAATGCGTTGGGCGAACCAATCCGCTATAACAAGCCAACGCCCTCTGATTTCGGCCTGATATGCTGCGCGCCAGCAATCCACACAGCCGCAGTGGCACGGCTCGCTGATCGGGCAGCAGCGATTTTGCAGCCTCAATAGACAGACGCTTTGGGCCTATTGGGCCTATTCAGTTGGAGGCGCGCGAAACGCGGGGGCAATGCGCAGCACTGGCCCGGCCTGCTCAAAGGCATAGCCTGCGCTCAACACCTTGGAATCCTGCCATTGCAGGCCAATGAAGCTGAGGCCGACGGGAAGTCCGTCAACTGCTCCCATGGGCACTGTCAGGTGCGGATAACCGGCAACGGCAGGCAGTTGCGACAGGCTGGGCAGGGCAAAGGCATCGCCCTTGCCCAAAGTTGAAAGCCATGCCGGGCTGTTGGTTTGGCCGACAACCAGATCGAGGGCATGGTCGGCGAAAATCTTGTCCAGTCCCTCGGCCCGCGACAGGCGCTGCGCCTTGGCCAGCGCATTCCGATATTCCGGGCTGTCCAATGCTTTGCTGTTTTCAGCAAGCAGGAAAGTCTCCTGCCCGAAATAGGCCAGCTCTGTATCCGCATTGGCATTGTTAAAGGCGATGATGTCGGCAAGGCTTTTATGGGGGACCAGCCCCTGCGGCAGCGATTGCAGATATTTGCCAAGGTCTGCCTTCAGCTCGGCAAGCAGGACAGTGAATTCGGCGCCACCAAGTTCCGCATAATCGGCAGGGTTGATGGGTATCGGCACGATGATTGCGCCCGCCGCCTCCAGCCGCGCCTTTGCCGCCGCAATCAGCGCGGCGTCGACACCCTGCATGTCAACCAGCCCGACGCGCAGTCCCCGCAGCCCATTGGGCGAGAGCGCAGCCGCATAGTCGGTCTTGCGCGCGTCAGCCTCGATCGTGGCAGGATCGGCTTCGTCGCTTCCTGCCATCACCGAGAGCAGGATTGCGGCGTCGCGCACGCTCAGTGTCATGGGGCCAGCGGTGTCCTGGCTATGGCTGATCGGCACAACATAAGTGCGCGAGACTAGGCCGACCGTGGGCTTGAACCCGACAATGCCATTGATTGAGGCCGGGCAGGTGATCGAACCATCCGTCTCCGTCCCGACGGTGGCGGCAGCCAGATTTGCTGCCATTGCCGCGCCGCTGCCCGCCGAAGAGCCACATGTATTGTGCACCAGGCTATGCGGATTTTTCGTCAGCCCGCCGACCGCGCTCCAGCCGCTGGTTGATTTGTTCGACCGGATGTTCGCCCATTCCGACAGGTTGGTTTTGCCCAGAATTATCGCGCCCGCTGCCCTCAACCGCGCGGCCAGCGGCGAATCGCGGCCGGTAAAATTGGCCGCTAGCGCCAGCGATCCCGCCGTTGTCGCCAACTCCCGGCTTTCGATATTGTCTTTTAGCAATATCGGCACGCCATGCAGCGGCCCGCGCACTTTGCCAGCGGCGCGCTCGGCATCCAAGGCCCGCGCTTCGGATAGCGCATCGGGATTGAGCGCCAGCACAGCATTCAGCATCGGGCCACTATCGTCAATTGCGGCGATTTGCTGCAAATAGTCGGTGACGGCCTGTTCGCTGCTGCGCTTGCCCTCCGCTATGGCGGCAATGGCACTGCCATGATCCGCGACCACGGCCTGCGCCGGTAGCGCTGTGCAAAGCGCCAGCGTTGTGAATAGAGCGCGCCACTTCATGCCATATGCTCCCGACTCGCCGCCCGTCAGCTGATCGCTTTGTATAGGCTGAACAGGCTAGTGGCGGTCAAGACGATGCTGACCATCAGCAGCAAGCTTTTGGGCGGCACACGCTTGGCGACATAGCCGGCAAAGGGCGCAGCCAGCAGCCCGCCGATCAGCAAGCCGCCTGTTACCAGTGTGAAGGCCTCCAGCCCGATGGTCAGAATAAATGTCAGCGACACAGTGAAGGTCACGAAAAACTCGGCCGTGTTGACGGTGCCGATGGTCTTGCGTGGATCGGTGCCTTGCAGCAGCAGGTTGGAGGTAACCACTGGCCCCCAACCACCACCGCCGGACGCATCAAGGAAACCGCCGACAAGGCCAAGCGGGACCGTGACCTTGGCATCGCGCGCCTTGGGCATAGAGGGATAACTCAGCGCCTTGTACAACAGGTAAAAGCCAAGGCAGGCAAGATAAAGCATGACAATGGGCCGCGCGACATCAGCATGGATGTTGGCAAGAACATAGGCCCCCAGCACGCCGCCAATGACGCCGGGAACGGCAATGCGCGCGAACAGCCGCCAGTCCACATTTTTGTGCAGCACATGGCTGATCCCCGACGCGCCGGTGGTGAAGGTTTCAACCAGATGCACGCTGGCCGACGCGCGGGCAGGGGCCACGCCCATCACGCTGACCAGCAGGGTGGAGCATATAACGCCAAAGGCCATGCCCAGCGCGCCATCCACCATTTGCGCGACAAAGCCTATGGCAATGAAGGGGGCAATTTCGGCCCAGTCGATATTGGCGATGAATTCGATCATGCGCGAATCCCCTTATGCTGTTCCGGTGTCCCAAAATTCCGCCTTGATTGTAATAGCCTATCTGCGCCGGATCGCCCGGCTGACCGACAATCAAGCCCATATTGCCGCTGATTAGGGGCAATGGAGAACCGGTTCGACAGGGAAATGGTTGTGCGGGGAATGGAAAATATTGGGGCGGCGAGGGCGGTAGGATGCCAGTTTGACCGGCAGCCGCGTTGGACTCACATCAGATGCTTTTCGCCGTAACGTAGGTCCCAACAACCACCACGACGAGGGCAAAAAGCCGCTCGAGCAACCCTTTGCGCGAGGCAAGTTTCCGGCCAAGTTGGATACCTGCCGCAGCACCGGCCGCGCCACCGACGATGAGTATGGCAACAATTGTCCAATCGACATAGCCAGACAAAGCATAGGATGCCGCAGTAGTCAGGCCCAGCGCAGCAACCACAACCAGCGACGTGCCGACGGCAATCGAGATCGGCATGGCTGTCGCTGCAATCAGCGCTGGCACGATCAGGAAGCCGCCGCCGATGCCGAAAAAGCCAGCCGCCAGTCCGACGCCAAGCCCGGCTGGCACCAGTCTCGGAAGCAGGATAGCCGCACTCTCCCGCGTCAGGCGCACATCGGGGTCATCCG
Organism: uncultured Sphingorhabdus sp.; assembly: GCA_964572205.1. Classification (GTDB taxonomy): domain Bacteria; phylum Pseudomonadota; class Alphaproteobacteria; order Sphingomonadales; family Sphingomonadaceae; genus Sphingorhabdus_B. Next base: position 13,750 of record CAZNEO010000025.1, read on the forward strand.
CAGTGCTCCGTTTCCGGGACATCGATAGGCCGATGCCGATCATCAACAGGCCGAACAGCGTCAGCAAACGCTGACCATCAAATGCCTTGCCCAGCTCTGCCCCGGCAGCCGCTCCGAATATACCCGCAACCGCGAAGACGCTGGCGCAGCGCCACTTGACCCGGCCTGCGCGGGCATGTCCCGCAAGTCCGGCCAGCGCATTCATTGCCACGGCAACGGCGGCGGTCCCGATCGCGGCATGGGGCGATTGCACACCGACAACGTAGACGAGCAAAGGCACGGCCAGAATCGACCCACCGCCACCCACCAGCCCGAGGACGATGCCGATCAGGCCGCCCGAAGCGAGTGTCAGAAGAATTTCGGCCAATGTCATGCCCGGTCAGGCGGCGAACACAGACCGGTTCCATGGCATGATCCGCAGCAGCCTTGCCATGCCGCACCAACCGGTTGCGCCAGCCAGCATGAGGCCAGCGCCAACAAATGCCGACACGCCGAAAAATGCCGGAGCTACAAGAAAGCCAAGCACAACGCCGATAAGGACAAGACCGCCAGCGGCGATCTGAACCTGCCGCATGATTTCGAGCGGCTGAGCAGCATCGACCCGCGTGGGTAGTCCAGCGGCTCGCCAAGCATCGATACCGCCTTCCACAACATGGCAAGGAGCGCCATCGGCGGCGTTCATGAGCGCAACTGCGTTCGCCGCGGTTCGCATCCCGGATTTGCAATGGAATACAACCGGCCCGGCGGGCAGTTCGCACAGTCGCGACACCGGCACATTGATCGCACCGGGAATCTGTTCGCGGGCATGTTCGTCCGGTTCGCGGATATCGACCAAAGTCGCTCCGGCGTCGATTAATTGCCGCGCTCTGGCGGGTGTGATTGTGGCGATTGTCATGATTTTCAGTCCTTGCAGTAGAGTTGATAGAGGCTGGCCATCAGTGCCTCGGTTCGCGGGTCGGCGATCCGATACCACAGCGTCTGGCTTTCGCGGCGGAAGGCCACGAGGCCCTCATCGCGCATTTTTCCGAGATGTTGCGAACAGGCCGATTGCGACAGCGATACCTCGCGCGCGAGATCACCCGCCGTCATCTCCCCATGTTCGACCAGTTTGCACAGCAGCATCAGGCGGCGGCCATTGCCCATTGCCTTGAGCAGACCGGCAACGCCTTCCGCCTTCGTTTCAAAAGTGGCGAGGTCCATCGGGGGCTTTAACATCATCGATTCTCCATTAGAACTTGCTTATTTAGTTATGGCTAATATATAGTCAAGAGCCAAAGGAGGCCAGCATGTCGCAACAACCCGTGATTGAAGCGTTCTTCGACGAACCCACCAACACGATCAGTTATCTGGTCGCCGATCCCGTCTCCGGGGAGGCCGCCGTCATCGATCCGGTGCTGGACTTCGATCTTGCAAGCGGCAAAGCCGATGCGCGCTCTGCCGAGCAGATAATCGCGGTCGCAACCGAAAAGGGCTGGCGGATCGCCATGGTGCTGGAAACGCACGCCCATGCTGATCATCTCTCTGCCGCGCCCTATATCAAGGCTAAAACCGGGGCTGAAATCGGGATCGGCGAGCATATCCGCGACGTGCAGAAGATTTTCCGTCCGGTCTTTTCGATCGACGACTTGAAGACCGACGGATCGGATTTCGACCTGCTGTTCGCCGATGGCGAGCACTTCAAAATCGGCATGCTCGACATCGAAGTAATGCACGTTCCTGGCCACACCCCTGCCGACGTCGCCTATCTGATCGGCGATGCCGCCTTTGTCGGTGATACGTTGTTCATGCCCGATTATGGCACCGCCCGCGCCGACTTCCCCGGCGGCGACGCGCGTCAGCTCTATCGCTCGATTCGCCGCGTGCTGAGCTTGCCTGACGAGACAAGGCTATTTCTCTGCCACGATTACAAAGCACCGGGCCGAGACGATTACCGATGGGAAACGAGTGTTGGAGAGCAGCGCCGGTCCAGCGTCCATGTTCATGACGGCATCGGCGAGAATGAATTCGTCGCCATGCGCGAAGCCCGTGACGCTATGCTTTCCGTGCCAAAGCTTTTGCTGCCCGCTATTCAGGTCAATGTCCGTGCTGGGCGGTTTCCCGAGGCCGAAGCCAATGGGGTGCGCTATTTGAAGATTCCGGTCAAAGTCGATTCTGTTGTGTAGAAGAGCGAAGCGGATCGGGTACGGATCTAGGTCCTGACCCCAATTTGCCGTTCCGTTGCACGTCCGCTTCAGACATCAGGCATCAAATTGGCTGCCTGCCCCCCCCCAAACCAAAGCCGCCAAAAAGCCAAAACGAAAAAATCTCTGTCCTACATGTTCTTTTTATGTTCCATACTATCGGATGGAACAAACTGATTCGCACACTCCCTCCGCCACTGGCCAAGAGCCGGTTCTGCAATCTTCAAACCGGCTCCCCGCTGCCCAGCGTCCTGCCGCGTCGCCGCCAGCCGAGCTTGACGCGCATGGTTTTGACCCTGCGCTTTATGACTGGGTGCCAGTGCGCAAAAAGCGTCGGCATGATGGCTGGTCGAATGAAAAGCAGCGCAAATTTATCGAGCTTCTGGCCGATAGTGGTTCGGTAACGGCGGCGGCTGATGCTGTCGGCATGTCACGCGATAGCTGTTATGCGCTGCGGCGCTCGCCGGGGGCAGAAAATTTTGCCCGCGCGTGGGAGGCGGCGATTGCGGCCGCTTCGCGCCGGTTGATTGACATTGCTTTTGACCGCGCAATCAATGGCGTTGAGGAGCCTGTGTTCAACAAGGAAGGTCAGCGTATTGCCTGCCGTTATCGCTATAATGACCGGCTGCTGATGTTCCTGATCCGCGCCCATGCGCCCGAGCAATATCGCCATGCGCATTGTGACGAGCGGACCTCAGCCGAAGTGCCGCCTTCTCCCGCTCCGGCGGTTGCCGATGCTTTGCGCCTGCTTGAACCTGCCATGCCCGCCGAGCCACATTTGCTGATGGAGCCGGATGCACTCGACACCGCGCTTCTGTGTGCAGATATATTGGACGGCGAATTGCCGGGCTATCGGCGCGACCCCGATCCGCAAGCGGCATTCACAAGGACTGCAGCGGATGAAAAAATCGACCAGATGCTCGACGCCGCGCGCAAGGAGAACGCCAAATTTGAACGCCGCCGGAGGGCGTGGTCATGATCGTAACGAGCCCTGCGTTATTGGTGTCAGTTTTGTCAGTTTTGGGCAGAATTACTCCGCCGCCAAGGCAAGCGCTGGATCGATTGCATCGGACAGCCGGATGGAGTCGAGCAGGTCTGCGGTCGCGTCGCGCACTTGCAACATCAAAGCGCGGGTCCGGCATTCGTCCTCGGCAACGCAATTTTTGCATTTTTCGTGGGCATAGCGGCTGGCGCAGGGCACAAGCGCAAGCGAGCCGCGCATGATGCGAATGAGGTCGCCATAACGGATGTCAACGGGTGGCACGCCCAGCCAATAGCCGCCATCCTTGCCGCGCTGTGAGGCGACAAGACCGGCACGGGCCAATTCGGACAGGATGACTGTCAGGAACTTTGGCGGAATATTCTGGCTGGCGGCGATGTCGGCCAATTGCACAGGTCCCGCGCCATGATGGTCAGCGAGATGCTGCATTGCGCGGATGGCGTATCGGGTCTTTTGCGAAAGCATTGTCTACCTATAGGGTAGAGAGCCCCGCAAGGGCAAGCCGTTGCCTTCCCGATTTGCTTAAATCGCAAGGAGCGTGTAGGGATGTCAAGCTATCGTTGTATAGGACGAAATTTTGAAGTGCTGACCGGATTTATATTCGGCGCGTACAACGGCTTTTCTCTCACGACCCTGGCTTCCCCGTGCGGCGCCGTTGCCGTGCGGTAACCTGTTTCGTGAAAGGAACATCCCATGCCTACAGGCACCGTAAAATTCTTCAACAATGACAAAGGCTATGGCTTCATTGCACCCGATGGCGGCGGCGAAGACAGCTTTGTCCATATCTCTGCCGTGCAGGCTGCAGGCATGCATTCGCTCGATAAGGAACAGCGCGTCAATTATGAAGTTGAAGAGGGCCGCAACGGCAAGAAATCGGCAGTGAATCTTTCATCTGCTGATTGATCATTCCATATCCGGACAGGCCCTGCATTGATTGCCAGGGCCTGTCCAATCCACTGAAAGGAATTCTGCCATGGCGACATCTGCGTTTTTTCGTGAACGCGCAGAACAGGCGCAGCGCGATGCAGATGCTGCGACGCTCGCCAATGTCCGCGAGCGCCATCTGGTGGCACGTGACACTTGGATCGAAATGGCCGACAAGGCAGAGGGCGTTGTGCTGGCCCGCGAAAAGAATGAGGCTGAAAAGCTGGCGGCGCAGGGTGCAATTGCGCTAATCGTTGCGGATGCAGCCTATAGTTAGCCTCACCGACTTAACTCACCTGTTCGGCAAGATCGGGCTAATCAGCTTTGGCGGCCCTGCCGGGCAGATTGCGTTGATGCACGAGGAGATTGTCGAGAAAAGAAAGTGGGTCGATGAAGAGGATTATCTTCAGGCACTGAACCTGTGCCATTTGCTTCCTGGGCCAGAGGCGCAGCAGTTGGCGGCATGGATCGGCTGGCGGCTGCATGGCGTTTTGGGTGGACTGATCGCCGGGTTATTATTCGTGCTACCCGGTGCGGTTGTGATGCTGGGACTGTCGGCGCTCTATGTGTTGGCGATGAATGTTGGCTGGCTGGCGGGGATTTTCCTTGGCATCAAGGCAGCGGTGCTGGCAATCGTGGCGCAGGCCCTGATCCGGATCGCGGGCAAGGCGCTGAACACGCCGCTGAAGCAATGGCTGGCAGTGTTCGCTTTCATTGCGCTGTTTGTGCTTCACATCCCTTTCCCGCTGCTGATTTTGGCGGCTGCTATTGCCGGCGCAGTGCTTGCGCGGACCGCCCCCCACACACTCGCGCTCAAACCCGTGACCGCAAATGCCGCTCCGGTGGAGCGCGGGTGGGCGGCTCACATCCTCAAAACCATCCTGACATGGGGCAGCATCTGGGCCGCGCCAATGGTGCTGATATACGCCACCTTGGGCACAGGCCATGTCCTTTGGGACATCGGTGCCTTCTTTTCGCAATTGGCAATTGTTACCTTTGGCGGTGCTTATGCCGTGCTTGCCTATATGGCGCAGGAAGCGGTTACTGGCTTTCAGTGGCTGAACGCAGGTGAGATGGCTGACGGGCTCGGCCTAGCAGAAACCACTCCCGGGCCGCTGATCCTCGTCACCCAGTTTGTCGGCTTCCTTGCCGGATTTCGCGCTCCCGACCCGTTCAATGCCTGGGCCGCTGGCCTGCTTGCGGCGGGCCTGACCACCTGGGTCACTTTTGCGCCTTGTTTCCTCTGGATATTCGCGCTTGCCCCGATGATGGAAGCGATGCGCTCGCTTACCTGGTTGCAAGGCAGCCTCTCGGCCATCACCGCCGCTGTGGTCGGCGTGATTGCCAACTTGTCGCTATGGTTTGCGCTGCATGTGCTGTTCCGCAGCGTGGGTGAACTTGATCTTGGCCTGACATCGATATGGTGGCCGGATTGGACCAGTTTTGACTGGCGCACGGCCCTGATCGGCGCTGGGGCTGCAGTGCTGCTGTTCCGGTTCAGGCTGAACATTATCAAGATGCTGGCCTTGGCAGCGCTGGCGGGGATGGGGCTAAACGCGCTCTCTGCTTGACTCTGTGCCACTTCCTGCTAATGGCCGCCGCTGACCGGTAGGCTTGCCTGCCATGTCACCGTCCGAGACAGTTGGTGAGGGGAATATGCCCCTCTTAATTTCCAGCCTAGACGGGGATAGACTCATTCACGGCGCTACCTTTGTGTGCGCCCGGTTGCGATGCAGCCATGAAACTTCCCCACGGACCAAAACGCAATATGCTTTCGGGCATATTGTCATTTCGTGTCGGGGCGGCCTTTAACCATCCGCCCCTGAGTGATTGGAGTAATGCATGAACCGTTCTGAAAAGACCGATGCGGTTGCTGCGCTGAATGCAACTTTCAACGAAGCCGCGGTTGTCGTGGTCACCCGTAATCTGGGCCTGACCGTGTCGCAATCGACTGATCTTCGCAACAAGATGCGTGAAGCCGGAGCATCCTATAAGGTTGCCAAGAACCGCCTTGCCAAAATCGCATTGAACGACACGCAGTACAGCCCGCTCGGCGATTTGCTGACTGGTCCTACTGCACTTGCCACATCGGGTGATCCGGTGGCCGCCGCCAAGGTTGCCGTCGAATTCGCCAAGACCAACGACAAGCTTGAAATTGTCGGTGGTGCGATGGGCTCGACTGTCCTCGATGTCGAAGGCGTCAAGGCGCTGGCTTCAATGCCGTCGCTCGATGAACTGCGCGCCAAGCTGATCGGCCTTGTCCAGGCCCCGGCGACCAAGGTGGTGCAGATCGTTACAGCGCCTGCCGGACAGCTGGCCCGCGTTTTTGGTGCCTATGCGGCGAAAGAAGCTGCGTAAATTTGTTTCAACCCCTGCGCGGCGAGCGATCGCGTATGGTAATTGCATAGAAATTGGAGTGTTATAAAAATGGCTGATATTGCTAAGCTTGTTGAAGACCTGAGCGCGCTGACCGTTTTGGAAGCCGCTGACCTTGCCAAGGCACTGGAAGAAAAGTGGGGCGTTTCTGCTGCTGCAGCGGTTGCCGTTGCTGCGCCGGCTGCTGGCGGTGCTGCTGCTCCGGCTGCTGAAGAGCAGACCGAATTCGACGTCATCCTGACCGGCGACGGCGGCAACAAGATCGCCGTCATCAAGGAAGTCCGTGCCATCACCGCTCTTGGCCTCACCGAAGCCAAGGCGCTGGTTGAATCGGCTCCCAAGGCGATCAAGGAAGGCGTCAGCAAGGCTGAAGCTGAAGACATCAAGGCGAAGATCACCGCTGCTGGCGGTACGGTTGAGCTGAAGTAAGCTTCCAAAGGCTTTTCCCCGACGGGGGAAATGAGAAGGGCGGCTCTGAAAGGGGCCGCCCTTTTTCGTTACAATATGAGCAGCCCCGTCGCTGCGGTGACCACTGCCAACGCCGCGATCGCCCATGATAACATGTTCATTGCGCCGGGACCTGCTTTGCCTGTGGGCATTGGCTGATTGGGTAATGATTGGGCTCTGCGCCAAGCCGCCTGCATCTCGATATAGCAGCCGCGTTCGCGCAGCATCAGCCGGTTGGCGATGGTTGCTCCAAAAGCGAAATTAGCGGCCAACGCGAAGCAGACATAAGCTGGCGCCGCTGACAACAGCGTTCGTCCCGCGATGCCGATGCCAAACGCCGATGCCAACGTCGCGAAGATCGTTCCGAAAAACAGCTGGCTGAAATGCACCCGCAGCTGCGCCATCACTTGATAGCGTACCAACCAGCCCAGTTGCCAATCCTGTTGATCCCCCATCGAACCTCGCATAGCTAAGATACGGGTAGCTACGCGGGAAGGGGCGCCACTGGCAATGAAGATCGTTTTGGTCAATGTGGCGCATCCGGCAATCGGCAGTTGTATCCCCGGCGAACATTTGCCGCCACTAGGATTGCTCTGCGTGGGCGGGCCTTTGATTGATGACGGTCATGATGTCGTCCTGCTCAATGGCGAGTTGAAACGCGATACGCCGGCCACGATGCTGCGGCGGATCACCGGCGAAGCACCCGATGCAGTGCTGTTCGGCCATTCGGGTTCGTCTTCGGCGCAGCCGATAATCAGCGGGCTGGCGCAGCAGGTGCGCGCGGCGTTGCCCCAGACATCGGTCGTCTACGGCGGTGTGCACCCGACCTATCACTGGCGCGACCTGCTGACGGAAGAACCCGCGCTCGACCTGATCATCAAGGGGGAGGGCGAGGCGACGGGGCAGGCGCTGTTCCGGGCCTTGGCGGCGGGGGATGATTACAGCCAGATTCCCGGCCTTGCTTTCCGCAAGGATGGCCGACCCCATGCCACGCCGCCCGCCGCGGTGATCCAGGATCTGGATTCCTATCGCATCGGCTGGGAACTGATTGACTTTGCCGATTATGGCTATTGGGGCGGGAAGCGCGCGGTGGTGGTGCAATTCTCGCGCGGCTGCCCGCATTTGTGCAACTATTGCGGGCAACGCGGTTTCTGGACGCGCTGGAGGCACCGCGATCCGCAAAAGCTTGCCGCCGAAATCGCCTGGATGCACCGCGAACATGGCGTTGAGGTGTTCAACTTTGCCGATGAAAATCCCAGCGCCGGGCGCAAGGCGTGGAAGGCGTTTCTGGAGGCGCTGATTGCCGAGAATATCGATGTCACGCTGGTTGGTTCAACCCGCGCCGACGATATAGTGCGCGACGCCGATATCCTGCATCTCTACAAGAGAGCAGGCTTCGAACGCTTCCTGCTCGGTATGGAAAATACTGACGAGGCGACGCTGAAGCTGATCAGAAAGGGCGGTGCTAAATCGACCGATATCGAGGCGATCAAGCTGTTGCGCCGGCACAACATCCTTTCGATGGCGACATGGGTGGCAGGCTTTTCGGATCAGACCGATCGCGATCTTTGGCAGGGGCTGAAACAGCTGATCGCCTATGATCCGGATCAGATCCAGGCGCTCTATGTCACCCCGCATCGCTGGACGCCTTTCTTCCGCCTAGCCGAGGATCGCAAAGTGGTGCAGGCGGATAAAACCAAATGGGACTACAAGCACCAAGTGTTGGCGATGGACAAATTACCTCCCTGGCGACTCTTCCTGTGGGTCAAATTCATCGAACTGATGGTGCAAATCAGGCCGCGCGCAATCCGTCGGCTTTTGTGGAATCCCGAGCCCAAAATGCGCCATGCGATCCGCTGGTATTACCGTATGGGACGACGCGTCTGGTTCCACGAGATATGGGGTTTCCTGTGGCGCGACAGGTTTGAGAAAGCGCCGCCGACGCTAGGCCGTTTCTGGGGCGCGCCGCTGGACAGCGAGGAGGAATCCATGGCGGTGCCGCCAAGGGCGCGCACGAAGATGCTAGACCCGGTGGCACCTGCCAAACTAGAGGCTGTCCCATGACCGACAATGCCGACCTTGCCGCACTTATCCGCACCATTCCCGACTATCCCAAGCCGGGCATAATGTTCCGCGATGTTTCGACTCTGCTGCTCGACGGGCCCGGTTTTCGCGCGACGATTGACCGGCTGGCGGCGCTGGTTGCGCCGGGAACGCAACTGATCGCGGGGATTGAGGCACGTGGTTTTGTTGTAGCGGCCGGGCTGTCCTATGCGACTGGCCTAGGCAAGCTGATGCTGCGCAAACCGGGAAAGCTGCCCGGCGAAAAGATCGGTATCGATTATGCCCTTGAATATGGCACTGATCGGATTGAATTGCATACCGGGCAAGTCGCGCCCGGCCAGAAAGTGGTATTGGTGGATGACTTGATAGCGACGGGCGGAACAGCGCTGGCTGGGATCGAATTGATCCGCAAGGTCGGGGGCATTGTTGATCAAGCACTGTTTATCGTCGACCTGCCCGACCTTGGCGGCGCAGAACGACTTCGCGGATCAGGGGTGGAACCAGCTGCCCTGATGGCATTTGAGGGCGATTGATGCCTTTCTATCAATCGCGCCCCTTTTTCCGTCAAAGCTGGATTCCGGTGCGCGGGATGCCAACACGGATGATACGCTCAACAGGTTCGCCACGGGAGGCGATAATGGCATCAATCCGAGGAAGTGCGTTCCGCACCGAAAGGCCAATTGCACAAAAGGCCGCCAACAACGCGCCGAGAAACAGAAGAATTGAAAATAACGCCATGACAGACTCCATAACCGCTGATTTCCAACAATGTTCTATATATGTTCCATTATGTCAACCCTCTTTTTGCAAGCGGTGAATTTGGATCAAATGGGCTGGGGCGCAGAGATGGCGGCGCGACCTGTGAATGGCTCGAATCCGCGTTGTCGTTGGAAACATATGTCTCCATGTTTATAACCATGTTTTTGGGGCAAAGTCGCAACGGGGCCGTAGCCTTTGCGCTTGCGCTTAACCTGCAGAGCCCATAGTCCTCCTCTTAATCGGACGATTAAACGGAGAGAGCCATGCCGCGCCAAGGGCCATTAAACGGTATAAAGGTTATTGAACTCGCAGGCATTGGCCCTGGCCCATATGCAGGGCAATTGCTGGCGGATATGGGGGCCGACGTCGTGGTGGTTGATCGGCCCGGCGGAGCAATTGTCCCCAAGGCAATTGACGGACGGGGAAAACGGTCGATCGTGCTTGACCTTAAAAAGCCGGAGGCGGTTGGCGCGCTGCTTAAGCTGGTTGCCAGCGCCGATGTGTTGATCGAGGGATTGCGCCCTGGCGTGACCGAGCGGATGGGTGTTGGGCCACAGGACTGCCACGCGATAAACCCCGGCTTGATTTATGGCCGCATGACTGGCTGGGGCCAGACCGGCCCCTGGAGCAAGATGGCGGGGCACGACATCAACTATATCGGTATGACAGGCGTGCTGAATGCAATTGGCAAGGATGGCCAGCCGCCGGTGCCGCCGCTGAATATGGTCGGTGATTTTGGCGGGGGCAGCATGTTTCTTGTCACGGGCATCATGGCCGCGCTGATTGAGCGAGGAAGCACGGGCAAGGGCAACATTGTTGATGCGGCTATCGTCGATGGCACGCACAGCCTGATGAGCTTTGTTCATGGCATGGCCGGGATGGGCCAGTGGCAGACAGCGCGCGAGGCTAACCTGCTTGATGGTGCAGCACCCTTTTATCGATGCTATGCTTGCCGCGACGGTAAGTTCGTTGCTGTAGGCTGCATCGAGCCGCAGTTCTTTGCAGCAATGATGGAGCGGCTGCCAGTCGACCCTTCGGAATTTGGCGGCCAGCATGACCGGTCGAATTGGCCTGAACAGCACAGGACGCTTGAAGCAGTGTTCGCAAGTCGAACGCGGGACGAATGGGAAGCGGTCTTTGCGCTGACCGATGCCTGCGTCACCCCAGTGCTCGATTATGTGGAGGCAGCGACTCATCCTGCCAATGCCGAACGGCGCGCCGTTGTGAAGGATGATCGCTGGTTGCATCCGCAAATCGCCCCCCGGCTTGAAACGCAAGCCCTGGCAGATGGGTTTGGCATTCCCGCGAAAGGCGGCGATTATGCGGACGTTCTGGCAGAGGCTGGGCTTGCCAATGCTGACATCGAGGCGCTGGTTGTTGCAGGAGCAGTCATTTCCGCCTAATCGCCGCGGATGTTCGACCGCCCGACCATCATTGACGAAGGCTTCACCAAAAAGGTCCTTTCCGGTGACTTGCCTCCGCCGCGCAGCAATGCTGCCATTCCAATCCCGCCTGCGCACCTGCTGGTCGACCTGTTCGATACGCAGATTATGTCCCGCCACCTTGACCTTTGGGCGCGCCGTTCAAAGGGTAAGACCTTTTACTCAATTGGCAGCTCCGGACATGAAGGATTGGCCGCAATGGCGGCTGCGACCCGGCAAACCGACATGGCCTTCCTGCACTACCGCGATGCGGCTTTCCTGATCCAGCGCCGGAAGCAGCAGGGCGGACTGGCCCCGCTTTTCGATATTGCGCTCAGCTTTGCGGCGTCCGCAGACGATCCGATTTCCGGCGGTCGGCATAAGGTGCTTGGCTGCGCGCAGACCTTTGTCCCGCCGCAAACCAGCACCATTGCCTCACACCTGCCAAAGGCTGTCGGCGCCGCGCACAGCATTGGCATGGCACAGCGTTTGAAACTGGCAGATGCGGTCTTGCCGCATGATGCCATCATCCTGTGTTCCTTTGGTGATGCCTCGGCCAATCATTCGACAGCACAAGGCGCGATCAATTCTGCAGCATGGGCGGCCTACCAGCATTTACCCATGCCCATCATTTTCCTGTGTGAAGACAATGGCATCGGCATATCGGTGCGCACGCCGGGGGGATGGATAGAGGCCAGTTACAGCCAGCGCCCCGCATTGCACTATATCCAGTGCGATGGGGTGGACATGGCGGATGCGCTGCGGGGCTGCACAGAGGCAGTGGACCATGCGCGTAATCGGCGCAGGCCTGTGTTCCTGCACATGCGCACAGTGCGGCTGATGGGCCATGCCGGGGCCGATGTGGAGGCGAGCTATGCGGCGCTGGACAGCATAGAGGCCAATGAGGCGCAGGACCCGTTGTTGCATAGTGCACGGCTGTTAATTGACCATGTTGGGCTAAGCCGCGAAGAGATTGTCGCGCGTTATGAAGACATGCGCAGCCGCGTGGAACGGGTTGCAGCAGAGGCGCTAGCCCGGCCAAAACTGGTCACGTCGCAAGCGGTGATGGCCCCGATCGTGCCGCCAACTGGCGAGAGAAGTTCCCCGCCATTGCCGGATATTTCAGCGCGCAACGCGCTTTTTGCAAAAGATGAGCGCAATCTGGCAAAACCAGTCACGCTGGCAAAATCGATCAACTTTGCGCTGGCCGACTTGATGCTGCGATATCCCAACATCGCGTTGTTTGGCGAAGATGTATCACGCAAAGGCGGCGTTTATGGTGTAACACAAGGTTTGCAGGACAAATTCGGTGCAGCGCGTGTGTTTGATACGCTGCTTGATGAACAAACGATTCTGGGGCTTGCCATTGGCATGGGGCATAATGGCTTTTTGCCAATCCCCGAAATCCAGTTCCTTGCCTATCTGCACAATGCCGAAGATCAGATACGCGGCGAGGCCGCCACATTGTCATTCTTCTCCAACGGCCAATATCGCAACCCCATGGTGGTGCGTATCGCTGGGCTTCCCTATCAAAAAGGGTTTGGCGGGCATTTTCATAACGACAACAGCCTTGCCGTGTTGACCGATATTCCTGGGATCATTGTTGCCGTGCCGAGCTGTGCGGCGGATGCGCCTGCCATGCTGCGCGAATGTGCCCGACTGGCGCATGAGGATGGTCGCGTGGTGGTCTTTGTCGAGCCTATCGCGCTCTACCACACGACCGACCTTGCAGAGGCTGGCGATGGTGGCTGGACAGCCGATTATGCTGCGCCCGATGCTGCGCAGCAAATTTCGCTGGGGCAGCCGCATATTCACGGTGCTGGCAAGCAGCTGGTGATTATAAGCTATGGAAATGGCTATTATTTGTCACGACAGGCTGAGGCCGAGTTGCGCGCCGCCGGAATTGATTTGCGCATTATCGATTTGCGCTGGTTGCATCCCCTTAATGAGCAGGCGATTGTCGCGGCTGTGGCGGGCGTGGACCATGTTTTGATCGTCGATGAATGCCGCCGTGCGGGCAGCCCATCGGAAAAGCTGGTGACAATCCTTGCCGAGGCAGGGCGGGGCGATTGCGTTAGCCGTCTTACTGCTGACGATTGTTTCATTGCCCTTGGTCCGGCGGCCGAACTGACGTTACCCAGCAAGGCTTCGATCGTTGAGGCGGCGTTGAAGGCGGTCGGCCGATGAAAGAAAAGCTGCTTGTCATCTGCCCCGGTCGCGGAACCTATAACGCAGCTGAACTGGGCTATTTGCAGCGCTATCATGGTGGCGGCGGCGAAATGGTTGCGCGGCTCGACAGCTATCGCGCGGCGCAGGGTCAGCCGACCATTTCAGCGCTCGATTCGGCCGAAAAATACAGCCCGTCGCAGCACATGCCCGGCGATAACGCCTCGCTGCTGATCTATGCCTGCGCGCTTGCTGATTTCGCTGCGATTGATCGTGACCGTTTCGATATTGTCGCGGTAACCGGCAATTCGATGGGCTGGTATCTGGCGCTTGCCTGCGCAGGCGTGCTTGATTTCGATGGTGGAGCGCGGCTGGTCAACATAATGGGCCGTTTGATGCACGAACGTGGCGGAGGCGGGCAGGTGGTCTGGTCGATGGCCGATGATGACTGGCACATCGATCCTGCTAAGGCCGGCGAAGTCGAAGCAGTGCTGGTCGAGGCGCGCGACCGCAATGTCCATATCTCAATCTGCCTTGGTGCAATGGTTGTTTTCGCAGCGGATGAGGCGGGGACCAAATGGCTGATGGAGCGCCTGCCGAAGGATGACCGCTTCCCGATGAAGCTGAATTATCATGCAGCATTTCACTCACCTCTGCTCAACCATATTGTTCCTCTGGCAAAAGCCGCGAACGCCGCCAACGACTTTGGAGGCGGCGAGATTGCTGCCATTGATGGAACAGGGCGCATCTGGTCGCCCAAGGCGTTCGATCCTGCTGCGATTCATGATTACACCCTCGGTGCGCAGGTCAATCGTACCTACGATTTCACGCGCGCGGTGCAGGTTGCTGCACGCGAATTCGCGCCAGACCGCATTGCCGTGCTTGGCCCCGGTAGCACGCTCGGCGCACCGGTGGCGCAGGCGCTGATACAAATTGGCTGGCGCGGGCTTGCCGGAAAGGCGGATTTTCAGGCGCGGCAGGCGGACAATCCGCTGCTGATTTCGATGGGAATGGCGGAGCAACGCGCCTATGCGCTGCCCGCAACAGTGTAGCCAATAAGGATTTGTAATGGCCGAAGAGATTGAGTGGTGGGATTTTGATTCGGTCGAGGAACTGGTCGATGGCGTGGTTGGCGATGTCGCCTTCATCATAGAAAGCGCGCTTGACGCACGCGGACAGGCGCTGGTTGCCTTTCCCGGAGGGTCGACGCCTGTGCCGATCCTCACGAAACTGGCCGAATCGCCGCTGCGCTGGAAGGGGGTTACAATTATCCCTACTGATGACCGCCTGGTCCCGGTCAGCGACCCTCTGTCCAATGTTGCCATGCTGGCAAAAATTTTTCTGCCCAAAGGGGCGCGAGTGTTGCCCTTGACCAGCGATGCGGCTGGTCATCACCTTGCCGGAAATGCCGCCAATGCGCGGTTGATGGACCTGCACTGGCCACCCGATCTTATTTGGTTGGGAATGGGCGGCGATGGCCATACGGCGTCAATCTTCGCGGGGCCTGATCTTGATTCGGCGTTGAATGCGCCCAAGGATCGCCGCGCCGTAGGTGTTGCCCCCGATCCGTTACCGCCGGAGGCGCCGGTCAACCGGGTGACACTGACGGCTGGTGCAATTGCTGCTGCGCGCACGACAATGATCGTCATTGCGGGGCAGGAAAAGCGCGACCTGTTGGAACAGGCTGCTGAAGATGGTGCAAAATCAAACTATCCGGTGGGCAAGGTGCTCGACCGGATCAATGTGCCAGTCGACATCTACTGCCTTAATGACTGACCGGTCCGGCTGGGCTTAGATAGGACGCAGTTTTTTCCCGGCCTGCCCATTGGGCGTATCAAGCTTGGCGAGGTAGCGCGGGATTTCGTAGCCGCTTTGTTCGCGCACGGCGAGCATTTTGGGGTCGATGGGATAGTCAAAGGCTATGCCAAAGCGCGATTCGGCAACCCAGGCGACCTTGCCGCTGACCCAGCCTATATTCCGCAGATTTATCTCAAGCGGATCGCCGCGCGGTGTGCGCAGCGGCGCTTCGGCCATCAATCCGCCCGATGATATGTTGCGGACACGCACCTCGCGCTCTTCCCCGCTAACCGGAAAGCGTAACACGGCCTTGACGAACAGGCTGTCCCTGTTCTGGCCGCGTTTTACATCGCTTTCCTGAAGTGGGAATGGCTGGTTCATATATCCCGTCATCGTTCGGTTTCAGATGTAAATTGAATACCGGTTAATTGTCGCCAACTGGTTAACGCGATCCGGTATGCACTGCACTTTTTTGGGCTGCGTCCGAGACAAGCGAAGGGCGGCACTCCGATGGAATGCCGCCCCGCTGTTCTTGAACCTTGGTTCAAACGATCCGACGATTAGTCGAGTTCGTTGTTCACCTCGTTGAAGGTGTTTTCAAGGTTGGTGCCGAGAGCCGACATTGCAGAAATAGCTGCAACTGCGATCAGGGCAGCGATCAGGCCGTATTCGATAGCCGTTGCGCCTTCTTCGTTCTTGAAAAGCTTCTTGATCATTTTCATCTCTAGTCTCCTGTTCAACATTCACCCGGTCAGCCGATATTGTGGCTGTTTTGGACTACTAACCCCTAAATGCTAAGAAAGTGTTAGTTCCCAGCACTGACGACATTGTTGGAAACGCGGTTCCAAATACCCGTCGAAGACGTTGCGAACGTGCCAAGGGCCCCCATCATAACGATGACGATCAAAGACACGATCAGTCCATACTCAATTGCCGTCGCCCCCGACTGGCATTTGACAATGCCCCGAATAAGATCCAACATTGTGGCCCCCATCTTTCTGGTTGGTTGCGAGCAAGTTCGCTTTTTTCACGAAACTCTTAACAAAAACTTTCACGAACGCCTTCTAATGCAAAAAAATCCGACAATGGCCCTTCTGGTGGTGGCTGCTGCCCTGCTGCGTGATGATGGCCGGATATTGCTGCAACGCCGTCCAGAAGGGCGCGCAATGGCGGGATTATGGGAGTTTCCGGGGGGGAAACTGGAGGAGGGCGAGGCCCCTGAAGCAGCGCTTGTCCGCGAACTGCAAGAAGAACTGGCGATTACCGTTGTCCCAGCCGATTTGGATGCGTCCTGCTTTGCCAGCGCCATGATTGGCGACCGGCCCTTGCTGCTGCTGCTTTACATGTGCCAAAAATGGGCTGGCGAGCCCGTTCCGGTGGAGAGCCCAGAACTGGGTTGGTTTTCGCTGGACGAGATGCTCACGCTGCCGATGCCGCCAGCCGATTTGCCGCTTCTCGATCTGCTGCGGCGGCTCATTTAGAATTTTGTCGCCGGTTCAGGGTCGGCCGAAAAGGTCGGTCAGCGATATTTGGCCGCTGCCTCTGCGCGCTGGTTTGGGCTGTGTTGGAGCAGGTGCCCAACCACTGATGTGCAGGAATTGGATATTCTCGCGCACCCGGCCATCGGGGTCGGCGCGTGCCGCCCAAGCCCCTTCCAGCCGTTGCGGGAGGCTGCGGTCATACCGGCGATCACCGGCAAGGATATTGCCCGCGCCCGCGTCGCGCAGGTCATCGACCAGCCTGCGCCAACTCGCGTACCGGACTTCCAGCCGTTCTCCGTCGCATACTGGCAAGGCAAAACCGGCGCGGGTCATCAAATCGGCCATGGCCTTTAGATCGATTTGCGGATGAATATGGGCACGTGCCTTGTCGCCATCGGCCTCCAACAGCGCCGATTTCAGAGTGGCAAGCGAGCCTGCCCCATAGAGCGTCGCAAGGAGCAGGCCGTCGGACGCCAAGATTCGGCGTAGCTGGATCAGCGCGCCCGGCAGGTCATTGACGCTGTCAAGCGTTCCTGCCGACAGAACAAGGTCAAATTGACCGGGCGAAAAAGGCAGCAGGTCTTCATCGGCCAGCGGTGCGTGTACCACATCGCCTTTTCTGCCCACCAGGATCTGGTCAGCCAGCATGGCAACTGGCCCGATGACCAGCACATTGGAAAAATCCCGGGTTACGATCGCAAGCCGGTCTGACAATTCGGTGGCGATATGCTGCAGCAGGAATGCCCGGTCGGCGCCGCGAGCCAGCGACCGGCGGCGCATTGCCGCGCGGCGGCGTGGATCAAACAGCAGGGGGGGCAGGCTTTCCATTTGCCGCTTGTGCCGCGCCGCGCAGTGAGGAACAAGAGGGCTGTGCACGCTTTGCTATCCCCGCTGCGTCTGATCGTCGATTTTGCTCTGCCGGAACGATGCCCTTCCTGCGGGTCGCTGTTGGCAGAGCGTGGTGTGTTTTGCGCGATGTGCTGGAACAAGCTGCATTTCCTTGGGTCCCCAAGCTGCGCGCTTTGTGACCTGCCGCTGCCCTATGACAGCGGCGCGGAACAGCATTGCGGCGCCTGTATTGGCCGTCCGCCGCGTCATGATGGGATCAAGGCAGCGGTGGCCTATGGCGACATTGCTCGCCATGTGGCGCTGCGGCTGAAATATGGCGGGCGCATTGGCCTTGCCCGCATGATCGCGCGGCAGCTGCTGCGCCATGTCGGGGATGTGCCTGCGGATGCCGTGCTGGTGCCTGTGCCGCTGCACTGGACCCGCCTTTGGCTGCGAAGCTTTAACCAGTCGGCGCTGATCGCGCGGGAGCTTGCTGCGCTCACGGGCCATGCGCATGTTCCTGACATGCTCCGCCGGACCCGCCGCACGACGCCACTGGGCGGCCTTTCGGGGCAGGAACGGCGCCAGATGGTTGCCGGTGCCTTCGCCGTCAATCCGGCACGGGCAGCAATGCTGAGGGGGCGACACATCATGCTGGTCGATGATGTCTACACCAGCGGGGCGACAACCGATGCCTGTATCCGCTTGCTGAAAAAACAGGGGGCTGTGGCAGTTACTATCTTTTGCTGGGCGCGGGTGTTGCCGCAGGCACTGGAAATGACTGGCACTTGACTTGCGTGCGGACGGCTCCCATTTTCTGACCATGTCCGCGACAGTTGAAATCTACACCAAATTCGCCTGCCCCTATTGCTTCAGGGCAAAATTGCTTTTGGAAGGTAAAGGCGTTGCCTATCAGGAAATGGACGCATCGGGCGGACCTGTGCGCGACGAAATGCTCGCGCGCTCCAACGGCAGGACCACAGTGCCCCAGATATTCATCGATGGCGTCCATGTCGGAGGGTCGGACGATCTTGCCGCGCTTGATAACCGTGGCGCGCTGGATGCCATGCTGGCCGGCAGTGCGGCATGATTGCCTTTGATCTTGTCTGCGCGCCGGATGGCCACCGTTTTGAAGGCTGGTTTGCATCGTCCGCTGAATTTGACCGGCAGCGCGGCAGCGACCTGTTAAGCTGCCCCTTTTGCGGCACAACCTCAGTCACCAAGGCTGTGATGGCCCCCAATATCGGACGCAAGGGCAATCAGAGCGCGTTGGCTGCACCGCAGACCGGCGCGCAGCAAGGTAACGGACGGCAGGGTAGCGCCCAGAGCATGGACCAGGCTGTGGCCGTCAGCAACCAGCCAGAAATGCCCGCGGAAATTGCAAAGGCCATTGCCGAGCTTGGCAAATTGCAGGCCCGGATGCTGGAAAATTCGCAATGGGTCGGCGGCAAATTTGCCGAAGAAGCGCGGGCCATCCATTATGGCGAGAGCCCCCAAAGGGTCATTCATGGCTCAGCCAGCCCGGATGAGGCGCAGTCGCTTTATGACGAAGGGATCACCGTTGCCCCCCTGCCATTGCCCTATGTTCCTCCTGAGGCGAAAAATTGACGCTGTCGCGCCATGTCGCTAAATGCGGCAGCGGCGCACCCATAGCTCAGCAGGATAGAGCATCAGATTCCTAATCTGGGGGCCACTGGTTCGAATCCAGTTGGGTGCACCACGCACATACAAGTATCTGATATAATTATATTATATCGCGAATAGTCGCCTCGAGTGGCGCAATTCTGCGGCATTTTAGCTAAGATTGTTCTGGGTGTAGCCAGAGACCGGAACGCACCTGCGCGCGATTATGGCCAACGGGCGCGGCGTCTCTGCAGGCAGAATTCCTGGTCACCGCGACGGATGGCGATCACGCGAACCCAACCATTCTCCGTCGCTCCGGCCATGCGAGCGGCAGGCCAGGGAGCTTGAGAAGACTCCGGCTGGTCATTGTCGAGGGCTGCGAACCGTCGAGGACTGCCGACGTAATATCGGGCGCCAGATACGCAAGCCGTGCCATTCGTTCGATATGGCGATTGCCGCGAGAGGCCGGGTTCGAGAGTAATGTAGCGCGGGCTTGATCGGCCTTGGCTGCTAATGGGTCGAGCTTCGGATCGAGCGCGTTTTGGGCGCGCGCTACGATGAGGATGTGTCCACGTCGTCAATCATGCGACCTCGTGCAGAGCCGTAGCCTCGTTTCGCTTCGGATAGCGGCGCGACGGCACCGATCAATGTCGGTGGCATGTTGACGAACACATTCTC
>CAZNEO010000026.1:0-33073 GCA_964572205.1 uncultured Sphingorhabdus sp.
CCTTGTGAAGGCTCGAACGGTCGACAAGCACAAGGCCGCGACGCGCCGGGCTGGTAGGTTTGTAGCTCTTAAGTGCCATTGTTCTGCGCCCTTAAATCCCTGAGGTCACGTCGATGGTCTGGCCTTCTGCCAGCGTCACGACCGCCTTTTTCACGTCAGTGCGGGTGTAGGGCTTGCCCTTCCACCGCTTCGTCTTGCCCTTTTGGACAAGCGTGTTGACGCCCTTTACCTTGACGTCGAACAGCGCCTCGACGGCTGCCTTGATCTGCGGCTTTGTGGCGGTGTCAGCCACTTTGAAAACAACAGCGTTGTTTTCAGAAAGCAGCGTTGCCTTCTCGGTGATGTGCGGAGCGACGATCACGTCATAATGCCGCACGTCGATTGCTTTATCTTTAGCCATTGAAACGCGCCTCCAGCTTTTCGACCGCAGCGCGGGTCAGGACCAGCGTTTCATGCTTCAATATGTCATAGACATTGGCACCAACCGCCGGGAGCACATTGATCCCCACCAGATTGGCCGAAGCCTTGCGGAAATTATCGTTGACGTCGCCATCGATCACCAGCGCGGTCTTGCCAAAGCCAAGCTTTGCAAGGTTACCGGCAAGCACCTTGGTCTTTGCATCCTTCAGTTCCAGATCTTCCAGAACCACCAGCGTGCCAGCCTTGGCCTTGCTCGACAGCGCCATTTTCAGGCCCAAGCTGCGGATTTTCTTGTTCAACAGCGGGTTGAATTCGCGCAGGCGAGCGCCGTGCGCCTTACCACCGCCGATGAAGATCGGTGCAGCACGATCGCCGTGACGGGCCGTGCCGCCACCTTTTTGGCGACCGAATTTCTTGCCGGTGCGGGCAACATCCGAACGTTCGCGGGTCGGACGAGCCGTGCCGCGTGCTTTCTCGCGCTGCCAGGTGACGACGCGGTGCAGAATGTCCGCGCGCGGTTCCAGGCCAAAGACATCGTCATTAAGATCGATATCGCCCTTTGCCTTGGCGTCGAGGGTTTGAACCTTTAGCTTCATGGCTTAGCCCTCCTTTTTCTCTTCAGCTGCATCAGCGGCGGGAGCCTCTTCAGCAGCGGGGGTTTCAGCGGAAGCTTCTTCAGCGACAGGCGCTTCGGGAGCTGCGGTTTCTTCCGCGACCGGAGCATCTGCTTCGGTTGCCAGCATGATGTTGTCCTCAATGACAGCATCGGCAACCGGCGCGTCATCATTGGCCGACAGAAGCGCACCGGGGAACGGCAGGCCTTCCGGCGCAGCAATCTTCACGCTGTCCTTGACGAGCAGCCAGCCATTTTTCGCGCCGGGGACAGAGCCCTTCACAAAGATCAGGCCGCGCGCTGCGTCGGTGCGGACGATTTCCAGATTTTGCTGCGTGCGCTGGCGATCACCCATGTGACCAGCCATCTTTTTGTTCTTGAACACCTTGCCCGGATCCTGACGGTTACCGGTCGAACCATGGGCGCGGTGCGAGATCGAAACACCGTGGGTTGCGCGCATACCGCCGAAACCCCAGCGCTTCATGGCACCTGCAAAGCCCTTGCCCTGCGTATGGCCGGTGATGTCCACCATCTGGCCAGCAACGAAATGCTCAGCCGAAATGGTCGCGCCAACCGGCAGCAGGCCATCTTCGCCTTCAACGCGGAATTCAGCAACGCGGGCCTTGGGCTCAACCTGAGCCTTGGCAAATTCGCCACGCTGCGGCTTGTTCACATTTTTCGCTTTACGGACGCCAGCGCCAAGGCGGACAGCAAAATAGCCGTCCTTCTCTTCGCGGCGGGCTCCGACCACTTGGCAGCCTTCCAGCGCCAATACGGTGACGGGTACGTGACGGCCATCTTCGTTGAAGAGGCGCATCATGCCCATCTTTTTAGCGATCACGCCAGTGCGCATGATCATACTCCATACCAATGTCAGAGGCCCGGCTGGCACGATTGCCAGGAGGGCGTGACGCCTAAATCCAGCCCTGTTGGTTTTAGCATTGCCCCGTCCGGGCTAGGCACCGTTTGCACTGCGCAAGGCAGGCATTCCGGTAAGACGGGGAACGCGGCCCGGGCAAAATTGCTCTGTCGAAAGAGCGCAGCCCGGCGGTATTCCTATGTCTTGCTGGCCTTAAGCCAGCTTGATCTCGACATTCACACCAGCAGCAAGATCAAGCTTCATCAAAGCATCAACCGTCTGCGGAGTGGGCTGCACAATGTCCAGCAGCCGCTTATAGGTGCGCACCTCAAACTGCTCGCGCGACTTTTTGTCGATGTGCGGGCCACGGTTGACGGTGAACTTTTCGATACGGGTAGGCAGAGGAATGGGGCCGCGGATAAGCGCGCCGGTGCGGCGGGCTGTGTCAGCAATGTCGCCCGTCGCCTGATCAAGGACGCGATGGTCAAAAGCCTTCAGACGAATGCGAATATTCTGCGTTTCCATAAATGGACCCAATTCCTGTTTTCTACCAATATCAAAGAGCGAAAAACAGCCAGCCGAACTTCGTTCAAGAAGCCCGGACGGCTGCCTTTAAAATTCCATAAAAGCCAAGCCGCCCGAATCAGAAGCCCGGGCGGCTTGCGCGGCCTTTATTACTTTGTGATCGTGCTGACAACCCCCGAACCGACGGTGCGGCCGCCTTCGCGGATTGCAAAGCGCAGACCCTGGTCCATGGCGATCGGCGCGATCAGCTTGACCGAAATGGTCACATTGTCGCCCGGCATCACCATTTCGGTGCCTTCGGGAAGGATCACTTCACCCGTCACGTCGGTGGTGCGGAAGTAGAATTGCGGACGATAGTTCGCAAAGAACGGCGTGTGACGGCCGCCTTCATCCTTCGACAACACATAGATTTCTGCCGAAAACTCGGTGTGCGGCGTAACCGAACCGGGCTTGCAGAGAACCTGACCACGCTCAACTTCTTCACGCTTCAGGCCGCGAACCAGCGCGCCGATATTGTCGCCAGCTTCACCCTGATCGAGCAGCTTGCGGAACATTTCAACGCCGGTCACCGTGGTCTTCTGCGTGTCGCGGATACCCACGACTTCAACTTCTTCACCAACCTTGATGATACCGGTTTCGACGCGGCCCGTAACAACCGTACCACGGCCAGAGATCGAGAACACGTCCTCAACCGGCATCAGGAACGGCTTGTCGACCGGACGGTCGGGCTGCGGAATGGCTTCGTCAACGGCAGCCATCAGAGCAAGGACCGATTCCTTGCCGATGTTGTCGTCGCGACCTTCAAGAGCAGCAAGCGCCGAACCCTTAACAACGGGGATCGCATCGCCGTCAAAACCATAGGAAGACAGAAGCTCACGGACTTCCATTTCGACGAGCTCAAGGATTTCCTCGTCATCGACCTGGTCAACCTTGTTCATGTAAACAACCAGTGCGGGCACGCCAACCTGACGGGCAAGCAGGATGTGCTCGCGGGTCTGCGGCATCGGGCCGTCAGCAGCGTTCACAACCAGGATCGCACCGTCCATCTGTGCAGCACCGGTGATCATGTTCTTCACATAGTCAGCGTGGCCGGGGCAATCGACGTGCGCATAGTGGCGGTTTACGGTTTCATATTCGACGTGTGCGGTCGAAATCGTGATGCCGCGAGCCTTTTCTTCCGGCGCCTTGTCGATGTTGTCGAAATCGACCTTTTCCGACAGGCCTTCGTCTGCAAGAACCTTGGTGATCGCAGCGGTCAGCGTGGTCTTACCATGGTCAACGTGACCGATGGTGCCGATGTTGCAGTGCGGTTTCGTCCGCTCAAACTTAGCCTTTGCCATTTCTCTTCCTTCATTTGCGTGCAGCCGCCCCTTGGGAAAAGGCCGAACGCACCATATTAAACTCGGGTTGCAGGACGAGGCCGTCCCCATACGCCAGGCTAGGGCGAATCCGCCCACTGACTTGCGAAGGCGCGCCGATAGCGGATGTTATTTGCGATTGCTAGGGGTTTTTTAAGGGCGCGGGCAAACCGTGCGGAAACACCTCATGGGAAGGGGATTTCTCCTTTAACCAACCCTCGTCTACCCACGCTGCATCGTTTCTGCAAAAGCGCGGGCTGCCGCATCTACCTGCTTCCATGTCGCGGCAAAGTCTGCATCATTACCGTAATAGGGATCGGCAACCTCGCGTCCGGTTCTGCCGGGCAGATGATCCATCATTAATGACAGCCGGGCGGTCGCGTCCGCTGGCATCATTGCCCGCATGTGCCGCATATTCGCATGGTCCATTGCGATGATATGATCAAAGGCCGAAAAGTCAGCCTGGCACAGTTGGCGTCCCCTTAGCCCGCTTATGTCAATGCCGCCCAAATGCTTTGCCACGGCCTGCGCGCGTTCATCGGGCGGGCAGCCGACATGCCAGCCGCCCGTCCCTGCCGAATCCACAACCACATCCAGCCCCAGCCGTCCGGCATGATGGCGCAGCGCCGCCTCGGCCAGCGGCGAACGGCAGATATTGCCAAGGCAGACCATCAACACCCTAATCGTCATGCTATTCCCTGCTTGCGCTTTGCCCGCGCTTTGCTAGCCCATGCGCAAATCATAATGCAAGGCGAGGAAAAACCAGCGTGAGCGACACAAGCACTGACCAGGTACAGAATGAAGCATCTTCTGGTGCCAATGCCGTCCCCAGCGAGGC
The DNA here is from genome assembly GCA_964572205.1 of uncultured Sphingorhabdus sp. Classification (GTDB taxonomy): domain Bacteria; phylum Pseudomonadota; class Alphaproteobacteria; order Sphingomonadales; family Sphingomonadaceae; genus Sphingorhabdus_B. Next base: position 4,614 of record CAZNEO010000026.1, read on the forward strand.
GTCGGGCTATAGCTGGTATGTCCTTGGCGTCCTCGTCGTTGTTTATATCCTGAATTTCATTGATCGGCAGATCGTCAGCATATTGGTCGTCGATATTCAGGCCGATCTGGGGCTGACCAATGCGCAAATGGGTTTCCTTGGCGGCGCAGCTTTCGGCGTCTTTTACGCCCTGTTCGGGATTCCACTGGGGCGGCTTGCGGACAATTGGAACCGCACGCGCTTGCTCAGCATTGGCCTTGCGCTATGGTCGGCGATGACTGTGGTATCAGGCTTCGCCAAAAATGGCGCACAACTGGGGCTGGCGCGCATGGGCGTCGGCATAGGGGAAGCGACCGCTAGCCCGTCTGCCTATTCTCTGATTTCAGACTATTTCCCCAAGCGCCAGCGTGCCACCGCATTGGCCATTTATTCATCGGGGCTCTATTTGGGCGGCGGGGTTTCGCTGTTTATCGGGGCCTATATCAAGGAGGCGTGGAACCTTGCCTATCCGGGTGGCGGGCCGTTGGGGCTGGTCGGCTGGCAAGCGGCATTTTTGGCGGTGGGCTTTCCGGGTCTGCTCGTTGCCCTGTGGGTGTTGTCGCTACGCGAACCTGCGCGCGGCGTGATGGACGGGACGCCAGTGGCAATGTCGCCAACGCCGTTCAAGGATTTCCTCCACGATTTGTCCACCATCGTTCCGCCCTTCACCCTTATTGGTGCCGCCAAACGCGGGACAACCGCGTTGCTGACCAACATCACAGCTGCAGCCCTTTTAGGCCTGTTCGCTATTGGGATGATCGCGCTGACCGACAACCCAGCCACGGCAGAGAAGGATAGCTTGCCGCAATGGTCTGCAGTCGCGGTAGGTTTCTATGCCGTCTTTTCTTGGGCGACCAATTTGAAATCGCGCGATCCGGCGACGTTCAAACTGATCTGGGGGACGCCAGCTTTCCTGACCACAGCAATCGGTTACGGGCTTGTTGCGCTTGCCTCTTACGGGCTTGCCTATTGGACGGCACCCTATGCCGAGCTGGTTTTGAAATTGCCGAAAACCCAGCTTGCCTTTTGGCTTGGCGCACTGGCGGCGCTCAGCGGCTTTCTGGGCGTGATCATGGGCGGACGGCTTGCAGACTATCTGCGCGGGCGCAACCCGGCGGGACGCATATTGGTGATCATGATTGGCGTGCTTGGTCCGGTCATTCCGATATGGGTCGCCTTTACCACCGGCAATAGCGCGACATTTTATGCCATGCACTTTGCCGCAGGTATCCTTGGCAGTGCGGCCCTTGGCGCGGCGGCGGCAACGACGCAGGATCTGGTCCTGCCCCGAATGCGCGGGACGGCAACCGCCGTTTTCTTTCTTGCCACGACGCTGATCGGCCTTGGCTTTGGTCCCTATATGGTCGGGCAAATCGCGGACCTTGCCGGAACCACCGTCGACGGCAAGCTGGTCGGTGACCTGCGCACTGGCATATTGTCGCTGATTGCGGTTGCGCCGGTCGCAATGCTGTTGCTGATTCACGCCTATCGCAACGTTCCAGCGGCAGAGGCGACCTTGCTCGACCGGGCAAGGGCGGCGGGAGAGCCAATTTAATCACACGATTAAATTCTGCTTGACGCGAACGTCAACTTGATGCTTGCTTGGTGTCAGTTTTGTAAGTTTTGCAAAAGGGCTTTACCATGTCGCTCGACCTGATTCCGCGTACCGCCTATACCGCCGATCATGAGGCGTTTCGCCAGACCGTCCGCCAATTCCTGCAAAAGGAGGTTGCGCCCAACGCCGCCAAATGGGCCGAAGAGGGCATTGTGCCACGCGACATCTGGCCCAAGGCGGGCGAGCTTGGGATGCTGTGCCCCACCGTGCCAGAGGAATATGGCGGGCTGGGCCTTGATTTCGGCTATAACGCCATCGTTGATGAGGAAAGCGCCTATTATGGCGGGGTTGCAACGGGCTTTTCGCTCCAGTCCGACATCGTCGTCAACTATCTGACCAGCTATGGATCGGAAGAGCAAAAGGCCCATTGGCTACCCCGGCTGGTATCGGGCGAGACGATCACGGCTATTGCCATGACCGAACCGGGTACGGGCAGCGATTTGCAGGGGATGCGCACGACCGCCAAAAAGGACGGCAATCATTATGTCATCAACGGCAGCAAGACCTATATCACCAACGGTCAGAATGCCGACCTGATCCTTGTCTGCGCCAAGACCGACACCGAAGTGCAGCCTGCATGGAAAGGCATTTCCATCATCCTTGTCGAGGCCGACCGCGAAGGGTTTAAGCGGGGGCGCAACCTCGACAAAATCGGGCAGGATGAAGCGGATACTTCGGAGCTGTTCTTTGAGGATGTGCGCGTGCCGATGACCAATTGCCTGGGGCAAGAGGGCATGGGCTTCATCTATCTGATGAGCGAATTGCCGCAGGAACGACTGTCCATTGCCGTGTCGGCGCAGGCCAGCGCGCAAAAGGCGTTTGATGACACGGTCGAGTTCTGCCGCGAGCGCAAGGCTTTTGGCAAGCCGGTGCTGGATTTCCAGAACACCCGTTTCACGCTGGCTGACCTGAAATCGAAGCTGCAGGTCGGCTGGGCGCATCTCGACTGGGCGCTTGCCCGCCATCTGAAAAAGGAACTGACGGCAGAGGAAGGCGCTGCTGCGAAACTGTGGCACACCGAGCTGCAATGGGAAGTGATGGACAAATGCCTGCAGCTTCATGGGGGCGCGGGCTATATGAACGAATATGCCATTGCCAAGGCATGGCGCGGGGCGCGCGTGACGCGGATATTTGGCGGAACGAACGAAATCATGAAGGAACTGATCGGGCGCAAGCTTTAGGCGCAGTTGCCATGAATGCGGGGTCGGCTGGCCAGAAGGCTCGCTGACCCCGCGTCATCAACATCCCCGCTTGCCCGAACGCCACCTCATCCCTAAGCAGCCGCGCATGGCCAACACCCTTCGCATCGCATCGTGGAACATCAACTCGGTTCGCGCCCGCATTGACATTGTCGAACGCTTTCTGCGCGAACATGCGCCGGATATATTGTGCCTTCAGGAAACCAAGGTCATTGACGGACTGTTCCCCGAAGGCGCGTTTCGCCAGCTAGGCTATAACCACATCATCATCAATGGGCAGCCAATGCACCATGGCGTCGCGATTGTCGCGCGCGTGCCCATCCACGGTCGCAGTGTCAACGACTGGCAAGCCAATGGCGAAGCGCGCCATGTGGGCGTGGAAATTGCAGGGGGCATCCGGCTGGAAAATGTCTATGTGCCCGCTGGCGGGGACATACCTGACCGCAATGAAAATCCAAAATTCGGGCAGAAGCTGGATTTCATCCAGCGCATGACCGATTGGTCGGCAAGCCTTGACCGGCCCACCATCCTGACCGGTGATTTTAACATCGCTCCGCTGGAGAATGATGTGTGGAGCCACAAACAGTTGCTGAATGTTGTCAGCCATACCCCGATAGAGGTTGATCTGCTGGAGAAGATGCAGGCGGCGGGCAAATGGGTTGACCTTGCGCGCGAATTTGTGCCTGCGCACATGCCGCTTTACACATGGTGGAGCTATCGCGCGCAGGATTGGGAGGCGTCCGATCGTGGGCGGAGGCTGGACCATATGTGGGTGACACCCGATCTGAAGGAAAAGGCAATCAGCCATCAGGTGCACAAACCATGCCGCAACTGGGGCAAGCCATCGGACCATGTGCCGATTGTGACTGAGTTCCGCCTTTGACCATTGGCGATCCCAAAAATGCAGCCCGCGCCATTGATGCGCTGCGCCGCGGCTGGGTGATAGACATTGGCGGCATGGCGCTTGCTGCTGTCGAAACCAGCGCAGATGTCGGCGCTGCCTCAGCACTGCTGCTGTCGGCGAGCCGCGCCGCAACCTTGAAACTTGCCAACCAGTTTGCCGCTGCCGATACCGCGCTGCCCGTGCTGATCGCTGCGCCTGCCGATTTAGACCCGGCATTGGCGCTTGCCATTGCAGACCCCGCGCTTGACCTGCGTTACCCGATGAAGGGGCCGTTCGCAGCGCTGCCCCTGCCCGATGCAGCAGCAGCAAAAGCGGCGATGGACCTTGCCCGCGAGGCCGGTTTGCTGCCTGCCTTTCTGCTGGTCGATGCAGTCCCCGATTGCAGCGTTAGTGCCGGGGATGTCGCTGCCTTTCAGGATGCGCGAGGCCTGCGCATTGCCGCGCGGGCAAAGCTTCCGGTATCCGCCAGCGCTGAGGCCGAACTGGTTGCCTATCGCTCCGCCGCAGATGCAGCTGACCATGTCGCGCTGGTGGTCGGCAAGCGTAACGGCAGCCTGCCTGTCGTGCGGCTGCACAGCGAATGCCTGACCGGCGATGTGCTGGGCAGCCTGAAGTGCGACTGCGGCCCGCAATTGCACGAGGCGCTGCACCAGATTGCCGATGCCGACTGGGGCGTCCTGCTTTACCTGCGGCAGGAAGGCCGGGGGATCGGGCTGGTCAACAAGCTGCGCGCCTATGCCTTGCAGGATCAGGGCTATGACACAGTCGACGCCAATATCCGGCTGGGCTTTGCCGTTGATGCCCGGGATTTTGCCGTCGCGGCGCAGATGCTGCGCCTGCTGTCCATCGACGCAGTCCGGCTGCTGACCAACAATCCCGAAAAAGTCGCAGGGCTGGAGGCGGAGGGGATTGCCGTTGCCGAACGCCTGCCGCTGAAGATCGCGGCCAACCCGCACAATGCCCGCTACCTGGAAACCAAGCGCGACCGCACGGGACACCGGCTTTAATCCATAAACACCGGTTTCCTCTTGCCCATCTCTGCCATGACCGCTTCCATCTGGTTGGGCGTGCGGATGACCTTTGCCTGTTCGTCGCTTTCGGCCTGTAGCAACTCCGCATCGCTGGCATCGGCCAGCATGTTGCACAGCCGCTTTGCGCCGCGGATGGCATGAGGATTTTTGTTGGCAATCACACGCGCCAGATCAAGCGCATGGGCATAGGGATCGTCAGACACATGCGTCGCAAAGCCAAGCGCCTGCGCCTCAACCCCTGAAAATTCGCGGTTGGTATAGATCATCTCGCGCAGCACATCGTCGGCGACCTGCGTGCGCCACAGCGGCATCCCGCCAACGTCGGGGACAAGCCCCCATTTCATTTCCATGATCGCAATGCGCGTTTCGGGGTGAACAATGCGGATGTCCGCGCCCGCCATGATTTGCGAGCCTGCCCCAAAAGCGACGCCGTGCACTGCGGCAATCACGGGCACGGCAAGTTCGCGCCAGCCCCAGGCAACATATTGCTCGTTGTTGGCAATGCCCTTTGTCCGGTCAGACAGCGTTCCCCCGGCACTGCTTGTGCCCGGCTCACGCTGGCCCGCCATGCTGGCAAGGTCTAGGCCAGCGCAAAAAGCCCGCCCCTCGCCAGAAAGAACCACAACGCGCAGGCCGTCCTTTGCTTTCAGCTGGTCAATCGCATCGACCAAAGCCGTCCATTGCGCAGCGTCGAGCGCATTCATCTTGTCCGGTCGGTTCATCCGAACATCGGCAATGCCATCGTCCAGCATGGTAATGATAACGCGGTCGTTCATGCTTTCGTCCTTGTCAGAGCAAATTCCACCAAAGGCAATTGATCGTTGCCAAAATACATATGGTCGCGGTCCACAAACATCGTCGGCGAGCCATAGCCGCCGCGCGCGATCACCTCTTCGGTGTTTGCGCGCAGCAGGGCCTTGACCGCATCGGTCTGGGCTGCGGCGCGCAAAGCTTCGCCATCCAGCCCAACAGAATTGGCCACCGCGACCAATATATCAGGATCATCCAGATTTTCCTGAGCGCCGAAATAGCTTTGGAAAGCAGCGCGGGTGAAATCGGTCAGCGCAGGCATGTCGTCGGCAAGGGCACAGCAAAAGCGCATGGCGTTCACACTTTTTGCCGGATGCCATTGCGAGGGGAAATTCATCTCAACCCCTGCCAGCGCCGCCCAATCCTTCAGCACGCGCCAGCTATGTTTCAGCTTGCGGTTATCGCTTGCCTCGCGCGCGGCATAGACGCCTTGGTTGACGGCATTGAATACGCCGCCGACCAATATGGGCCGCAACCGCGCGCAATAGCCGGTCCGCTCGATCACCCCGAACAAATTGGTGAAAGCCAGATAGGTCCACGGGCTGGACAGGTCGTAGAAAAATTCAATCCGTTCCTCAGCCACGCGTGCTACTCTCCTGTATTTGCGCCGCCAGTCTTGCCTGAACCGCCTCGGCTGGCAAGTGCGAAGTGGCAGAATTGCGTGCAAGATTACATGTTTTTGGTTGCAACGCGCAGACCAGATCAAGGAAATTTTCCCAGTCTCCCGCCGCAGCATGAGCAGCATCATAGCGTGCAGCGTTTTCGGTAATATCCGCCACGGCCTTGTCCAACCGCGTCAGATGCGCCAGCCCCATCCCGGCCCCCAGATAAGGATCGCAGCGCCGCCACATCAGGCGGCCTGTGTGCGGATGACGATGCCCCTCCCATTCGGTCGGCAAGAAGGCATGTTCCAGCAACCGGTCCTGCATCCGGTCACGCGCCATCATCAACGCCGCGTCCCACCCGATGCCAAAGGGTTGACCATCGCTTTTGCGGCGAAGCGCATGGGCGCTGTTGCGCGATTTCGACACCGGGCCGCAGGCACGGGCGACGCTGCCGCATTCGGCCAGAACCTCCAAAAACCGGCGCATGGCCTGCGGCGTCCAGCGAAAATCATGCACAGCGGAACCGATATCATAGGGCAGGGAAAAATCGAACATTTGCCGAACATACAGCATGGACAATGGTGTAGGACAGCAAAAAACGATGACGGGGATTGGGCAAGCCGCCCTTCAACAGGCTGAGGGCTACGGTTTTGTCTCAACCTAGGGTCAGGACCTAGACAGGATGTTCCCTACGCTAACGCGCTTGCCTTTGCATCGAACGCTGCCAAATGCGGCCGCACCCAGTCAGGCAAAGGCTCTGGCCGGTGCGTTGAAAGATCGACATGCACGGCCACCAGCTCCACCTCAGCGCGCAGGTCATCGTCGCCGGTATCATTATGCCCATGGATCTCGACATGCTGCGTCATGCTGGTCCGCCCGACGGCCACTGTGCGAGCCATCACCTCGATCATCTCATCGGGCTTGATTGGGGCGTGCCATGTTACCGTTGCCTTTTTGACATGGCATTCCAGCGGCGCGTCGCACATTGCGTGCCAGCCCGATGCGCGCCAATATTCGGTAATCGCAATATCGGCATAGTCCAGATAGCGCGCGTTAAACACGACACCCTGCGCATCGGTTTCCGACCAGCGGACGCGAAAAGCGTGATGAAAAGCAAAATCCTTTTTGGCCATGCGCAGTGCGATGGCGAAACTTTGCCCGTGGCGCAAGGGGAAGGAAAAGCAGCGGGCTGAAGCTATTCGGCGGCAACCAGCATGGGCGCGTCAGCAACCGGAGGAACGCCCGCCGGATGAAGGCGACATGTCCCGACATCCGCCCCGGCAAGCGGCACGACCCACAGCCGCCGGTCAGCGGGCAGCATCGCCACGCCGTTCGCATCGACCACATGCCAGAGCCGGAAATGCGGGCCATCAACGAGCTGGCAATTGCCCGACGCGCGGCCTGCGCGGGGATCGGCATAGGGCCGGGCCTGCGATACCGCCACGCCATCATCAAGGTGCAACTCGCGCGGCCTGCCATAATCATAGAGACGATAAGTGATGTCGGCATATTGCTGCACCTCGACCAGCGTAATGCCTGCACCAATGGCGTGCACTGTGCCTGCCGGGATGTAGAAATAATCGCCGGGCGCAACGCAGCGCCAATCCATCAGCGCCTCTATCTCCCCCGATAATGATGCTGCGCGCAAATGATCGCTGTCCAGCGGCTGCCGCGTGCCCATGCCAATGGTCGCGCCCGGTGCGGCGTTGACGACGAACCAGCATTCCTCCTTGCCCGATGGCTGCCCGCGCAGCTGCGCTTCGCTGTCCGATGGATGTACCTGAATCGACAGTTTTTCCGATGTGAACAGCCATTTGACAAGGATCGGCAGCGGCTGCGCCTCAACGCCTGCATACCAGATTTCACCGATCCGCTGCCCCTGCGGCGTACCAAATGCAGCCGGGATGTCTGTGCGACCCCACGGCTTTTCGACAAAATGGCGTTCCAGTTTCATGACGCGGGCATAGCGTAGAGGTATTTCGATAGCATCAACAAGATTTTGGCTTTTGCGCCGGACGATCTGCCGCTAGGGGGTGCGCCAACAAGATAACTCTCCCCAGGCACCATCAACGATTGGAGCCAAAATGTCCGAATATGTGAACCGCGCAGGCGTGCAGGTTGCAGCCGTGCTCGCTGATTTTGCCGAAACAAGGGCGCTGCCGGGAACCGGAATTGACCCCGCCGCCTTTTGGCAGGGGCTGGCCGATATCCTTGCCCGTTTCGCGCCCCGCAACCGTGCCCTGCTGGCGACGCGCGATGCGTTGCAGGCAAGGCTGGATGACTGGCATCGGGCCAACCCCGGGCCGGTCACGGACATGGCGGCCTATCAGGCGTTTTTGCGCGACATTGGCTATCTGGTTCCGGAGCCTGCCCCCTTTGAAATCGGCACGCAGAATGTCGATCCTGAAATCGCCAGCATGGCAGGGCCGCAGTTGGTCGTCCCTGCGCTCAACGACCGCTTTGTCCTGAACGCCGCCAATGCGCGGTGGGGCAGCCTCTATGATGCGCTGTACGGCACCGATGTGCTCGACGCACCGGCGGCGCGGCCCGGCGGCTATGATGCAGAGCGCGGCGCAGCCGTGATCGCTTATGCCAAGGCGTTTCTTGACCAGGCCGTGCCGCTGGAAAGCGGCTCATGGGCTGATCTGGGCGATCCGTCCCATGGCATCGCGCTGAAAGACCCGGCGCAATATATTGGCCAAAGCGCGCATGGCCGCCTGTTCCGGCACAATGGCCTGCATATTGAGGTGATGTTTGAACCGGGCCATCCGGTCGGCAGCACCGACCCGTCCGGCATTTCAGACGTCATATTGGAAGCGGCGCTGACCACGATCATCGACCTTGAGGATTCGGTGGCGGCAGTGGATGCGGACGACAAGGTCGCAGGCTATAGCAACTGGCTGGGCCTGATGCGCGGCGACCTGACGGCCTCATTTGAAAAAGGCGGAGCGACCATGGTCCGCGCGTTGGAAGGCGACCGCCGCTATGGCGATCTCACCCTGCCCGGCCGCAGCCTGATGTTCGTCCGCAATGTCGGCCATCTGATGACCAACCCTGCGGTTCTGCTGCCCGATGGCAGCGAGGCCCCCGAAGGCATATTGGACGCGCTGTTTACTTCGCTTTGCGCGCTGCACGATCTTAAAGGTCTGGGCCAATATCGCAACAGCCGGGCAGGCAGTATCTATATCGTCAAGCCCAAGCAGCATGGGCCCGACGAATGCGCCTTTACCAACGACTTGTTCGACGCTGTTGAGGATGTGCTTGGCCTTGCGCGGCACAGTATCAAGGTCGGGGTGATGGATGAGGAGCGCCGCACCAGCGCCAATCTTGCCGCCTGTATCCATGCCGTGAAGGACCGGATCGTTTTCATCAACACTGGCTTTCTGGACCGCACCGGAGACGAGATGCACAGCGCGATGCAGGCCGGGCCAATGATCCGCAAGGCTGACATGAAAACAAGCGCGTGGATCACGGCCTATGAGGCACGCAATGTCGGAATCGGCCTTGCCTGCGGGCTTTCAGGCAAGGCACAGATCGGCAAGGGCATGTGGGCCATGCCCGACCTGATGCGCGCGATGATGGAGCAGAAAATCGGCCATCCAAAAGCTGGGGCGAATACGGCATGGGTGCCATCCCCCACGGCTGCGACGTTGCATGCCATGCATTATCATAGGGTCGATGTGTTTGCGGTGCAGCGCGAATTGGCGGGAAAGGCTACGCCATCACTTGATGCGCTGCTCACCATTCCCGCCGCGTTGCGTGGCCACAATTGGTCTGCCGAAGACGTGCAACAGGAGCTCGAAAACAACGCCCAAGGAATATTGGGCTATGTCGTGCGCTGGATCGACGCAGGCATTGGTTGCTCCAAGGTTCCAGACATCCACGATATCGGCCTCATGGAAGACCGCGCCACGTTACGCATTTCGTCGCAACATATGGCAAACTGGTTACTGCACGGCGTGTGCACGCCCGATCAGGTCGATGCAGCCTTTGAAAAAATGGCCGCGAAGGTCGATGCACAGAACGCTGGCGATCCGCTCTATGCACCGCTTGCAGGCAACAGCATCGCGATGAAAGCCGCGCGTGCGCTGGTCTATGAAGGCGTCAGCCAGCCCAGCGGCTACACAGAGCCATTGCTGCATAAATTTAGGTTGGAGAAGAAGGCAGCGGGCTGAATTATCGCTTACGTGGTTTTAGCCCGCATAGCGTTTAATCGCGGACGCAATGTCCTCAACCTCCGTCTGCGAAAGGCCGCCGCTGATTTGAACCTCGCCGCCCGATATTGGTTCGTTGATGACTGGACAGGACAGCAGCTTGCCGTTCAGGAATATCGGCAAGGTTTGCCCCACATTTTTTGCTGTCAGCGCCCCGAAACGTCTCGCGGCACCGCTTGAAAAATTGACAATGACAATAGGATCATCGGTGTAACGATCTACGCCAATATCCGCGCCTGTAATATCAGCCGGTCTGAACAAGGCACGTCCCAGATACAGCCCCCGCTTTTTCGGGGGACGCGCTTTTTGGCCATTCGGCTGCCGACACAAATCCTCAAGCTGTGCCTGCCGTTGGTCATTCGCCCTGCCCGGCATCGCACCCAAAAAAAGAACGCCAATCAGGACAGGCAAAAGAAGAGAACAATTCATGCCGGCATCCCTTACTTCTTCATGCCTTTCGCCTTCCACTCCATGGCGTTGCGCACGCGCCATTCGACGCTTGGGTGCGTGTAGAACAGCGTCTCCTGCAAAGGCGAAGGCCTAGGATAGCGATATTCGGCAGTCTTGACCAATGCACCCGCCAGCGCATCGGGCAGATTGACTGTGCGCAGCGAGTAATTGTCCGCCTCGCGCTCGCCCATGCGGATGGTGGCGTTGATCAACGGCTGCGCCAGCGTCAGGAACAGCCCCACAATGAACAGCAGAACCGGCAGCCCAACCGGATCGCCCACCCCTGCCTTGCTGCCAAAAATCCGCGCGAAAAAGGGAAACAGCCGATCCGCAAGAAAAAAGCCCGCAATCGCAAGCAGCGCGAACAGTCCGACCGAGCGCCAGACATGGCCCAGCACATAATGGCCGACTTCATGCCCGGTGACTGCCTTCACTTCGTCCAGCGACGCCTCTTTCAAAGCGACATCGGAAATGGCGATGCGCGCCGTGCCGAAAACGCCCGAAACATTGGCAGTGAAATTGTTCGACTGGCGCGAGCCATCATACATCAGCAGGCGGTCATGCGGAATGCCCGCCTCATCCGCCATCTTCACCAGCGCGTCGCGCACTGGCCCATTGGGGACTGGTTTATACTCGTTGAAAATCGGTTCAATGGCGATGGGCGACAGCAATATCGTGGCCGAAATCGCAAAGGCCGCCAGTCCGCCTGACCAGAGCCACCAGCGCTTTCCCGCCTTGCGGATCAGCGCATAGATGCCAAGGAAGAAGAGCCCGCCCAGCAGGCTGGACATCACGATACCAATGGCATCCTGCATCAGAAAGTCGCCCAAAGGCTGGCTGGTCCGGCCATAGGATTTTTCAAAACCCCATTCCTGATAAATACCCCAGGGCAGGCTGATTAGTGCAGAAACAAGAAAATAGGTAACGCCCACCAGCCATGTGCGCAGCGCCCACCCACGCTGTTCAAGGCGGGCCGATATTTTGTCGAGAATGCCCAGCCGGACAATGATCCACGTCACCAGCGTCGACACCAGAAAGCCCCACAGCAGCATCCAGTGGCTGGCAATGGTGTAGCTTGCTGCCTTTTCCAGCGCAGCCGGGCCAAGGCTGTCGATATATTTCGCGGTCTCCGCCGCTGGATTGAAAACCATCCTATTCCTCCCATCTGTTGCTGTATTATCTATGTGACACAGCACCGGATGACAAGTGACTTGTCAGCGACGGGAAGCCATGATGTAGTACGTCTATGTGGCGGATAATCTTCCTCTATGGTCTGGCGCTGGCGGCATCGATGCTGCTGCTCGAATGGCTGGATTTCCAACACAGCTTGCGGTTCTGGTCCACCGAGTTTTACATCGGCAGTGTTGCGATCATTTTCGTGATCCTCGGCATCTGGGTCGGCAACCGCCTGACCAGCCGTCCGCCTATGCCCTTTAACCGTAACGACGCCGCGATCGCCAGCCTGGGGATTAGCGGTCGTGAAGTGGAAGTGTTGGAAATGTTGGCTGCTGGACACGCCAATAAAGTCATTGCCCGCCATCTTGATATATCCCCCAACACGGTCAAGACCCATGTTGCACGGCTGTTTGAAAAGCTCGAAGTGGCTAGCCGGACTCAGGCCATTCAAAAGGCCCGCTCGCTTCACATCCTTCCATAAAATGGGACTATTGCCTCCAAATCACCCTTTTGGGCGATAGACCGGTCCGGTTGCGCGGCCTTACCCTGCATGGCATCCAGTCAAGCAAGGGAGAAAATTCATGGGCAGGATAATTTTGGTTTACGGCACCATATCGGGGCTGACCGTCGCACTGTTAATGCGGATTGCAATGATGCTGTTTCCCGAGGGCGGCACTGGCGGAATGGTCGCCGGATTTTCGATGATGATCGTTGCGCTATCCTTTGTCTTTATCGGGGTAAAGCGCTACCGCGACGTCGAATTGGGCGGCGTGATCCGCTTTGGCAAAGCCTTGGCCGTTGGGTTCGGCATTGCCGCAATCGCCACCTGTTTCTACGTCGCCGCGTGGGAACTCTATCTCTATTTCACAAATTATACCTTCATGGACGACTATACGCGCATTGCCTTGGAACAGGCAAAACAGGCAGGCAAATCGGCGAGCGAGATTGCCGCGATGGCAAAAGAGATGGAGAGCTTCAAGGCTCTCTATGCCAACCCGCTCAGCCGGATGGCCGTGACAGCGACCGAAATTTCTCCGGTTGCGATTCTGATGCCTCTGCTGTCAGCGACGCTTTTGCGCAATAGTGGTTTCATGCCGGCCAAGGCAGTCCGGGCTTAATGCAACAAGCGGTGGGCCAGCCACAGCCGCTGGCCCACTGTAGCGACGCATAGCGCGGCAAAAACGACAGCCAGCTGCGGGAACCAGTAGGGGAAAAGGCACATGGCAATGAAGAAAGCAATTGTCTCTCCGCCTTCCATCAGGCCGGTTGAATAGCTGAATGCCTTGTCCCCATGTCCCAGATCGCGCCCGGCAAGGATGGCGGCAAGCGCAAGGAAGCTGACAGCAGTCAAGGTAAAGCTGGCAACCAGCAGCAGGGCGGGACGCAGGTTGGCAGGGTCCAGAAAGGCAAAGCCCAGCGGCACGGCAAGGTAAAAGACATAATCGGCAATGCTGTCCAGATAGCCGCCCCATGGTGTTGCGCCATGATGGCGGGCCAAGGCGCCATCCAGCCCGTCACCCAGGCGATTGGCAAGGATCAAGGCCAAGGCAGCCGCCATCGCGCCTTGCGCTATGCACAGCCCGGCGACAATGCCGATCAACGCACCGATGATGGTAACGCCGTTTGCGCCAATTCCCGCCGTCGAAAGCGCAGCAGCCAGCCGGTTGAGGGCTGGATCAACTATTCGCCGCAGCCGCCGGTCGAACATTCAATCGCCGCCCTTGCGCAGCGCGGCCAGCGCCGCAAAGGGGCCTGCCTCGCCCGCTTCCTTCACCCCTGCCGCTTTCAGCGCGGCGTCGGCATCGGGGCTGCGCGGATAGGGATTGATGGCAAGCCCCAGCGTCTGCGCCAGCAATTCGCCCAGATCGACGACGCGGCCATCATGGAACAATGTGTCGCAATCGCCCTCCTCCAGTTCGATTTCCTGATCAGGCGCAAAGCTGGCTTCAGGAACAAAGCGGACGCGGAAATCTTCTGATATGTCGGCGGAAACCGGCGCGCCGCTGACCACGCAGGCCTGCACCACCCGCGCGGTAAGCGATCCCACCGCAAGGATGCCATCCTCATCGCGCGACAGGCCAACCTCGCCCTGCAATGCGTCCAGCGATACAAGGGCAAAGCGCCGGGCGAGCGCTGCACGCTGCCGCTCGTCCGCTACCAGCCTGTGATACACCGGTTTTCCGCCAATTTCAGACAGTGGAACCGGATGGGCAAATTCGGGTTGCGGGGGCAATTCCATGCGGTTTCTGTCCTTTTGGCTCATCCGCCGTTCATATATTTGGATCGATAGGGCCACTTGCTATTGCGCAGCTATGATGCAATGGCAAAGCGCAATTTTGATATTCAAAAAGGTCCGATGATGAGAGCGAAAAATATTGCCCTGCTGCTTTTGGCTTCCGGCACATTGCTGGTGTCGCAAGGCTGCACGCAGCTGCGCGGACATCAGGGCTATATTGGTGATGCGACGCTGTTGACTGCGGTTCAGCCGGGCGTCGACAATCGGGAATCGGTGCAGGCAAGCCTTGGCCGCCCGACCTTTACTGGCCAATTTGGCAACAGCGACTGGTATTATTTCTCCCGCAATACCAAGCAGCTGGCCTTTGCCAATCCGGTCCCCACCGACCAGTTTGTGCTGCATGTAAAATTCGACGCGGCGGGCAATGTCGTTTCGGCAACGCAAAGCGCGATGGAAAATATCGCAAAGATCAACCCGGAATCGGACAAGACCCCAACGCTGGGCCGCAACACCAGCTTTTTTGAAGAATTGTTCGGTAATATCGGCGCGGTCGGCGCAGCCGGTGCACCCGGAGGCGGTGGCCCGAATTAGGGGCCGTTCAGTGGGGCCGGTGCCAGTCTAACCCGCAGGCAGCAGCAGGCTGCTGTCCCCATAGCTGTAAAAGCGGTAGCCCGTGTCAATGGCATGGGCATAGGCGGCGCGCATGACGTCCAGCCCCATCAGCGCGCTGACCAGCATGAACAGCGTCGATTTGGGCAAGTGGAAATTGGTCATCAGCCCGTCGATTGCCTTGAACCGGTAGCCGGGCGTAATGAAGATCGCGGTGTCGCCTTCAAAAGGGCGAATGATGCCGTCGCTACCTGCTGCGCTTTCCAGTAGGCGCAGCACGGTTGTGCCAACCGCAATCAGGCGGCCACCCTGCGCGCGCACCGCATTCAGCCGCTCTGCCGTGTCGGCATCGATGCAGCCCCATTCGCTGTGCATGATATGGTCGTCGGTATCGTCGACCTTCACTGGCAGGAATGTGCCTGCCCCGACATGCAGCGTCAGTGTTTCTGATGCTATTCCAGCTGCTTCCAGCCCGTTCATCAAATCCGGGGTGAAGTGCAGCGACGCGGTTGGCGCGGCGACGGCCCCATCCTTTTGCGCGAACATCGTCTGGTAATCCTTGCGGTCCTGCGCGTCGGTTGGGCGCTTGCTGGCGATATAGGGCGGCAGCGGCATGCGGCCTGCCCGCTCCAGCAGGATTTCAACAGGCTCGCTTCCCTCAAAATACAGGACAAAGCTGCCATCGGGAAACCGGCTTTGCGCGACGGCGACAACATCTGCGCCAAAATCGATACGGTCGCCCGGAACCAGCCGTTTGGCATTGCGGATAAAGGCCTGCCAGCGCCGCAGATCGATACGTTTATGCAGCGTCGCGCCAATCCGGGCTTCGCCGCCCTTATGCGTGCGGCGCACGCCATCTAGCTGCGCCGGAATGACCTTTGTATCATTGAATATCAGGCAGTCGCCCGCCCGCAACCGCGCGGGCAAGTCGCGCACATGGGCATCGTCCATCTCCTGGCCGGAGACGCACAGCATCCGTGCCGCATCGCGCGGGTTTACCGGGCGCAGGGCAATCCGCTCCGGCGGCAAATGAAAGTCGAAATCGTCAACGCGCATAGAGTTACTTCATCGTAGCTTTAGGCCTTGAACTCATAAATATCATCGTTGAGGTTTGAGGCCATTTTGCACAGGGTTAGGAAGGAAGCCGCTGGGATATGAAGATATCTCAAGGCTTACTGACGACGCTCTGGGCAAAATGGGTCAAATCCTTGCGGACGCCAAAATGGCTTTGATATCGAAGGGAAATGCCCTTGCAGGCAGAATAACTGCCTGACTGCGGACATTTCCCTTCGATATCAAAGCCATTTTGACGCCTCAACGATGATATTTATGAGTTCACGGCCTAAGCCCTATGGAGCGGGCGGCGGCACATTGTCCGCGCCGATCGAGGCCTGCACGATGCGGTCAGGCTGCACCGGTGGTTCGCCCCGGGCAATGGCATCGACAAAGTTCATGCCGGAAATCACCCGGCCAAACACCGTATAGCTGTTGTCCAGTTTGAACGCTGGCTGGAAACAGATGAAAAACTGGCTGTTGGCGCTGTTGACATCATTGGCGCGCGCCATCGAAACGGTTCCGCGTAAGTGCGGCATGGCGTTAAACTCTGCCTTCAAATCGGGCAAATCTGACGAGCCTGTCCCCGTTCCCGTGGGATCGCCTGTTTGCGCCATGAAGCCCTCGATCACCCGGTGAAAGACAATACCGTTGTAAAAGCCGCGCCGGGTTAGCGTCTTGATCCGCTCGACATGGCCGGGGGCCACCTGCGGGAACAACAATATGGTCACGCGCCCGCCGGTGGACAGGTCGAGGTGCAGGATATTTTCCTGGTCAAGCTGCGTGGTGGCAGGCGCGGTCTGCGCGGTCAGGTGGCTGGCAGGCACGATGATCGCCGCCAGCGCCAGCAGGGCAAGGAACAACCTTGAAATCATGGGGTAAATACTTTCGATCAAATTGGTCGGCGGTTCCATAAACAGATATGCTGTCCATGTCATGAATGATTGCAATTCATCTGCGAAAGCGACATGGATTGTGCGCAGGGGGCGCGGCAATGAAACCGCTTTTGGGAGAGTTTCGGACGATGAACTGGCAAAGGATGTGCCTTATGCTGGCGGCCACCGCAGCGCTTTACGGATGCAGCGGTCGCGGCAGCGATGCCGATGGTGACGGCACGATTTCCAGCAAGGAGCGGGCGGAAGAGCTATCGAAAAATGGCTATCTGCCAATGCAGGCTGGCCGCTGGCGCACCGAATTCAAATTCAGCGAAATTGATGTGCCTCGCCTTGGCAAGCAGGAAAAGCAGGATATCCTGAAGGAGATGGAGCAAAACTCCTCAGGCGTGTCGTGCCTTAGCGCGGCGGACGCATCAAAACCGGGAGCCGATTTCTTTGGCGGCGAAGGCGCGGAAGATTGCACCTATAAAAAGTTCGACATTGCCGGCAACCGCGTGAAAATGCAGGTGTCCTGCGGCATGGGCGGCATGGGCAAAGTCGAAATGGACCTCGACGGCACTGTAGGCGACACGCAATTTGCCTATGACACGAAATTCACCGTCTCGGTCCCCATCGCGGGCAAGATCAAGATGGCAGGGTCTTTGACTGGTCAGCATGAAGGCGCGTGCAAAGGAGATGAGTGATGCTGCGGCGGCTGATTTTTACCGCGCTCATCGCTGCAACCCCGGTATCGGCCGCACCGGATAGATTGCCCTATCCGGTCGATCTGCGCATTGATTTCAACACCAAAAAAACGACCTACATTGAAATGTCGGGCGAAGCAGGCGTGGTTGGAAGACTGATCGACACAGACGATCCCGTCCGCGTTGCCTCCATTTCCAAACTGGTCGGTGCGATTGCCGTGATGCGGCTGGTGGACCAGAAAAAGATCGATCTTGACCGCGACGTGTCGGATTATCTGGGCTGGCGCGTGCGCAATCCCGCCTTTCCCGATGTGCCGATCACCATGCGGCAATTGCTGACGCACCAGACGGGCATCCGCGACACGGTCGATTATATCCTACCGCTCGATGGGCGGCTTGAGACGGTGCTGTCCGATCCCAAGGCGTGGGAGGCAAAGCATAAGCCGGGCACTTATTTTGCCTATGCCAATCTCAACTCGCCGCTGATTGCCGCAACGATGGAAGCAGCAACCGGCAAGCGGTTCGATGTGCTGGTCGCTGATCTGGTGCTGAAGCCGCTCAACATTGACGCTTGTTTCAACTGGAGTGCCGGGTGCAGCCCACAGCGGCGGTTACAAGCAGTCACGCTGCTGCGTGCTAATGGCGATCTGGCCCTTGATGCGCCGCGTACGACGCCCGATCCCTGCCCCGTTGCCAAGGCCAGCGATGGTAGCTGCGACCTTGGCACCTATACGCTTGGCAAACATGGCTCGACCTTCTCTCCCCAAGGCGGCCTGCGCATTTCGCCGCAAGGGCTGACCATAATCGGGAAGATGCTGCTGAACGGCGGCAAGCCTATCCTGTCGCGTAAGGCCTTTGCCGAAATGACCAAAGTGCAATGGCGCTTCAACGGCAGCAATGGCGATGGTGACAAGGGCTATTTCACCGCTTACGGCCTTGGCATCCACATGCACAAGGATAGCAAGGGCAAGCTATGGATGGGCCATGTCGGCGAAGCCTATGCCTTTCGCGGCGGCTTTTGGCTCGATATGAAGGCGAAGCGCGGCTTCATGCGCTATACAACCATGGTGCCTGCTGACACGCCAGTTGGCCATTGCCTTGAAACCTGCCCGTGATAGGTTGCATTTTGTAACGCAATTACGGGAGGGATTCGATGCTGGGCTATATCACGCTGGGTAGCAATGATATCGCGCGGTCGCGCGCTTTTTATGACGGGCTGCTGCCGCTGGTTGGCGGTAAAGAGCTGATGAAATTCAGCGACAGTTCCTACATTTACGGCACCGGCATGGACAAAACCGCAATTGCCATCACCACGCCCTATAATGGCGAAGCCGCAGGCGGCGGCAATGGCAATATGGCGGCGATCGTCGTCAATGACCGCGCGCTGGTGCATGATCTGCACGCCAAGGCGCTGGAGCTTGGCGGAACCTGTGACGGACCGCCAGGGCTGCGCGGCGATGAAGGACCAATGGCATTTTACGCCGCCTATTTCCGCGATCCGGATGGCAATAAATTATGCGCTTATAAGATGGGACCGGCATGATGAAAAAAACACTGATCCTCGCGCTGCTTGGCGGCGCAATCCTGTCCGCTCCGCTTTCCGCAAGGCCGGATTATGCGGCCAACATAAAGGCGGACTATGATGCCTCGCTTGGCGCGCTGTGGGACCATTTCCACCGCAATCCCGAACTGTCATTCCGCGAGTTTAAGACTGCCGAGCGTATGGCACAGGAGCTGCGCGCTATTCCCGGCATGGAAGTCACCGAAAAGGTCGGCCAAACCGGCGTGGTCGGCGTCCTTAAAAATGGCAAGGGGCCAGTTGTGCTGGTCCGCGCAGATATGGACGGGCTACCGGTGGAGGAGCGATCCGGCCTCGCCAATGCGTCGAAAGTGCGGCAGGTCGGAATCGATGGGCTGGAAATGCCCGTGATGCACGCCTGCGGGCATGACGTGCATATCACATCGCTGATCGGCACGGCGCGGCAGATGGCGCGGATGAAAGATCGCTGGAAAGGCACCATCATCTTCGTCGTTCAGCCTGCCGAGGAGCGTGTCGGTGGCGCGGATGCCATGGTGAAGGATGGGCTTTACACCCGCTTTCCAAAGCCGGATTACGCACTGGCCTTCCATGTTGCAGCAGAGCATGAAACCGGAAAGATCGCCGCGTCAGAGGGCATTCAATATTCGAGCGCCGATAGCGTCGATATTCGTGTTCCCGGCATCGCCACCCATGGCGCAGCACCGCATCTGGGCCGCGATCCGGTCTATATCGCCAGTCAGATTGTCGTCGGATTGCAGTCGATCATCTCCAGAGAAAAAGGCCCACTTGAGGCAGGAGTCATTACCGTCGGCGCGTTCCATGCAGGGACAAAGCATAATATCATTTCGGAATATGCCGATTTGCAGGTCACCGTGCGCTCCAACGACCAGAAGGTGCGCGACCAGCTGATTGCCAGCATTGAGCGCGTTGCCGTTGGCATTGGCCGTGCCCATGGCCTGCCAGAGGATAAGCTTCCCATCGTCAAGGTTACCGAAAGCACGCCTGTCACCGTTAACGACGGCGCGCTTGCCCGCCGCTTGAACGGTGCCATTGCAACCGCGCTTGGCAAGGATGTCGTTGTGCCGTTCCGCCAGACCAATATGGGCGCAGAGGATTTCGCTTTCTTCGTTGATCCGAAACACGGCATCCCCGGCTATTATTTTGCCGTGGGCGGGACCAATCCCGAATGGATCAAGGCCGCAAAAAATGGCGGCCCGCCAGTTGCTGGCCACCACAGCCCGCTGTTCAAGATCGACCCCGAACCCTCCGTGCGGCTGGGGGTAGAGGCGATGACGGCAGCCGTGCTGGACTTGCTTAAGAAATAGGACCGACTGGCATATTTCGCTTGGTAAGATACCGTAGTGCTGAGCTTGTCGAAGCACGCCTTGAGGCAAAGCGCAAAAGTTTGAGGCGCCCTTCGACGGGCTCAGGGCTGCGGTGCAGCAACAGTTCCGATTTGCTTCGGCAGGGGCAGAAATGACGAGATGTCTCGACAATCGCTGGACACCGATCTGGCTGGCGCTTGCCATCGCATTGCTTGCGATTGCGCTGGGTGTAGCGGCTGGCGAGACGCCTGCCGAACAGGCCAAACTCGCCGCGCGCTGGACGGCGCGTGTTGCCTTGCCCTTGTTCCTGATCACCTATCTAGCAAGCAGCCTGCTACGCCTTTGGCCGGGCGACCTCACCAAGGCGCTGGTGCGACGACGCAGGCAATGGGGGCTGGGCTTTGCACTGGCCCACACCATCCATCTGGGCGCGCTTGCCTATAATGTGCTGCATTATGACCCTCGCTCGCTGCCGTCGCTTTTTCCCGGTGGGCTGGCCTATGTGATGGTCTATATCATGGCGCTGACCTCAAACAATGCGTCGATCAAGGCATTGGGCAAGAACTGGAAGCGGCTCCATATTTTCGGGATCCACTATCTCTGGTTCATTTTCACCGCGAGCTATGCAACGCGATTGTTCAAGCCCGAAATGATGACCACTGGTATCGTCTTTTTGCCCATCATGCTCGCTGCCTTGGGCCTGCGTCTCTATGCCCGTTTTGGCCTAAAGCAACGGGCAGCGACAGCATAATGGCGCGCAAAAACCGCTATTTTGAGGACGAAGAAGAGGAAGTTGCAGCGCCAGCGCAGCATTGCTGGCTCTGCGCGCGTCCCTTGGGCGACGTGACCGAATGGCATCACCCCGTGCCCAAAAGCCGGGGCGGCAAGGTAAAGCAGCCGGTGCACCCGATCTGCCACCAGGCGATCCACGCCAATTTCACCAACAGCGAACTGGAGCGGCGCTATTCCACCGCCGATGCGCTGTTGGCCCATGAGGAAATCGGGCGGTTTGTGGCATGGGTCGCCAGCAAACCACCCGATTTTCACGCGCCTACGCGGAAACGGTAGCCTCGCCCCGGGTTTTCCAAAGCGAGTAGAATATGCCGCCCGCAATCAGGCCAAAGGTGACGCCGAGGCTGAGCACCGGCGGGAATTTTTCGCCGCCCAGCACAAAGTCTGCGACGAAAATCTTCGACCCAATGAACACCAACACCAAGGCAAGCGCATATTTGAGATAATGGAAACGGTGCACCATCGCGGCCAGCGCAAAATAGAGTGCGCGCAGGCCAAGGATTGCCATGATGTTGCTGGTGTAGACAATGAAGGTGTCGGTCGTGATCGCAAAGATTGCGGGCACACTGTCCACGGCAAATACCAAGTCAGCAAGGTTGATAACGATCAGCGCCAGCAACAAAGGCGTCATTGCAGTCACCATCTTGCCTGTTTTGGCGTCAGGCACTTTCACCAGGAATTTCTGGCCATGCAGTTCGTTGGTCACACGAAAATGCCTGTTCATGAAGCGCACAAGCACATTGTTGCCGAGGTCCATTTCGCTATCGCTCTGGAACAGCATCTTGATGCCGGTCGCAATCAGGAAGGCGGCAAAAATATAGAGAACCCACTCATATTGCTGCACCACGGCAGCGCCCACGCCGATCATGATGCCGCGCAGCACAATCACCGCAACAATACCCCAGACAAGCGCGCGATACTGATATTTTGCGGGGATGGCGAAATAGGTGAAGATCAGGCTGATCACGAAGACATTGTCAATCGACAGCGCCTTTTCGATGAAGAAGCCGGTATAATATTTCATGCCCATATCGGCACCCTTCTGCATCCAGACCCAGACGCCAAAGGCAAGCGCGATAGAGATGTAAAAGGCTGTGAGCTTTAGCGATTCACCAATGCCCATTTCCTTGTCTTCCTTGTGCAGAAAGCCAAGGTCGAATGCGGTCAGCGCGACCACCAGAACCAGAAAAGCAAGCCAGAACCAGACGGGTGTCCCCAGCCAGTCGTAAAACAGAAATTCCATAATCAAATCCCCGAAATAATTTAGGTTTGTGAATAAAGCAAAAACGGGCAAGGACCGATGCGGGATTTACCCGCCATCGGTCCTGCCTGAAAGGTCGATGCTGCGGCGGCCGGAGCCGCCGCAGCGGGACCATCAAAAGAGCAAAGATTGTCCCGGTGTTTGTTTACATCCTCACCTCGCTGCCTCGCCTGCGGATGGTTCGCCGCTGCGGGTTTTGTAGAGCGACCAGAAAATTCCGGCGGCAAGGATTGCGAAGGTGATGCCCAGCGAGACTGGCGGCGGGACCTTGCCAATGCCCAAAAGGTCAGCGACAAAGATTTTCGACCCGATGAACACCAGCAACACGGCAAGCGCATATTTCAGATATTTGAAACGGTGCACCAGCGCAGCCAGTGCGAAATACAGGGCGCGCAGGCCAAGGATGGCAAAGATGTTCGAGGTGTAGACAATGAACGGATCAGTGGTGATCGCAAAGATTGCCGGCACGGAATCCACCGCAAAAACAAGATCGACAATTTCGACCATAATCAGCGCCAGAAACAAGGGCGTCATGAACCAGGCCAGCCGCCCTCCCTGTTTGGGGTCGGGTTGCTGCACCCAGAATTTTTCGCCGTGCAATTCATCCGTGACGTTGAACTTGCACCGGACGAATTTCAGCACCGGATTGGATGCGACATCATAGCTTTTGTCCGCATTGCGCCACATCTGCACACCCGTCAGGATCAGGAACAATGCAAAGACATAAAGCACCCAGCTGAATTGGCTGACCAATGTTGCGCCCAGCCCGATCATGATCGCACGCAGCACGATGACGCCCAATATGCCCCAGAAAAGCACGCGGTGCTGGTAGAGCCTGGGAACAGAGAAATAGGTGAAGATCATCGCAATGACGAACACATTGTCCATCGCCAAAGACTTTTCGATGACGAAGCCGGTGACATATTGGATGCCTGCAGTCTCGCCCATATACCACCAGACCCAGCCGCCAAAGGCGAGGCCAAGCGCGATGTAGACAGCAGAAAGGATCAGCGATTCCTTGACCTCAATCTCGCGCTGTTCGCGGTGCAACACGCCAAGGTCAATGACCAGCAGCGCGATGACAATGCCGATAAAGGCGAGCCACATCCAGACTGGTTTGGTCAGCCATTCGTAAAACAGAAATTCCATCGTCAAATGTTACCCTGTCAAAATCCAGCGGCGCCACATGGGGGATGCCCATCTGGCGCCGCGCCCTGTTAACCTGTGAAATGCGTGTCAGGCCGGTTGCGGCCCTTTGCTGCCCGTGATGCGTTGCAGCTTGTCCTTGACGGCAAGTTTCAGCCGCTTCAGCCGCTGGATACGCGAAAAGCTTGGCCAACTGCGGCGCATCTCGCTGCGCAGCTCATCATCGAGCCGCTGATGATATTCCATCAGGCGATAGGTCCGGTTTGACATGGGTTTTCTCCTCTTGAACAAGATTTATGTTCAATCGGAGCCCCGGCACCGGGCGGAGGTTTTCGGGGGAGGGAATGGGGACCACTCGACCCGGCACCGGAAGCATCCGATGCGGCCGACATCACGAGGTTCCCGTCACAGGAAGCCAGCGCCAGAGGGGCCCGTCCGCGGAACCTTAATTAGAGCGATTCGCTCCGGATTGCAAGCCCTGCCACTTAGGGATTTATCCTGTAGCCCTACGTGGCCCCGCCGCAGCCCGCATCGTTCACGCGATGAGCGCGGCGATGCCCAATTTTGTCGGGGAATGCCTGAGGACGACGGCCTGATGAAGGGCGATTTCCGCCTGACCAAAAGCCCGACAAGCGTTGCAGGCACGCACATCCCCGCAAGATCATTCCGCTATTTGGCCAACCGCAGGCCATCTGCGAGGCCTGACATGGCAGTGCGAGTCAGGGAATTTGGGCAGTACCCTAATCCCGCAAAAGCTCGTTAATCGCCGTTTTTGCGCGCGTTTGTGCGTCAACGCGCTTGACGATCACGGCGCAGGCCAGGTTCGGGCCGGGGCTGCCATCGGGCAGCGGCTTGCCGGGCAGTGAGCCAGGGACGACCACCGAATAGGCAGGCACACGGCCAATGAAGATTTCGCCGGTTTCGCGGTCGATAATCTTGCTGGTCGAACTGATGAAGACGCCCATGGCAAGGACGGCGCCTTCCTCGACAATCACCCCTTCCACCACTTCGCTGCGTGCGCCGATGAAGCAATTGTCCTCAATAATCACGGGGCCTGCCTGAAGTGGTTCCAGCACGCCGCCAATGCCGACGCCGCCGGACAGGTGCACATTCTTGCCAATCTGCGCGCAGCTGCCGACCGTTGCCCAGGTGTCAACCATCGACCCTTCATCGACGCGCGCGCCGATGTTGACGAAACTGGGCATCAGCACGACGTTGCGGCCAATATGACTTCCACGCCGCGCAACCGCGCCGGGGACGACGCGAAAACCGGCGTCGCGGAACTGCGCATCATCCCATCCGGCAAATTTGCTTGGCACCTTGTCAAAGGCCGGTGCGCCCGCTGCACCGCCATCGACCACGACATTATCATTGAGGCGGAAAGACAGCAGCACGGCTTTTTTCAGCCATTGATGCACCTGCCAGCTGCCGTCGATCTTCTCGGCAACGCGGAAGGAGCCATTATCAAGGCCTGCAATTGCGGCATTGACTGCATCGCGCACTTCGCCCTGCGTTCCGGTGGTCAGCGCATCGCGCCCTTCCCATGCGGCCTCAATCAAACCGCGCAATGCTTCGCTCATACTGCTTCCCCTATTTGAATATTGGCCTGAATGTTGTGCAGCCAATTGGCCACATCGGTGATTTCATGATCGACAAAGTCGGGCCTGACCCGTGCGGCCTGAGCATCGCTGATATGGTTGACCCATATCGTCGTCATGCCAAGCGCCTTTGCCGGTTCCAGATTGTGCGCGCTGTCCTCGACAAACAGCGCCATTTCCGGCTGGATGCCGAACATGGCACAAAGCCGCTGATAGCTTTCCATCGCAGGTTTGGGCTTATGCTCCATCGCGTGGATATCCAGCATTCCGTCAAACAGCCCGTCCAATCCCCGCGTCGCCAATATCCTTTGCGCATAGGGCGCATCGGCATTGGTAAAAATCAGCTTTCGCCCCGGCAAGGCTTCGATCCCGGCGCGCAAGCGTGGGCATGGCTGCAACAGCGACAGGTCGACATCATGGACAAAATCAAGATAGGCGTGAAGGTCCACCCCATGCTCTGCCATTAGTCCGCCCAATGTTGTCCCATAGCTTTTCCAATAGGCATGACGGATTTTGTGCGCAGCCTCGCTATCAATGTCGAAATAATCTTCGACAAAGGCGGCAATCCGGTCACGCACCTGCTCCATGATATTATGTTCCGGCCCGTACAGCGTCAGGTCCAGATCGAAAATCCAGCAGTCAACATGAGCGAAATCGGGCGACATGCCACGCGCTTTAGCAGCGTGCGGCGTTGCCGCAACCCCGATGGATAGTGCCGCAGGCTTTCTGTGAAGCGCAGAGGTGGCCGAACCCCGCTTCAAATGCGGTCGCCCGCTAAGCTGCGCGTTGTCATTTATTAAAGCACGGCTTAAGCATTGTGAAAGCTTCGCTGCGGCAATTTGGCGCAGTTACTGGGACGGGTCGAATATGCAGCAGCCATCGCACAAACGCACAATCATGGTCGGGACGTCGATCATCTTTGCCCTGACCGTGTCGGCCTGTGGTGGAGGGAGTGGTGGAGGCGTTGGTCCCACCCCGCCACCTGCAATTGCCCCCACTCCCCCGCCACCACCGCCTCCGCCTCCGCCGCCCCCTCCACCACCGCCGCCTACTGCCAATTTCGATACCGCGGAGTATCAGCGTTCCAATGGAGCTGTGCAGGCGCAGGCGATCGCCGCCTATAATGCCGGGGCAAGCGGCAATGGCATTATCGCAGGCGTGGTCGATAGCGGCATCGATGTGGACAGCCCGGAATTTCTGGGCCGCATCCATCCACTGTCCGATGATTTTGCCGGATCGCGCGGGCTTCAGGATGAAGGCGGGCATGGCACGGCGGTTTCAGCAGTGCTGCTGGCGGCAAAGAATGACAGCAACATGCACGGCGTCGCCTTTGGCGCTACCCTGCTTGTCCTGCGCACGGATACACCGGGCAGCTGCGTCGATCCCGATCCGGAAAAGGGCTGCACCCATGGCGACAATGCCATGGCCCGCGCGCTCGACCGTGCTGTTGCCGCAGGCGCGAAAGTGGTCAATTTCTCGCTCGGCGGCTCGCCTGCCAATGCCAATTTGCGCGCGGCGATTGACCGGGCAACGGCGGCAGGCGTTGTGCTGGTTTTTTCGGCAGGCAATGATTTCGACACCGCACCCGATACGGCAATTAATCCCGATCCGCTGGCGATGATCGCGCTAGACCCCATTGCGCGCGGCCAGATCATCATTGCCGGGGCAACCGACAATACAAAAACGATCACGGGCTTTTCCAACCGCGCCGGAACCGGAGCGAACGTCTATCTGACTGCCCTTGGTTCGCGCGTCCGTGCGCCCGATGAGGAAAATGTCAGTTTCCTTTGGAGCGGAACCAGCTTTTCCGCGCCCATCATTTCGGGCGCCGTCGCTCTGCTGGCGCAGGCATTCCCAACCCTGACCGGTCGGCAGATTGTTGATCTGCTGCTGCGGACGGCAGACGATCTTGGAGCCGCCGGAACCGACAGCATTTATGGGCGAGGTGAGCTGAACATTGCCCGCGCCTTTGCGCCCAGTGGCTCAACCTCCTTGGCCGACACGATGGTCCCAGTCAGCACCGGGCAAAATGGAATGCTGTCTTCGCCCATGGGGGATGCAACGCTAAGCAGCGGCGGCCCGAAAGCGGTTATCCTCGACGAATATGGCCGCGCCTATGATGTCGATTTTTCAGGCAGCCTTGCCGCCGCGCTGGCCGCGCCGACGCTGGAGCCAGCGCTGGCGCTGGGCACGGAAACGCAAGTTGCAGTGGGCGGGAACCTGTCCATCGCCATGTCTGTGGCACACCGCCGCGATGGTGTTGGCCTCGACCGGCTGGACCTCAGCAAGGCTGAGCGTCAGCAAATGCGCGCCTTGGCAGCATCGGTGATCGCAAAGCTGTCGCACGACAAAAGTCTGGCGCTGGGTATCGCACGCAGCAGCGGCGCATTGCTTGACCAGATGACGCTCGACCGCGCTGCGTCCTTTGTTGCCGCTGATGCAGCAACCAACAGCTTTGGTTTCTTCATGGCTCCAAAAACCGCCTTTGCCTATCGGCAGGTGGCCGGCGGTTTCGGTCTGACCGCAGCAAGCGAGGTCGGCGATGCGCGGGTCTGGACCGGTCAGGAGGGCGATCCGCTGCGCACCGGTTTTAAAGGCTATCGCTACACAATGGCGCATCTGGGCATTGACCGCCGCATTGGCGCGGCATGGGTTGGCCTTGCGGCACGGTATCTGGATGAGGAAAACAACATCCTTGGCGCGCGTCCCAATGTGTGGACAGGCAATGTCGGCGCGCGCAGCTGGATAGTCGATGCGCAGGCCAATGTCGCTTTGGGTGATGGCTGGCAGCTATCGGGAGCCTATCGGCGCGGCTGGACAAGCCTTGCCGCGGCGGGCCTGCGTACCGGGACGGACCGGCTGCAAACCGATGCCTGGTCGCTGGACCTGTCGCGCCTCGGGGTCTTTTCGTTGCATGACAGCATCGCGCTGCGCTTTGCCCAGCCGCTGCGCGTGGCCAGTGGCGGAGTGAACCTGAACCTTCCGACCAGCTATGATTATGCAACGCTGTCCGCCGGTTTTGAACAGCAGTTCGTCTCGCTAAGCCCAACAGGCCGCGAGCAGGATGTGGAGCTTGCCTATGCGACGCCTTTTTGGGGCGGGCGGTTGAACGCCAACCTTTATTGGCGGCGCGAACCCGGCAATCTTGCCTATGCGCCCGATGACATGGGATTGGCCCTGCGTTTCAGCCGGGTGTTCTGATCAAACGGTAAAGCTCTCACCGCAGCCACAGCTGCCGGTGGCATTGGGGTTGTTGAAGACAAAACCGGCGGTGAAGTCATCCTCCTGCCAGTCCATGC
>CAZNEO010000027.1:0-32225 GCA_964572205.1 uncultured Sphingorhabdus sp.
AACACTCCTTAAATCACAACATCAAATCTGTGCCATTGGTGCTGACGGGGAACAATCCTGATCTGATTATCGTGGCAGCGACGCCGTAGCTCAGTCTCGAACGCTCCGACGTCTGTCGCGATATGAGCAATCAAGCCGGTTTCAGGCGTGAACGGCAAGAAGTCGATGTCCCTCCGCTGACGCTGGTATTTCGCCAGCTGCGTGTGGTTGTCGTTCTGGCGCCAGCTGGCGATAGATTCGGTCGCGACGTCGCCGTCAAGCACCGCCTTTTGAATGACCGTGTTCGGCAGTACCGACCGGTTTCGCTCGAGAAAGGCCATAACAGCATCGAACGGCCCGACCGGCACAATCTTCGTGTTCGGACGGTCAGTAGGGTCGGGCACGCGCTCATTGGTGAACTTCTCAAGGAAGGCCGTCACCATGTCCCTTGCAAAAAGATCCTCAACATACAACATGACGTCGGGCAACGTCTCCTCGTCCGAAGCGATGTTGCCGATAGCGTAGGTCGGAAAGCATCCGACGACGGCTTTAGTCTCCCCATTGTCCTGCTTCTCAAGGTAAATAATGTGGCGCCTGTTGATTGACTTTAGCAGTGTCACTGAATGCGTCGAGAAGATCACCGTTAGCGACTTCTCAGTCGCCTGATCCTGAAGGTAACGAAGCAGGTTCACTTGGGCGCGCGGATGGAGTGCCATCTCCAACTCGTCGACGATGATCATGCTGTTGTGCTGAACCTCCCTGAGGAGCCGGAGCAACTTGAGCACACAGAGTTCGCCCAGGCTGAAGTGCTTTTCGGAATGGTAGGTGTAGGGCGGTGCGCCCAACGCGAGGACGAACGCGTCGTTGCCCGCTCCTCGCGTGAGGTTGATCGTGCGGAGCTTCGTGAACTTGTTGGTTTCAAAAATCACGTTGGCGGCGTCGATGATTGCCGGATTCGCCGCGCGAATGTTGTGGGTGTCGAAGTCCTCTGGTCTCGGCGTGATTCGGTCGGCAGTCGCTCCGACATACATGACCGACGGATACTCCAGCTGATCGAAAAGGTGCGAGTTGCTTCGCGGCCGCGGCGTCCAGCGCTCTCCACGATAAGCGTATTCCACCGTTTCGCCATTAATCTCGTAGGTCACGGTCCCATCTGTGTGATTGTCCAAGCGAGCCGAACGGAGCGACGACGGGAAGTGGATCGGGAAAGCGTTCGACTGACCGATTCGCCGTAAGCAGGCGAGCAGCGAGGTCTTCCCGGCCCCGTTGCCGGCCGTAAGAAGCCAGACGCCCGGATCCGGGATCTCGAACCGCAGTCGTGTGATGTTGCGAAGATTTCGGATCTCGATTGCACTAGCCATGGTGCGTTGAAGCGCAAATCAACGCGTTAGTCGATAGGCCTTAGTGCACTTTACTTTGTACGACAGTTGAACATTGATCCCAGAAACAAATGACCCACTCCGTGCCAAGCTTGCGGACATATGATAGCTATCGCTAACATTGCAGACGTTCGGGAACGCAATAAAAACAGCCGTCCATTCACCAAGCAAACCGAAAAGGCGCAATGGCGGCTTTGGGCCGATTGCAGACGGGCAGCTTCTATGCGGCAAACCTGGAGAAACGCACATTCGAAACCGGTGGGACAAGGTTGCCAGCTTGCGACCGTGACATCGATTTGATCGGTACCTTCGACGTTTTTGGCAGCGGCTTCGCACGCCTCAGAATCGCCCCGCGCCGTCCCGCCGCCGCGTTGATCTCGTTACGATTTCTCGGACACTTGAATTCATGTCCTAGGAATCGTAACAACTTTTTCATGGAACGGTCCGCTCTCAAACAGCGCGCGTTAGAGGTTGCGCGTTCAAACGGGATAGCGCGCACTCGTGATTTCGAAAACGCCGGCGTACCGCGGATTTACCTATCGCGGATGCGAGACGAGGGGCTGCTCATTCGCACAGCTCGCGGCCGTTATGAACTCGCAGGTGCAAAGGCAACCGCAATGCACGGCCTTGCCGAAGCGGCACGAGCGATACCAAAAGGCGTCGTTGGCTTGATTTCTGCACTTCATGTGCACGGCGTCATCGCAAAGGCGCCTGGCGAGATTTGGATGCTGCTGCCCGCAAAGGCGTGGGCGCCCACCAGCCCCACTTTCGATCTTCGCGTGGTCCGTGCATCGGGCGCGGCATTTGCGACGGGCATCGAGCAACATCAGATAGACGGGGTTGCGGTTTCTGTGACATCGCTCGCGAAGACATTCTGTGACTGTTTCAAGCATCGCGCAAAGATCGGGTTGGACCAGATTGTCGACGCTCTCAGAATTGCCGCGGAGCAACGCGCCGTCGATGCCGAAACTTTGCTGACTACTGCCGATGTATGCCGGGTCCGCAAGGTCATGGCGCCATATGTGAGCGCCATATTGTGATAGGCGCTCCAATTCAGCAAAGAACAATATTGTTCTTGTTTTGTTCTCAATGCAGAGCTATCATCCCCAGCATCTTGATTGGCTTGGGAGGTGCCGGGGCATGACGCAGGAAATGCCTGGCGCGTGGCGGGAAGCATTGGCACTCAGCCAACGTCGCGCCCCTGAGCTGTATCAGCCGGGCGATGAGATCGATGCCGGGCCGCATGCGGATGCGATCCGCTTTGCTCTCGAGGAGCTTGGCCTATCGGCCGTGTTCTGCATTGAGCAGGTGCCCACCATCGCCCTTCTCGCTGATACCAATGTGACCGCGGATGCCATTGACGCGGTGCATCGTGCACTTTGGAATCAGGGCATTATGAGCCTGTTGCTCGTAATCAGCGATGACGAGCTACGAGCCTATTCGCTTGTTCGTCGTCCATTTCAGCGGCAGGGTGGTGGAGGTAGCCAGGATCCCAGGCTGATCGAGACCCTTTCGCTGGTCCGCGATGCCATCGTTGTTCGCGAGTTGGTTCGTTCGACCGAATCTGGCCGCTATTGGATCGAGTATGATCAGTTTTTCGACCCATCCGACCGCGTAGACAGCGTACTGCTGGACAACCTTCTCGCTGCCTATCGCGAGCTGCACCCGTCGTTGGGTATGGATGCGGCGCAGGCACTGCTGATGCAGTCGATGTTCATTGCCTACCTTGAGGATCGCAGCATCATTGGACCGGAAGTGTTCAAGGATGCATCCGATAAAAAATGCACGAGTTTTGCAGATATTCTCGCAGCCTCCACAACGACGCATTTCGAGGATCTCTTCGTTTGGCTCCGCGGGGCATTCAACGGGGACATCTTCAACGCGCCGTGTGCATTCGACCTCGACGGCCCGAAGCCCCCCCAGGTGAAGACATCCCATCTCGGCGTTCTGGGGCGTTTTCGCCATGGGCGCGAGGAGATGACGAACGGACAACTCCGCTTCTTTGGGTACGACTTCAAATATATCCCCGTCGCACTGATCAGTGCGGTCTACGATCGCTTCCTCAAAGAAGAAGCAATCAAGAAGAATGCGGACGGGGCTTTTTACACGCCCATGTTCTTGGCGGACGTCGTCGTAAACCAGCTCTGGGAAGCGCTTTCGACCGAGCAAAAGCAATCGGGAGTCTTCGCCGACCCGGCATGCGGTTCGGGCGTTTTCCTTGTTCGAATTTTTCAACGACTGGTCGCAGATCGCCGACGGGCCGAGCGTCGAAAATTCGTCGCCTGGGATGATCTGACATCGATAGCGAAGCGGCTGCGCGGCGGAGACATTAACGCGACGGCCGTGCGCGTCGCCGCTTTCTCACTCTACATCGCATTGCTGGAGCATTCCAATCCGCGCGATCTTCCACAGCTGATCGCCAAGGGAAAATTGTTGCCATCGCTCTACCGGGTGACGTTACTGCCGGGGCAAGACTTTTTCGTGGTCGATGACCAGCCGGAAATCGACATCATTGTTGGCAATCCGCCCTGGAAAGGGCGCAGCGGCGAAACCACGTCCGCGCTGCGTTGGTGCAAGACGCATGATCGACCAGATCCAGCAAACGATATTGCATGGGGCTTCATCTGGAAGGCGCTCAAGGTCGTCAAACCCGATGGCCTCATCGCCTTCTTGTTGCCCGCTATGGGGGTGTTTCACAACACGTCGGCGCAGACAGCGCGTCGCCTATTCCTAAAGCTCGCACGGGTTGAGCGGATTATCAATTTTTCGGATTTGTGTTTTCAGCTTTTCGATGGCGCGGAGCGCCCTACGGGGCTCGCGCTGTTCCGGCCCATCTCGGAAGACGCAGAACGGCTTCCATATCGCTTCGACTATTGGGTGCCGAAAGCCGATCTGACGTTGCGGCTCAAGCGCATCCTGATGCTCCGCAGTTCGGATCGACTAAGGTTGCGAAGCGACGAAGTGATTGCAGACCCGGCATTGTTCAAGCGACGGCTATGGACGCGCTCGCCTGAAGAGCGGCTGCTCCAGTTCCTCAAGAGCCTGCCGCGGCTCGGTGAATATGTCGTGGAGTCCAAACGTGCTCGGGGGGCCGCGGCAACGCGATCATCGCACTGGATTATCGGCCAAGGTTTCCAGCCAGCGTTGCGCGACCGGGTGGAGGCCGGAAAATATGAACCCAAACCGCTGCCGGAACTAGAGAAGCTTCCATTTCTCGACGCGGACGGGCTAACAGGTTTAGTTGTTCCGCCTCAGCAACATGTTGCGCAGCATCCCAATTGGCTTCCCGGTCAAGCAAGGCGGCGCGGCTTTGTCGACGGCTTCTACGCGCCCCATATTCTGATCCCGCAGGGGATCGAACGCGCCGTAGGGAGACTGCGGGCAGCCTATAGCGATCAGGACTTTATCTTTCAGGATTCGCTGCAGTCGCTCGCCGTGCCGACAACAGATAAGCGGGACGCCAAGCTGCTCACAGGAATACTCAACAGTCGCCTTGCTGGCTGGTTCTACTTTCATGAAACCGCCAATCTGGGGACAGATCGCGCGAAGATTCTTCAAACTGAGCTTTTGAAGCTGCCCTTTGCGAAGCCGCATTCGATGCCTGATCCAGCGGTGGCGGACGAGGCAGCGGAGCAAATCGTTCAACTGATCGACAAGCTGCTTAGCGACGCAGCCCCGGTTGCCTCAGACCACCCCGCTTACGACGAGCTCGATGAGCTCGTGTATCGCTATTACGGCCTCGATGAGCGCGATAGCGCCATTATCAACGAAACCTTTGATTATATCATTCCGGCGATGCAGCCGCGTCGCAACGCCGGAATTCAAAAGCTATGGATGCGCAGTTCCGATGCAGTCCGGGCAACTTATGCGAAAACCATAAGCGATTCATTGGGGGAATGGTTCGATCGACCGGTAAAGGCACAAATGATCGCGACCTCGACCGATCTCGGGATTTTGCGTCTCAGCCTCCTGCAAACCGATGTGGACACGCATCTAGCGCCGGACGGCGATGTGGAGGCTATTCTCAATGATATCGCGCAGCGCCTTCCACACGTAATTACCGGCAATGTTCAAACGGTTCCCGACCTTCGCGTGATGGTCGAGAACGATCTCTTCTTGGTCAAGCCACTTGAGTTCCGCCACTGGCTTGTGTCGACCGCACTTGCAGACGCGGAAGATGTGGCGGCGGAACTTCAGCGCGCCCAACATCGCGCCTCCGAGGTGGGGCTCGTCAGTGCTGGTAGGTGATCCGAGCGCCTGGCTTCCGCATTTCCGTTCACTGGGCGACCGGGTTCTCGCCGCCATAGACGAGACATGGCCGATCTGTCTGACCCCGCTTTTACCCATCAAGGGCACCCTGACACGCGAAGATCCGATAACCGAACAGTTGGTGCTCGCGTTGATCCGATGCAAAAAAGTACCTGGGCGATTTGTGCCGCAATACTCCCTGCTAACCGAGCGGCCTGACGGAACTGCCCATCTCTCAAGCGATATCGATTTCGTTTTGACGATGGGCGATGACGAAGACGTCTATCTGGCATGCGAATGCAAGCGTCTCAACGTGCCGTTCAAATCGGGCAAAAAGGCGCTCGTTCGGGAATATCTCGATGAGGGCCTCGCCCGTTTCCTCATCGGGAAATATTCCCCAGGACTGCCCTATGCGCTAATGCTGGGCTATGTGATGGACGGGAACACCGTCTCTGCGAGACGCGCCCTGCGCCGCGCGCTGACGGCGCGAACCGCCCCGCTGCGTCTCTCATCCCTATCGGCCAGCAGAGACGATGACCCATTCGCGTCGCACCATGATCGAGTCGACGATTGCGGCATCGAAGTTGTGCATCGGCTACTCGCTTGGCCCTGAAGTAACTGCATGTCAGGCTCAAATGCCAGAGCGCGGTGCCAAAGCGGCATAAATAGCCCAGCATTGCTCGGGTGCCCTTCCATGCTCGCCGCGGGAGTGCGGCAAGATCGAAGCTAGGACGCTCGGCCGAAATGGGAATTTTATACGTCTCAAATATGCCGAATATATTCGGGCCGACGTGCGATCAAAACGGCGGAATGCGAACCAATCAGTTTCCAGCCCCACGAAAAGCCGGAAACCTCGGCTCAACCGGGAAAATTTGCGTCGTTGGTGGGCAGATAGCGTGGCGCCTCGACATGGCCGAGCCAGAGCGAAAGCTTGCTGTTCCTGAAGTCCCAATCCGCCAGCGGCGCGAACCATTCGGGCGTCGCCTCGCCGTTGAGCTGAATGACCTGATCGCCTTCGATCGTTTGCGACGCGTAGAATCGGGTGAAGATGCGGCTCGCCCAACCGATGCCGTCGAAACCCTGGTCCGACGGCTCCTCGGGCTCGGCAACGAACTCGACGCCCGCGAACCCGCCCTTGTCCATAACCGCAAAGGGGCCGGTTACCTTCCAGTCGCCGTAAAGCAGGAGTATTTGGGCAAGCTTGCGATCCCTTGGGTCGATGAGTTCGATATCGCCGTTGTAGAGTTTTGCCGATCCGATGATGAAGTTTGCGAGGCCCTCGGCACTGAGCGTGTACGGCATGTCTGTCGCCGCGACAAGGAGGAGTCGCAACGGCGGCTTCGTCATGATGATCACTTCGCCGAGGCGGCCAAACTCGTTCGCCTCTATGGCCTCTCCCATCGTCGCGCGGAGGCTCCCGTTCGCGCGGCGAAAACGGTCAGGCGAAATGACCGTCCAGATGTTCCATAGCGACCAGAATATGGCGAGCTTCAGCGGCGTGCCGACGACATCGGCATAGCTTTGGAGCGAAGCCAGATAGGGCGCCGACATCCGCGTTTCCTGCTTCAGCGGCTTTTCGCACCGGACATTCTTGACCTCGATCAGCCATTGATCGCCATCGTCCAGCACCACGCGAAAATCGGGTGCGCGATAAGTCTTGGCAGCATGAACGCGCCCTATGTCCTCGGTTTTCAGTAGGCGGAAGCGCCCAAGGCTCAAGACCGTCGCTTCGAACAGGCGCTCGGTTCGTGAACCGTGGATCAGCGCCGGATCGGCCAAGGCTTCCTTCAGCCGCGGCGCAGCGTCGGCCATGAACCGTTCGACCAAAGCCGGGTCGTTCAGGGCAATGCGATGCTCGCAAGCGAAGGACGCCACCGACGCCAGTAGGTCGAAAGCCTTGGTCTTGAATTGGGGCTCCTTGCTCATCGGCCGGTTTCAGCTGGCGGCGGTTCGACATCTGGGGGATTCATATAGGTGCGGAAGTCGGCCAAATCCTCGTCGCTCGGGTTTTCGGTTTCCGGGAAATATCGGATTGTCTCGGCAAGGTCGCGGCGGGTGACATAGCTGATGATCGAGCCACCTTTGCTCAGTTCATATTCCATCGAGCCGCATTCGCGGTTCGGTCGGGCGAGGCCCGGCGCAAAGGCGATGGGCTTCTTGTTGCCCTTCTTGCTCACCTCATGCTTGGCGAGCGCGACGCGGATAAACTCCAGCGTGGTAAATCCCATTTCGGTTCGCCGGAGATCGACGCGCATCTGTTCGACAAGCTCGGGACGCTCCTGCGCGTCACGCAGCTGTTGGGCGCGCAATTCCCGATCATAATGCCGATAGCCCAGATCACGTTCGAGATTTGTCGCCTTGAGATCGAACCCTGAATTTTCTGCGAGCATGATCACTTCCTCACAGCGCTGGCGCCATGTCCGCAGCAACTCATAGGCGGCATAAATCCACATCGGCGAAAGCGCCGACGCCATCGCGATTTGCTGCCGGGGTGGATCGTCGTCGAACTGTTGACGCATCACCTTCTGTTCGATGTCGTTCAGGAGATTGTCGACAAGACAGAGCTGGCTCGCCTGCATGGCCAGGAACGGATTCTCGCCGAACCCGGCGAGACCCATCAACGCTTCGTACAAATCGCTCCGGCCGATCTCGCTCAGCGCGCGGTAGCGCGGCGTATGCACCGGTTCATCGTCAAACAGCTCGTCACCGTCCATAATTATTCCCCTGTCGCGACACCCGGTTTCAAACCAGCCAATAGGGCGGGTCGGTGACCGCCATCGGCAAGGGGTCGGCCATCCCCCAGAATCGAGTGGTCGCACGAATGTAGCGAACAAGATCGGCTTTCCCGACGCGAAGATGTTCGCTCGGGATTGGCGGGCCCGCCAAAAGATCGCGGTAGTCCGATGCGTCGTCATCCCAAAGCTCGGGCGCCAAATTGCGCAGCTTCTCGCACGATGCTCCCTCGCCATGACGCACGACGTTGGCGATAATGAACATCTGCATCAAATCCGCCTCAAGTTCGTCCTGTGCAAGGTCGATGCCCGCATGGGCGGCACAGATCGACAGCAAATCCCGATATTTGCACATCTTAGCCGCGCGCGCAGGATCGACGGCGCGCGCGCCGATGCTCAGCTGGCGCTCGAACACGGCGGCCAAAATCAGCGTATAAGCCTTGGCCGCCTCATTGGCGGTATAGTTGTCGACCACAGCGGCGGCGCGATCAAGCGCCTCGTTCAATGTTGCAGCGTCGCTTTGGTCGAAAGCGGGATGAACCGGCAGCGCGTCCAGGCCCGGCAGAATGACACGGTCGAACAGACGCGCGAGATTGGCTTGGAAGATGCGCGGCAATTGGTCTTGGATCGACGACATTACGAGACCTTCTCGCGCAGCCACGACGACAGGCCGGCATCGACAACCATCCGGGAGAGCCTGTCTGGTCCTAGTAAGATGACGCCCTCCGGTCCTGCGTCTTCGGGAATCGCGCCCGTGTGCCAGACGAAGAACATGCGATCATAGGCATCGCTTTCGGCAAAGCGGGCCGCATAGTCGCCCAGCGCACCCAATGAGGCTTGCGACTTGACCTGGACGAACGCGCGCTCGGCGGTGCTGGGCAAGACCAGCTCAAGGTCGACGGTCTTCTGCGTGCGGCCGACCTGGCTGACCCTGCGCCATCCACTGGCGGAAAAGATCAGATCGACGAGAAGCTCGAAATCCCCCCAGGTAAGAAGTCGCATAAGTCCGACAACGGCTGTCATTAGAGCGCGTTCGGCCTCTTCGGCGGCGGCCACTTCGGGCAACAATTCATCGTTGAGTTTGCGCAGCAGATAATCGGTGGCACCAACGTCGCAAATCGTCCCGCGGAACATCTGCACTTTCAGCAGATGGCCCGAAAGTCGGTCTGCGGTCAGCAGAACCCCGGCCTTGCTCTTGTCGTGCCAGCCGTCGAGCGTCAGGCGGCGGTGGCTTCCATCGTCGAGCAATTGCACCAGGCCGGTCGGGCGGCACCAGTGCATCAACCCGCCCACGAAGGTGATGAAGATCGTCGACTCATCGCTCTCATAGAAGGCGCGGATTTGATTGACGTCACGCGTCGCGGCGCCGGCATCGCCGCGGATTTCTCTCATGACCTCCCATAAGGCTGGCCAGTCGCCACGAATGCAAAGACCATGTGGAGCTTCGCTATAGCCAAACCTGAGGATGCCTTTCTGCAAACTTTCGGCTTCCCAGCCGCCACCGCGCCCCAACTTGATGTAGCGAATATTCGAAGCGGCAATGTCGGTCATTTCATATCCTCAGGCAGATGCTTCAAGGTCTATCACTCATTCTATTCTTTGCTTGGCAGGCTATAGGTTCGCCATAGTAAAATCATCCATATCGCCGTGTCGGTGACAATGGTGAAGACAGGAGCGAGCCTTTGTCCAAAACAGACGAGCTTGCACGCGCTGCGCTCATCATCAATCGCAACCTTGCGGCAATCCATCAACCCAAGCGCAAGGCCCTAGAAAAAGCGCACAAAGAATGATCGACAGCCATGCAGCTTTGGCAGGAGGCCTTCGACGCCGAGTTGGGCCGCATCGCGAGCGCGATCTACGATGCACGCTCGCGAGACATCGTCCATACTGCCGCGTTAAAGAAGCTGCACGCATCACAGTAAAACTAGTAGCGTTGTTCACGCATAGATATCGACGGAATGACCGCTTTCGGAGATAAGCGAATGTAGGTCGGAACGACAGCCATGAAGGCGCGAAGCTGCCGCTGACCGCTTCGATGAACGAAGGTCCGTTTAATGCTGTCGCGCCGTCAAAAGCGGACTGTCAGGACCGTCCAACAAAGCCGCCGTTCACCCCTCCCCGGGTTCGCTACACCGTGCAGGACATTTCAACGCACCAGCCCCGAAACTCTGCTAATCATGCAGGGGCAGTTGCGGCGACAAGGCCGAGGCTTGTTTCTCTCTTTCGACAGCCTCCATGGCGGCGAAGAGCTCAGCATAAGCGCCGATTGTCTGATCCGCGCACCCAAGAGGAAAAGTCGTGCCGAGCGCCCCGAAATCGGACTCGCCCTCGCTGTGGACCCGAAGGATCGAAGCTGCCGCCAACGGCCGCACTGTATACAAGTCGAAGTTGTTTGAATCCGGTTTGCACCCCAATGCGCGCGCGAAGGTCGCTACGACAGCTCTACCCGCCAAATAGCTGTGGCGAGTCGCGGCCATTGGAACGGCTATTTCAATGACACGCCCACGACCGATATCTTGGACCCGGTCGATCAATCGCTGGTCGCGCAGCCAGAAATAAGCGACTTCTCCACCCCAATGCCGAAGCAAAAGCTCGACGCCACTGTCGTTAGGTGAAACAGGGGCAGAGACCATCCAATATTTTCCGGAACGTGCTTCCCTCTGATCGCTGTGGAGCGGGCTTGCGGCAACTAGTCCTTCGGCCTCGCCAGGGGATAAGGTACCGGCGGCGACCTGCGCGTCCACGCGCGCAGTCAAAGTATCGATGGTTGAGAGTTGGATACCTGTGTTCTTGAGCGCTTGCACCTCAAGGTCGGTCAGGCGGCAATAGTGCCAAGCCCTGATAGTTCGCACAGCCATCATTCGTCCGATTGCCTCGACGAAATCGCTATATTCAGTAGCGAAGTGATTGTAAGCGTGCGGCTGGGTGTGATCAGAAAGTTCGCGTTCGATATATTGTCTACGGGATGTGGCCATATAGTTACGGACGAGCGCCGTATGCTCGCAAAGGACCAACATCAAGGCCTCATCAAAGGTGGCCAAATCCCAGACATCGAGGATTTTCATCAGTTAGGTCCACCTTAACATCAATCGGCCGGTAACGTCCCACAAAGCAGCCATTCACCCCTCCCCGCGATAGCTCCACCAGTCGGGCCATTTCACCTTGTCAGGCATCCGCGCCGCCTCCCAGACCACTCGCTGCTCATCGTGAGTCAGTTGCCTGTCGCCCATACGCTCGAGAGCCGCTTCGATAATCCAGGGATTAAGTTCCCACCGGACCTTCTCTTCGCTCAGAGGGTGTCTTTTGATCGCAAGCCCCAGTCTACCCATTACCGTTCCGATGCCGAACGTCACAAAGAGCACCCGGATGATTTTGATCGGGTTTCGCGGCCCTTGGCGCTGCTTCGCGGTTTCGATGGCAGCAAGCGAAGCGCGCGCGGACGCAGAGTCGCCCTGCAAGCCCTTGCGGGTCAGCTGCAGCATGAACGCTTCGGCTGCCGTTACCCGGCGCTCGCGGCCGTCTTCGCGGATCGTCACCATCTGACCAAGAAGCGTATCATAGGGGATTGAACGGTGCCGCCCGCGCGGACGCCCTCTGGGATTACCGCTGGCGCCCTTTTTGAACCGCGTTGCTTGCGGCGGACGTTTGTAGCCAACCTCTGCCTGCTCGCTCATCGCGGCCTCCTGCGGCGCGGCCATTTGAGTGTTTCGGGGGCGATCGTCACCCGGTTGATATCGGACAAGTCCTTGTCATCGAGCGGTTTCCTGCCGGGACGGCTGATCGCCGCCTGCGCCGCCCAGGTCGCTAGCTTCAGGCGGCGATAGTCCGGATCGGGATTAGGCGGCGTTTCCATATCTTCGGCGATGCCCAGGATGACCATGGCATCATTGGCATTGTCGCTGTCATACTCCCTCCCCAGGCGGACCGGGTTTGTCTGCTGCGGCGCCAGCTTGGCCAGCGCCTCCTCGCGCTTCTCGATCATCTTCAGGACCGCACGCACGGCCATCTTGCTGCCCTTGAGCGCTGCCTGATAGGTCTGGAGCTGCAAGGCCTCGTCGACCGTGAGTTCGCGTTCCACCCCGTTCTGCGTAACGGTCAGGGTCTTTTCAAAGATGATGTCGAACGCCGAGACATGCGGCCGCCGCCCCTTCGGGCGTCCAGAGGGATTACCCGATACGCCCTTGGCGAACCGCGTATCGCCGCCGCGCATCAACCAGCAACCCCGGCGCCATCACGGTACACCAGAACCGGCTCCTTGCCAGTAAGCACCGCCCAACGCTCGATCGCAATGTCGATATAAAGGGGATCGATATCGATGCCGCGGAACCTGCGTCCAACCCGCTCGGCCGCGATCAGGCTGGTGCCTGAGCCCAGAAAGATATCAAGCACCAGCGCGCCCTGACGGGTGACATCGCACAGCGCGTCGGCGACCAGTGCCACGGGCTTGACCGTGGGATGCATGGCAAGATCCTCGCGCCTTGCACCTTTAAGCGAGTTGACCGACGCATAGTCCCAGACATTGGTTCGGTAGCGGCCATGACGGCCAAGCTCGACCGCATTATAATGAGGGCCGCCTTTTACACGATAGACGAACACCATTTCGTGCTTGGACCGGTAGAGCGATCCCATGCCCGCATTGCTCTTGTTCCACACGCAGATGTTGAGCAGTTCGTTATAGATGTCCGCGCCAACAGCGCTCACATCATCCATGTGCCGCCAGTCCATACAGACGAAGTGAACCGCGCCGGGCTTTGACACTGTGGCACAGGCACCCAGCGTCTCGGCAAGGAAGGTGCGGAACGCTGCATCGCTCATTTCGCCTGAGGCCATTGCGAACTCGCGGTGCCGTCCCTTGGCATTGGCATGGCCGTTGATCTTCACATTATAAGGTGGATCAAGGAACGCGGCATCAACCTGCCCCTCGCCGCCGATGATGGTTTTGAGGAAGCCTGTATCGCGGCCATCGCCGCAGCCGATCCGGTGTTCGCCCAGCTGCCAGATGTCGCCGGTCTGTGTTCTTGGCATTGCCGGGCTGACAGGGATGAGGTCATCATCGGGGTCGGAAGTATCCCCAAGGATCACATCGATCTCGCCGCTTGCAAAGCCTGTGAGTGCCAGATCCATTTCGAACTCGGGAAGCGAGAGATCGGCAAGCTCGAGCTTCAGCAGCTCCATGTCCCAGCCAGCATTGAGCGCGATCTTGTTGTCGGCAAGTCGCAGCGCCTTCTTCTGGCCCTCGCTGAGGCCGGACAGTTCGATAACGGGGACTTGCGCCATGCCCAGCTCGCGCGCCGCGCGCAGGCGGCCATGGCCCGCAATGAGCCTGCCATCCTCGTCCGACAATATCGGATTGGTGAACCCGAACGCCGTGATCGAGGCCTTGATCTGCTCGATCTGGCGCTTGGGATGGACACGCGCGTTGCGGGGGTCAGGGACAAGGCTGGCAAGAGGCCGGTAAACGACCGCCAGC
This sequence comes from uncultured Sphingorhabdus sp., assembly GCA_964572205.1. GTDB lineage: Bacteria > Pseudomonadota > Alphaproteobacteria > Sphingomonadales > Sphingomonadaceae > Sphingorhabdus_B. The sequence goes on from CAZNEO010000027.1 coordinate 13,809, forward strand.
GGGCGAACGGCAGTTTGGTCTGCCTGCACCATAGCATCTTCCATGACCGCGGCCCATAGCATGATGTTCGTATTTTGTCCATTCGGACGCCGGATGAACCTGTGGACAACGGCCCCGACAAAGTACTGGACTGCAGCGCATATTCGAGCATTGCTGATCCCGCCCGCAACAGCCTCGCGGGCTTATGGTGGTAGCGGCCAGGACAGTCTTGGCCGCAGCTCTAACCAGGGAGACCATCATGACAAAGTCACAAAAAGCGAACCTGACGGCCAAGAACAGCGTTCAGCCCGAACCCAAAAAGCCCGGCAAGCTGGATACGCTCCAAGCCTTGCTCACCCGTGAGGAAGGCGCGTCGATTGAAGAGATGATGACCGCTACCGGCTGGCAACAGCATAGCGTGCGCGGTGCCTTGGCGGGCGCGCTCAAGAAGCGCCTCGCCAACATCACGTCGGCAAAATCTGACGATGGCGAACGTCGCTACCGCACAGGCGCGCAATGAGCGGCACCCTTCCCAGCGTTGCCGAAGTTGAAGCGATGGATCTCGAGGGGCTCCGCGCACGCTGGCGCGCAGCCTATGGTGAGCCTCCGCCGCTACGCTCGGTCCCCATCTTGCGCATGCTGCTGGCCTGGCGTGTCCAGACTGCAGCAGGCGGCGCGCTGGCAGGCGATGTGCGCGCGGCGATCCGGCGCAAAGGGGCGGTGAAGGCCGAGGGGCTTGAACTTGGGATCGGTGCAAAGCTCACCCGCAGCTGGAAGGGCGCGCGAATCGAGGTCATCGTCGAGCCGGACGGGTTCAACTGGGAGGGGCGCAGCTACAGGAGCCTGTCTGCGGTCGCGACCGCGATCGCTGGCACGCGATGGAACGGGCCAAGGTTCTTTGGCCTCAGGGACCACCCATGAACCGGCTCACCTGCGCCATCTACACCCGCAAAAGCTCTGACGAGGGGCTTGATCAGGAGTATAACAGTCTTGATGCCCAACGCGATGCTGGCGAAGCCTATATCAAGAGCCAGTCGCACGAAGGCTGGCGGCTGCGCCCTGCCCGCTATGATGATGGCGGATACTCAGGGGGGAGTATGGAGCGCCCTGCCCTGAAGCAGCTTATGTGCGATATCGAGGCAGGCCTTATCGATGTGGTGGTCGTCTACAAGATTGACCGCTTGACCCGCAGCCTAGCCGATTTTGCACGGATCGTCGAACGGTTCGATGCCAAGGGCGTAAGCTTTGTTTCGGTGACGCAGGCGTTCAACACCACAAGCTCGATGGGCCGTCTTACCCTCAATGTGCTTCTCTCCTTTGCCCAGTTCGAACGCGAGGTCACAGGCGAACGCATACGCGACAAGATCGCGGCATCAAAAGCCAAGGGCATGTGGATGGGCGGGATGCCGCCGCTAGGCTATGACAAGCCAGCCTCCGGTAGCCGGACATTGGACGTGAACGAGGAGGAAGCACAGCTCGTCCGGCACATATATACGCGGTATCTTCAACTGGACTCTGTGCGCGCGCTCGAACAGGAGCTTATCCGCGATCAAGTCGTCTCGAAGCGCTGGACCACCGCATCGGGACGGGTTCTTGGCGGCGTTCATTATAGCCGCGGTGCGCTGCTCCATCTTTTGCGCAACCGCATTTATCGTGGCGAGATCGTCCACAAGAAGGCCGTGCATCAGGGTCTTCATCAAGCCATAGTCGAACGCGACCTGTTCGATGCTGTGGCCGCAAAGCTCGAGACGCGTCGGCGGCGCGACGGTACGGCCAAGTCCAACGTCCAGTCCGGATGTCTTGCTGGCAGACTGTTCGATGCTGCAGGCGAAGCCATGACGCCAACATATTCTTATGGGAGATCCGGACGAGTCTACCGCTATTATGTCTCCGCCTCGCTCCAGCAGGGAGTAGCCAACAAGCCCGATGGCATACTGCGGCGGATGTCGGCTCCGGCGCTGGAACGGTTTGTTGAAGAGCGGATAAAGGCGGCGACATATGGTCAGGCGACGATCGAGGCAATCGAACGCATCGACCTGACGCGCACCGGCCTGATCATGGCCTTGCCGCGCAAGCTATCAATCGATCCGACTGGTCTCTCTGCTCAGTCAATGCGCCTCATACATGGCGAGGGCCGAGCAGTCCGACTCGCAATCGATGTCGAGCTTCCCTTGCGGGGCGGCAAGCAGACAGTGAATGCTGGTGTGCGAACTCCTGTTCCAGATACGACGCTGGTCGCAGCGTTGCGGCGTGCACATGCAATGCTTGCAAAAGATAGTACCGGCCAGCCAGTTCTCTATGCAGCGCCGACCTCGCCCTATGAGCGGCGTATCCTCAACCTTGCGTTTCTGGCGCCGGACATCCAGCGTGCGATCATTGAGGGTACGCTTCCGGCGCAGGTTAATCTCGAGCAATTTGTGCATTGCGATTTTCCGCTCGATTGGGACGCGCAGCGCGCTCTGTTCTGCTGAGTTCAAATGACCCTGTTATGCGCAATTAAATGCCTGTTATGGTCGATTAAGCACCCTGTTATGGCCATTTAAATAGCCTGTTATGGCAATGAACAGGGAAATGTATTTTTGGTGGACCTAAGCCACCGATATTGCGTGATATTTTTGCGAGCGATCAGCACCGATCCGGCTGAAAACCCTGTTTTCGAACCCAAATTTTGAATAATTCCCTGTTAATGAGAATAAGCAGGGGAAATCGACCAAACCAAACCGATTGTCTTTTGCGCGGAGACGGAAGTGAATAAAAGCGCTGGATTGGCGCCGGGAGAACGGCCTGATCGGGAGTTCGTTACGGTTTGGGGGTCTGTGAGCCGCAGACCAGGCGGCGTTCGCGCGGAGCCCTGTAATCAGAGACTGGCTGTGGGGGTCGTTGGCGGAGACGGAGGGATTCGAACCCTCGATACGGTTTTGCCGTATACTCACTTTCCAGGCGAGCGCCTTCGACCACTCGGCCACGTCTCCGCATCCCCTTAGGGAAGGCACGCCCGTAGCGGTTGATTTCCGCTTTCGCAAGCGGCTGTGCTTTGCCATGATGCAGTCCATGAAAAAAATTGTCCTGCCCGCCTTGTGCGCCGCCGCCTTGATCGCTGTTCCCGCTGCCGCCGGGGAAGACAAAGCGGAGTTTCCCTCTCCACCGGAAATTGTCGCCAAGGCGAAGGCGGAGGAATGGGTGGCGATTGCGCCTTCGGACCTGCTGGTCATGGACCTGACCGACGGCCCTCGCGGGCCGCGCCGCGTGGTTATCCAGCTGATGCCCGCACCGTTTAGTCAAGGCTGGGTCGGCAATATCCGCAAACTGGCGGCGGCAAAATGGTGGGACGGAACCAGCATCAACCGCGTGCAGGACAATTATGTCGTGCAATGGGGAGATGCGACCGAGAAGAAGGCTTTGCCGGATGGGTTGGCGGTGGTGCCGGAGAGCAACTACATCTTCAATATCGGAGAGAGCCGTTCTCTATCTTTAGACAAGCGTTGGGATAAAAAGTTCGAGTGGAACCTTGATCGTATCGGCGACGAGCAACCACCAAAAGGAAGGATCCCGGCCTATATCGACGGATTCAAATCCTACGCCAATTATGATCTTTTTGAGCGGGGCTGGCCCTTGGCAGTCGATACGGTCGACTTTGAGCAATGGCCCGTCCACTGCTACGGCATGGTCGGCGTTGGTCGCAACCTGTCGCCTGATACCGGCACGGGCGCGGAGCTTTACACTGTTATCGGCCATGCGCCGCGGCATCTGGACCGCAACATTGCGCTGGTTGGCCGAGTGATCGAGGGAATCGAGCATCTGTCTTCGCTGCCGCGCGGCACAGGTGCGCTTGGCTTTTACGAGAAGGAAGAGGAGCGCGTGCCAATTGTGTCGGTGCGGCTGGGGAATGACGTGGCCGACTTACCTGCGTTCGAATATCTCTCCACCGAAAGCGCAAGCTTTGCCGCCTATGCCGAGGCGCGGGCGAACCGGCGCGATCCCTTTTTCAACATACCAGCGGCCGGCGCGGATATTTGCAATATTCCGGTTCCGGTCAGGAGGAAGGCGCAATGAAATCCTCTCTGGGCGTGATCGGGGATGGGGACCGTCCGAAGGAAGGTGGAGGGGTATATCACCGTTGATTAACCCTCCACCGCCCTACGGGTGGTCCCCCTCTCCGTCCGAAGGATGGGGAGGATTTAGGTGACCGAAACCCTTCGCACCACAGCAATGCTGTGGATCTGGTCCACTGACAAGGCTCCAGCCAGCTGGCATTTCCTGACTTTGGACGGCGACGTCGCAGACGCCATCCATGCGCTGACGCTGATGCGACGGCTGGAATTTGGGACGAAACGCGGCTGGGGTTCGATCAAGGTGACGGCTACGATTGGCGAGACGACCTGGCAGACCTCGATTTTTCCGGCCAAGGACTTGGGCGGCTGGCTGCTGCCGGTCAAAGCAAGCGTGCGGAAGGCCGAGGGACTGGTCGCAGGGGATAGGGTGGCAGTCCAGATCGCGCTTTAGGCAGGATCGCGGTCGATCAGCACGCCATAGAGCATGGCAATCACGAACAGGACAATCATCGCGGTGAAGACGGCAACGGGCAGAAGTTGAAAATCGGCAAACATGGGTTGGCTCCTTGTTTAATTGAGCCCTTACCTACCATGCCTGTTGTGACCGCGCTTTGATCTCTATCAAATTACCCGCACTGCGCGCGGTGCAGCAATTTCTGATCCGCCAGCACCAGCGCCATCATAGCCTCAACCACGGGAGTTCCCCTGATGCCGACACAGGGGTCATGGCGGCCTTTGGTAACGATCTCGGTCGCTTCACCGTCACGCGTAATCGTTTCCACTGGCGTCAGGATTGAGGATGTGGGTTTGAACGCCACGCGGCACACCACCGGCTGCCCAGTTGAAATCCCGCCTGCAATGCCGCCTGCATTGTTGGCGAGAAATTCGGGGGCATCGTTTGCACCGGGCCGCATCCGGTCGGCATTATCCTCACCGCGCAGCCGCGCCGCTTCAAAACCAGCGCCAATCTCGACCGCCTTCACCGCATTGATACTCATCATCGCAGCGGCGAGTTCGCTGTCCAGCTTCGCGTAAAGCGGCGCGCCCCATCCGGCGGGCACGCCTGTCGCCACGCATTCGACGACCGCGCCCAGTGATGAACCTGCAAGCCGCGCCTCATCAACCAGTTTTGCCCAACGCCCCGCTGCGGCTTCATCGGGGCACCAGAAAGGGTTCTTGCCAATCTGCGCCTTTTCAAAATTATCGCGGTCAATGGCATCGCCGCCAATTTCGACAACATAGGCCAAAATTTCCACCTCTGGGATAGCAGCTCGCGCAACCGCCCCCGCCGCGACCCGCGCCGCCGTCTCGCGTGCGCTGGAACGGCCGCCGCCGCGATAGTCACGAAAGCCATATTTGGCGTCATAGCTGTAATCGGCATGGCCGGGACGATAGGCCTTGGCGACCTCGCTATAATCCTTGCTGCGCTGGTCGACATTCTCGATCATCAGCGAAATGGGCGTGCCGGTAGTCCGACCCTCGAACACGCCCGACAGGATGCGCACGGCATCAGGCTCCTGCCGCTGCGTCGTAAATTTGCTGGTTCCAGGGCGGCGCGCATCAAGAAAAGGCTGGATGTCCGCCTCGCTCAAGGCAATCCCCGGAGGGCAGCCATCGACCACAGCGCCCAGCGCGGGCCCATGGCTTTCGCCCCAAGTGGTAAAGCGGAAGATGCGGCCGAAGGTGTTAAAACTCATGGCGTTGCCCTTTCCGCGAAAAGAGGCGCGGGGTCAATTGCCCGCGTCGGCCGGCGGAATGACACGGACTTTTCGATAACGCACTTGTTCCTTGCCAATCCAGGTTCGCAACGTGCGATAGATGATGACTGTGGTGGCCAGAGCCAGCACGCGGCCCGCATAGGGATGGCCATAGGCACCCCCAACGCGCCCGCCCACGACAAAGGCTCCAATCAATGCCAAGAACCCCGCAGCAGAGACAAATCCATCAAGCAGCGGCGGCAGCCCTTCCCAAAATTTGCGGGCGTGAAGATAGCCGAACACCCCGACAAGCGCGGTGCAGCCTGCGAGCAACAAATAAAGCTCTGCGCTATGTCCGCCCGTTTCCATCAAGCGAGGCCAATATCCGGCGCATCTTCCTGCTTCATACCTACGGTGTGATAGCCCGCATCGACATGGTGCGTCTCGCCTGTCACGCCCTTTGACAGGTCAGAGAGGAAATAGAGTGCCGAGGCCCCCACATCGTCGATGGTGACATTGCGGCGGAGCGGCGAATTGAGCTCATTCCATTTCAGGATATAGCGGAAATCGCCAATGCCGCTGGCGGCCAGTGTCTTGATCGGGCCTGCCGAAATCGCGTTGACGCGGATGCCATCGGGGCCGCAATCATTGGCAAGATATTTGACGCTGGTTTCCAACGCCGATTTGGCGACGCCCATCACATTATAGTGCGGGATCACCTTTTCCGCGCCATAATAGCTGAGCGTCAACAGTGAACCGCCACCCTCTCCGGTTTCGGCGTCATAGGGCGTCATCATCGCCGCCGCGCGCTTGGCAACGGCAGTAAAGCTGTAAACGCTGATGTTCATCGTCATCAGGAAATCGTCGAGGCCGACATCGAAATATTTGCCGCGCAGTGCCTCTTTATTGGTGTAGCCAATGGCGTGGACGACAAAGTCAATGGTCGGCCAACGCGCGGCCAGCTCGGCAAAGGCCTTGTCAAGCTCCGCCTCAGTCGACACATCGCAGTCGATTAGGAAATCGCAGCCCAATTGTTCCGCGAGCGGCTTAACACGTTTTGCCATCACGTCGCCCTGATAGCTGATGGCAAGTTCCGCGCCTTCGCCATGCAAACGCTTTGCTATGCCCCAGGCAAGCGACTTGTCATTGGCCAATCCCATGATCAGCCCGCGCTTGCCCGCCATTAATCCACTCATAAAACCTCGCTATCACTTTGTTCAGGACTCGCCATCCCTTAGGCCATTGTCGGTAGCGTTTGCCAGCGCGGCATTCAACTGCGCCCCTGTCACCATGCCCAAGCCGATCAGGTAAAAGAAAATCAGCGCAACCATCACTCCGGCAAGACTGCCATAGGTCAGGTCATAATCGGCCATGGAATACACAAACCAGGGCAACACATTGGTGCACCCCAGCCACCACAGGCTGACCAACACTGCGCCGGGCCATTTGGGGTAGAGGCGCAGCCGGTATTTGCGCGGCGTAAGTCCGCGAAAAATGATATAGATTGCCGCAAACAGGATCAAAAAAGGGATGATCCGTCCCCAGGCGAAATAACCCGCGGCATTTTCGGCAAGCGGAATGAAGCGATAGACCAACTCCTCAATGGCAATGACCAGCACCTGCGCGCTGAATGCCACCATCGCCAACACCACAGCGATGATAACCGCGAAAAAGGACCCAAGCCGGTAATGCCAGAAATAGCGCGTCGGCTCCGTCCCGTACGATCGATGCAGCACATCACGGATGGTTTCGATCAGGCTGGTGACAGTCCACAACCCAATTAGCGCGCTTAGCCAGAGCAGCGGCCCGGTGCGCGCTGTCATCGCAGACCGGATTGGTTCCTCCAGTGCCGAGGCGACGCCAGCGGGGACAGTGGCAAAAAATGTCTCGATAATTTGCAGCCCATATTCGGTTTGCCCCAGCGCCCCCGCTATCGCTGCGGCAACAACGCAAAAGGCGAACAGCGTCACCAGCGACAGATAGGCAAAATTGCCCGCATGGACAAAACCGTCTGTGTAGACACCAACCACCACCCGGCGCAAAACCTCGCGCGTCTGGTTAAAGGCGCCAAGCTTGCGAAACCATTCCGCTTCGCTGGCGCTGTGCACTACGTCATCATGCGCGCGTGCTTCGGGAGTCAGCGGGGAATGTTCGGACATGCCTCTCCTTTGGCTGCGACTACAGCACAACTCGATGCGCAGCATACCCCACTGCCGGGCCTGCGCCACTGCAAATTTGTGCCGACCGCCAGTTAACGACCCCCAGATAGCAGTTGACGTTAACGTAAAGCGCTGGCTTAGTCATGCGAGTAAATCCGCAGGAGAGCTTTCATGGCCGCAACAATCGAAATTGCCAACGACATCGCCCTTATTCGTATGGACGATGGCAAGGCCAATGCGATTAATTTCGAGATGCTGGCCGCACTGAACGACGCGCTCGACACAGCCGAGGCCGAGGCGAAGGCAATCGTGCTTGCCGGGCGGCCGGGACGTTTTTCGGGCGGGTTTGATTTGAATGCCTTTGCCAGTCTGGGCGGTGACGGGGTTTACAAGCTGCTTGATGCGGGCGCACAATTGCTGCTGCGGCTTTATGGCAGCAAGCTGCCGGTGGTCGCCGCCTGCACCGGTCATGCGATTGCGATGGGCGTGTTCATTCTCAACGCTTGCGACACGCGGGTGGGAGCCAGCGGCGATTTCAAGATCGGCGCGAACGAAGCCGTCACCGGAATGAACCTACCCATCTTCGCACTGGAACTGGCCCGCGACCGGATCGCCCTGCCCCACCAGACACGCGCGATGGTGCAGGGCTTTATCTACGATCCGAAAGGCGCAGTGGAGGCAGGCTATCTCGACATGCTGGCGGAGGCGGATAAGGTGGAAGCAACAGCGCTAGGCATAGCTGCGCAGCTGGCGATGCTACCGGGTGGGTCCTATGCGTGGAACAAGAATGCACTGCGCAAGGGAACACTCGACCGGATCAGGGCGAGCTTGGGGGTGCATCATAAAATTTGAGCTCAGCCTTCTGGTCTGAATATCACCGTAGCCCTGAGCCTGTCGAAAGGCGCTTATCGGCTGGGCGTGCTTCTACAGGCTCAGCACTACGGTTTTGGTAGATTGAGTCCGCGCCTAAGCCGCTGCTATCGTCGTCCTGTGCAACAGCCGGTGGTGGCCGTCATAACCGCCGGTCGCGGCGTGCAAAACCGAGCGGTTGTCCCACATCAGCAACATCCCCGGCTGCCATTTATGGCGATATACGAACGCCTCTTGCCCCTGATATTGGTAGAGTTCGATCAGCAGCGGCAGCGCCTCTGCATCGTCCATACCTTCAAAACCGATGATATAGCCGAAACAGCTGAACAGCCCCAGCCGCCCGGTTTCGGGATGCGCGCGGATATAGGGGTGGAGTTGTGTCGCCTCCGCATCCTTGGACGGGCGAATATCCATCGAACGCTTGGCCTTGTCGCCCTCGCCATAAAAGCCATCGGGTGCGTAAGCGCGCTTGGCCGAATGGATCGCCATCCGCCCCTCGACCCGCTTGCGCAGCGCATCGGGCATCGCATCAAGCGCGGCATGCTGGTTGGCAAACAGCGTATCGCCGCCGACGGGCGGGATCTTTATCCCATAGAGGCAGGTGCCCGCTGGCGGACGCGCCTGAAAGCTCCAGTCGCTGTGCCAATTTTCGGCAAACAAGGGCGAGGTTTCATCGGCGAGCCGCTCGACCGCAATCACATGCTTGCGTCCCGGCACCGGCGCGATGAAGGGATCATCGCCAAAGCCACCAAAATGCAGCGTGAAGCGCTCCAGATCGTCGTCGGTCAGATCCTGATCAGGAAAGGCGAGCACATGATGCTGCAACCACGCCGCGCGGATCGCGCCGACCAGATCGGCGGACAAGGGCTGGCGTAGGTCAACACCGGTAACGCTCGCGCCGCATGCCTGGCCGGATGGGGTTATCTGCATTTCAGGCCTCTCCTGAAAGGGGAAGCTAGTTTGGTCGGGATGTTTGTCAATCATAGCCCCTCTTGCGGGAACAGCCTTCTTCGTGGCTTCGTGTGAGATTATGTGATCAGGCGCTGTGCGATTTGTTTCACACGAAGCCACGAAGGCACAAAGATGAGAATGGCTAATCGGCGTTGTTACCTCCAAGAATCCTTGGCACCTTGCCCACAAAAGGCGCGCCACTTAGATATCTAAGAAGCATCCCATTTAACGATTAAGCATACATGAAATCCGACAGCGAAGTTACGAATTCAGCACAGAGCGCTGAAGGGTTCTTTGATTCCCGAATTCAATATGGGAACGGGAAGGGCAACCTCGCCTCACCTATGGAATGTGTCGTCCCGGTTGGGATTTTCGATCCTGAAAGAGATTTTTTCCATCCGATCGCTACGGCCATTTTTATCGCCACCGAGGGATTAATCTGCACTGCCAAACACGTTTTCGAGTTTGAACCCAAATTTTTACAACAAATGTCTCATCTCTCACCAGCGTCCTATCCCGCTGTATTTCAATATTTTCCTGATCATAAGACAATGCCAAGACCAGTAGTGGCCGTACACAACCATCCCAGCTATGACCTTGCCGTAGCCCTTTGCATGCCGCTAACAAATAACTCAACCGGAGAGCGGTTTGAAAACATGATGCACGCCATGTCAGCAGAATACCTACCTATCGGTGCTGACGTTCACCACTATTCTTTTCCGGATCCGCTGATCTATGAAAAGGAGGAGGGTTTGCAAACGGTTATGATACCTCTGTGCACCACTGGTAAAATCATCGATTGGCTGCCCAGTGGTATGGGGAGCCTGTTCCCTTCTCCGGCATACGTTATTGAAGGCTACATCGGAGCAGGATCAAGTGGTGGTCCAGTAATGGACCAGTATGGTCGCGTTTTCGCCGTAGCCTCTCGTGGCTGTCCTGGCGCTAACTATTACTACGCGATTCCGGTAAGAGAAATTGCTGACATCAGAGTTACTTCGTTAGGCTTAGCTACCCCTCCGCAAATCACGGGGCCAACCATAAGGGAAATGGTCGGCCGAAAGATGATCTCGTTCGTTAGCATCGTCGAGGACGGTAAATAGCGCAGGCTGTGCAGACCTCTCTTCACCCCCGCCCCAACCCCGCACAAGCCCCCTTCAACCAACCCAGCACATCCCCCTCCAATTGCGGGCCAACGATTTCGAGCACGCGCGCATGATACTCATCCCACCAGCGCAGTTCGTCGCGGGTCAGCAATTCGGTATCGACCAATGCCTTGTCGATCGGCGCCCAGGTCAAATTTTCAAAACCAAAGTAGCGCCCCTCCGCGCCTTCAATCTGCCGTTCCTCGACCAGCACCAGATTTTCGATGCGGATGCCATATTCGCCCGCCTTGTAATAGCCGGGCTCGTTCGAAAGGATCATGCCGGGCAGCAGCGGCTCGTCTGTGCCTGCCTGCGAGCCAGTGAATTTGGCAATCCGCTGCGGGCCTTCATGCACGGCGAGGAAGCTGCCGACGCCATGGCCCGTGCCGTGGGCGTAATCGAGGCCTGCTTGCCAAAGCGACGCCCTTGCCAACGTGTCAAGCTGCGCGCCGCGTGTGCCTTCGGGGAAGACGGCCAGCGCAATCGCAATATGCCCCTTTAGCACGCGGGTGAAACGGTCCTTCATTTCTGCTGTCGGCTCGCCCGGGCCTATCCAGATGGTGCGCGTGACATCCGTTGTGCCGTCCAGATACTGCCCGCCGCTATCGACCAGATAGATGCTGTTGGGCTCAATCGCCCGGTTCGATGCCTCGTCCACCTTGTAATGGCAATGCGCGCCGTTGGGGCCGGTGGCAGAGATGGTATCAAAACTCAAATCCTTGAGCATTCCGGTGGCTTCGCGGAAGGCTTGCAGCTTGGCGGCGGCAGAGAGTTCAGTCAGACCGCCCTTATGCGCGGTTTCGCTCATCCAGTGGAGGAAGCGCGAGAGCGCTGCGCCGTCGCGGGCTTGCGCGGCGCGGTGGCCTGCCTGCTCGACCGGGTTTTTCTGCGCCTTGGGCAAGATTGTCGGGTCGCGGGTTTCGACAATCGTTGCGCCCGCTTCGTTCAGCGCCGCGAAGATAGCCGAGACCGACCGTTCGGGATCGACCGCAATCCGCTTGCCCGCCATCGCTTTTAACTGCGGTACAAATTCATGCGGCTTGCGGATGCGGACGGCATTGCCCAAATGCGCGCGCACCGCATCGTCGATCTTTTCCGGTGCGACAAACAGGTCGGCTGTGCCATCGGCATGAGCCAGCACAAAGCTTAAGGCCACTGGCGTGCGCGAAACATCCGCGCCGCGCACATTAAGCAGCCATGCCACTGAATCAAGCGCGGCCACCACTGTGCTGTCCAGATTATTGGCGGTAAGCCATTCGGCAACTTCAGACCGCTTTTCCGCGCTACCGCGCCCGGCATAGCGGTCTTCATGCACCACAAGCCGCGCGCTGCTTTTTGCCGGCTGATCGTCCCAGACAGCATCAATGGGGTTGCGGCTTACGGGGACCAGTTCCGCCCCCTTGGCCTTCAGCGCGCGTGTCGCGCTCTCCACCCAGCCCTTGGTATGCACCCATGGGTCATAACCAATCCGCGCACCTTCCGGCGCATGTTCTTTGAGCCAAGCGGCAATGCTCGTTTCGGGAACGCCGACATATTGCCAGTGCCTGCCATCTACCTGTTCGCGCACTTGCAACGTATATCGGCCGTCGGTGAAGATTGCGGCTTCCTCCGAAAGTACCACGGCATTCCCCGCCGATCCACCAAAACCCGTCAACCACCCCAGCCGCTGTGCATAGTCGCCGACATATTCGCTCATATGTTCATCGCAGATGGGAACAACGAAACCGTCGAGACGATCTGCTTTCAATTGTTCGCGCAAGGCGGCAAGGCGGGCTTCATAGGTGGACATACGGCTTTTCCATTCTTATCAGACGCACCCTATATAGAGAGGAAATGTCCCCCATGAAACTCTTCCTGAAATTAGGGACAGCGCTTGCGCTGACCATCAGTGCCCCTGCCTTTGCCGGTGAAGAAAAGAAAGACAGCATGACCGAAAAAACCGACGCAGCCGTGAAGCCCCCCGTCGCAGAAAAGCGTGCGCACGAGTTTACCCACCATGGCGTGACGATTAGCGATGAATATCATTGGCTGCGCGATCAAAGTTATCCGGTGATCGACGACAAGGATATTCTCGATCATTTGAAGGCAGAGAATGCCTATTTTGAAGCACAGATGGGCCCGCAGGCGGCACTGACCGAAGCCATATTTCAGGAGATGAAGGGACGGGTCAAGGAAGATGACTCGACCGTTCCGCAAAAGGATGGCGATTTTGTCTACTGGTCCAAATTCGATGAAGGCGCGCAGTACCGGAAGCATTATCGCAAGCTCTCGCCACTCGATAAATTTGTGATCGGATCGACTGGCTTGGGTCATCGAATTGTTGACGATGGCGGTGCGGACCAGCTTATCCTCGACGAAAACAAGCTGGCTGAGGGCAAGGAATATTTCCGCCTTGGCGCGGCGGAGGTTAGCCCCGACGGCAAATTGCTTGCCTATGCCTATGACGATAATGGGTCGGAGCGTTTCGACCTCCACATCCGCAATCTGGAAACCGGCGAAGAGCTGAAGGATGTCATCCCCGGCACGCTGTCGAACATCGTCTGGACGAAGGACAGCAAGGGCCTTGTCTATGGCCTTGCCAATGAGAATTGGCGCACGGACAATGCCTATTACCACCGGCTGGGCGACGATCCAAAAAATGCCAAGCTGCTCTATAAAGAGGCCGACATCGGCTTTGGCGTCGGCGTTGGCCTGACGGCGCAGGAGGACTGGATCGTTATTGCGACCGGCGACAATGTGACCAGCGAAGTGCGGCTTGTGCCTGCCGACAATCCGACCGCCGAACCGATCATGGTTTCCCCGCGCAAGGTCGGCCGCCAATATAGCGTCGATGTCCGCGACGGCACACTCTACATCCTGACCAACGATGATCATGTGAATTTCCGTATTGCCACCGCCAGCTTGAAAAAGCCGGGTGAGTGGAACACGCTGATCGCGGGATCAGACCGACACTATTTGACCGGCCTATCGCTGTTCAAGGATTTCTTCGTGACCGAAGGCCGCATTGATGGCCTCGATCAGGTCGAGCTGCGCCGTTACACCGCGCCAACGAAAGCCGAGCCTATCAAATTTCCAGAGGCAAGCTATGTCGCGGGTCTTGGCGACAATCCCGAATATGACGTCACCAAGCTGCGCCTTGACTATGAAAGCATGGTCACGCCGGACACGGTGTTTGATTACACCGTCGCCACGGGCAAGTTTGAAACGCTGAAGGTTCAGGAAATCCCGTCGGGATATGACGCCAGCCAATATGTCACCGAACGGGTCATGATCACAGCGCGCGACGGAGTCAAAGTGCCCGTGTCGGTGGTTTATAAAAAAGGCTTCAAGAAGGACGGCAGCCAGCCGCTGCATCTCTATGCCTATGGAGCCTATGGCTATGCCGTGCCGCCGGGGTTCAGCGCCAGCCGCCTGAGCATGATCGACCGTGGCTTTGCCTACGCCATTGCCCATATCCGCGGCGGGGATGACCTAGGCTATCAATGGTATCTGGACGGCAAGCTGATGAAGCGAACCAACACCTTCAACGATTTTGTCGATAGCGCCAAGGGCCTGATCGACATGGGCTTTACCGGCAAGGGCAAGGTGACCGCATCCGGCGGGTCGGCAGGTGGCGAGTTGATGGGTGCTGTGGTCAATCAGGCCCCTGAATTGTTCGGTGCGGTTGTGTCCCACGTCGCCTTTGTCGATGTGCTCAACACCATGCTCGACGACAGCCTGCCATTAACTCCCGGCGAATGGCCCGAATGGGGCAATCCGATCACCGACAAGGCAGCGTTCGACTATATTCGCAGCTATTCGCCCTATGACAATGTGGAGGCCAAGGCCTATCCGCCGATGCTGTGGACGGCAGGATTGAATGACCCGCGCGTCACCTATTGGGAGCCCGCGAAAATGGTCGCCAGGCTGCGGGCAATGAAGACCGACGATAATGTGCTGCTCCTGAAAACCAATATGGGCGCAGGCCATGGCGGCAAGTCGGGTCGGTGGGAACGGCTGCGCGAAGTGGCAGAGGAGACTGCGTTCATCCTCTGGCAGATGGGCGAATGACGGAGGCTGGGCCGTTTAGCCCGGCCGCCAACTCCTCCGTCAGCTCAGGGCATAGTCAGAAACAAAGCCATTGGTCTTGCGTTCATGCCCGAAATTGCTGGTCGGGCCATGGCCGGGAATGAAGGTTACGTCATTGCCCAACGGCCATAATTTCTGCGTGATCGAGTTGATCAGATCCTGATGATTGCCGCGCGGAAAATCGGTGCGCCCGATGCTGCCCTGAAACAGGACATCGCCGACAATCGCCAGCTTTGACGGGGCGTGATGGAACACCACATGGCCCGGCGTGTGCCCGGGACAGTGGATGACATCCAGCGTCAGATTGCCGACGGTCACTGTATCGCCATCCACCAGCCAGCGGTCTGGTTCAAAGCTTTTTGCAACCATCCCCCAGCGCGGGCCATCATCATCCAGCTGCGCAATCCAGAACCGGTCATCCTCGTGCGGACCTTCAATCGTCAGGCCCAGCTCCGCTGCTAGCATCCCCGCCTGCCCGCAATGGTCAAGATGGCCATGAGTCACCAGCAGCTTTTCAAGCGTGACACCGGTTTGCGCGACAGCCGCCTTTAGCTTGTCGAGATCGCCGCCGGGATCAACAAGCGCACCGCGCATCGTCTGTGTGCACCAGAACAGGGTGCAGTTTTGCGCCAGCGGCGTCACGGGAATGATTGCGGCCTTCAAGGGCGGCTGCGCGTTCAATGTGGAGTTAACAGTGGACATGGTCGCCTATGTGGCGCGCGCGCCGCGCAATGGCAAGGCCGTCGATATATTGCTGTTGGTGCCCCTGGCCCGACTCGAACGGGCACATCTTTCGATACTCGATTTTGAGTCGAGCGCGTCTACCAATTCCACCACAGGGGCGCCGAAGCGGAGCCTCTAGTCGAGGTGACGGCGCTATGCAAGCACCGGATTGGGCAAACTCCGGATTGGGCAAGCATCGGATCATCCTAGCGCGCAACGACAAGGCGGTAGCCGCAATCGAGCGCATCTTGGTGCGCGAGGTCGTGATATTTCTGCGCCCAGGCCCCGCTGTCCAGATCGCCCTGAAGCCTTGCCAGCCCGCTGGACAGATCGCCAATTTTCCAGAAGGAGGAAATTGCCGAGCGGACATGCGGGTCAAGATAGGCAGCCGGACGCCGCCAATAGGCCGCAAGAAAGCCATCCTGGCAATCATGCGGCACAGGCACCGGGGTGATGGCCGCATTGCCCAGCCAGCGTTGATAATCATCAAGCGGCGGCATTTGCCCTGCATCCAGCGCGGCCAGTTCGGGAAAATAGTCAAGCAGCCAGAAATCCCGAAACGCCGGATCATGGGTCAGAATGACAATCGGCCCCCGCGATACGCGGCGCATTTCCTGCATCCCGCGCGCCTTGTCTGTCCAGTGATGCACCGTCAGAACGGCCATGACCGCGTCAAAGCTATCATCGGCAAAGGGCAGCTCTTCGGCCACACCCTGAACGACAGGCGCTGCCCCCAGTGCGCGCTGACGGATCATTTCCGCGGATGGCTCCAGCGCCGTAACTGCCCTGCCCGCTGGTTCGTAGGAGCCGCTTCCCGCGCCGACATTCAGGACCGACCGCGCCGGGCCGAGCGCGCCATCAATGCAAGCGGCAATGCGCGGGTCGGGCCTGCGCAGCCTAGCATAGTCGAGCCCAATGACATCATAATCCGCCATGAACCTATTTTTTTAATTCGCGCGCCAGCGTCTTTGCGGTCGTCTTGCCATAAGGGGCCTTGAACCCGCCAATGCCTGCCACATCCAGCCCAGGCTGGCGATAAATGGCACGGGCATGGCTGAAGCTTTTGAAGCCATCCGCCCCGTGATAGTTGCCCATGCCCGATGGCCCGATGCCGCCAAAAGGCAAGTCTTCCATTGCATTGTGGAAAATCACATCATTGACCGTGACGCCGCCGGAAATGGTGCGCGACAGCACGCGCTCTTCCTCCGCCCTGTCGCTGCCGAAATAATAAAGGCCAAGCGGACGATCATGATCGTTCACATAGTCGATGGCCTCATCAATGCTGGAATAGGTCATCACCGGCAGGATGGGGCCGAATATTTCCTCCTGCATCACTTTCATGTCGTCATTCACATTGCGTACGATGGTCAGCGGCATTTTGTTGCCGTTGGACGCGGCGAAAACTTCGCCCGCCGGATTGACCTCGATCAGTTCTGCACCCTTGTCCCGGGCATCGGCCAGGTAGCCTTGCAGCCGTTCATAATTGCGGCCGTTCACCACAGAGGTATAATCGTCATTGTGCAGCAATTTGGGATATTGTGACGCGACCCCGGCCTTGACCGCATCGATCATATCCGCCTCCTGATCATGGGCCACCATCAGATAATCGGGCGCAAGGCATATCTGCCCCGCATTCATCATCTTGCCCAGCGCAATCCGCTCGCCGGCCTTGCCCTTGTCGGCGCTGCGCCCGATGATCGTGGGCGATTTACCGCCCAGTTCGAGCGTTACCGGCACCAGATTGTCGGCTGCTGCGCGCATGATGTGCCTGCCGACGCTGGTGGCGCCAGTGAAGATCATATGGTCAAAGGCCAGCCTTGAAAATTCGGTGCCAATCTCAACGCCGCCGGTGAAAACCGCCATTTCCTCTTCGGCAAAATATTTGGGCACAGCCTCGGCAAAGACATCGGATACACGTTCGGTATATTCCGACGGCTTTACCATTGCCCGGTTCCCTGCCGCAAGGATGCCCGCCATCGGTACCATCACCATGCCAACGGGAAAATTCCACGGCGCGATCACCCCGACCACACCCTTTGGCTGATAGACAACCTCTGCCTTCGCGCCGATCAGGCCAAGCGGAAAGGTCGGCTTGCGCTTCTCACCGCGCGCCCAGCTTTCAAAATGCTTTTTGGCATGTTTCATCGCACTGACAGAGGGCATGATGTCAGTCAGCAAGGTCTGCTCGATACTGCGATGGCCAAAGTCTGCGGACACCGCCTTGGCAAAGCTGTCCTTATAATCAATCAGCAGGGCAATCGCGCGGTCGATGCGGTCGCGGCGCACCGACAAGGGCTCTGGCATTGCCGCGGTAAAGGCTGCGCGCTGCTTCAACAATATCGCCTGCATATCGGTCATAGGGTGTCTCCTCGATTTAACTGACTAATTAAACCATCGCGGTGGGGATGCAAGCGGCGCGCTTTGTGCCGATTGTGCTGGCAGGCGTTCGGGAATTGCTGCCGCTGAACTGCCGCGCTCTGCGAACCCGAAAACTGCGCAGAATGGAAAGTAAAAGCTTCCCGAATTGATAGTGCCCATTGCATCGCTTTTGTCGTTCAACCGTGCATTGGCATCGTCCAACGGTTCGACGCAAAACCGCCGCCAAAGCGCACCAAAACAGCGCTGAAAAACCGCATAGCCCATGCCCAACCGCAGCGCCGGGGCTGCGGTCGGCCTTATAAAAAATCCGATTTCGCATGGCGGAACGATATGCGAACATCGTTGAAAAGTCAAGGCTGGTTGGCCGTGGATCGGTTCCAGAGCCAATCATCCGCGC
>CAZNEO010000028.1:0-32042 GCA_964572205.1 uncultured Sphingorhabdus sp.
TCATGATGCCCCGCCGCAGTGGAGGCTGGCTTTCGCGGTTCCTGTTTCCACAACGCGGCAATGTTAAGCACCATGGTCAGCGCCGCCGCGCCCTGGATAACCTGAATCAGCCGCGTCGCGCTAAAGTCGCGGAGCAGGCCGCCAATGGCAAAGGCTGCAATCATCATGCCTGCCAGCAGCATGACATAGAGCAGCGCCACGACGCGTGGCCGCTTGTCATCGGGCGCAATGTCGGTGGCAAGCGCCAGACCCGCCGTTTGGGTTACGTGCATTCCTGCGCCCGTCAGCAGAAAGGCAAGGCACGATGCGCCAACGCCAAGCGAAAATGTATCCGCGCGGGTCAGCAGAATCAGCGCAAAAGGCATGATGGCCAGCCCGCCAAACTGCATCAGCGTGCCAAACCAGATATAGGGCACGCGCCGCCAGCCTAGCACCGAACGGTGCGTATCCGACCGGTAGCCAATGAGCGCGCGAAAGGGCGCAACCATCAATGGAATGCCAATCATCAGCGCGACAATCCATGTCGGCATGTTCATCTCGACAATCAGCACGCGATTCAATGTGCCGTTCAAAAGCACGACCGAAATCCCGACGCTCACCTGAAACAGGGCGAGGCGCAGCAGCCGTGCCAAAGGAACATCCGCGCTTGCCGCGTCGGCAAAGGGCAGGAAGCGTGCTCCTACATTTTGCCAGAATGACGCCAAGGGCAGCGGTTCACGCATCAGATGCTGATCTCCATTGCCTGGCTTTTGTAAAAACCGCTCGACACGCGCTGCGTGTGATCAATGCGCCAGCCGGGCAGCGCCGCCGCAATATCCGCTGTCAGCCGGGTTTCCGAAACCGGCTTAATGGCGGGCGAACGATCACTGCGCGGAAAGGCCTTGCCCGCAAGATGCATTGCGCGCAGCAGGGCAGTGCCGGGCGCGAAGGTAAAGGCAATATGCCCGGTGCGCTGGCTCCACGCCTTCAGCACGCCGACGATATCCTGTTCGTCATAATGGATCAGCGAATCCATGGCGACAACATGGTCAAAAAGGCCAAGGCTATGGCTGCGCATGTCACCCGTGCGCCAGTCAATGGCCAGTCCGGCGGGCGCGCGGCGCTGCGCCACATCGACCAGCCCCTGCGCCACATCAATTGCAACCACCTCTGCCCCGCGCGCAGCAACCTCAATCGCCAGCGCGCCAGTGCCGCAGCCCGCGTCCAGCACCCTTTGCCCGCGCATGTCATCAGGCAAAGTCGACAGCAGCAGCGCACGCATCGCATCGCGTCCAGCGCGCACAGTGGCCCTGATCCCGCTGACCGGCACGTCAGAGGTCAAATCCTCCCACGCCCGCCGCGCTGTCTTGTCAAAATAGGTTTCCAGCGCGCTGCGGCTTTGCTGATAACGGGTCGAGGCAAGACCGCTATCCATCATTCAAACCCCAGAAAGTCAAAGATTTCGCGGTCCTTCATCGGTGTCGCTTCCAAAGGCTCGACGCCTGCCCACAAGGTGCGGGCAAGGTTCATATATTCCGCGCGGGCCTGCTCGACCTCCGGCGAATCTTCCATTTCAAACAATGTACATTTTTTCAGGCGGCTGCGGCGAATGGCGTCCAGATCAGCGAAATGCGCAAGACGGCGCATCCCGATGGCGTCTGAAAAACGGTCTATCTCGTCAGTCGCCCTGGAACGGTTGGCCACCACGCCTGCCAGCCGGACATTGTAATTTTTCGCCTTGGCATTGATGGCCGCAACGATGCGGTTCATGGCAAAAATGCTGTCAAAATCATTCGCGGCGACGACAATGGCGGCATCGGCATGTTGCAATGGCGCGGCAAAGCCGCCGCACACAACGTCGCCCAGCACGTCGAAAATAACGACATCCGTGTCCTCCAGCAGATGGTGCTGCTTCAGAAGTTTCACTGTTTGCCCAACAACATAGCCGCCACAGCCTGTGCCGGCGGGCGGCCCCCCGGCCTCCACGCACATCACGCCATTATAGCCTTCGAACATATAGTCCGATGGGCGCAGCTCCTCGGCATGAAAGTCAACGGTTTCAAGGACATCGATCACTGTGGGCACCATCTTGCCTGTCAGCGTGAAGGTGGAATCGTGCTTTGGATCGCAGCCGATCTGCAACACGCGATGGCCCAATTTGCTGAACGCCGCTGACAGGTTCGATGATGTGGTCGACTTGCCAATCCCGCCCTTGCCATAGACGGCAAATACCTTGGCGTTTCCGATCTTGTCCTTTGGGTCCAGAGCAACCTGTACACTGCCTTCGCCATCGGGAGGCGCAGTGTCGAGTAGGTTCAACGTCATGGCTATTCTCCGCTCATTCTGCCGCGACCAGCCCTTCGAGCCGGTCTTCAAGGTCGTTGCTGGCCGCGCGCAGCGCCGCCAATGTTTCTGCATCAGGTGACCACAAGTCGCGCTCACAGGCTTCCAAAAGCCGGTCTGCAACGCGTGCCGATGATTTCGGATTCAACGCCGCCAGCCGGGCGCGCATTTCAGGGTCAAGGACAAAGGTCTCGCTGATTTTTTGGTAAACCCAGGGCGATACGCTGCCGGTGGTTGCTGACCAGCCAAAGGTTGTGGTCATATGCCCTTCCAGATGGCGCACACCTTCAAAGCCGTGCTTCAACATGCCTTCATACCATTTGGGGTTCAGCATCCGCGTGCGCGTTTCAAGGTCGATTTGCTCGCCCAGCGTGCGCACCTTTGCGTCACCCTGCGTTGCATCAACGATATAGACCGGCGCGGCCTCGCCCCGTGCTTTGGCCACGGCTTTGGCCATGCCGCCAAGTCCGTCGACATATTGATCGATATCGGTGATGCCCAGTTCAACGCTTTCCAGATTCTGGTAAGTCAGGTCGACCTGCGCCAACTCGCTTTCAAACAGGGCCCGGCGCTGCACCGGAGCGCCGCTGCGGCCATAGGCATAGCCTTTATGCGTTTCAAACATGGTCGCCAGCTCTTCCGGATCCTGCCAGACGCCCGCGTCAATCATCATGTTCACATTGGCGCCATAAGCGCCTTCAGCATTGGAAAAGACCCGCAGTGCAGCCGTTTCCATGTCGCAGCCATGAGCCGCCGCATGGGCAAGGCTGTGCTTGCGCACGAAATTCTTTTCTACCGGTTCGTCGGCAATGGCGGCAAGATAGCTTGCCTCTGCCAGCATCCGGGTTTGCAGCGGCAGCAGGTCGCGGAAGATGCCGGAAAGCGTCGCCACGATGTCAATACGCGGACGCCCCAGCGTCTCCAGCGGGATCAGCTCTGCCCCTGCCAGCCGCCCATAATCATCAAAACGCGGTCGCGCCCCGATTAGCGCCATGGCCTGCGCCAATTGCGCGCCCTCGCTCTTCAGATTGTCAGTGCCCCACAGCACCATAGCAATGCTTTCGGGCAGTTTGCCGCCATCGGCACCATGCCGCGCCAATAACTGCTCCGCCTGCCGCGCCCCTTGCACGCAGGCAAGCTTGCTGGGGATGCGGAAAGGGTCAAATCCATGAAGGTTGCGTCCTGTCGGCAGCACCTCAGGATTTTTAAGGAGGTCGCCCCCGGGTGCTGGCCGCACATAACCACCGTCCAGCGCATGGATGAGGGCGCCTAGCTCATCATTGGCGTCAAGCCGTGCCGAAATGTCCGCTCGCGACAGGTCCGGAGACGCTTGCGCCATGGCATCCACAAGACCGCTGCGTTCTTCGGCTGATAATGTTCCGCCAAAAACATGCAGACCATGGGGAATAAGCTCGCGTTCAATTTCGTAGAGGCGGCCCGGCAAATCCTCAAGATCGCCAGCCGCGATATCAAGGTCAGTGCAGGCGTCGTGGACCATCTCAGCCAGATCAGCGCGCTCGCTGCCGTCGGCCCCGCGATAGCGTTCCAGCATGGCTTTCAAGTCGGCAAAGCCCTGCGTCAGCCCAGCCTCCGCCAGTGGCGGCGTAAGATAGCTAAGCAAGGTCGCACCGGACCGACGCTTGGCCAATATCCCCTCGGACGGATTATTGGAGGCATAGAGATAGAAATTGGGCAAGTTGCCAATCAGCCGCTCTGGCCAGCAATCGCCTCCAAGTCCCGCCTGTTTGCCCGGCATGAATTCCAGCGCGCCATGCGTGCCAAAATGCAGAACGGCGTCGGCAGCAAAATCTTCGCGCAGATAGCGGTAAAAGGCAGAAAAGGCATGAGTGGGGGCAAAACCGCCTTCAAACAAAAGGCGCATCGGATCGCCTTCATAGCCAAAGGCAGGCTGCACCCCGACGAGGACATTGCCAAATATTGCGCCAAGCACATGAATAGATGCGCCGTCGCTTTGCTGGCGACCAGGAGCGGGGCCCCATTGTGCCTCTATTGCAGCAAGATGGGGCTCACGGCGGACATGATCATCTGCCGAAATCCACGCAGCGATATTGGCATCTGCGCCATATTGGGCGGCATTGCCCTTTAAGATCGCATCGCGCAGCGCATCGACGCTTTCGGGAACATCGACGCGATAGCCTTCCTCCGCCAGTCGGCGCAGTGTCGCATGAAGCGATTCAAACACGGCGAGATGCGCGGCAGTTCCGGTCGCGCCCGCGTTGGGCGGGAAGTTGAACAGGACAATCGCAATTTTGCGTTCCGCCCGCGCCGCGCGACGCATGGCCACCAAAGCTGCGACCTTGTTCGCCAATGCCGCAGCCCGTTCCGGGCAGCTTTGCATCGCCCGGATGCCGCTTGCGACATCAAAATGGCAATTGCGTGCGCAGCCCGTGCACCCTGGGGCCGCACCGTCAGACCGCCCGCCAAAGACGCTGGGCACAATCGCCCCGTCCAGTTCGGGAATCGCAACCATCATCGTTGATTCAAGTGGCAGCAGCCCCATGCGGCCCGCACCCCATTGTTCGAGGCTTTGAAACTCTATCGGGTGCGCCGCAACATAGGGAACATCAAGCGCGCCCAACGTTTCGACGGCTGCTTCAACATCATTATAGGCAGGCCCGCCGACAAGACTGAAGCCAGTCAGGTTTACTACGGCATCGACCGCTGCCTTGCCGTTTTTCACAAAATAGCGATCGATCGCTGGCCGCGCATCCAGCCCGCTGGCAAAAGCCGGGATGACGCGCAGTCCCTGCGCTTCAAGCGCAGCGATCATGCCATCATAATGCCCGCAGTCCTTGGCCAGCAAATAGCTGCGTAGCATCAAAACGCCGACAGTGCCCTTGGGGTTCTTTTGGACAGGCAGCTTAGCCATATCTTCGGACAAGCGACCGTTGATGGCAGGATGGTACAGCCCAACTTCTGGATAGTCGCGTGGTGGCTGGGCCGGCACCTTGCCTTTCAACGCTGATCGTGGCCCGTCGGCATACCGGTCGACCAGACCGCGCACCATATCAACGGCATTGTCGTCGCTACCCGCCAGCCAATATTGCAGGGTGAGGAAATAATGCCTCACATCCTGCGCAGGCCCTGGCACGAAGCGCAATATCTTGGGCAAGCGGCGCAGCATCTTCATCTGCCCTGCGCCCGAACTGCCGCCCGGTTTGGAGGAACCCCGCAATTTTTTGAGGAGCGCCATCGGTCCTTTCGCAGGCTTGTCCATGCTATATTTGCCGAGCCGCGTCAGCTTTACGATATCGGCAGCCGACATGATCCCGATCATGGCATCACAGGCATCACGGCGCGCCAGCAGCGCCGGGTGAACGGCGCGCACATGGTCCTCCAAGAACAGCATCGTGGCAATGATGATATCAGCGCCAGCGATGTCCGACTTGGCTCGTTCCAGCACGGCAGGGTCGCGATCCCAATCGGCTGCGGCGTAAAAACCTATGCTGATATTATCAGAAGCAAGCGTGCGGTTCGCGCGTTCGATAGCCCCTGCCAGATGATTGTCGAGCGTGACGATAACCACGCGCACAGAGGGGGCGGCGCTACCGGGCATAATGCGCCTTTGCCTCATATAATGTGGCAAGCTCTATTGTAGCAACGCCGCGTTCAGCAGCGAAAGTTTCCGTGTTTCGCCGCGCTTTGCCGCGCACGAAGAAGGGTATTTTCTTCAGCTCGGCCTCGGCCTCGGACGTCCAGATCCCTGCCTCGCTTGCCGAAGGGGTCAAGGGCGTGGCAAGCGCGGCGGGCGTCACAACACTCAGGCGCTCGCCATTGGCTACGCCGCCATCGGCTCCTGCTTGCTGGGGTGGAGCATGGCTACCCAAATGCGAGGCGCCGGCAGCATCATGAAATTCAAAATCATCGCGGAACATCGTCAACAGATGCTCCTCAAGTCCCATGACCAGCGGATGCACCCATGTGTCGAAAATCACATTTGCGCCCTCAAAACCCATTTGCGGGGAGTGTCTGGCCGGGAAATCCTGCACATGCACAGGTGAGGAAATCACCGCGCAGGGAATTGCAAAACGCTTGGCGATGTGCCGCTCCATCTGCGTACCCAGCACCAATTCCGGCTGAGCCTGCTGGATCGCGGTCTCGACTTCTAGATGGTCGTCGGTGATCAGCGGCTCAACACCATAAAGTTTCGCAGCCGCCCGCACTTCGCGCGCATATTCGCGGTTGTAGCAGCCAAGCCCGACCACCTTGAACCCTAGCTCATCTGCGGCGATGCGCGCAGCAGCGACGGCATGAGTCGCATCACCAAATATGAACACCCGCTTTCCGGTGAGGTAAGTGGAGTCGATGGAGCGGCTCCACCATGCCATGCGCGACTGTCCCTCAGTCAGAAGCGGCCCGGCATCAACGCCCGTAAGGGCCGCAACCTCGCGGATAAAATCCTGCGTTGCGCCAAGCCCGATGGGCACTGTGCGCACCAGCGGCTGGTGAAAGGTGCGCTCCAAATATTGGGCGGCCAATTCCCCCGTTTCAGGATACATCAGGATGTTCACATCCGCAGCGCCCAGCCGTTTGAGATCGGCAACACTGGCCCCCAGTGGCGCAATGACATTGATGTCAATGCCCATGCGGCCAAGCAAATTGGTGATTTCTGCAACATCGTCACGGTGCCGAAAGCCCAGTGCGGTCGGTCCAAGCAAATTGACTAGAGGGCGTCGGTCGGCCTGGCCTGCTGCACGAATGTCCTTGTCCGCCAATGCGCGGACAAGTTGGTAAAATGTTTCCGAAGCGCCCCAATGCTCCTTGCGCTGATAGCTGGGCAGTTCCAACGGGATGACAGGAAGCGCCAGCTGCATCCGCTCGACCAGACCGGCTGGATCGTCCTGAATCAATTCCGCCGTGCAGGATGCACCGACGATCATGGCATCAGGGTTGAACCGGGCGATCACATCACGCGCCGCCGTTTGAAACAATTCGGAGGTATCCTTGCCCAGATCGCGCGCCTGAAATGTCGTATAGGTGACCGGTGGGCGTTTTGACCGGCGCTCAATCATCGTAAACAACAGGTCGGCGTAGGTATCGCCCTGCGGCGCGTGCAGCAGATAGTGCACGCCTTCCATCGCCGTTGCGACCCGCATGGCCCCGACATGCGGTGGGCCTTCATATGTCCAGACGGAAAGCTGCATGGCCCTACACCCGCAACATGTCGCGGCGGCGCAATGGCCGCGCAAACAGTTCGGCAAGATCGCCAGCCTGATCAAAACCATGAATGGGTGAAAAGACCAGCTCTATGGCCCATTTGGTCGACAGGCCCTCAGCCTCCAATGGATTGGCAAGACCTAAGCCACACACGGTAAGGTCAGGGCGTGTAGCGCGGACACGATCAAGCTGGCGATCAACATCCTGTCCCTCGCTGAGCATAATGCCAGCAGGTAGCGCCGCCAGTTCCTGTGCCATATGCTGGCGATGGAGATAGGGCGTTCCCACCTCAGTCAGGACCATGCCCAGTTCATTCGCAAGAAAGCGCGCAAGCGGCACTTCCAGCTGCGAATCCGGCATGAAAAAGATCGAGCGCCCCTCCAGCCGTTCACGCTGATGTGCCAAAGCTGTCAGCGCGCGCTCTTGATAGGGGGCCAGCACAGCATCAACATGCGCCTGGTCAACACCAAAGGCCGCGGCGGCGGCGCTCAACCAGTCTGACGTTCCCTGCACGCCAAAGGGGAAAAGGGCGTCGATGCGAACCGCGCCCCGCTCTTCCAGCGCTGCGGCAGTTGCACCCAAAAAGGGCTGGGCAAGAAGGTAACGTGTATTGGGTCCGATGGCAGGCAAATCGGCAACGGCACTCTCAGGAAGCGAGCCGACCGCCTCGATACCCAGCTTCGCAAATTGCCGCCGGAACTGATCCTCAACGATGTCAGGCAAAGAACCCACGATCAGCAGGCTCTTGGCATCACTCACGGGCATTATGGGGACCAGCGAGGCAAGGCAGGCATCCTCGCCCTCAGTGAAGGTGGTCTCTATCCCGCTACCCGAATAGTTCAGGATGCGCACCCTTGGCATATGCTTCGCGCCAAGCCGCTGCGCTGCCTTTGCAAGATCAAGCTTGATGACTTCCGACGGGCAACTGCCGACAAGGAACAGCGTCTTGATCTCTGGCCTGCGGGCCAGCAGCTGGTCAACGATCCTGTCAAGCTCTTCATTGGCATCAGCCAGCCCGGCCAGATCGCGCTCCTCCATGATAGCGGTGGCAAAGCGCGGTTCGGCAAAAATCATCACGCCTGCTGCGGATTGTAGCAAATGGGCACAGGTCCGCGACCCTACCACCAGGAAAAAGGCATCCTGCATTTTCCGGTGTAACCAGATAATCCCGGTCAACCCGCAAAACACCTCGCGCTGCCCGCGTTCTTTCAGCACGGGCGCGCAATCGGGTGCAGTCGCGGGGGCGAACGGCGCGTTCATCTGCCTTGCCCCTGCAATCGCGCCAGACGCAGCTTGTAGAGAAACTGCCCTGCGTTGATGACATAGGTTGCATAGGCCGCCAGCGCCACGAACATGCGCTGCTCCGACGTTCCCAAATCACCAAAAAGCATGACCAGATAGGCCGTGTGCAGCGCCAGCACCGCCATGCTGAACACATCCTCCCAAAAGAAGGGCTTGGCGAAGAGCCATTCGTCAAAGACAACTTTTTCCCAGATCGAGCCGGTGACCATGATCGCATAAAGTGCGCATGTCTTCAGAACGACAGACATCTCTGCCGCCGTCTCGCCTTCCCCAGTTGTCAGATAACGGCACACCAAAAACAGGCTGATGGCGAAGATCAGGAACTGAACCGGGGCCAATATAGCCTGAACCAATGTCCAAACCGACGAGTCGCGCCGTGCCCGCTGCTCTGCTGTGTAGAGCAGAGTCGCACCCGCGGAACCCGCCGCACACGCGGCTTTGCGGAAATCAGCCTCAGGCTGGACTGGTTGACTGGTAAACAGAGCGGCTGCTCCTCCTCCCGGAACAGCGGGAAGTAAGGCGGAAAACCCTAAAAGTGTCAAGTTTTTTAGACGTCTAATAAAGTTGACATTTGATCGTTTGCACCGTCCCCTAATATGGGTTAGGCTGCGAGTCGCGGGCGGTGAGCCAATCACCGGTCGGGCCGACGTTATGCCACGCCGACCAGACTACGAGGAGAGTCTGAAAATGGCATCAGTTTTCGGGATTTCCGGGCTTCGTTCGCGGCTTGCAGATTTGCGCGACAGCCTGAAAATCCGGCCTTCGTCTTTTTCAGGGATAGTCAATGCTCCATCAATTTTCAGAAGGAGCAGGTCCGTTGGAGACGACAGGGATCTGTCGCGCGTGATTGAAAACTTGGTCATTCCCCGCCTTGTCGCTACGCGTGATGCGGGTGCGCCGCTGCCGGATGTTGAGGACAGTGCGCTCGCGAACGGCGCGCGATGTGAGCCCGTGGTTACCAATGCAGACATAGTCCAGTTTGCGCATTTGGCGGTTCACAACGATCCACAGGCAATGCTCGATTTTGTTGACGCCAGACTGGCAGTGGGCTGTTCGGTTGAAACGCTCTACATCGAACTTCTGGCGCCTGCCGCCCGGCAATTGGGCAAGAATTGGGAAGATGACAGTCAGGACTTCGTTGATGTCACAATGGGTCTCTGGCGCATTCAGGAGATATTGCGCGAACTGTCCGCCCGCGTGCCGCCCAAGACATATCATAATGGCGCTGCACGCAGTGCTCTGTTTTCCCCCGTCCCAGGTGACCAGCATAGCTTTGGTCCCCTGATGGTTGGCAATTGTTTTGAACGGGCCGGATGGGCGGCGGACATTTTGATAGAACCGACCCAGCACGACCTGAATGTCAAATGCGCGGAACAATTTTATCACCTGATCGGATTGACGGTCACCGCCGACTGCACTAGCGGCGCGCTACGCAGTCTTGTCAGCACCATAAGGTCGATATCCCGTAATCCTGATATCTGCATCATGTTGGGCGGGCGGGTCATCAACGATAATCCCGATTTGGTTGCGGAGGCTGGAGCCGATGGAACGGCAACCGACGCGGTTTCAGCTGTCGCCATCGCCGATCAGTTGGTCGGGATAAGGGCGCACGCGGCAGATCGATTTTAGGAAACGGTTTTTCGATGAATCTTGAATCAGCCGCAGGTGATCGGATTCCGTTTAACGATCCCGACGCCGTGTTCGGCGGATTTTCGCGGGATGATGTTGTCAAATTGGCCCATTGCGCGGGCGATTTCATGCTGGCCATCGACCGGCTGGGCGTGATCCGCGACATTTCCGTCAGCGTGCGCGACCATGGCTTTGTCAACCAGTGGATCGGCCAGAAATGGCTGGATACGGTTACGGTCGAAAGCAGGCCGAAAATCGAGCAGCTGCTCGATCCGGCACAGACCCCAAAAAATGTCTGGCGGCAAGTGAACCATCCCCATGATGGCGACGATTTTCCCGTTTCCTATCAGCTGATAATGCCAAAAAGCAGCGAGTTTTTTATCGCCGTTGCCCGTGATTTGCGCACAATATCAACGTTACAGCAGCGACTTCTGAAAACTCAGCAGTCCATGGAACGCGACTATTTGCACCTGCGCCAGACCGAGACGCGCTATCGGCTGCTGTTTGATACAATCGGCTATCCGGTGTTAATATGCGATGCCGAGAACCACGAAATCCAGCAGGCAAACCAAATATGCCATCAGCTTGTCGGTGCGCAGCCCGGCGCGCTGGAAGGTAAGAGCCTGTTCAACCTGGTGGACCGGCAAGACCGAGACGCGGTAATCGCCTATCTGGCTGCCCTTTCGGTAAGCAGCGCGGTGGCGCCAGTTGAGGTTCGGCTTGCGGGCTGGGAGGAAGCCGTGACGCTTGCCGCCTCGGCCTTTCGTCAGTCAGGCCGGCAATTTTGGCTGGTCAATATTGAGGAGGGGGCGAACCGCGCCCCATCGCGCGAATCCGACCGTGATGTCCTTGATGTTGTCGAAAAAATGCCGGATGCCTTTGTACTTGCGGATGAAAAGCAGGCCATCATTGTTGCCAATCGCGCTTTTGCGGAACTGGTGCAGGCAGGGTCGGCAGAGCAACTCGCGGGCGCTCCTCTCAACCGCTTTATCGGCCGCCCCGACGTGGACGTCGCACTGCTACGCAAACAATTGAAGGACCATCACCATGTCCGCAATTTTGCCTCGATCATCAATGATTTGAATGGCGGCGAAGAGCCGGTTGAAATTTCCGCGATCATGATTGAGCGGGCTGCTCCCCTTTATGGCTATTCGGTGCGCAGCGTCGGGCGGCGGGAGCGCGATTTGCCGGCCACTAATGGCGGCCAATTCCCGCGCTCCGTTGACCAGTTGACCGAACTGATAGGGCGTAAAACGCTGAAAGAAATTGTCCGCGAAAGCACCGACCTGATTGAACGCATGTGTATTGAGGCTGCGTTGGTCCATACATCGGACAACCGCGCATCGGCCGCGGAAATTTTGGGCCTGAGCCGCCAGAGCCTTTATTCCAAGCTGCATCGCCATGGATTGGGTAATTTGTCGGATTCAGACTAACAACTGTCCTGATGTCGCGACACGGAAAATGTCCAAATAGTTTGACAGCCCAGAGGCGGCAGCATAGCCTTTACCAATGCCAGACTCGGCACTTGTTCGCGGCCAGATACGCGTCCCTGCTTTGAGGGACATGGTGGAACTGGCCAAGCCGGTTACATGGTTTCCCCCCATGTGGGCTTTCCTATGTGGTGTCATCTCATCGGGCGCCTCGCTTTCGGAAAACTGGCTGTTTTTGGCTGCAGGCGCTGTTCTGACGGGGCCAGTCGTGTGCGGCACTTCCCAAATCATCAATGATTGGTGCGACCGGCATGTGGATGCCATTAACGAGCCCGACCGGCCGATCCCGTCCGGTCGCGTGCCAGGCCGATGGCCGGTCGGCATGGCTTGGGTGGGAGCGATAGTGTCGCTGCTGCTGGCAGCGGCATTGGGGCCGTGGGTGCTGGCTGCGACCTGCGTCGCCCTGTTTTGCGGTCTCGCCTATAGCGCGCACCCCTTCCGCTTCAAACGTAGCGGCTGGCTTGGCCCGTTGGTCTGCGCGCTCAGCTATGAAGGCCTATCCTGGTTTACAGGGGCCAGCGTCATGCTGGGCGAGCTGCCATCAACGCTGACACTTTCGGTTCTGCTGCTTTACAGCCTTGGTGCACATGGCATCATGACATTGAACGATTTCAAGGCAGTCTCAGGCGATCGTGCGACTGGCCTGCGTTCGCTCCCAGTGGTTATGGGCGTGCGCGGAGCCGCCTTGTTTGCCTGCACCGTAATGGCCGGGGCACAAGCAGCAGTCATTATCTTGCTGGCGGCCAGCGCATTACCTCTTTCAGCCGCAATTGTGGCACTTTTTCTTGTTGTCCAGATTGCACTTATGGCGCGGCTGGTGGGTGATCCCGGACGGCTGGCACCCTGGTATAATGCAACGGGCGTTTCGCTTTACGTTCTGGGAATGCTGGCCGCAGCCTTGGGCCTTGGGGGATATTTATGACCGGTCAAACGCAGGGTATAGGATGGTTTGCCATCGTCAGGCTTGGCACAGTGCAGGCCGCGATTGGCGCGATGGTCATGCTGGCCACATCGCTGCTCAACCGGATCATGGTGGTTGAATATGCTATCGCAGCAGCGGTCCCGGCGGGACTGGTCGCCTGGCACTATGCCGTGCAGATGTGCCGCCCGCTATTCGGCCACCGTTCTGATCAATCGGCGCGGCGAAGTCCGTGGATCATCTTCGGCATGGGGATATTGGCCTTTGGCACCCTGCTTGCTGTCGATTCCGCAATTTTCATGAGTGCAGGCGGCATTGCGCCATTCTTGCTTGCAATTGTTGGTTTCACCCTGATCGGCGTTGGAGTCGGCATGTCCGGAACAGCTCTGCTCGCTCTGTTGGCATCGCGCGTCGCGCCGGAGCGAAAGCCAGCCGCCGCCGCCATAAGCTGGACCATGATGGTGGCCGGTATTGTCATCGCCGCCGCGACGACGGGACAATATCTTGAAGATTATAGCGAAGCGCGGCTTGCGATTATTTGCAGCCTTGTCGCGCTGTTATCTTTCCTGGCCGCGATGGTCGCATTGGCGGGGCTGGAGGCTGGCAGCACACCGGTGGCGCGTACGATGGAGCCAGCAGGGCAGCCATCCTTCACCGAAGTGTTCCGGGAGATCAGGTCGGACGCACAGGCTTGGCGCTTTACCCTGTTCGTTTTCATCTCGATGCTCGCCTATTCGATGCAGGACCTTATCCTTGAGCCGTTCGCCGGGATCATATTTGCGATGACGCCAGGCGCATCGACCAAGCTGGCCAGCGTGCAGCATGGTGGGGTGCTGGCAGGAATGCTGCTTACCGGTGCAGGCGGCACATTTTATGCAAAACGGTTTGGCCAGAATGTGAAACTTTGGATCATTCTCGGATGCTTTGCCTCGGCGTTAATGCTGTGCGGCATGGCCGCTGCCGCACATATTGGGGAAGGCTGGCCGATCCGCGCTAATGTCTTTGCGCTGGGCCTTGCTAATGGCGTGTTTGCTGTGGCTGCTGTCGGCGCGATGCTAGGCCTCGCCAGTGAGGGGAAAGTGGCCGGCGAAGGCGCGCGCATGGGCGTTTGGGGCGCTGCACAAGCCATTGCTTTCGGAACGGGCGGCCTTGTTGGTGCGCTTCTGGTTGATCAGTTGCGACGCGGCGGCGGAGCGGATGGCATGGCTTTTGGAACAGTGTTCGCGCTGGAGGCAGCGATGTTTGTCATCGCAGCGCTGGTTGCGGTCGGCACGCGGCTGACAAAATCGAGCGGGATGAGAAGGACGGTGGAGGCATGAACGGGCAAACAGATTATGACGTGGTCATTGTTGGCGGCGGGCCATCGGGCGCAACGGCCGCGCACGACCTTGCCTGCGCCGGGTACAAGGTTATGCTGCTTGACCGGGCGGGACGGATCAAGCCATGCGGCGGGGCCGTGCCGCCACGCTTGCTCAAGGATTTCGATATCCCGCAACATTTGCTTGTCGCGCATGCCAAATCGGCACGGATCATTGCGCCATCGAACCGGGCGGTCACTATGCCGGTGGGCGAAACCGGTTATGTTGGCATGGTCGACCGCGATGTGTTCGACGAATGGCTGAGGAGCCGCGCGGCCGAAGCGGGAGCAACGCGCGTAAAGGGGCGCTGCGAGACCGTGGACGACAGCCAGGAAATTGTGACACTGTCCTACCGCAGCGACCGGTCATCGGACGTGCAGACAGTTACGGCGCGCGCCGTGATCGGTGCCGATGGCGCAAGGTCCAATGTGGCCAGGCAATGCATCAAAGACGCCGACCTGATTCCATGCGTTTTTGCCTATCATGAAGTCGTTGAAGTGCCGGACGAGATCGACGCAGATTATGATCCCGCTCAATGCGATGTCTATTATCAAGGCCATTTGTCACCTGATTTTTACGCCTGGGTGTTTCCGCATGGGAAACACGCCAGCATCGGGCTGGGAAGTGCGGACAAGGGCTTCCCATTGCGCGAAACGACCGAACGGATGCGGGTTCAGACTGGCATGGCACATTGGAAGACCGTGCGCAAAGAAGGCGCGCCGATTCCTTTGAAGCCGCTGAAGCGGTGGGATAATGGCCGCAATGTCTTGGTCGCAGGCGATGCAGCAGGTGTTGTTGCGCCCTCGTCGGGCGAAGGGATTTATTATGCGATGACCGCAGGCCGTATGGCGGCAGATGCAACCCGGCTATTCCTGCAAACAGGGGATGCACGCGCGCTTGGCTCGGCCCGTAAATCCTTCATGAAGGCGCATGGCCGGGTGTTCTGGATATTGGGTGTAATGCAATATTTCTGGTACAAAAATGACAGTCGGCGCGAACGCTTTGTCAAAATGTGTGCCGACCCCGATGTGCAGCGCTTGACTTGGGAAGCCTATATGAACAAACAACTGGTGCGGCGCGACCCGATGGCGCATGTGCGGATCTTCTTCAAGGATCTGGGCCATTTGTTCGGGCTAAAGACGGTGGAGAGTTGAGGGGTTCTTCCCACACATGAATACAGCCCGTTTAGTTCCGATCCTGATTGCCGGATCATTGGCACTGGTCACTGCCCTAGTGGGCGGAACGATCACCGTTCTCGACAGCTGGTATTACAGCCTTCGGCAGCCAGATTGGGCGCCGCCGGATTACATGTTCGGCATCATCTGGACGGCGGTTTTCGCCTTGATCGCCTTGTCGGCAGTTGTCGCATGGCAACGCGCTGTGACGCGGCGCGATACGGAGGTCATCATCGGCCTCTATGCGTTAAACGGGTTCCTGAATCTTGCCTGGAGTTTTATCTTTTTTAGGATGCAGCGGCCTGATCTCGCCTTTTATGAACTCATCCTGCTCTGGCTGTCGATATTGGCGCTGATCCTGTTCTGTGGCCGCTTTTCAAAATTGTCGGCGGCACTGCTTTTGCCCTACCTCATTTGGGTAACGATTGCCGGCGCGCTGAATTATCAGGTCGTGCAGCTTAACGGTCCTTTCGGATAATCCGTTGGAGGCGCTGTTCGCCAGCGGCCATGCCGTCGATATCGTGCTGGCCGTATTGGTGGTCGAGGCGTTCTGGCTCAAATCACGCGGCAACGGTTGGGCCGATATTCTCCCGGCATTGCTGCCAGCTGTCCTGATGATGCTTGCGCTGCGCGCCGCGCTGACGGGCATGGCGTGGCCGTTCGTTTCAATCCCGCTGGCGCTGGCGTTTCCGGTGCACCTCTATGACGTGCGCCGACGCAAGATGTGAAAACGGATAGAGAAAAGGACGGTTCGACAATGTTCGATTCCGTCTATCCGTCACCTCGTCCATCCGCTCTTGCATTCTGAATCCCGGTCCGGCCCAAGAAAGCTCGCCAAAAAAACCCGGCCTTTCAGCCGGGTTTCTTTTTTGCCTAGGGCAGTCCGCGCCTAATATTCCGGCGCGTATTTATGTTCGATCGCCCAAAGATACCAGTTGTCGACCACTGTGCCGGTCAGCAATATGCCGATCCCGCCGGTCAGCGTCGTCAGCACAGCAAACCACCAGGCCCAACGATGGATCGATTCCATCGTGGCGTTGAAACCCATGGTCCACCTCCAGAACAATGCCGCACGTTCCGAAGCCGTGCCGCGATCTGTAATCTGTTCCAGCTCACGTTCGCCGCCATAGCGACCGACCGCGAGAATGGTTGCGCCGTGCATCGCAAAGAGCAGGGCAGAACCATAGAGGAAGGCAATGGAGAGCGCATGGAACGGATTATAAAAAAGGTTCCCATAAGCCAGCGAGAAATTATTCGTCCATTCAAGGTGCGGGAAAATGCCGAATGGCACGGATTCCGACCATTGCCCCATGAAAAAGGGACGAATGAACCCAATCACCAGATAAAGCCAGATCGCCGAGGCAAAGGCCCAACTGACATGCGTGCCCATCCCTAACGCCCGTGCCCGGCGATAGCCGCGCACCCACCAAAGGATGATCGAGGTGGTCAGGAAAAATCCTGCCATAATCCACCATCCACCTTCATTGAGCGGGACGAACGGGTCAAAACCATGTTCGGGTCCGGGAGGCGCAAGCCCAAGCCAGAAAAATTGCCGCAGGAATTCCAGCGGATCCCAATTCACTGACGCCAGCATGTTAAGGCCGATTATCTCAATCGCAAAAAAGCCGAACAACAGCGAGAGCAATCCGGTCCAGCCAAGATAGACTGGCCCGATCTGCGCCTGCCCAAACTTGCCCATCCAATAGCTGAAATTGGTGAGCATGTAGCGCGGTTCATCGCGTGGCGGCAGCGGCATGCCCGGTTCGGGAACATGCGCCAGCTGCACCTGTGTAAATATATTCTGATAGCGTGCCATGACGTTTCTCCCCTCTTAGGACCAGATCGGAATGTTGCGCCACCATTCCCACCATTCCGGCCAGCCACCGGCGTAGAGTGGCCCTGCGATAATGATGCAGACCGCGCTCCAGAAACCGGCATTCAGGGCCAGGAAAAGACCAAGCCGGTGGATACCGATGGTGCCAACCGAATAGCCGATGAAATCGCGGAAAAATGTATCTTCATATTCCGGCGTTTTCACATTCTCACCCTTTTTGGGGTTCACCGCCGACAGGATCAGCGCGCCATGCAGTGCAAGCGCAAGGCACGTGGTGAAGAAAAATGTGACCGCAATCATGTGCGCCGGATTATAGTGGAAATTCACATACATATATCCGGTGTTCGACACCCAGTCCAAATGGGTGAAAATGCCATAGGGAAAACCATATCCCCATGCGCCCATCAGCAGCGGCCTGAAAATCACCAGCGTAACATAGGCCAATATCGCAAAGCTGAAGGCGATGGGAACATGATAACCCATCCCCAGTTTTCGGCATATCTCCACCTCTCGCAGCGCCCAGGACACAAAGGCACCTGTCGCGCAAATCGTGATAACTTGCCAGAAACCGCCTTCTTTCAGCGGTGCAAAGCCAAGCCCATGTTTAATGTCTGGCGGATTGATTGAAATCAGCAGAGGGTTCCATGTTGGCCCCAGCGCCGCTGCATAAAAAATCAATGCCGTTCCAAGGATCGCAAAGATCGCAGACAGGACACCAAAAAAACCGATGTAGAAGGGACCGATCCAGAAATCGAACAGGTCGCCGCCGATCAGCGTGCCGCCGCGAACGCGATATTTTCTTTCAAAACTTAGCAGTGACATAGCACGTCCCCTCCAGCCCTTTGCGCAGGGCATCTAGCCCAGCACCCGACAGGGCAAGCAACCTGTTGCAATCGCAATTGGTATTCCGTGGACCCAAACCCCGCAAAGCCGCTGCCTGCTGGCCCCGGCCCTTCGAGGTACGTGACGCCGAGGCGCCACGACCTCTATGGGGCTTGGGATCAGGCTATTGGGCTGGCGCCGGAGCCGCTGCCGCAGGCGCCGCAGCTGCGGGTGCCGCCGCGACCACTGCAGGTCCTTCGATCCAGTTGAAGCGATCAGTGCTCAACAGGATGAAATGGATCAGCAGAGCCAGCACAAACAGGAATGTCGCCAAAGCAACCAGGGTCCTGCGCGGATCAAAAATTAACCAGAGTCTCCACATGGCTATGCCTCCTTATGCCAGAAATGTGGTGATGGTATTGCTCGCAAGGCTCACCGCGTCATTGACCATCGCATAGCCATTGACACTGGGGAACCACGGCCTCCACGCCCACACCAGGAAATGCGCCACAATGGCGATTATGGTGAAGATGATGAAGCTGCTCACAAACATCTTGTGAAATTCCTTGGCTTCTTCCGGAGTCAAATAGGCTCCGGGACCAAAGCGTTCATTATCGCTCATACTCCGTCCTCCAATCTTGCCCCATATGAGCAGCAACGCGCAGCTCTCCCGGGCACCTTCCCTGCAGCGCTACTGTGCTGCAAAGCCCTGTGACATCCGGCCCCCGCCAGATGATGTTCGCATGGCGGATTTTTGTCATACCCCCGCCCCCTCAAGCATGGCTGCCGCCAACCGATCGGCAGACACATGATCTTCTCCCGCCGCCCGCGCGCCGCGTTCGGCTGCATCACGCAAATTTTTTGCAGCGGAAATGCGGACCAGAACGGGCTGCGCCTCGACAATGGCATCAAGCTTTTCCTTGGCTGCTGCTTCCCACCGCAGCGCGGCTTCACGCCGGGCAGGCGTCGCTGCCCCGCCGTCCATCTGTGTCGACAATGGCAGGATATGGAACAGCGCATCGAACAGCGCATTGCACACCTCCTGCACCAGCCATGTCGCGCCTGAATAACCCATATAGGGCGTACCGGTGTGGCGCCGGATTGCCGCGCCGGGGAAGGATGCCGAAATGAAGATTGCGCGCCCGCCATTTTGCGCAAGATACATCCGTTCATTATAGCTGCCGAACAGCACCAGCGGCGGGTTGGCAGCAATTGCATCAATCACAGCCTTATTATCGGGCTTCACCCCAGCCTTGCGGCCAAAGGCGAAATTGCAAGGCAGCCCCATATCATCCTCAAGGAATTTGCGGATGCCGCGCGCGTAGGTGTCGTTGGCAACAATCCCGAAACTGGCCGTGCCAAAAAAGTCCTGCGTGACCGAGCGCCACAAATCCCAAAGCGGCTTGATAGTTGTATGCTTTTCGCGTTCGATAAATGGCTCGGGATCCAGACCGGTCAATTCACCAAGCTGCTGCAGGAAGCGGGTCGTGGAATCAAGCCCGATCGGAGCCTGCAAATAGGGGCGCTCCAGCAATTCGCACAGATTGCGGCCAAATTCGCGGTACATGCAAATATTGACCTCCGCATGGGCAAGCCGCGCAATGTCCGCAAGGTGCGTGCCCAGCGGGAAGACCATATTGACCTCCGCCCCGATACCCTCAACCAGCCGCCGGATTTCTGCAAGATCGGACGGCATGTTGAACATGCCATAGCTGGGGCCAATGATATTGACCTTGGGCTTTTCGCCGTCCGCCCGCGCCTTGGGCTGCGGCATCTTCTTGAGTCCGAATTCGGTCCACAGCCATGACAGTGCCCGATCTTCCGACTGCCATTGATCCTCGTCGATCGTGCGCGGCAGGAAACGTTTGATGTTGGTTCCCTGCGGCGTAACGCCGCCACCGATCATCTCGGCAATGCTGCCTGTGACCACCACTGCGGGCAGATCAGGATCGAGCGTTTTCCATGCCCGGGTCATGGCTGCCTCGGTTCCGGTCTTGCCCAGTTCTTCCTCGCCCAAACCCGTCACCACAATTGGAAGTTCATGGGGAGGCAGGCCATCGGTATAGTGCAGCACCGATGTAACCGGCAAATTTTCGCAGCCTACCGGGCCGTCGATGATAACTTGCAATCCCTTGACAGCTGTAAAGGCATAGACCGCGCCCCAATAGCCGCCCGCCCGGTCATGATCGAGAATCAGGGTCATGATCCCACCGCCTCCGCAGCCTTTGCGGCGGCGATGTTTTGCGCGGCATATTTTGCCTTGAACTTTGGCCGGTCGGTTGGCGTATCTTCCCAGATGCCAGTCGCGTGGCCCGTGCCAACACCTTCAAAAAATTCGGTCATCCGGTCAAAGCGCGCCTTGTTCGCCATCGCCGCGTTAACCACCTGCGCTAGGCTGCCCGCGCCTGCCACACCCATCAACGGGCGCGCCGAAATCAGGTTGGTGAAATAGAGCGCAGGCACGCCCCGGGCCTTGGCATGTTGCACCACGGGTGTCGTTCCAATGGCCAGATCGGGCCGATATTCCTCAACGGCGGCAATATCCTGTTCAAGGCTGGCGCGATATTGGACGCGCACACCCTGTGCTTCCAGCCAAGCCCGGTCAGGTTCTGACCATTTTGTCTTGGGGCAAGCCGTACCGACATAGGGCACATCCGCACCGCTTTCGATCAGCAGGCGCGCGACCAGCAATTCGGAACCTTCATAGCCCGAAACTGTGATGCGACCTTTAACCGGTGTGGCAGCCAGCGCAGCCCGAATTGCGGGCAGGAACTGGTTCTTTGCCGCGTCGATCCTGTCCTGCGTCACTCCGCAAGCCGCACCGATCGCGTCCAGCCAGGCTGCAGTTCCATCCACGCCAACCGGTGCCGAGCCGACGATTTTGCGACCTGCAGCTTCAAATTCACGGATGCTGGCGGTATAAAAGGGGTGTATTGCCGCGATCACGGCTCCGTCGAGCGCTGCATAAAGTTCGCGCCATTCCCGCGTGGGCACGGTTGGCCCGGCGGCGAGTCCCAGGGGTTCCAGCATCAGCCCTATACCCATGGGGTCGGCAGGGAACATTTCGCCCAGCAATGTGACCGATGGACGATCCGGAAGTGCGCTTGGTGCTGCCACTGGTCCTTGCTCAGCCTCTAGGCGCGCATAATTCAGCATGGCGCCTGCCAGCACATCTTTGGCTTCGGCATGGGTTGGGATACCGAAGCCCGGCACATCTATGCCGATCACGCGAACACCATTGATCGAATTTGGCAACAACCGTAACGGCACGCCGCTCGCGGTGGGTACGCACAAATTGGTGACGACTATGGTGTCAAATTTTTCCGGGTCAGCCAGCTGCTCAACGGCCTCCTTGATGTCCTCAAACAGCTTGCCGGTGACCAGCGTTTCCGAACTGAACGGCACATATCCGACGCTGCGCCGGGCACCGTAAAAATGGGACGTGAAGGTAAGGCCATAAACACAGCAAGCCGATCCCGACAGGACGGTTGCTGTCCGCCGCATCCTAAGGCCAACACGCAAGGAACCAAAGGCAGGGCACATTGATTGCGGCTGGTCATGCGGGCCGACTGGATAGTCGGCGGCGTAGCGATCAAGAATTTCGCTTTTGCCTGCCTCACGCGCTGCTTGGCGCATGGTATCCTTTGACGAACAGCCGCCAGCATCTGGCGCAGCCAAGTCCAGCCGGTCTGGAGCGCGGTTGGTGCTGGCAAGGGCGGTTGTGTCAGTCACGCATCATACCTCGTCGTAAATCACTTCAAGGCTGGGCTTGGTCTCATATGTCCCACCGCGCATGTCCGCCTGAGTGGCAGGCATCAATTGAATCGCGCCGCCGACATCCTCGGGGGAGAACAGGCCCAGCAGACCATCCTGATCGAGTGGTCTTGGCTGGCGCGGCGGCGCGCTGGCAACGTTGGTCGCCAGATCTTCAAACAGGCTACCCCATTCGCTGTCAGGGGTGCCTATAATCTGGTAGTTCGCCGATTTGCGGCGGATATCCTCATTTGCAGGGATTGCCGTCAGCACCGGAATATCGACGGCCTTGGCGAAAGCCTGTGCCTCGCCCGTGCCGTCATCCTTGTTGATGATCATGCCCGCAACGCCGACATTGCCACCCATCTTGCGGAAATATTCAACGGCCTTGCAAACATTGTTGGCAACGTAGAGCGACTGGAGGTCGTTACTGCCAACGACAATCACCTTTTGGCACATGTCGCGGGCAATTGGCAGGCCAAAGCCGCCGCAAACCACATCGCCAAGGAAGTCGAGCAGCACATAGTCAAAGCCCCATTCATGGAAGCCCAGCTTTTCAAGCGTTTCAAACCCGTGGATAATCCCGCGCCCGCCGCAGCCGCGGCCAACCTCCGGACCGCCCAATTCCATCGCGAACACACCGTCACGCTGGAAACAGACATCCTCGATGCCCACTTCCTCACCGGCCAGTTTCTTTGCGCTGGATGTTTCAATGATTGATGGCGTCGATTTGCCACCAAATAGCAGGCTGGTCGTGTCGCTTTTGGGATCACACCCGATCAGCAGCACACGTTTGCCCTGTTGTGCCATCATGTAGGACAGGTTGGCCAGAGCAAAGCTTTTGCCGCTGCCTCCCTTGCCGTAAATGGCGATGATCTGCGTTTCCTTTTTCACCTCACCGGTGTGGACCGGGTCTGGCTCCATCGCCGCCTCGCTGCGCAGCAGGTCTATGTCGAGCACGCTCATGGGCAATCTCTCCAGTCGAGCACCATTTTCAGGCAGTCGGGGTTGTTAAAGGCTTCGGGATAGGCGGCGTCGGCGCGCGCCACGGGCGTGACCGCACTGATAAGCCCGCCAAGGTCAAGGCTGCCGGTTTCAATCAGCGCGTGAACCGATGCGAGGTCGTCAGGCTGCCATTCCGCGGCAATGCGGAGTCGCGCCTCGCGCATGAAGGCAGGCGGAAAGGCAAATTGGATTGGCTGGCTGTAAAAACCCGCGAGCACAAGTTCGCCGCCCTTCGCCAGTCTCCTGATGAAGCTGTCCAACGATGAGGCATCGCCGCTGACATCATACACATGGCTATAGTCATGACGGTCATCGTCATCTGGATGGACCACGGCATAACCCTGCGCACCAGCATGGCGTTTGCGGTCGGTTTCCCACACCAGCGGTGGCGGTGCCCCTGCGGCAATCGTCAGACGCGCAAGCAGCCGACCCAAGACGCCATGGCCAACGATAAGCTGCGGCGGCGCTCCGTGCGCAATGGCATGAAGCGCGGTTGCCGCCAGCGCATACAGAATGCCGCGCTCGGCAAGATGTTCAGCCACAGGCATCGCGCGGGCCGATGGAAGAATAACCCGGCGCGCTGCGCCGCCAAAAAGGCCGCGCGCATCACGGTAACAGCTGGCACCGGGAACGAAGACCCATTCGCCTATCCGCCCACGACAGTCAGCGCCAGCATCAATGACGCGGCCAACCGATTCGTAACCGGGCACAAGTGGATAGCCCATTCCCGGAAAAACCGGCATTTTGCCTGTCCAGAGCAGCTTTTCGGTTCCGGTGCTGATCCCGCTATACTGGATTTCCACAAGGACGTCGTACGACTCGAGCGCCGTCAATGCGGTTTCCCGCACAGCCAGCCTGCCTGGCGCTTCAAAAATGACGGCGGAACTTAGCAAAGCGTCCACGTCCTCCTCTTGGCCCCCTTCGCCGACAATAGCCGGATGGGGACTCTGCAAGGTGTCAGGTTAGAGGAACATTATTAAATGTCAAATATTTTGGACAGTTGGATTGTCAGCGCGACGCGACAATCGCGCTGGTGACAAGGGGCAATGCTGTTTTGACCCGGCGAACCGATGAAAAGCCCGCATTTCGAAGCATTTGGGTGTAGTCTTCCACGCTTCGCGGGCGACCGCTGCCCATGGCCCAAAGGTATAGGCCGAAATAGGCGTTCCCCATACGCTCCGCACCGGATGATTGAGCCATTGGCTCGGCCAACAGCAATTTCCCATTTTGGGGCAAGGCCGCATGGATTTTGGCCAATAGCGCGATGACAACTTCGTCATCATGGTCATGCGCAATGCGGATCAGCGTGATCAGATCATAACCGCCAGGTAACGGGTCATCCTTGAAACTGCCCGCGTGGAGCGCAATGGGCGATTCGTTCCCAAGGCGCGCGCGCGCCTCATTGATCACATCGGGAAGATCAAAGATTGCGACATCAAGTTGCGGCGTGGCGGACTTAACCGCAGCGGCAAACGCGCCAGAACCGCCGCCAATGTCCAGCATCCTGCGATGGCGGCGAAGGGGGTAGTTGGGAAGGATTTGCTCAAACAGCATTGGCTGTGTTGCCGCCATCAGGGCCGAATAGCCTGCAGTGTCCCCTGCACCATCCGCGTGCGAGGCGTAGGTCCAATAGCCGGATAGAGCGGTCTGATTCGCCCGGTTTTCGGCAAGCAGGCGCACGGGATCCGAAAGGTCTTGGTAAAGCAGGCGGTGATGCCGAATCATGGCAATGGCGCCCTTATTGGGCCAAAGCGAAGCGCCTGCTTCGCCCAGCGTCCATTGTCCTTCAGGTAGCGACTCGGCAAGCTTTAGCGATTCGGCGGCACGTAGCAGCCGCTCGGCTGCCTCATCAGTCAGGCCTGTATGGCCCGCCACTTCTGCTGTTGATCGAAAGCCGGAATGCAGAAAGTCCAACAGCCGAGTCTCAACGAAAGCGGCCAGAATTTGCGAATAAACAAATCCGGCAACAAGGTCGAATTGTGCCGCCGCCTTGCGCCGCGCAATCATCCTGAAAACAGGCAGGCGTGCCGCGAGCTGCTGGAAACGCACACTGCCAAGCACGGCGTTACGCGCCATCAGCCAACGCGCCCGGAAGGTTCGATTGTCCATTCGATTTGACATATATAATTGTCCATATGTTTGGACTTCTGTTACCATTGGGTC
Source organism: uncultured Sphingorhabdus sp. (assembly GCA_964572205.1). Lineage (GTDB taxonomy): Bacteria > Pseudomonadota > Alphaproteobacteria > Sphingomonadales > Sphingomonadaceae > Sphingorhabdus_B. Next base: position 24,951 of record CAZNEO010000028.1, read on the forward strand.
AAATAGTAACTCCAGCAACAAGGAGTGGGCGTCTGTGCAGCACGATCAGGCCTTGGTGGTCGGTGCGGGAATTGGCGGGCTGGTGTGCGCCCTGATGCTGGCTGCCCGCGGCGTTGCCGTGACTGTGATCGAAAAAGAACAGGGCGTTGGGGGCAAGGCTCGCCAGCTGCCGGTTGGTGACGTCATGATTGATGCCGGACCAACCGTGTTTACGATGCGCCATGTCTTTGACGAGATTTTCAATGCTGCAGGATCGAACATCGATGACTGGCTGACCCTGCATCGGTCAGACCGGATCGCGCGTCATGCCTGGGGCCCCGGTGAACGGCTGGATCTGTTTGCTGATCATGAGGCAAGCTGTGATGCGATAGGCAGCTTTGCCGGCGCACGCGCCGCCTGTGGCTTTCGCAGTTTCTCGGCCGAGGCCAGACGCATTTTTACGATATTGGACGGCCCGTTTCTGCAACAATCAAAATGCTACCCTCCGCAATTGATGTGGCGCATCGGGCTTTGGCGGATCAAAGCGCTGCTCGACATTCGTCCTTATGAAAGCCTTTGGAGCGTTCTGCGCGAACATTTTGATGATCCGCGGCTGTTGCAGTTGTTTGGACGCTACACCACCTATTGCGGCTCTTCGCCCTTTCTGACGCCAGCGACCTTAATGCTGATCGCGCATGTCGAATCGCAGGGCGTCTGGGCGGTCTCCGGCGGAATGCGGGCTTTAGCGGGAGCGCTGGAGAAGCTGGCACGCGCCAAAGGGGTCATGTTCCGCCTTGGCGAGGCTGTGTCGCGCATCATCGTGAAGAATGGGCGGGCGACTGGCGTGGAGCTGGCCAGCGGCGAAACATTGGCAGCGCAACGGATTGTCTTCAACGGCGACCCTGCTGCATTGGCGACCGGACTGCTTGGGGCAGATGCCACCCGTGCCGCACGCAAAATGCCCGATAAGGCACGCTCGATGTCAGCGCTGGTGTGGCTCGCCAACGGTCGGACAAGCGGGTTTGAACTTGACCACCATAATGTTTTTTTCGGCCCTGATTATGCAGGCGAGTTCCGCGACATCGCCGCTGGGCGAACGCCATCGCAGCCAACTGCCTATGTTTGCGCGCTGGATCGGGGCCGCAACGAGCGGCCTTTTGCGGCTGAGCGGCTGCAAATCATCGTCAACGCGCCCGCCAATGGCGACCGCCACCACTATTGCGAACGGGAGAGGGAAACATGCACGTCGAACATGCTGGAGCGATTGAGGCATTGCGGGCTGGAGCTGGAGAGCCCGCTGCCCCATCAATTGGTAACGCCGGGCGAGTTTTCGGACCTCTTCCCGGCGACGGGTGGAGCCCTTTATGGACGGGCCTCGCACGGCTGGGCGGCAAGCTTCCTCCGGCCCGGCAGCCGGACAGCGATCCATGGGCTTTATTGCGCGGGCGGGGCGACGCATCCTGGCGCGGGCGTGCCGATGGCCGCCTTGTCGGGGAGGCTGGCATCGGAAGCCGTGTTGAGCGACCTTGCTTCGACAGCTCCGTTCCGGCCAACGGCTATCGCTGGTGGTATCTCGACGCGCTCAGCGATGACGGCGCCTATGGGCTGACGATTATCGGCTTTATCGGGAGCGTGTTTTCGCCCTATTATAAGCGTTCCGGACGCAACCTTCCGACCGATCACAGCTGTCTGAACATTGCCCTTTATGGCAAGGGCGCGCGCTGGGTGATGACCGAGCGCGGCGACCAGGCCACGGTGCAAACGCGTGACTGCCTACAGATCGGTCCCAGCTCGATGCGTTGGGAAACCGGCGGTTCCGGGGATCGCCTGGTTATTGATATTGAAGAGCGCGACATCCGGTTGGGCATCCCGTGGCGGCGGAGGGTCGCAGGCAGGATAGTGCTGCATCCCGAAACGTGGAATAGTCGTGCTTTCCGGCTTGACCCGAACGGACGCCATTATTGGCAGGCGCTTGCACCGCGTGCGCGGATAGAAGTGCGGATGACTAGGCCGGGGATAAGCTGGAGCGGCAGCGCCTATCTGGACAGCAACCATGGCAGCGAGCCGATCGAGGACGGGTTCCAAAGCTGGCACTGGAGCCGCGCGCATTTGGGCAATGGCAAGCGGGGCGAGGTCGCCGTCATCTATGAGGGTGTCCGCCGCAATGGCAGTCATTTTGGCAGCGCGCTTCGCTTTGATGCCGCTGGTGTGCCGCAAGAGGAAGAACTGCCGCTGGTTGCGCCATTGCCGCGCACATGGTGGGCAATGGAGCGCCGAACGCGCGCCGACCGCGGCCATGCCAGCGTCATGCGGACATGGGAGGATTCGCCTTTTTACGCCAGGTCTACCGTCGCATCGCGTTTATGGGGTGAGCAAGTGGTCGCTGTGCAGGAAAGCATCTCGCTCGACCGTCTGGTCAACCCGATTGTCCAGTTCATGCTGCCTTACAAAATGCCGCGCGAGGCGTGAATGCAAGGCCCTATTCCCCGATATCCTTGGCTGCCGCAGCCTGCTTTTCTGCAGCCGCCTTTTCCTTGTCCCGCGCAATTTCTCGGTTAACCGACCATAGTTGCCAAAAGCCAATGGCGAGCGCGATTGCGCCAACCACGACGATTTCAATCCAGCCATAATTGTCGAGCGGGGCAGTGTTCACATCGGCTCTCCTCGCATTTGTCTTTACTGAATCCGGTGCGACTGCGCAAACTGGTGTATGATATTTGCGGCCTGGACGGGGTCTTCCTCATGCGCGAGATGGCCAAGTCCTGCCATTTCGCATGTCTCACAGCCTGCGACCAGCGCCGCCGCTGCCCTGACGGCTGACCCCGGAATCGCAGCATCACCGGTGGGATGCACCAGCATGACCGGAAAGCCGATCTCGCCAAGTCTGTCGCGCAGCGGCTCCAGCTGCCAGTTCGCCATCATCCTTATTGCCCCATCGCAATGCCCCGAACGGCTGAACAGGGCCTGATAGCAGGCAAGCATGTCCGCATCGGATTTTGACCCCGTCGACCGCGTCAGGAACCTTTCCGTTTCCCCTGCCCCGCGCGCGATGCGCGAAAAGAGGATGGAGGCAAAGGGATTGGTAAACAGCATTTTTGCAAGACCGGGAAAAATCCGCGCGGCAATGCCGGGAAAGGGCAGCAGGGCTGGCGCAAAACCGACAAGCGCCGCGGCGCTTTTCCTGTCGAGCAGCAACTGTGCCCCAATGGCGGCTCCGGCGCTATGGCCAATGACCAACGCGGGAGATACCGCCAAAGCATCCACCAACCCGCCAAGCGCAGCGGCCATATAGGGCAAGCTTGGGCTGCGTCCCATGCCCCGGGTAAAGCCATGCCCGGGCAGGTCCATGGCGATCACATCATAATGCGACGCCAAAAGCGGCAGCATGTCGCGCCAGCTATGCGTGGCGGCCCCGGTTCCATGGATCAGCAGGCAAACCGGGCCAGACCCCATGCGCTGCACATGCCATTCATGGTTTTGCACACGGACAAACTGGCTAGCCGCCCGGTTGGGCCAGTTTTTGCCATCGCTGGCCCAATCGGGATGCCGGGTCACAAATCCTCTATTGCCGTTACCATGGCCGCGCTGCCCGCATGCGGCAATGGCAGGTATCGCCCGTTAAGCGCTGTGGCCAGTTCCGCTGCTTCGGGACGAGGGCGAGGCGATATGTCGATGACAATTGACGAAAGCCCCTCAGCGGCAATCCGCTTCGCCACGTCACGCGCGTCCGCCATGGCCATATCGCGGCTGGCGTTACCATCCAGCCCGATATTGGCTTTGCCATCGGTCAATATGGCCAGCGTTGGCGTCTGGCCCCGTTTGACGGCGGCTTCGGCGAGCGACTGCGCGGCCATCAGCCCTTTTGCCAGCGGTGTTCCCCCACCACCGGGCAATGCGGACAAGGCGCGCCGCGCCCGAGTGAGCGAGCGGGTCGGCGGCAACAGCAATTCGGCGTCGGCATGGCGGAATGCCACCAGCGCCACTTGCGATCGTTTGACATAGGCCTGCGCCAGCATCAGTTCAACGGCGCCCTTTGCCTCTGCTAGCCGGGCCAATGCGGAAGAGCCGGAGGCATCAACCGCAAAGATTGTCAGGCTTTCGCTGCGTTGTTCAAAATTGCGAATGCGCAAATCCGCCTTGCGAACTTCAATTGCGCGCGCCGTCCCGTGCGGCCGGGATGCCCGGCGTATCGTCTGCCACGGCGCCGCGCAGCGCAGCGTGTCGATAAGCGCAAGCCGCTTTCCCTGTCCGGGGACGCCAGCACGCGCGGTTAGCGGGCGGCCACGCAGCGCCGATTTCTGTTTCATACCCGCCTTGCCCGGCTGGCCCTTGCCGCCGCGCTGTTGGCGCTGTTCAATCATCGCAAAGATGTGGGGCGGTATCGCCGCCGCCGCTGCATCAAGCAATATGTCGTCGATATTGTGATCGTTGAGCGGCGTTTCATCCGCGTCCGTAGTGGCACTATCCTCTGGCTGCGGCTGGTCCTCCTGTTGCGGCGGCGCGGCCATTTCAGGGACCATAGTGGCGCGCGGCGATAACACGAGGCGGATTGATGCAGCGATATCCTCATCCTCCACAGCAGCCCGGCCCCATAGTGCAGCATGGGCCCTTGCCGCTCGATGCGCAAAATTCAGCGCACGGGCAGACCTCACGCCCAATGCCGCCGCCAGCGTTGCCAGCCTTGCCAATTGCGCATCGGATGGCGGGGCAGCGAAAGCAGCATCCGCCAATGGCAACAGTGCTGGATCAAAACTGCGCAAATCACCAAGATTGCAGTGAAAGGCAATGCGCTCGGCAAGCAGGGCAGGCGGTGCCTCATCGGCATCAAGGCCATCGTCCAGCAGGATTGCCGAAAGCCGCCTGCTGTCCAGCGCCTGCGCCACATGCGCTGCGATGAAGGCGGGAGCGCGCTCTGCCATTGGGAGCACAACTGTGCCGCCAGTAGCCGCATCGAGCAAACCCTGCCGCAGGATTGCCCTGCCCGCAGCCAAAGTCGCTGTCAGGTCAAGGCCGCCCAGCAGGCGTTCTGCATCAACGTTCAGCGGGATCCGCTGCACTGGTCCACGCTGCGTCAGCACCGCGGACGCATGGGCCAGCATTGCATCGCGCACTGGCCCCGCACCGCGCAGGATGATGCCGCCAAAGGCCGCCGGTTCGGATAGGAAAAGCGTCAGGGCCAGTTGCGCATCCCCGACTTTCGCATCCCCGAAATCCAAGTCGGGGATGGACCCCGCGCTCATCCGAACAAGTCCGCCAGCGCGCGTTCGATACGGATGGTGGAGCCAGTTTCGTCAAGCACATTGCGCCGCAACCGGTGGCGCAGCGCCAAGGGGGCAATCGCCTTCAAATGTTTGCGGGTCACTTCCTTCTTGCCATCAAGCGCGGCCAGTGCGCGGCTGCCGCGCATCAGGGTCAATTCACCGCGCAGGCCATCGGCACCCACTGCCTTGCATAACAGCGCCATGCTTTGCAGCACGCCTTCGGGGGTTTCAATCTTGGGCAGCAGGGCCTTTGCCTTGGCGATGCGTTTCAGCACGCTGGCATCGGCATCGGCCCAGGCGCGGCCAAAGGCGTCGCCATCCTGTTCGTGCGCAGCGCAACGCTTCATGATTTCAACGCGCGTGGGAACATCCTCTGGCGTGCGGACCTCGACCGACAGGCCAAAACGGTCAAGCAGCTGCGGGCGCAGCTCACCCTCTTCGGGATTGCCGCTGCCGATCAAGACGAAACGGGCGGGGTGACGGATAGAAAGCCCGTCACGTTCGACAAGGTTTTCGCCTGACGCAGCAACATCCAGCAGCAGATCGACGACATGGTCTTCAAGCAGGTTGACCTCGTCAATATAGAGGAAACCGCGATGCGCGCGGGCAAGAAGCCCCGGTTCAAACTGTTTTTCCCCAGAGCTGAGCGCCCGTTCCAGGTCAAGCGTGCCCAGCACCCGGTCCTCAGTCGCACCCAGCGGCAAGTCAACAAAGGGGACAGCGGCCTTCACCTTGCGCACCTTGCGGTCCGGATCATAGTCCGGGCTGGCGGCATATTCATGCGGCGCGCTGTTGAACCGGCAGCCTTCGACCACGATGATCGACGGCAAGGTCGCGGCAAGGGCGCGAGCCGCCGTGGATTTGCCCGTGCCCCGATCACCAAAGATCATGACGCCGCCAATGCGCGGATCAACTGCCGCAATCAGCAGCGCCTGTTTCATTTCGTCCTGTCCGACGATTGCGCTGAAAGGAAAACCGCCCATGGGACAATAGCTAACAGAGGATACGCGATGCGCAAGCCATGTTGTTGCGCAGCCCGCAAAGCTGGTTCGCAATGGCACAAAGCCATGGAAGTATGGCCGAAGCGGCGGCGCGCAAACCGGCGGAAAACTAGGCAAGTTGACAGTGAAATTGCACTGCGCAGCAGGGGCGGCAGAGAGCTGTTGGCAGGCCCGTTTAGCTCATAGGGCAGTTGGCGATGTCTGCGCTAAGAATGGCAGGAAAAATCCTACATTTCCACAAGAAAAAGCCCGCACAAGGCGGGCCTTTTTGTGGCGGAGACGGAGGGATAAGAATAGGAATTTTATGTCCTTAAATTATATTGTTAATAGTCAAGGATTGGTAATTGGGCGCCTCTTTTTCCCCCTGTTTGCGGACAATTGTTTTGTTCTGCGTTTTCTCGCTTCGCTTTAGTTTAGAGCCATCGCAACAGCGCCGCTTCGAACAAAATCTTCCACCTCTTGCTCTGAATAACCTAAGTCCGCAAGCACAGCTTGACTGTCCTTTCCTGGAGCCTCAATCCTTGCCTCAGCATTGAAACGATTACCATTCATTGTGAGTGGCAAGGTCGGTAGTTGGGTCGCGGTACCGTTTTCGAAAACAACAGATTCCAACCCATTGGAGACTGTTAAATGTGGATCGTCGAACAATTCCTCGGGTTTGCCGATCGGTGCAAAGGGCAAGCCGGTGCCTTCCAGCTTCGAGATAAGCTCTTCCCGGGTGTAACTGGCTACGAGTTCACGGATTTGCGGTATGATCCTATCGCGAGCAAGCACGCGGTCATTGTTTTTACGAAGCCCTTCATCGGCCCATAAATCATCAAGCCCGAACAGCGCGCAGAATTTTTCCCAAA
>CAZNEO010000029.1:0-31689 GCA_964572205.1 uncultured Sphingorhabdus sp.
TGAAGTCAACGTGGCCGGGGGTGTCGATGATGTTGATGCGGTGATCGTTCCAGAAGCAGGTGGTCGCAGCGGACGTGATCGTGATCCCGCGCTCCTGCTCCTGCTCCATCCAGTCCATGGTGGCCGCGCCATCATGCACTTCGCCGATCTTGTAAGACTTGCCGGTGTAATAAAGGATACGCTCGGTGGTCGTGGTCTTACCGGCATCGATGTGGGCCATGATGCCAATATTGCGATACATATTCAAAGGATGGCTGCGTGCCATGATCGTCACTCCAGTCGGTGGGCCACAGTTGGCCCTAAAGTTGCGGGGGACCGGTAAAGACCGGCCCCCTATATCTGATGTATGACGCTATCGTGGCTTACCAGCGATAGTGTGCAAATGCCCTGTTCGCTTCCGCCATGCGGTGCGTATCTTCGCGCTTTTTCACTGCATTGCCGCGATTGTTTGAGGCATCGAGCAGCTCGCCGGACAGGCGCGCTGACATTGTGGTCTCGCTGCGGTTGCGGGCGGCAGTGATCAGCCAGCGAATGGCAAGCGCCTGCGCACGTTCCGGGCGAACTTCGCAAGGAACCTGATAGGTCGCACCACCGACGCGGCGGCTGCGCACTTCGATGCCGGGCTTCACATTGTTCAGCGCATCATGGAACAGCTGGATGGGATCCTTTTTGGCGCGGGCTTCGACGGTTTCAAGCGCACCATAGACGATCCGCTCTGCAACCGACTTTTTGCCATCAAGCATCAGGTTGTTCATGAATTTGGAAAGCACCAGATCACCAAATTTGGGATCGGGCAGGATGACCCGCTTTTCGGGACGACGACGACGTGACATATTCTCTTCTCCCGATCTTATTTAGGACGCTTCGCGCCATATTTGGAACGCGACTGCTTGCGGTCCTTGACGCCCTGTGTGTCGAGCACGCCGCGCAGGACGTGGTAGCGGACACCGGGAAGATCGCGGACGCGGCCACCGCGGATCAGCACAACGCTGTGCTCCTGCAGGTTATGGCCTTCGCCGGGGATATAGGAAATGACTTCGCGCTGGTTGGTCAGACGGATCTTGGCAACCTTACGCAGAGCCGAGTTCGGCTTTTTCGGGGTCGTGGTATAAACACGGGTGCAAACGCCGCGCTTTTGCGGGTTCTGCTCCATTGCAGGGACCTTTGACTTGGCCTTCTGCGGGACCCGGCCCTTGCGGACCAGCTGGTTAATCGTTGGCATATCTTCACCTTGAAAATAAGTAGGTTACTTTGCGCGACAAGACGGTGCCTTTTGAGGGGCGCGGCGGAGGCTCCAGCCTTGATTCCGCCCGGCCTGTCGAACAATGTTCAGCCTATGTGGGTTTTCCTGTTGAGGCACGGGAATCGGCCCGAGGCTCTTGGGAAGGCGCGCCCTTAGCGGGGGTTTGGGGTTGGGTCAAGGGGTGGCTAGCAAACTGGGCGCAATCACTTCCCATGGATCATCCGAACGACGCGGCCATCAATGGATGATAGTCTTATTTCGAATATGCCGCCTTTCAGGTTGGAGGCGTCGGGGAACGAACCTCGCACGATCCAATTGTTCCCCTGTTTGGTTACCAGATAGGGCTTTTGATCTTCGATTTGCGTGATACCGTAAAAATCCTTGGCAACAACCTCGGCAATTTTGGCCGCGACTTTAGCATTACGGACATGCCCTTTAGGCGGTTGATAAGTTTCGCCCTCATCAGATGCTGAAGGCGGCTCCAGTCCTTTATAGACATAATCCGGTTCGGGCGCTGAACATGCAGCCAACATTACCGAGAGGCCAAAAATGCCGAGCGCCAGCCGTATCATTGTCTGCCTCCTGTTTTTGTCACTCTATTTTGAAAAAGGCACAGTGGAAAGAAGGCGCAAAGACGTATTGGTAGCATTTTTTGTGCCTTTAATCCTTCGCGCCTCGGTCGCCAACGGCGATCCCCAAATATATTACGGCTATTGATCCTGGTCCGAGTGGCTCGCACGTCCCTGCCACGGACGTTAATCCTTAAAACACCCTTCCCCCGTACCCCGTCCCCGTCAGGAGACACAAAGCCTATGAAATTCGTATCCCTTCCCTCTCGCGGCGGCAATTATCTCGTTGTTGCCAGCAACGTCGCATGGCTACGCACAGCTGAAAATGGTCAGACGCAGGTCGGGATTGTCGGCGGGCAGCCGTTGATGGTTGCGGGGACCGTGGAGGAGACAGCGGCAATCTTGCTCGCGACGACTGGCACGCCCACCTAAGCTTCCGGCCTATACCGCTGCTTTCCCCCTTTGCCCCGTGCGTCACTATCGGCTAGGGCACGTCCCCATGAGCGAAACCGTATCCTTTGGCTATGAGCAGGTAAGCCCTGAAGAGAAAACCGCGCGCGTTGGCGGGGTGTTTTCCAGTGTGGCGCGCAAATATGACATAATGAACGATGCCATGTCAGGCGGCATGCACCGGCTGTGGAAGGATCAGTTTGTCCGCCGCGTAAAGCCGCGCGCTGGCGAAGACATTCTCGATATGGCGGGCGGCACCGGCGACATCGCCTTTCGCATGGAAAAGTCAGGCGCGAATATCACCGTCGCCGATATCAATGCAGATATGCTGGCGGTGGGCATGGACCGCGCGGTCAAGCGCGGCATCGACAGCCTTGTCTGGAGCGAGCAAAATGCCGAAACGCTTAGCTTTCCCGACCGGCATTTCGATGCCTATACGATTGCGTTCGGCATCCGCAATGTGACCGACATCCCCAAGGCACTGCGTGAGGCGCACCGTGTGTTGCGCTTTGGCGGGCGGTTTTTCTGCCTTGAATTTTCTACGGTTGAGTGGCCGGGGCTGGCCGAAGTCTATGACATTTATTCGCACAAGCTGTTGCCCAAAATGGGCAAAGTGATTGCCGGCGACGAGGACAGCTATCGTTATCTTGCCGAATCCATTCGCAAATTCCCCGACATGGCGACGTTCCAGCGGATGATCGGCGATGCTGGTTTCACGCAAACCAAAGTCGAGCCAATCCTGGGCGGGCTGGTCGCGATCCATAGCGGGTGGAAAGTTTGATCCTGCCCGCATGACTCGCCCCGCAACCCATATCTTCCGCCTCCTGAAATGGGGTCACATTCTGGCGCGGCATGGCGCGCTGCGCGGGATTGAGAGCGATCCGAACACGCCTGCACCCGTCAAGCGTCTGTGCCGGATAGCGCGTTTTGGCACAATGCAGCCCAAAGTGCCCGATTATGCTGCAGCCTTCACCGCCATAGGACCCGCGGCAATAAAGCTGGGCCAGACGCTGGCAACGCGGCCCGACCTGATCGGCGAGGAGGCAGCGCATAATTTGCTGTCGCTGCAGGATGCGCTTCCGCCAGAACCGTTTGAAGCGATCCGCAGTCAGATTGAAATCGGCCTTGGCGGGCCTGTCGAGAAATTTTTCAGCGAGATCGATCCCGACCCGGTTGGGGCTGCTTCCATTGCACAGGTTCATCGCGCCGTTACGACCGAAGGGCGCAAAGTCGCCGTCAAGGTGCAGCGCCCGGGAATCGACAAAAGCTTTCTGCGCGACATTGAAACCTATGAATGGGCGGCTGCCCATCTGGAAGCGCTGGGCGGAGAGGCATCGCGGCTGCGCCCGCGATTGGTGATTGCCAATTTCAAACGCTGGACATTGCGCGAGCTTGACCTGCGGCGCGAGGCAGCCTCCGCATCCGAACTGGCCGAAGCGATGCAGGCTGTCGATCATTATGAAGTGCCTGCCATCGACTGGGACCGCACCAGCGGCAAGGTGATGACGCTTGACTGGATCGACGGCATCAAGATTTCGAAGGTCGATGAATTGCGCGCGGCGGGGCATGACCTGCCAAAACTTGCCCAGCGGCTGGTCAACGCCTTTCTGCGCCAGGCAATTGCCGAAGGTTTTTTCCACGCCGACATGCACCAGGGCAATTTGTTCGTGAAAGCCGACGGCACGATCGCCGCCATTGATTTCGGGATCATGGGACGGATCAACCGGCAGGCGCGCTTCTGGCTGGCGGAGATACTTTATGGCCTGATCACCGGCAATTACCGCCGCGTCGCCGAAATCCATTTCGAGGCGCAATATGTGCCTGACTATCATAATGTCGATGAATTTGCGACAGCACTACGCGCGGTGGGGGAGCCGATGCGCGGCAAGCCGGTAAGCGAGCTGTCGGTGGGTCAGATGCTGGACGGCCTGTTCGCAATCACGCGCGATTTCGACATGCAGACGCAGCCGCACCTCCTGCTCCTGCAAAAAACCATGGTGATGGTGGAAGGCGTCGCTACGCAGCTCAACCCTGCCATCAACATGTGGGAGACATCCGGGCCCTATGTCGCCGAATGGATGCGCACCGAATTGGGTCCGGAGGCCGCCTTGGCCGACGGACTGCGCGAGCGGGTAAAGTTGATCGGTCTGATCCCCGACCTGATCAAACGCCTCGACGAACAGTTGCCGCGAAAGGGCGGCGCGCCGCCGCCACCGCCGCTGCCAGAAATCCCGCTGATGTGGGAGAGGCAGGCGCAGAACAGCGGATGGCCCTATATTGTTGTGGCAGCGATGGCGGCAGCAGCCGGTGCTGCTGGGATGTGGTGGTTCGGTTGACGCGCATCATATTTGCGCATAATGTTTGCGCATGAACAGACCATCCAAATTCGCCGCGCCGAAAAAAGCGACAAATATCAGTCTTCCTGCCGATCTGGTTGAGGAGGCGAAGCGGCTTGGCATTAACCTGTCGCAAGCTTGCGAAACTGCCCTTTCCAAGGAAGTCCGCAAAGCGATGGGCGAGGAATGGAAGCGGGAAAACAGGGAAGCCATCCAGAGCTGGAATAAATGGATTGCCGAAAATGGTATGCCCTATGACGAGTATCGCCAAGGCTAATGGCACGTTTTGACATCTTCACGGGCACTCGTGGAAAGGGATATCTGCTTGATTGCCAATCAGACTGGCTTGAGGAATTCGAAACACGGGTTGTTGTGCCATTGATGCCTATTTCTGGAGTAAAGGTCGCTACGCGCCTCAATCCAGTCTTTGAAATTGATGGGCAGCCCCACATTATGTCAACGCAACTAATTTTTGCGATACCCGTCGAGCGTCTCGGCCAACGCGCAGGATCATTGGACATGGAACATTATGCCATCGTTACCGCTCTCGACACTTTGATGGGCACATTTTGACTATGACCCAAAAACGCATCCTCCTGATCGTAAGCGGCGGCATTGCGGCCTATAAATCGCTGGAGCTGGTTCGCCTGCTCAAGCGGCAAGGGATTGCTGTGCGTGCGGTGATGACGCAAAGTGCAGCTGAATTTGTAACGCCGCTGTCGCTGGGCGTCATGACCGAAGATCATGTCTATGGCGATATGTTCGACCTTAAGGAAGAACGCGAGATTGGCCATATTCAGCTGTCACGGCAAGCCGACTTGATTGTGGTCTGCCCCGCTACAGCCAATATCCTTGCCAAAATGGCGGCCGGAATTTGTGACGATCTGGCGACCACGATATTGCTTGCGACTGACAAGCCTGTACTCGCAGTGCCCGCCATGAATGTCCGCATGTGGAACCATCCGGCGACGCAGCGCAATCTGGCCCAGCTGCGTGCGGACGGCGTCACGATCATGAATCCGGATGAAGGCGCGATGGCGTGCGGCGAATTTGGCCCAGGCCGGTTGCCTGAACCGTCAGAGATTGCCGCGCGTATTTGCGCAATGCTGGAGCATCCTTTTGATGCAGCATTGTCCGCTGGCCGCGCCCCGACAACCAAGGCAGCCGAACCGTTGGCCGCTCAACCCGACTTTGCCCAGGCGAAACACCGCCCGCTGCATGGCAAGCGCGTGCTTGTGACTGCTGGCCCCACGCATGAGGCGATTGATCCGGTACGCTATATCGCCAATCGTTCCTCAGGCCGGCAAGGTTTTGCGATTGCGCAGGCGGCGGCGGAACTAGGCGCAGAGGTGGTGCTGGTGGCAGGTCCGGTATCGCTGGCAACGCCGCCCGGCGTTATGCGCATCGATGTGGAGAGCGCCCGCGACATGCTGGCCGAAGTCGAGAAGGCGCTGCCAGCCGATATTGCGATCATGGTCGCTGCCGTTGCCGATTGGCGCGCAGCCGAGGTTACCGGGCAAAAGATCAAAAAGGATGGAGCGGCGATCCCGCCATTGTTGCTGGCCGAAAATCCCGACATATTGGCGACACTGGCACGGCATAGCAGCCGACCGGCGCTGCTTATTGGCTTTGCCGCGGAAACGGAGAAAATTGTCGAACATGCTCAGGCCAAGCTCGCCAAAAAGGGATGCGACTGGATTGTTGCCAATGATGTTTCGGGTGACGTAATGGGGGGGGCCAGTAACGCCTTTCATATCGTCACGCGCGACGGCGTCGAAAGCTGGGCTGAAAGCCCCAAAGAAGCCATCGCCCGCAAATTGATGGAGAAAATCGCCAATGCCGTTGGAGCAGGTTAAGGTCGCGGTAAAGCGGCTGAACAATGGAGCGGAACTGCCGCTGCCGGGATATGCGTCTGATGGGGCAGCGGGCATGGATATCTGCGCTGCCGAAAGCCTGATCCTGAAACCCGGCAAGCGCCATGCGGTGGCAACTGGCCTTGCCTTCGCCATCCCGCATGGGTTTGAGGTGCAGGTGCGCCCCCGGTCAGGCCTTGCGCTGAAACATGGTATCACCTGTCTCAACACACCGGGTACGATCGACAGCGACTATCGCGGCGAGGTGAAGGTCATCCTGGCGAATCTGGGCGAGGAGGAATTCGTGATCCAGCGCGGCGACCGGATCGCGCAGCTGGTGGTGGCACCGGTAACGCAGGCGATTATGGTGGAGGTAGATGGCTTGGACGATACCGCGCGGGGCGCAGGCGGGTTCGGCTCAACAGGGGTATGACGCTTTCTGACGAGCAGCTGGATCGTTACGCCCGCCACATCGTGCTGCGCGATGTGGGTGGCGCGGGACAGGCGAAGCTGCTGAACAGCCATGTGATGCTGATCGGCGCGGGCGGGATTGGTTGTCCGGCCATTCAGTATCTGGCGGCAGCGGGAATTGGCACGATTACCGCGGTCGATGACGACATCGTCAGCCTTTCAAACTTGCAGCGGCAGGTGCTGTATGGCGAAGGTCAAATCGATATGGCCAAGGTGGATGCCGCTGCCCAAGCCGTTACTCGGCTAAATTCAGACGTCAGATTTCATGCTGTAAAACAGCATATTGGCGCCGATACTTCGCCTGCAATATTGGACACAGTCGACATCGTGATTGACGGCAGCGACAATTTTGCGACGCGCCTGATCGTCAACGACCTCTGCCTTGCCGCGCGCGTGCCATTGGTCAGCGCCGCGATTGGCCAGTTTCATGGCCAGATAGGAACCTTTACCGGCTGGAAGGCCGATGCCCCATGCTATCGCTGCTTTGTTGGCGACGCACATGACCCCGACGACTGCGATGACTGCGTTAGCATGGGCGTGCTTGGCGCCATGTGCGGTCTAATGGGCAGCTTTGCCGCGATGGAGGCAATACGCTGGCTGACCGGATTTGGTGACGGCGCGCAAGGAAAGCTGCATATTTTCGACGGATTGAAACCGGCGATGCGGACAGTGACGCTTCCCAAAGATCCTGAATGCCGAAGCTGCGGCAGCTAAGGTCCCGCCTCTAATTGTCCAAAATCTCTTCCACCCATTCAGGCACCAGTTCGGTTGCTGGGCCATGCCGGGCCTCGTCGAACCAGCGCGTGCCCTGGGAGGGTTCAAGGTTCAGTTCCAGCGTCTTCGCCCCCTGCCCGCGTGCGTCCCGCACGAAACCGGCGGCTGGGTAGACCGCGCCTGATGTGCCAATGCTGACGAACAAGTCAGCCGTGCGGATTGCCGCGTAAATTTCCGGCATATGATAGGGCATTTCCCCAAACCAGACGACGTCGGGGCGCAGCGCCCGTGCGCCGCATACCGGGCATGGAGGCCGCTCAATCATTGGGCCGCGCCAGTCACTGCGCACTTCGCAGGCCTGACAGAGCGCTTTCAAATGTTCACCGTGCATATGCAGCAGCCGCTCCGCCCCGGCGCGTTCATGCAGATCGTCAACATTCTGGGTGACGATCAACAGATTGCGGCCATCGCGGCGCCACCGGGCGTCGAGCTCAGCCAGCGCAAAATGGGCGGCATTGGGTATCACCTGCTGGATTCGTTCGCGCCGCATATCATAGAAGCGCAGCACGAGATCGGGATTGCGGGCAAAGGCCTCTGGCGTGGCGACATCTTCGACGCGGTGCTGTTCCCACAGCCCGCCTTCCGAGCGGAATGTGTCGATACCGCTTTCGGCACTGATCCCAGCGCCGGTAAGGATTACAATATTGCGCAATTCAGCCATCTTCCCCCCACTTGCGCCCAATCCAAAAACCGTTAGGGCAGAGCCTGCCAAAGCCCGATCAGCCTATGCGGGAAGGCATCCTTCGACAAGCTCTGGACTGACGGTTTATACTTTATGACAAAAATCGGCATTATTGGCAGCGGCGGGCGCATGGGTCAGGCACTTGTCGCAGCGATCAGCGATGCTGGCCTGTTTCATGCTGGCGGCATTGACCAGGGCGGCGATCTTGCTGCACTTGCGATTGCGTCGGATGTACTTGTCGATTTTTCCGCGCCTGGCGCGCTTGAAGCGACGCTGGAGATGTGCGTTGCGGCCCGAAAGCCGATCATGATCGGGACCACCGGACTGGAGGAACGCCACCATTGGCTGATCGACGATGCCGCCGCTGATATTGCTGTTCTGCAAACGGGCAATACGTCGCTTGGCGTCAACATGCTCGCGGCGCTTGTGCAGCAGGCCGCAAGCCGGTTGGGACCGGACTGGGACATTGAAATCGCAGAAATGCACCATCGGATGAAGGTCGATGCGCCATCTGGCACTGCCCTTTTGCTGGGCGAAGCCGCAGCCAAAGGGCGCGGCATCCAGCTTTCCGACGCCAGCATAAGCGGCCGTGACGGCATCACAGGTGCGCGACCGGACGGGGCAATAGGCTTTGCCTCGCTTCGCGGCGGCAGCGTGGTTGGCGACCACAGCGTTATTCTTGCGGGTAGTGGCGAGAGCATTACCCTGTCGCACCGCGCCGAAAGCCGCGACATATTTGCGCGCGGCGCGCTCAAGGCGGCTGTCTGGCTGACCGGGCAACAACCGGGGCGCTACGCCATGCCAGACGTTTTGGGCCTATAACAAAACGCCCGACGACAAAACGTCAAAAAAGCTTCTCACTGCTGATTGTCCGGCTTCCTGCCGGTAGCGAAAACAGCATCCCGTCTTCGCCCACCACAATCGGGCCGTCAAAACGCGACGACGCATCCCCTAGAAAAGCGGGATAGAAAAAGCGGGAGGGCACAGGCGGGACGATATGGGTAAGGATCAATTGCTTTACCCCAGCCGCCGCTGCCGTTTCGGCCGCTTCTTCAGGGCTAGCATGATAGTCCAATATGTCGCGGGTGATTTTGGCTGTGTTGGCCTGACCCGATTTTTCCAAAGCCTTCGTCATGGCCGCGACCAGTTTGGGCTGTAGCGCCTCATGCACCAGCAAATCTGCGCCCTTTGACGCAGCCATTAGTGATGCCGATTTGGCCGTATCGCCGCTGATCACGGCAGATCGCCCCTTATAGTCAAATCGATAGCCGACAGCGGGCGAAACCGGATCATGGTCCACACGGATAGCCGTCACGCGCGCGCCGCCATCGTCGAAAATAACCGCACTGGCCGCGTTGAGCGTGAACGGCAGGGCAGTGGCCCCTCTGCCCGTCGGCGGCACAATCGCTGCGCCATGATGGGCGACACGATAGCCATGGTCTGCCGCATAGGCAGCGTTGAAACCGGCCACCAGCGCATCAATGCCATCGGGACCATGCACCGGCAGCGGCGTTTTCGCGCTGGCACCTGTCCAGCGCAGCAGCAGCATCGGGCCAAGCCCGTCGATATGATCGGAATGAAAATGCGTGAGGAACAGGCGCTCGATGCGACCGGGCGCAATGCCCATCAACTGCAAATTGCGCGCCCCACCCTCCCCTGCATCAATTATGAACAGCCTTTTGCCTGCAATCACAAAGGTGCAAGGGCCTGCGCGCTCGGCATTGGGCAGCGGCGAACCCGTGCCGCACAAGCCGACATGCAGGCCGTCGGGCAAGCCTGTAGTGGCATCGCCCCCCACCCTTGCACTGACACCGCGTTCAAACAGGGCAAGGCCAAGTTGGCGCTGGAACAGCATCATGCCGGCCACGGCAAGCGCAACACAAAGCGCTGCTGCAAGGGCAAATTTCCGCCTCCTCCCCATTGCCATCGATTGCACCCTCCACCCTTACTGACGCTTGTTGCAATTTTGCATCATATGGCAAATATTTTGAACGAAAACGCGCGGAATCACAGCATTTATTTGCTGACAGCCATGCACCGGTCTAAGGCTCGGCCAACTCCAAGCCAAGGGTCCGCCTGGTGAATGGAGGTCCCCAAGAAAAAAGTCCTGCCAAGGGACACACCAAACCCAATCGTGAGAGGCTCTACATGAAAATTGCAAAAACCTTCGTTCGCTCAGCCATGCTGTCGACGATAAGCATTGCATCTTTGGGCATGGGCAGCATTGCCTATGCGCAAGATGAAACCGCCGCCGACGACGCCATGGAAGAAGAGGCGTTTGAAGAAGACGCGATCATCGTAACGGCAACCAAGCGCGAACAGACATTGCAGGATGTGCCTGTTGCCGTGTCCGTTACCAGCGCCGATGCGATCGAGCGCGCGCAGGTCCGCGACCTTAAGGACTTGCAGACACTGGTTCCGTCGCTGCGCGTCAGCCAGCTGCAAAGCTCCGCCAGCACTGACTTCATCATCCGCGGCTTCGGCAACGGTTCAAACAATGTCGGTATCGAAGGTTCGGTCGGCGTGTTCATCGACGGCGTGTATCGTTCGCGTTCGGGCGCAGCGATCAGCGACCTTCCCAACCTGCAGCGCGTCGAAGTGTTGCGTGGTCCGCAATCGACCCTGTTCGGCAAGAATGCGTCGGCTGGCGTTATCTCGATTGTCACGGCAAAGCCGCAATATGAATTCGGCGGCTCGGCTGAAATCAGCTATGGCAATTTTGACGCTATCATTGCCAAGGCCGATGTGACTGGCCCCATTAGCGACAATATCGCGTTCAGCCTTGCCGCTGGCATCAACAAGCGCGACGGCTATGGCACCAACCTGACCAATGGTTCAAAAACCAGCGAGCGGAACCGTTGGTATGGCCGTGCGCAGCTGTTGATCGAGCCTTCTGAGGCAGTCAGCTTCCGCATCATTGGCGACTATGACAAGATTGACGAAAATTGCTGCTTCGTTGGCAACGTCTTTGCTGGCCCGAGCGCTGCGGCTATTGAAGCCATTGGCGGCAGGATCAACCGCAACGGCATTTTCAGCTATAATGAGTTTCAGAATTTCAATTCCGAAAACCGCATCACCAATGGCGGCGTGTCGATGCAGGGCGACTTTGAACTGGGCGCGCTTAACCTGACCTCGATCAGTGCCTATCGCGAGTCCAAGGCGCTGACCAATGCTGACTCCGATTTCACCAGCGCCGACCTGATCGGTGAAAACCGCGGCGATGTGCGCATCAAGACGATCACGCAGGAATTGCGCATTACCTCTGATTTCGACGGTCCGTTCAACTTCCTGCTGGGTGGCTATTATTTTGACGAGGACATCACCAACAAACAGCAGCTGCTGTTGGGTCGGGATTTCCGTAACTATGCGAACGCGCTTTCGGGTGGTGCCTATACCGCAAACGAAGCCTTAATCCGCCTGTTGGCCGGACTTCCGGCGGCAACGCCGACAACGCAATTCGGCGCTGCTGGTCAGGGCCGCTTTGAAGATTGGGATTACACCAATAAGGCGTACTCGATTTTCGGTACGGTTGATTTTGAAATCACTGACACCGTCACCTTTTCTGGTGGTTTCAACTACACCAAGGACAAGAAGAATGTGGCCAGCAACACGCGGACGACCGATGTGTTCTCGTCCATTGATCTGGTCGCTGTTGGAGCTGCTGCGGGCATCCCGGCTGTAATTCCGGCGGGCGCTGCTGGTAACACCACAACCTTGTTCCCGCGCATCACGTCTTGCCCGAACACCAACGGTCTGGCCAGCCTTTGCAATCCGTTCCTTGGTTTGCGCGCATTGCAATTCCAGCCGCCGTTCCTGAACTTCCCCAACGCTGTTGAGGATGGCCGGACCCGCGATAGCAAATGGACCTATTCCCTCCGCTTAGCGTGGGAAGCGACCGACAACCTCAACCTTTACGCCAGCTATGGCACTGGCTTTAAAGCAACGTCGTGGAACATTTCGTTCGACTCGCGTCCCTTTGCAGCCGACTTCATAGCCGGTTCTCCCGCCCAAGGTGCGCCGCTTGGTGCATCCGCAATCCGGACCGCTGGGCTGGCATTGCCCAACTTGACCACGGGGACCCGCTATGCCGGCCCTGAAAATGCAACAGTATATGAAGCCGGACTGAAGGCGAAATGGGAACGTGTCGCTTTCAACCTGACTGCGTTCAAACAGTCGATCGAGGGTTTCCAGGGCAACGCATTCATCGGCACTGGCTTTGTTCTGACCAACGCCGGTAAGCAATCAACCTTTGGTATCGAGTTTGACAGCTCGGTGCGTCCAGTCGATGCGCTGACGCTAACCGCAGCCTTCACCTATCTCGATCCAAAATATGACAGCTATGTCGCTTCCGCATTTGGTGACCTTAGCGGGCAGCAACCGGCTGGCATTCCTGAATTGGCTGCGACATTTGGCGCAACCTATGTTCATGAATTCGACAATGGAAACGAACTGGTTCTGAGCTCGGATTTCTATCACGCAGCGAAGGTCCAGATCAACGACAGCCCTGCGTTCCGCCAGTACAAGCGGGAAATTAACGACCTGAATGCGTCGATGACCTACAAGTTTGAAAATGGTCTGCAGTTGTCGCTTTGGGGCCGCAACCTGACCGGCGCACAATATTTGCAGACGATTTTCCCAAGCGTGGTGCAGGCAGGCTCGGTGTCTGGCTACCCCAGCCAGCCGCGCACCTATGGCATTGCTGCAAAGTTCAAATTCTAATTTTTCAGAATCACGGAACCAAAACGGGCCGGGAGGAGCAATCTTTCCGGCCCTTTTTCATGGCCAGTCTTGTCCTGCGGATAGGGACATTTGGTTGAAACATCGCCGTGGCTCCGATCCGCCAAGTGGCAGCGGGGCAATTGACAAATTGCATTTGTTTCTGTAATGTTCCCTCTGTTGCCAGCGTCTGCTCTTTGACATTGTGATTGCTCTCGCCCGATTTTTGGGGAACCGGTTGTGCCGCGCCTGCCGTCCGGGAAGACACGAAAAGCGCTAAATGCGTGCGCCTTTATATGGTGTGAAAGGCAGGCACCGACGCGTCAAAAAATGTGCGTTTCACTGTCAACTTGTGCAGAAAAGCGCGCTTTTTTTGGGGAAGACTCGCCCTGTCTTCTGGCGCTCGCTCTGGTTCGACCCAGCCTAAATCAACCGGCTAAGACGAAGGTGCGCTCGATGAACCAATAGGCGGCGATAATACCGATCGCGTAAGTCACCACCCCCACTAGCCGCGGCACAAACGCAGCCGCGAAACGGCGGGCCAGCACAAGCAGTCCTGCGGCCAATATGACGACCAGCAATTGCCCTGCCTCGACACCAAGGTTGAAAGTCAGCAGCGCTATCGGCACATCGCTTTCGGGCAGGCCAATATCGTTCAATGCACCAGCAAAGCCGAAACCGTGTAATAGGCCAAAGCCAAAGGCGACGAGCCAGGGCGCGCGTTCAGAAAGGCGCAGCGCGCCAGGCTGCCTTTTAACAATCTCTACAGCAAGGAAGAGAATGGACAGCGCAATGACGCTTTCTACCGGCTGCTGCGGCAAACCCATCAGCCCCAGCGTGGTGCCAATCAGCGTGATGGAATGGGCAATGGTGAAGGCGGTCACGGCCTTCACAATGGTCCAGAAACCGGAGAGAAGCAGCACCAGCGCAATCACAAACAGCAAATGGTCATAGCCAAAAATAATATGTTCAGCGCCAATGACGAAATAGCTTTTGGCGACCTGCCAGCGCTGCGGCTTTGCGGCGATTTGCGCCACCGGGGCATCTGCCGTCAGGCGCAATGCCTGCACAGGTCGGTCCTTCAGCGCAACCCGCACCAGCACATCGGTCTGGCTGGCCGCCAGCGATGACAGGCCGATGGCCTTACCCCCGACATCTCCGGCGCAGCGCACCTGATAGGTCGTCACTACCGCAAGCGGTGCCACCCGGCGGGCAGGCTCGCCCGTAACGACGCAGCCTGCGGGCAGGATCGGACGGGTCGCCGCAGTAATGCCGCCGCCTATGGGCGCCTTCCACACTAGCAGCCAGCCTGTTGCATCCTGCTGGCTGAATTCCAGATAGCCGGGGCGAAGCTCATCCGCCCTTGCCGCCCCACTGATACCCAGCAGCATGAGCGCCGCAAGCAGCAGGCGGATCACGGCTTGGCGATCCGTATGTCATAACCATCGAGCAGCGCCTGATACGCCTTTGCCTCGCGCATCTTTGCCGTTTCGGCGCGCCAATCATTTTCCACCCTTTGCCGAATGTCTGACAATGGCGGAACGCGGCCCATTGTCTTGCTGCGCACCCGCACCAGATGCAGCCCAAAGCCGGACTCGATGGGGCCCGCCCAGTTTGCGCCTGACTCCATGCTGGCGAGTGTCGCGGCAAATTGCCCACCGAAAATGCGGGCCACATCTGCGCTGTCGCCATCGTTTAGGGTAGCGGGCAGCGAGATGGGATCGCCCAGCCTTTGCCAGTCCTGGCCTGCGGCAAGTGCGGCGCGGACATTGGCCGCAGCATTCCGGCCCGAACCAAGGAAAATCTGGTCGAAACTGAACCGTGCGCCCGAGGCATAGCGTGCGGCATTGGTATCCAGCCAGCGTTGCAGGACTGCGTCATCAGCGACGGCATTTTCGGCCTCTGCCCGCGCCAGATATTCCATCTTGGATCGCAGCCGCCGCCGGATGATCGTATCATCCTCCTCAAGCCCAAGCCGCAATGCCTCCCGATAATAGACCTCTTCCTTGATATGATCGCGGATCAGACCGTCAAGTTCGGCAGGCGTCGGCGCCCGCCGCCAGCTTTGCGCAAAGCGCTCGGCAAGCTGGCGCACCTGCATTTCGTCGATTTCAATGGTACGGCTAGCGGGGTCCACAGTCTCCCCGCGCCATCCCAAAAGCAAAAAGATGGCCAGCCCGACAATCAGGAAATGCGCAAGCGGTTCCCGAAAAACCCGGACTAGCTGCTCGCGCACTGACACATTTTCAATCCTGCCTAAGCCTATTTCACACCCGTAATGGCAATGGGTGAATTATACTCTCCGGGCACAGGACCGCTGGCCGCAACCACCATGCTGCCTGCATTCAGCATCAGCACGCGGTTGGTAAATTTGCTGCTCCATTCCGGATCGCCGGCATCGAACATGTCCCAGTCGGCCTGCACAAAAACTTCGCAAATCTCATTCTTCTGCTCTAACTCAGTGCGGAAGGTAACATTGCCATAAAGCTCATCATTCCAGACCTTCACCCGTTCGCACGGTGCCGGTTTGTCGGCAATGATTGTGTCCAGCATGATGACATCAAAATTTACTTCGGTTTTCGTCCGGCTGGTTTCGGTCATAGTCCAATGGGTGACTGTATCGGTGTCGCATTCCTTTTCACGGTCCAGTCCAAAACGATGCAGCGACACGGCCCGATATTGTTTGAACATGATCAGCTTGTCGATTGTGCTGCTGGCCTGCACTTGCCGGGCCCGGTTGCATTCGCCCTGATAGATGGCATTTTCTGCCTGCGCAGCCTGTGCTGAAGCCAGCGCTGCGATGGCGATGACGCCAGTTTTGATCCCATATTTCCTTGTCATGGTCATTCCCTGCTTACAGAATTATGCTTCCCGGAGCCTGTGACAGCACATAATCGCCTATTTCAGACCCGTAAAGGCAAGCGGCGAGTTGAATTTTCCGCCGCCCGGATTGGGCTGCGACGCCACAAAGCTGCCTTCATTCAGCATCAACATCTTGGCCTTGAACGCCCCCCGCCATGCAGTATCGGCTGGGTCAGTCAGGTTCCAGTCGGCCCATAGATTGAGCGTACAAAAATCACCGCTTTGGGTCATTTCCATGGTAAAAGTGACAGTGCCGACGACGGTTTCGTTCCAAATGGACAATTCGGCGCATCCATCGGGTTTGGAGCCGACTTTCACCGTTTTGCGCGTCACATTATACCGGGCAGCATCCTTTGTGACGGAGCTGCGTGTCAAATATCGGATAATGACCTGATCGGTTTTGCACGCAAGGCTGCTTTGATCCTCAAAACGGTGCATCGATACACCGCGATAGGATGAATAAGTGAAAATGCGGTCGATGCTGTTAGCGGCCTGCACATCATAGGCCCGGGCGCATTCGCCCTGATAGAATGTGTCCTGCGCGGCGGCGGCCTGCGCTGATGCCAACGCGCCAATCGCCAGTGCCGTTGAAAGGCTGCGACCGATTCCCGCATTCAAGTTACGCATCGCCAACTCATCCTTTCCTTCTGACCATCCCTCACACTTCCTGCGCGTTGATCCGCAGGCGCGCGATGACCTTTTTCTGGGCATTGACATCGCGTCCTTCGGCAGCGCTGTCTTCAAACAAAAAAGGCACCACCTTGCGATTGCCGGGGTCAACGACCTTAACGCCCAGCGTGCCGTCCTCATTATTCCGGATAGTGACCTCTATAGCGCCTTTGCCGACCAGATTGTGCGGCAGAACCGTAATCGCCCCAATCGGATCCATATGGTCCGGATCATCCAGATATTGGAAAAGCTGCGCGGTAAAGCCGCTTGGATCATTGGGGTTGACGCCAATCACGGCTCCGCCCGATGCAGGCAATGCAGCATTCTTATCGATCAGCCGTTCAAATGTGCCGGACCGCTGCTCCCTGATACCGATATTATAGGCGGTGACGCTCGACATGCGCAGGTTGGAGATGAAACCCCCGCCATCCTCATTCTTGGCAAAGCTGTTGGCGTAAAGTGCAGCGCCCTTTGCGACGCTTTCAAGCGGCTGGTCAGTCACCAATTGCTGGCTGGACCCTGACAGCCTTTCCAACCAGAATTGCTGGACAATCGAGGCGCGCGATGCGCCGCCGATCAGCACGAACCGGCTGACATCGGACAGTTCAAGGCCAATACCGCGCAAGGTTTTCAGCACCGAGGTTTCGGTTTTTTTCAACAATATATCGGCCTTGGCGCGGTAGGCCAGCGGATCGACCGCCCAGCGCAGGAATTTGCCGTCCATATAGACATCAGCAACGGGCCAGCCATGGCCCCCCTGGTTCATCTTGAACTTCACATCCTCTGCGATGCGCGAGACGCGATGTTCGTTGATGTCATTTTTTTTCGGTTTCGCCCCGAAAACAGCGGCAAAATCCTGATGGAATTGCTGCTCTATAATCTGGTTGAAATCAAAACCGCCCAAATTGGTCAGCCCGGACTTTGCAAGGATATGCACCTGATTATTGGCACAGGTCAAAATGGACAGGTCAAATGTCCCGCCGCCAATATCGTAGACAACGATGATTTCATCATCGCCCAGATCATGGTTGAAAGAGTAATTGAGCGCGGCAGCGATTGGCTCATCCAGCAGCGCGATCAGGTCCAGCCCAGCAATTTGCGCCGCCGACACCAGAGACCGCCGTTGCTGTTCATGAAAATGCGCCGGAACAGTGATGACGCAGCTGTCAACTGGCTCACCTGTGTAAATCTCGGCATCGTTGCGCACTTTCCTGAGCAGAAGCGCGGCCATCGCCTCGCTATATACCGGTTGTCCTTCGCATTTAGCCAAAACCTGATTGGTGCCAAAATGCCGCTTGAAATTGGCAATGAATGTCGCCGCCGTGCTTTCGCGGCCAAGTCGGTCGGCATAATGGCCAATCAATGCGCGATCCCCCTGAAGCAGCACGCGGCTGGGCGTTGATTGCCGGTTCTGGTCAGCGGCATCGGGGATAAGCACTGGCACGCCTTCCACGCCGACAAAGGCGCACAGCGTGGTTGATGACCCCAGATCGATCCCGATCTTCATGCGCCCGCCCCTGCCACCTGTTATACCCGGGCCACCTGGACCGAGACATTGTCCGTCGTTCCGGCAGCAACGGCTTCATCCACCAGAAACCGGGCCGGATCAGGGTGCTGTAACGCGGCGCGAAACAATGCGGCCAAGGCATCGGCGCCATAGGGTTGCAACATCCCGTCTGAACAGGTCATCAGGTAATCGCCCGGCGACAGGGTGATATTGAAAAAGTCGCTGTTGACCGTTTCGCCAACACCAACCGCGCGCATCAACACATTTTTGATACCGCCCGCCGCCGCTTCCTCCTCGGTCATAATCCCGCTGTCAATCTGGGCCTGCGCCAGACTGTGATCACGGGTGATCTGAACCAGCTCGCCGTTACGATAATGATAGCAGCGCGAATCCCCGACATTGGCAACAGTTGCCATAGCCCCTTGGACGACAACCACGACCAGCGTGCATCCCATACCGTGCAGGCGGGCATCATCCTGCGCCTGCATGTAAATAGCGCGGTTTTGGTCAGCGATGGTCTTATCGATCAAGGCCGCAAGCGCGCCATTGTCCCCAGGCGCAAGACCGGCAAGCGCCTCCTCCAATATTTCGGCGGTTCCGAATACGGCTTTCTGGCTGGCAACTTCGCCCCCATTTTGGCCGCCCATCCCGTCAGCCAGGATCATCAGGCCAAGCTCGGCGTTGCCATAGATGCTATCCTGATTGTCGGAACGGCCATTGCCGATGTCGCTATGTGCCCAAAGCTGCATGAGTTTGCTGTCTTCCTGTTATCGCTTTAGCATCGGTTCAATCTTGCGCTCCAATTGCGCAACGCTTTTCAGCCGCGCCTCGACGCTTGCCTGCGCCATGGCAACCTTGCGGCGTTTTTCTTCCTGCTCTTCGCCGGCCTTTATCGTTTTCACGCGGATTGCATTTTCGATTTCGGCATTGATCGATGTGGTCAGGTCGCGGACATAGGTGCCAAGCTGCGTTACCCAGTCTCGCGACGCATCGTTGAACATCCGCCGCCCTTCCTGCTCCAGCGACTCGCGTGCCTTGTTTACATCACGCTCACGCTCCTCAATCCGTTTTTGCGGGATGCGGCGACGCAGGTCGAAAAAGCCATATAGCAGCATTCCTGCAACAAGTATCGCAGTGATGAAGGTCAGAATGGTCCTGACATTTTTCATCGCAGCGCCAATCTGGTTGATAAAGTCGAGAATACCGCCCGGCGTCGCATCCTGCGATGCGGCAATCAGGGTCAAGGGTGCCAGAATGCCGACAAGCACCATGATCATGCCGGTATAGTCACGCAGCGCTATGAAATATTGCATCGCGCCATCCTTGGTTATTTCGCCTGTATATTTGCGCTGGATATGAAAGTGCGATTCCGCAGGCAGGCTGGCGTCAGGATCGTGGGCGTAGATGTTACTGCTATCAATCTGGCGCAAGCCATCGGCGGCCAAAATGCCATTAATCTGTTCGATGGTCATGTTCTTGACTTCGTCCAGATAGGCCACATCGGCATTAGCCTTGCTGAGAAAGGACCGCTTAGTCGTCGCGACAAAGTTATTCAAATAGTCTGGACCGATTTCGGTTTCGATCGTTTCGGTTTTCGAGGCAAGGTCGATATGGACCATTTGCCCCTCGTCCAGCTGCGCCGCCAGGCCGTTGGTCAGCATCTGGAACTCGCCGCTTTTGTTGCGGTTCAACTCGTCATATTTCAGCTTGAAGGCCCGCTCAGCATCCTGGAGATTTTTCTGGATCAAAGTGCGAATGCGGTTGTTGCTGTCGGTGCTGCCCACTGCGCCGGGCCTGCGAACCGAATTCAGGTCTTCGGTCAATAATTGCTTGCGCAGCTCCAACGCCCGCATCTCGTCGGAGATAATTTCATGCGCATAACGGGCCATGCGCGTGGTCGACATCTCCGTTGCCGCTTTCACGCTGTCATCCGGGCTTTCATCAAGATATGCCGCAATGGCAGCCGCAATCTCATCCTCCGTCGCAGCCCGGGTTTCCAGCCTCCCCAGCGCCTCAAGCTTGCCGCGGAGCGCTTCATCGGCTTCAAATTCCTCGGCATTTGCGACAACAAAAAGGCAGCAACGACGCCCCTCCCCCATGCCGACAATCCAGCGCGCATTTTCCGGCAGGATTTCGGCATCCCGAATTTCAAATGGTTCGACAATCGCAACCAGCCGGGCGGGCAGGATAAATTTATCGGTCAGCCGCGCCTTGCCAATATCATCGACAATCTGCGCCTTGCCGCCCAGCAATTTCTGCAACTTGTTGGAAAGATGGGTTGTGCCGGGCGACAGGCAAATTTGTGTATCGACAAAGTCGCCCTTTGACACGG
Organism: uncultured Sphingorhabdus sp.; assembly: GCA_964572205.1. Classification (GTDB taxonomy): domain Bacteria; phylum Pseudomonadota; class Alphaproteobacteria; order Sphingomonadales; family Sphingomonadaceae; genus Sphingorhabdus_B. Next base: position 20,465 of record CAZNEO010000029.1, read on the forward strand.
CATCGGCGGCATCGCGGGCAATATCGAAATAGCCCGCACGCGTGGTCGCACCGAGCTCTCGCGCGGCAATACCAAGGACATCCTGAAGTTGGTGAAGGCTCATCGGAACGGTGACTTTATAATGACGGTTTTATAGGATTCATCGTCGCGCCCGTTGCTGGCGGGCGGCGCAGCGGCCAGCGATTGTTCCATCCGCAGGACAAAGCTGGTCTGGCCAAAACGGACATGATCGCCATTGTTCAGGGCGACGCGGCGATCAATCCGCTGCTGGCTGCGATTGACAAACACGCCATTGGTGCTGGGCTTGGCTGCAATCTCGCCAATGTCATAGACATGCACCGAGGCAGGCGGCCCCGGGACAAGCTCTATGACGGCATGGTTTGCACTGACATAGGTGTCATCGATGATGATTTGCGTGCCCATCTGCCTTGGCTGGCGGCCCACAATGTTCAGCCCCGGTTGCAGGGTGATGGCTGGCATCCGGCCATTTTCGGGGATAAACATTATGGACCCGGATGTGGCCGCCGGTGCCACAGGAGCATGGGATGCAGCAGATGGCGCAGGCGCGGGTCGAGCACCGCCACCACCGGCACCGGCCCCGCCGCGCTCCTCCATGAAGCGGTCAATCTCCCCTATCCGTCGCGCGTAGATATCGCGCAGCACCGGCGTGGGCGCAGATTGCAGCAAATTATTGAAATAACGCTTCTTATCCGCCGCCCGCGCGCGGATGGCATCGATGTCAGCCGACGGATCAAGTTCAAGAAGTTCAAATATATTCACAAACTCAGTCTCTTTTGCAGAGGATAGGTGCGCATGCAATGTGGATAGTATGGAGCGTTATGGGCAAGGGCAGTTATGGAGACAATCTGTTGCCCGCTTGGCAGCGTCAGCCGCACGCTGTGCTGCGGCTTTGGCGTCAGTTGCAGCGGTCTTGATCTTGTCCTCTTCCTTTTCCATCGTATCCAATATGTTCTTGATCTTGTCGATTTGGAATTGCGCGTCCCGCAAAAAGCCCTCAATCCGCATCCGGGCGTCATTGGCTTCCTGTTCATGTTTACGCGCGTCGGTTGCGGCTTCCTTGGCATCGGCTTCATGCTGCTGCGCAGCCTTTTGCGATGATTCAGCCTGCTTTTGTGCCTGAGCGGCCGCTTCAGAAGATTTCTGTGCGGCACTTGCCTCGTCGCGCGCCTTGATCGCGGATTTGTCGGCATCGGCGGCGTCTTCCTGCGCCTTTTGGGCAAAGCCCTCTGCCTCCTCGGCATTTTTCTTTGCCGACTCCGCGTAGGTTTGCGCTTCCTTCGCATTTTGAGCAGTCAGTTCCGCGGCATCTTCGGCTTCCTTGGCAAAATTCTTGGCCTGCTCGCTGGCCTTCTCTGCCTCTTGTAGTTCACCTTTGGCCTTTTCGCTTGTGGCCTCGGCCTCCTTCGCTTCTTCCTTGGCCCTTTCGGCGGAGGCCTGCGCGTCCTTCGCCATGCGCTGGGCAAGCTCACTGGCGGCGGTTGCCTCCTTTTCCTCAATTTGCGCCTTGTTGGAGGCTTGCTCTGCCTCCGTAGCTTCCGTCATTGCCTTTTGCGCGGCGGTATCTGCGGCCTTTGCGTCCTGCTCTGCATCCGCCTTGGCCTTTTCGGCAGCCTTGGCGTCCTGTTCAGCATCCTGCTTCGCTTTCTCGGCGGCCTGCGCATCCTGCTCAGCATCGGCCTTTGATTTTTCGGTTGCCTTGGCGTCCTGTTCGGCGTCCTGCTTTGATTTTTCCGCCGCCTGTGCGTCCTGCTCCGCGTCTACCTTCGCCTTCTCCGCCGCCTGCGCGTCCTGCTCGGCATCCTGCTTGGCCTTTTCTGCGGCCTGCGCGTCCTGCTCGGCATCCTGCTTGGCCTTTTCGGCTGCCTGTGCATCCTGCTCGGCGTCCTGCTTGGACTTTTCGGTCGCTTGCGCGTCCTGTTCGGCGTCCTGCTTTGACTTTTCGGTCGCTTGAGCATCCTGCGCGGCATCGGACTTGGACTTTTCCGTCGCCTGTGCGTCGGCCATGGCATCAGTTTTCGACTTTTCTGTGGCCTGCGCATCCTGCGCCGCATCAGTCTTCGATTTTTCCGCTGCCTGCGCATCCTGCATGGCATCGGTCTTGGCCTTTTCGGTCGCCTGCGCGTCGGTCAGCGCATCAGTCTTAGCCTTTTCGGCAGCCTGCGCATCCTGCATCGCATCCGTCTTGGCCTTTTCCGCCGCCTGCGCGTCGGCAAGCGCATCGGTCTTGGCCTTTTCGGCGGCCTGCGCATCGGACTCCGCGTCAATCTTTGCCTTTTCCGTGGCCTGCGCGTCGGTCTCTGCGTCTTGTTTTGCCTTTTCGGTGGCCTGCGCATCCTGCTCGGTATCCTGCCGCGCTTTTTCAGCCAGCGCCGCTGCGTCCTGCGCCTGGTTGGCAGCGGTGGTTGCTTCGGTCAGTTGCACATCGGCACGGCTGCTATAGCCGATGATTTCCTGATGTTCCTGCTGCGCCGCAGCCTTTAACCGTTCGGTTTCATTGGCATCCTGCCGCGCATCGGCCGCAGCCTGCTTGGCCAATTCGACATTGCTGGCGGATTCCTGCATCAGCGCATTCAGGATTTCCGCCTCGGTTTCAAACTCGGCCAATGTCTGGTCCAGCATTGGCAGCTGCGAGGCAATCTGATCGCGTAGCGCCTCAGACTCCGTCAGAATTTCCTGCAATTGGGCCAAAATCTGATTTGCTGCGTCAGTCATAATTGCCGTTCCAATAAATGTCTCGATGTCTGGAGATCACGAATAAATGCCCGCGTCCGGATAATAAGGCCGACCACCGCCGCCACCGCCCTCTTCCTTGGCAGCTTCATTTTTATAGATGGCGTCATCTATCGTCGAGCATGCCTCATCAGCAGAATATTCCGCGTCCTCCGCAGCCTGCTCTGCGGCAGCAAGATTCTCCATTGCCTGCGAAATTACAGTTTCAGCGTCGGCCCAAAGGTCTTCGGCAACCTCAACCTTGCGTTTCAGCTCTTCCAACGCCTGCCGGGCCGGTTCAACATCGGCCGCGGCCCGATCGGCACTGCCACGCGCCTGCGACTCGCTGGTGCGCGCGTCGGTCTTGGATTCGCTCGCCTGCCGCTCGGCCTGCTCCGCCAGCGATTTCGCAGTTTCTGCTTCCGATGCCTGCGCGCTTGCCTGTTCGGCAGAAGCGGTCGCAGCGTTGGCCTGCGTCTTCGCCCGCTCGGCATGGAATTGCGAATTCATCCTGGCGTTGGATGCCCGCTGGCTATGCGCCTCTGCATAGGCAGAGGATTCCTTCGCATCATAGCGCTTCTGGAAGGATTCCTGCAGATCCCGTTTTGCCATTTCCGAAAGGCGGTCCGCTTCCTTGGCCTGTTCCTTGGCGCGCTCCGCTGCGTCCGCTGCCTCTTTCAGTGCTGCTTGTGCCCGCTCGCTAGCGTTTGCAGCCTCGGTTTTTGCATTCTCTGCCTGCAACTCGGCGGCTTCGGCTTCCTTTGCCTCGCGCTGCGCATTGGCAGAGGCAAGCTCCGCTTCGCCAGCTTCCTTTTGCGCCCGCGTTGATTGCCGCTCTGCCTCTCGCGCGGCATTTTCCGCCTGCTGTTTGGATTGCGCTGTATCGCGCGCATCCTGTTCGGCATCGCTACGCGCCTTGTCGGCAGCACGCGCATCCTGTTCGGCATCCTGCTTGGCCTTGTCGGCGGCCTTGGCATCCTGATCCGCATCGGTTTTGGCTTTTTCCGCCGCCTGGGCGTCCTGCGCAGCATCCTGCTTTGACTTCTCCGCAGCCTTGGCATCCTGCTCGGCGTCCTGCTTTGCCTTTTCCGCCGCTTGCGCATCCTGCGCTGCATCCTGCTTCGACTTTTCGGCGGCCTGGGCGTCCTGCTCGGCATCCTGCTTCGACTTTTCGGCGGCCTGCGCATCCTGCGCCGCGTCACTTTTCGCCTTCTCGGTCGCTTGCGCATCCTGCTCGGCATCGGACCGCGACTTTTCGGTCGCCTGGGCATCGGCAGCAGCGTCGGTCTTCGCCTTTTCCGTTTCTTGCGCATCCTGCGCTGCGTCCGTTTTGGATTTCTCGGTGGCCAGCGCATCAGCCGCAGCGTCAGCCTTTGCCTTTTCTGCGGCCTGGGCATCGGCCTGCGCATCACTACGAGCCTTTTCGGTGGCCTGCGCGTCCTGCTGTGCGTCCAGCTTTGCACCTTCGGCGGCAAGCGCATCGGCCTGCGCATCGCTGCGCGCCTGCTCTGCTGCCAGCGCATCGGTCATTGCATCCGTCTTCGCCTTTTCGGACAGTTGCTGGTCCTGTTGCGCATTAGTTCTGGATTTTTCGGTTGCCAGCGCGTCTTGCTGCGCATCCTGCCGCGCCTTCTCCGTTGCCTGCGCATCCTGCCGGGCGGCCTGAGACTTTGTTTCCGCCTCATTTTTTTCCTGCGTGATCCGGTCGGCGGTCGCAATGATGTCGTTCAGGCCAATCTGACCACGCTCGGCCAGCATGGTAATCTCACCCTTGTCCTCGGTCGTCTGCGTCCTCGAACGCTCCGCCATCAAACCTTCCTGCCGGGCCAGTGTCAGATTGCGCTTGATGGCAAGATAGCGGGGCATGAAATCGCCCTGCAACTGATTGTCCACCAGCGAGGCAATATCCGCCTGCATGTTGCGCAGGGCATCGCGCGTTGCCTTTGCCCTGTCGAGCATTTGTTCCAGCGTTTCGGCCATAACGTTCTGCTCCCCCTATGCTGCTGTCTTAGCGGCAGACCCGTTCGCATTTGCGCGTCGGCGGCCCGGTAACGGTCTTGCTGCTGCTGCATGTTGCACGCACCCGGGCAAAGCAGACATTGCCGCCGCACTGGCCATCAGGCGTCGCGGTGTAATTTACCAGCGCGCTGCCCCTGCAAGCTGCGGTCGCCATATTGCGCGCCTGCGTTTGAGGGATGCCGCCACCTGCTGCATAGGAAAACTCGCCCGCATTCACTGTGGTCGTGCCGCCGCCAGTGGTTGTCGTCTTGCCCGGAACCATTGTGCACACTTCTTCGCATCGTGGTGCCTGCTTCGGCTTTTCGGCAGTTTTTGCCGCTGCCTTCTCCTTGGCAAGCGCAGCCGCCGCAGCCGCCGCAGCTTCGGCCTTCGCGGCCTCAGCCTTTGCAGCGTCGGTTTGTGCCGCATCGCCTGCCTTGGCGGCGTCAGCAGGCGCGGCCTTTGCCTTGGTTGCCGCGTCATCTGCCACTGCCTCGGTCGCAGGCTTTTCCGTGTCGTCAGCGTTCATCGTGCGATATGCCGCCACGCCCAAAAACGCCACCGCCAGCAACGCGACGGCAACGCCGATATATTTCTTCCAGAACGGCTTTTCGGAAGGCGCATCGCCGCCAAAATCATAACGTGGCGGATCGTCATCATCGCCCGCGTTGAACCGCGGCACTTCCGCTGTGTCAGCGCCGGGAACATCGCCATGGCGGTCCGCCTTGAAGATCACAGTGCCGCTGCCGCTGTCATCATCCCCCGTTAGCGCATTGCGATCAATCGGCGCGGTATTGTCCAGCCCCGCAACGTCCGCATCCATTGCGCTGAAAATGGTTGTGCCGTCGCTTTGCGGCACCGGGTCGACCGGCTGGGTCTTGCCCTTTGCCTTCCCTTCAGAGCCCGGGACATAATTGTCATCCAGCAATGGCAACAATTCGGATGCTTTTTGCACCCGGTCCTTGGCATGGGCAACGAGGCACCTTTTCACAATTGTCCGATAGGGTTCTTCCAGTTTTTCGATGTCGGTCGGCAAGTCGGTTGACAAAATCGACGCCATGATCTGCTCAGCCGTTGTCTCCCCGCTGCGCTTGCCAAAGGGCGTCGCCTCAGTCAGCAACTCATGCACCATCACGCCAAAGCCCCAAAGATCAACATTGGGGCGAACCTTGCCGCCAACGCCGAATTTCTTGGGGTTGAACTGTTCTGGCGCCATATATTCAATGGTGCCCACCAGCATGGAGGAACTGCGCGTATCCTCCCCCGACATATTCTTGCTGATGCCGAAATCGGAAATCTTTGCCGTCAGCTTACCCACGCGGTCCGTCAGCAGGATATTCTGCGCCTTCAAATCGCGGTGGATGATCCCATGGTCGTGCAGATATTCAAGGCCAAGCAGCACTTCGCGCAAAAAGCGTTTCAATTCAGGCGAGCGGGGGTTCGACTTGATATGGTTTTTAAGGTCGCCAGCATTGGCATATTCCATGATGCCAATCTGCAACTGCTCCTGCTCGCCCAGCGCGTTGGACTGTTCCAGCAAGACCACATCATAATAGCGCAGCAAATTGGGATGTTCGAGCTGGATCGCCTTACGGATCTCCTCCAGCACCGAATATTGATCGCGGTCGGATTGGGAAAATACCTTCAGCGCAACCTCGCGGTTCAGCCGCGTATCCTGCGCGCGGAACACGCGGGCAAACCCGCCTTTGCCCACGAGATCGGCAACAGGATCATATTCGTATCGATCAATAATTCTCATTGCACCCCCCGAATCGGCATCCGCTAGCCCAAAGCCGCCGAAACGCTGGATATAAATCCGATTTTACGTCCTTAGCCAAGCGTTTATCGCACGCTTTTGCCGAACAGGCGTGACGGCGATCACGAGACAGGCAATCCACCACGCCGCACCAGACGCAACAGGCCGGGCGAGCAAGAAGGCAAGCCGATAGCTGAGCCGATTGCCGAACAGGAAAAGGGTGCCAGAAGATACCTGTAATCGAACTAGGCGATTGGGACTGGGAGCAGATTGCCGAACTCGCCGGTCACGCCGTCGCAAAAGAGCCAGAGAACCCCAGACTGAACCGCCCCGGGTTTGCCGGAGGCTGTTTGGTTTTAGTTACGCGGCTATGGGGAGTTCGTCCAGCATGGCGCAGTAACGGGCTTAAGCTTCGGCGGGCGGGATGTTGCCGATGGGCTCCAGCAGCCGCCTGTTGTTGAACCAGTCCACCCATTCCAGCGTTGCATACTCGACGGCTTCGAACGACCGCCATGGCCCGCGCCTGTGGATCACTTCGGCCTTGTAAAGGCCATTAATGGTCTCAGCCAAAGCATTGTCATAGCTGTCGCCGACACTGCCCACCGATGGCTCGATGCCAGCTTCTGCCAACCGTTCAGTATAGGTGATTGACAGATATTGGCTGCCGCGGTCGCTATGATGGATCAGGCCGTCGCCTTGCACGGGCTTGCGTTCATGGATCGCCTGTTCCAGCGCATCCAGGACAAAGGCTGCATGAGCTGTTCTGCTTACCCGCCAGCCAACAATGTAGCGGGCGTAAACGTCGATCACGAATGCCACATAGACGAACCCCGCCCATGTCGCGACATATGTGAAGTCGGACACCCACAGTCTGTTCGGCGCAGGCGCATGGAACTGGCGGTTGACCTGATCGAGTGGGCAGGGTGCAGCTTTGTTGCTCACCGTGGTGCGCACTGGCTTGCCCCGGATGACGCCAGCCAAGCCCAGCTCACGCATCAGCCGCTCCACCGTGCAGCGGGCAATGTCAAACCCTTCGCGCTGCATCTGCCACCACACTTTGCGAACGCCATAGACCCGGAAGTTAGCATCAAAGACGCGCTGCACTTCAGGCTTCATAGCCAGATCCCGCTGCGCTCGTGCTGATAGCCGCGACGGATCACGCCGCCGGCGGGCGCGATCATGATAGGTCGATGGGGCAATCGGCAGGACCTTGCAGATCGGCTCGACCCCGTAATCGCCCCGATGCTCATCAATGAAGCTGGTCATCGCTTGAATGGGCGGTCGAGCTCCGCCTGAGCAAAATATGCGGAAGCCTTGCGCAATATCTCGTTGGCCTGTCGCAGTTCGCGGTTCTCACGTTCCAGGGCCTTCAGCTTCTCAGCCATGTCACTGGAGACACCGGCACGCTTGCCACTGTCCACCTCGGCCTTCTTCACCCACTCATGCAGCGTAGGCGGCGAACAGCCAATCTACTCGGCGATGGAAACGACCGTCGCCCAGCGCGACGGATAATCAACCTCGTGATCCAGAACCATCCGGATCGCTCGTGCCCGCACCTCAGGTGCAAACTTGTTCGTGGTCTTGCTCATAACGGCTCCTTCTACTCAAGAGTTGGAGCCTCCGGCAAACCCGGGGCGGTTCACTGCGATGAAACCAAAACACGCCTTGAGTCACAACCTTAAATCTGTGCCATGGGCGCTTACGGCGAATGATTTAAGACGTGTGGGGGCGTCGGTCGTCATTATTGAAAAAACGCATCGATCCAGCCAATTTATGTTGACGTCATCAGCACCCAACTTATTTAAGTTGGAGACGATTATTTGGGGAGCATCGGGGAAAATGACGCAAATTGTAGAACTTGTGAGAGATATTGGTGATATAATTTCTCATGGTGAGGGTAACTACGAATCTTACAACAGCGGCACGAAAGGCGTATTGGGTGGAAGAGTCGGTCACTCGTTTGTTAATCGTCCTGCTGGGACAGTGACTGGAAAAACGATCGCCCAGATCTTGGCGACTGATGGAATCGTCGGTGGAGGGAAAAATCCAAATCGGATGTTTGCTACGGGCAAGTATCAAACAACAATTCCTACTTTAAAGAGGGCCGTTGCGGCACTGAACCTGACCGGTGACGAACTATATGATGCTGAAAATCAAGAGCGCGTATTTCGAGAGTTTCTGCTTTTCAAAGCCGGCGGAGGTGCTTTAGCGCGCTTTGTTTTCGATGGGCGTGGTACCATCGATGATGCGCAGTATGCCGTTTCGAAAGAATGGGCGTCGATTGGCGTACCTGTCGGTCGGACTGACATTGCAGGCAACGCGTCAAACGGCTATAGATCTTTTTACCATGGTCCCGCTAATGCTGCCAATAGACGGTCAACAGATAGTTTGCGGGCTAAACTGCAGGATATTGCGGTTCAACGCCCGCCCGGCGGTTGGGGTTAAAGTCGTCACAAAGGGCAGATTCTGAACGAATTCTAGAGCTTGCTCGATCTAATTCGTTACCGTCAATAACGTTGCCACGGCCTTCAACTGTCCCTGTCCCACAAGCTGGTAAAAGCACCTGCCAAAGTGCGACGCCTAAGGGTTGGAAGCAATTAGCTTATTGATCCACGAAGAAGGTGTGTCAGTTGAGCTAGGGGAAGGAACTGTTAGACCAGCAGCCTTCAACGTTGCCGCTACTTTCTCTGCAAATGATACACAGTCATTCGATCCGAGGGTGTAGCGCTCCATAGAGGCTGAAATGCTGGCGGGAAAACCTAACCTTGTCAACGTCGGCTGGGCGGCAGCCAGAGCCTTTTCGTAAACCGCCCTGTCCACTTTCGCTGTTATGCAAGCCTGCTTCATTGACGTATATCTTTCTTCAGCCTGCATGCCAGCGACGCTGCCGCCCGAAAAATAAGTAAACGCAGCGGTCGCACCAGAAGTGCCTGAGCCTACCGTATGGCCCACCGCTTGAAAAACTCGATCGCCGGTCGCTGACCGTGAGCTAAACGTCACAAAGGCGTGCCCAGGGAAACCAAACGAATTGGGGCTTGGTCTCGAACAGAACCCGACTTCTGTCTCTCCATTTGCATCCGTCATGGTTCGAAGGTCTTGTTCGTGAGCAAAGACTGGAACAGAGAATACAAATAAAGCAAAGATTAAGACAATTGTGGCTGGATAGCGCATTTTCGTTCCTTTCAACACCACGGCAGGCAGATACGTTTTCCACCGATACTTCCAACCTGGATTGGCTTCGGTGTCGGCAACAGCTGGCCTGGATTGTTGAAAAATGAATTTGGGCCGCCCCAGATTTGACCCGGATTTCTGACGAATGAATTGTCCCCGCCCCAGATTTGACCTGGATTGTTGATCACTGAATTCGGTCCGCCGGCAATTTGACCAAAGGTTCGAGCCACAAAACCGTCTCGACCCACTAGGTCATTTGAATCCCCAAAACAGCCCTTACCGCCAATTCCATCACTCAAACACTTAGTCAGCTCACGCATAGTTAAACGCGATGCGATGCAGCCTGCTGCCGTCGTGGGCTCTCCGCCTGTCGACACGACACATTGAACCGCAATTTGCTGCTCGGGGTTCAGTTGTAGACTGAACATATTCGCGGCGGCGCAGCCCAAAAACGAACCTCCGTCACCCTTTGATTCTACTGCACACCGAAGGGCAACCTGCTGCTCTTTGCTCAGGTTGCCGCCAACCAACTTATTCGCCGCACATGCTGCAAATTTTTCAGTGCTGTTTTGCGAACTTGAAGCACAGTTAAGAACGGCTCTTTCGTTAGTTCCTAGTCCACGTGTTGCAAATGTCGAGCCAGCGCAACTGAGAAAATTTGATTCGTCGCCGTTAGAACTCAGCGCGCACCGTGCCAATATTCGCTGATCATCGGACATTTTGATGGAAGCATTTGGAGCTGCGCACGAAGCGAATGATGCGATATCCGATGATCCTACGGCGCAGTTGATAACAGCAAGCTCCTGATCTTTCAGAAATCTCGATCCCGCGCATTCCACAAACGTCATCGAAGAAGTACCCGGCTTGGCCGCACAATTTAGAATTGCTTGCTCATTCGGACCGATTGCTCTGTTTGCAAAGTTTGGACCCGCGCATGTTAGAAAATCAGTAGTCTGACCTTTCGACCGCATTGCACAATCTGCAATCAGTTGTTGGTCTTGTGACAGTCGTATGCCCGTATGTTGCGCCGCACAGCGGCCAAATGCCTCCGCAGATTTACTTGCAACGGCACAGTCGAGTATCGCTTGGTCGCGCTGAGGTAGGATTACTTGTTGGCCAGCGCAGCCGACAAATGTTCCAATGTCTAACCCGCTACGTCTCGCACATTCTGCGGCCAACCCTGTCGCGCCAGTAAACTGAGGCAGATTGAAAGAAGATTGGTTAGGAATCGAGCCGACACCCATTCGATCCAACCCGAACTGACCAACAAGGGAGCAAGGTGCGGCACCAAACGGTCCATTGCAAATTGGTCCGAAGTTTCCGGCCGAGCCGGTCATATGGACGTCGTTCAGATTAAATTGTGGTGTAGGTCCGCCAAATGTGGCCTGTGCGAGATACATCCTGATCGCATCGCACGGTCCGGGCCCTAAAGGCCCCACGCAAATTGGCCCAATTCCCTGAACATTACCAATCTGGGTAAGGACAGGCAGTTGCTGCTGCGCCACTTGTTGCATTGCTGTTCCCCGTCAGCACCAATGGCACAGATTTGATGTTGTGATTTAAGGAGTGT
>CAZNEO010000030.1:0-31281 GCA_964572205.1 uncultured Sphingorhabdus sp.
GCGTGCGCGATTTTATCGAGGCGAATGTCCGCCCCAATCATCACATCTATCTTCAGCAGGATGCCGAGGGAGAGCGGTGGAAGGTCATCCCGATCGTTGAGGAGATGAAGGCCAAGGCCAAGGCCGCTGGCATCTGGAACCTGTTCATGCCGCCCTCATCGGGCCATCCGCATGTCGACGACACGGTGGCGTTTGAAGGCCCCGGCCTCACCAACCTTGAATATGCGCTGTGCGCTGAGGAAATGGGTCGCATCGGCTGGGCGTCCGAAGTCTTCAACTGCTCCGCGCCCGATACCGGCAATATGGAAGTGTTCATGCGCTATGGCACTGCCGAGCAGAAAAGGCGCTGGATGGTGCCGCTGATGAATGGCGAAATCCGTTCTGCCTTTTTGATGACCGAACCGGCGGTTGCCTCGTCCGATGCGACCAATATTGAAACCCGCATGGTCCGCGACGGCGACGAATATGTCATCAACGGCACCAAATGGTGGTCGTCGGGCGTTGGCGATCCGCGTTGCAAGATCGCCATTGTCATGGGCAAGACCGATACCGAAGCGAAACGCCATGCGCAGCAGTCGCAGATCCTCGTGCCGCTCGACGCGCCCGGGGTGAATGTGAAACGCTTCCTGCCGGTCTTTGGCTATGATGACGCGCCGCATGGCCATATGGAGGTCGAGCTGAAAGATGTCCGCGTACCCGTGGATAATGTGCTGCTGGGCGAAGGGCGCGGATTTGAGATCGCGCAGGGACGGCTTGGGCCGGGCCGCATCCACCACTGTATGCGCACCATTGGCGTCGCCGAAGAAGCGCTGGCAAAAATGTGCAAGCGGCTCCTAAACCGGACGGCTTTCGGCAAGCGCATTGCCGATCATAGTGTGTGGGAAGAACGCATCGCCCGGGCGCGAATCGATATCGAAATGACCCGGCTGCTCTGCCTGAAGGCTGCCTATATGATGGACACTGTTGGCAACAAGATTGCCGCTGGCGAAATTGCCATGATCAAGGTGCAGGCACCGAATATGGCTTTGAAGATTATCGACGACGCGATTCAGGCACATGGCGGCGGCGGTGTTTCCAACGACTTCGGCCTTGCTTCGGCCTATGCGCATCAACGTACGCTGCGGTTGGCGGATGGGCCGGATGAAGTCCATGCGCGGGCCATTGCACGGATTGAGTTTGGCAAACATGGCTCCAACAGCGCGGGCGAAATTTCGTCGGGCGATATGGCGGTGTCGCGGTGAAAGCAGCGGTATTAATCGAATCCGGCAAGCCATTGGAGATTGAGACCCTATCAATCTCCAAGCCACAGGCGCATGAGGTGCTGATCCGCACTGCCGCCTGCGGGCTTTGCCATAGCGATCTGCATTTTATCGAAGGCACCTATCCGCACGCACTTCCCGCCGTGCCGGGGCATGAAGCGGCAGGGATTGTCGAGGCGGTGGGCAGCGAAGTGACCACTGTGAAAGTTGGCGATGCAGTGATAACCTGCCTCTCCGCTTTTTGCGGGCATTGCGAGTTTTGCGTGACCGGGCGGATGTCGCTGTGCCTTGGCGGTGACACGCGGCGCAAGGCGGGCGAAGCGCCGCGCCTGTCGCGGCCGGATGGCTCGCCCGTTGCGCAAATGCTCAACCTGTCGGCCTATGCCGAGCAAATGCTGGTGCATGAACATGCCTGTGTGCGGATCGATCCTGAGATGCCGCTGGATCGCGCTTCGGTGATTGGCTGCGCTGTCACAACGGGCGCAGGCACGATCTTCAATGCCTGCAAGGTGACGCCGGGTGAGACTGTGGCCGTCATCGGTTGCGGCGGCGTTGGCCTTGCCACGATTAACGCAGCAAAGATTGCAGGCGCTGGCCGGATCATCGCCGCTGACCCCATCCCCGAAAAGCGAGAGCTGGCGAAAAAGCTGGGCGCAACCGATGTGGTCGATGCAATGGCCGATGATGCGGCGGCGCAAATCGTCGGGCTGACCAGGGGCGGGGTCGATCATGCCATTGAGGCCGTCGGGCGACCTGCGTCGGGCGAGCTGGCGGTCAAATCGCTGAAGCGCGGCGGCACGGCCACCATATTGGGCATGATGCCGTTACAACACAGCGTTGGCCTCAGCGCGATGGACTTGTTGTCGGGCAAGAAATTGCAAGGCGCGATCATGGGTGGGAACCGTTTCCCGGTCGATATCCCGCGCCTCGTCGATTTCTACCTGCGCGGGCTGCTAGATCTGGACAGCATCATTGCCGAACGTATCCCGCTGGAGGGTATCAACGACGGTTTCGAGAAAATGAAAAAGGGCGATAGCGCGCGCAGCGTGATCGTGTTCGATCAATGACGCCGGCAGCGTTAAATGGGGACTGTCCCTATTTAAAATGGCAAGCGATCGCGCCTAACCCCATCGAACGCAATTTAAATGGGGACTGTCCCTATTTAACGCCCCGGAGGAGGCCATGAGTGACGCAGTCGTTAACGCTGAAGAAGCCTTTGTCGGCACAGTCGAGCCTGAAGGTGCCGACAAGCTTGATGAGCACAAGCTCGCCGAATGGATGGCGGCCAATGTCGAGGGCTATGAAGGCCCGCTGCACCTGACCAAGTTCAAGGGCGGGCAATCCAACCCAACCTACAAGATTGAGGCAAAGTCTGGCAATTATGTTCTGCGGCGTAAGCCTTTTGGCCCGCTGCTGCCCTCTGCCCATGCAGTGGACCGCGAATATAAGGTGCAGGCTGGTATGCACAGCACTGGTTTTCCGGTCGCGCGGCAATATGGCCTGTGCACCGATGACAGCGTCATTGGCAGCTGGTTTTATGTGATGGGCATGGTCGATGGCCGCACCATCTGGAACGGCGCGATGCCCGATGGTTCGCGCGAAGAGCGGCGCGCAGTATATTTCGAGATGATCGATGTGCTCGCGCGGCTGCACAATACCGATGTCGAGGCGGCGGGGCTTTCCGATTTTGGCAAGCCCGGCAATTATTTCGGCCGTCAGGTTGATCGCTGGACCAAGCAATATCGGCTGTCGGAAACCGAGATGATGCCTGAAATGGAGCGGCTGATCGAATGGCTGCCCGCGACACTGCCCGAACAGACGCGCACCAGCGTTGTGCACGGCGACTATCGGATCGACAATGCGATTTTTGAGCGGGGCGGGACGACGTGTTTGGCTGTGCTGGACTGGGAACTGTCGACGCTGGGCGATCCGCTCGCTGATTTTTCCTATGTCGCAATGGCGTGGGTCACTGAAAATGGCGGACGTTCCGGCGTGATGGACCTTGACCGGGCCGGCCTTGGCATCCCCGAACTGGACGAAGTGGTGGAACGCTATTGCGCCGCAACCGGGCGCGATGGCATCCCTGATCTCAACTGGTATTTCGCCTATAATTTCTTCCGGCTGGCGGGGATTATTCAAGGCATCAAGAAGCGCGTGATCGACGGCACGGCGAGCAGCGCCCATGCCAAGGCGATGTCGGAGCGGGTGAGGCCGCTGGCTGAGGCTTCGCTGGGGTTTGCGGTGAAGGCGGGGGCATAAATCTTCCCCATCCGCCGGATGGGGAGGGGGACCATGCGAAGCATGGTGGAGAGGTATCGGAGGGTGGAATACCCCTCCACCGTCCTTCTGACGGCTCCCCTCCTCAACGCTTAGTGTTAGAGAGGATTTATGAGTTTATTCGACATGACCGGCCAGGTCGCGCTGATCACCGGCAGCTCGCGCGGAATTGGCAAGGCTACCGCCGAAGAAATGGCAGCTCAGGGTGCTAAGGTCGTCATCTCTAGCCGCAAGCAGGATGCCTGCGACGCGACGGCGGCCGAGATCAACGCGCGGCACGGTCCGAGGACTGCGATCTCGGTTGCGGCCAACATCTCCTCAAAGGACGATCTGCAAAACCTGGTCAACGAAACCCGCGCCGCATTCGGTAAGATCACCGCGCTTGTCTGTAATGCAGCGTCCAACCCCTATTACGGCCCAGGCCTTGGCATTACCGACGATCAGTTCCGCAAGATCATGGATAATAACATTTTGTCCAACCACTGGCTGGTGAACATGGTCGCGCCCGAGATGATGGAGCGTGGCGAGGGGTCGATCACGATCATCTCTTCGATCGGCGGGCTGAAAGGTTCGCCCATCATCGGCGCCTATTGCATTTCCAAGGCTGCGGACATGCAAATGGCGCGTAACTTCGCCACTGAGTTCGGGACAAAGGGCGTCCGCGTCAATTGCGTCGCGCCGGGGCTGGTGCGCACGGACATGGCACGGGCGCTTTGGGAGGAGCCGGAAACTTTGCGGCGATCTACAGCAGCCGCAGCGCTCAAGCGCATCGGCGAGCCTCCCGAAATCGCAGGAGCCGTTGTTTTTCTTGCCAGCAGGGCAGGGGCGTTTACCACCGGCCAGACCATCGTCTGCGATGGCGGCGCAACGATTACAGGAGGCGCATAATGGGCGCGTTGGATGGAAAAGTAGCAATCATTACCGGCGCGGGTTCGGGTATCGGGCGTGCATCGGCCATCCGCTTTGCAGCGGAGGGAGCCAGGGTCGTGCTCGGCGACTGGAGTGATACCGTGCACGATGTGGCTGCCGAAATCGGCGAAGCGGCAACGGCGGTAAAGATTGACGCTGGCGATGAAGGCGACGTGGCAGCCATTGTGGCCAAGGCCCTGGAAATGCACGGTCAACTCGACATTGCCTTTGCCAATGCCGGGGTCTCCGGCGGGATGGAGGGGATTTTTGACAATAGCGTTGAAAATTTCACCAATGTCCTGCGCGTCAATCTGATCGGGCCTTGGCTGATGGTGAAACATGCCGGCAAGGCGATGATGGATGCGGGACGTGGCGGCTCGATCATCCTGACGGCCAGTGTTGCGGGCATCCGCTCGGGCGCCGGTGGGCCGCCTTATTCCGCGTCAAAGGCGGGTGTCATCAACCTTGCCAAGGTTTCAGCGCAGCAGCTTTCGGGAACAGGTGTGCGCTGCAACGCGATTTGCCCCGGGCTGACCGAAACCGGCATGACCAAGCCGACCTTTGATTATGCCCGCGAAAAGGGCGTAACTGACAAGATCGGTCGGCTGAACCCGTTGCGCCGCGGGGCGCAACCAGAGGAGCTGGCCAATGTTGCGCTGTTCCTGGCCAGTGATCAGGCAAGCTATGTCAATGGGCAGGCAATTGCCGTGGATGGCGGGCTGTCTAGCTCTCATCCGGTGACGCGCCAACTGACTGGGCAAACGGCGGTATGAACGCCCGCGAACTCGGATTCCTGCCCGACAGGCTCGACCGCATAGGTGCGTTCATCCAGTCCCAATATCTGGACAGCGGTAAATTGCCCTTTGCGGCGTTGCTGATTGGCCGCGGTGATGAGGTTGCCCACCAATGGGCATCGGGCGTCGATCATGACGCAATCTATCGCATCGCCAGCATGACAAAGCCTGTAACCTCCGTTGCGTTCATGCAGCTGGTCGAACAGGGCAAGGTTGCGCTGTCGGAACCGGTTGCCAAATATATCCCTGAATTTGCCAATCTGGGCGTGTTCGTTTCGGGAGGTGGCAACCAGCCTTTTGTAACCCGGCCTCCCACAACGCGGCTGAACATCATTGATCTGTTGCGGCACACATCTGGCTTCACCTATAGTTTTCAGGAGCGCACGCCTGTTGATGCGGCCTATCGGCGAACCGACCTTGAACATTGGGGCAATAATGACAGCCAGATGTTCATCGATCATCTGGCGCGCATCCCGCTGGAGTTTGATCCGGGGACAAGCTGGAATTATTCGGTTTCAACCGACATATTGGGCGTGCTTGTCGAACGGATCAGCGGCCAGTCATTGCCGGAATATTTCCGCGAGCATATTTTTGCCCCGCTGGGCATGTCCGACACCGGCTTTCAGGTCGCAGCAGACCAGACGCATCGCCTGCCAGAGGCCTACGCCTTTCACCCGGTCGAGAAAATGAAGCTGGTCGACCATCCCGGCGCCGACAGCGCATGGGCGCGGGGCTGGCGGTTCAATTCGGGCGGCGGCGGGCTTGCCTCAACCATTGCCGACTATCATCGTTTTTGCCGAATGCTGCTGAATGGCGGCGCGCTTGACGGTGTTCAGATTATCAGCCCCAAGACGCTGGAGCTGATGACCGCAAACCATTTGCCCGGTGGCGGCGATTTGACCCAGCATAGCAAATCGCTGTTCAGCGAGGCGGAAAATGCCGGGATCGGTTTCGGCCTTGGCTTCGCCTGCAATATCGATCCGGCGGCAACGATGTTGCCCGGCAGCAAAGGCGAATTTTATTGGGGCGGCATGTATTCCACCGCCTTTCTGGTCGATCCGGTTGAGGATTTGATCATGATATTCATGACGCAGCTGATGCCGTCTTCCACCTATCCGATCCGGCGCGAAATTCGGACAATGATGTATGCGGCGCTAGCCGCCTGAGCAACATGGAGTTTATGAAATGCAATCGGTAACCACTTCGCAAGATGGCGAAATGCTGATCCTCACGGTCAACAATCCGCCGGTCAATGCGCTCAGTTGGCATGTGCGTCAGGGCATCCATGATGGCATTGCCCAAGGCCTTGCCGATGATGGGATTGCCGCGATCCTGCTGCGCTGCGATGGCGCGACGTTTATCGCGGGCGCCGACATCACCGAATTTGGCAAGCCGCCACAAGGTCCGGATTTCAATGCCGTGCTGAACGCCATCGAAATGGCGACCAAACCAGTTGTCGCAGCTATTCATGGCACGGCGCTGGGTGGCGGGCTCGAAACCACTTTGGTTTGCCATTATCGCATTGCGGTCCCGTCGGCAAAGCTGGGCGTTCCGGAGGTCAAGCTTGGCTTGCTGCCCGGAGCAGGCGGGACGCAACGGCTACCACGGCTGGTCGGTATCGAACAGGCCGCTGTCATGTGTTCGCTGGGCGAACCGATTTCGGCGCAAAAGGCGCTGGACACGGGGCTGGTCGATAAACTGGCAGGCGAAGCCAGTCTTGCCGCCGATGCCGTCGCATTTGCGCGCGAATGTATTGCAAGGGGCCCGCGCCATACCCGCGATCTGCCGGTCAAGGGTGATACGGCCATCATTGCCAAGCTGGAGGCCGAGAATGCCCGCAAGTGGCGCGGCTTTGAAGCGCCTTATGCAAATCTGCGCTGCGTTGCTGCGGCTGCGGAAAATCCGGATATCGAAGACGGTCTGAAATTTGAACGCGGCGAATTTATGAAGCTGATGATGGGCAGCCAGTCTGCAGCGCAGCGGCATATGTTCTTTGCCGAACGGCAGGCCGCAAAGATCGATGGCTTGGCCAAAGACATTGCGCTGCGCGATATTAAAAAGGTCGGCGTCATTGGCGCTGGCACGATGGGCGGCGGCATTTCGATGAACTTCCTTGCCAAAGGCATTCCGGTGACCATCGTGGAGATGGTGCAGGAAAACCTTGATCGCGGTGTTGGCGTAATCCGCAAAAATTATGAGGCGTCTGCAGCGAAGGGCCGATTTACCACCCAGCAGGTCGAGGGCATGATGAGCCTGCTGACGCCGACGCTTTCGCTTGAAGACCTTGCCGACTGCGACCTTGTGATTGAGGCAGTCTATGAAAGCATGGATGTAAAAAAGGAGGTTTTCGGCAAGCTTGATGCGATCTGTAAGCCGGGCGCGATCCTGGCGTCCAACACCAGCTATCTCAATGTCGATGAAATCGCGGCCAGCACATCGCGCCCGCAGGATGTGCTTGGAATGCACTTTTTCTCGCCCGCCAATGTCATGAAGCTGCTTGAGGTTGTGCGCGGTGAAAAGACCGCTGACGATGTGCTGGCAACCGCAATGGCTATTGGCAAAAAGATCGGCAAGGTCGCTGTTGTGGCTGGCGTTTGCCATGGCTTTATCGGCAACCGGATGTTGGCGCAGCGGCAAATCCCAGCGATGCAATTGCTGCTGGAGGGCGCAACACCGGCGCAGATTGACAAGGTGCATACCGATTTCGGAATGCCGATGGGGCCATTCCAGATGAGCGATCTTGCCGGGCTGGATATTGGCTGGCACCGCGATCCATCGAAAATCGAAACGATCCGCGATGCGCTGTGCGCTGCCGGGCGCTTTGGACAGAAAAATGGCAAGGGCTTTTACGATTATGACGAAAGGCGCGTTGGCACACCGTCGCCAGAGGCGCTTGCGATCATCGAGGAATTCCGGGCAACGTCAAACCTGCCCAAGCGCGAAATTTCGGATCAGGAGATCATCGAACGCACGCTGTATCCCATGGTCAACGAGGGTTATCTGATCCTTGAAGAAGGCAAGGCGCAGCGCGCTTCGGACATCGATGTGGTCTGGATCTATGGCTATGGCTGGCCCATTTATCGTGGCGGGCCCATGTTCTGGGGCGATCTGGAGGGCGCGGGCAACATTGTCGAGGCGTTGGAAAGGCATGGCGTGAAAGTCGCCGATTCGCTAAAGGCCAAAGCATAGGCGACACCTTTCGCCGATGAGTTGAGCCTTGTCGGCGACAGGCGGAACCTGAACAACGGTTCATCTTGGGCGCAGCGCATGTCGCCGACTAGATGTTGTGGCCGAAACGACCCGCAGCCATCAGACTTATACAAAATATAAGCACTGGGGTCGTAATCCATGTTCCGCACAAAGCTGCTTGCCGCTCTTGGCGCGCTTGCTCTTTTCATACCAGCGCAGGCAATGGCGTTGCAGTGCGTTCCTTTTGCGCGCCAGATTTCGGGTGTCGAAATTTTCGGTAATGCCAAAACATGGTGGTATCAGGCCGAAGGCCGCTATGCGAAGGGCGCAGAGCCAAAGCTGGGCGCCGTGATGACTTTCAAACCGACCCGTTCGATGCCGATGGGCCATGTCGGCATGGTCAGCAAGATCGTCTCGGACCGCGAAGTTTTGATCGATCATGCCAACTGGTCCACGATCAACGGGCGTCGCGGCCATATTGAGCGCAAGGCGCGGGTCGTTGACGTGTCAGCCGCTGGCGACTGGAGCGAAGTGCGCGTCTGGTATGCGACAATCGGCGATCTTGGCCGTTCGGTCTATCCGCTTTACGGCTTTATCTACAATGACAAGCCAGCCGAGTTGAAACCGGCTGAAACGGTTATCGCGCTTCGTTAAGTGCCCGTCGGCCCCAGACCAGCAAATAGAGCAAGGCTGCCCCGATCAGCAGGAAAGTCGCGGGTTCCCACAGGTTGAAAAGAGCAACGCCGATGGCTGGCGCGACGATATAGGCCGCGCCGTTGATCGACGCGATCTTGCCTGCAACATCTCCCTGCTCATGCCGCCGCACGGCAAGCGATGCGCCTGCGGTAAAGCCGGGACGGAACAGGCCAAAGCCGAGCGATGCCAGCGCAAAGCCCAGCGTGATGCCACTATAGTCAAAACTGACGGCCACCAGTGTAATACCCACCAGGGCAAGCAGCGATCCCCACAGGACCGAATTGCGCGGACTTAGCGACAGGATCGGGATCAGGCCCCATTGCGCCAGCAAGGTTGCCATTGCGCCGACGAACATCACCGAACCCGTTGCCTCAACTGCTTCCTTTGGCAAATCCTGAAGGCCAAGCCGGTCGCGGACCAGAAAGCCGACGACACCCAGCAATATCGCCTGCGCATGGCCGCCTAATAAACCGGCAATCAGCCAGCTTTTCAGCCGGGGCTCCAGCCAGGCAAGCCGCACTTCCTCTTGCAGAAGTGCGGGGTCTTCTCCATCACCACTAACCGGTTGAGCGACAGATGCGGCATTGGGATAGGCGGTAACGACGCCCCGTGCCTCAAACCGGGGGGTGTCATTGGGCAGCCGCAGCCGCAGCGCAACCAGCACAGCAAGGCCAAAACTGGCAAAAAGAATCAGCGGCCCTGCCAGCCCGAAGGGTTCAAAAATCAGGAAATGGGCAAGCGCGGGGCCAATGACTGTGCCAAGCCCGAATGATGATGCCAGCAGCGACAGCGCCTTTGTTCGTTCCTCGCGCTCGGTGCGCGCGGCGATATAGGCCTGCACCGCTGGCGGGGCTGCGGATCCAAAGCCGCCATAAAGGCTGCGGAACAGCGCAAAGGCAACAAAAGTCAATGCCGGGGCAAGATAGCCATGCAGCCCCATCCACAACACCAACCCGCACAGGCCCATCGACGAAACAAAGCCGATTGTGCCGACACTCATCAACGCCTTGCGCCCGCGCTTGTCCGAAAGTCGCGCCCATTTGGGGGCCATCAATACCCAAAGCAGCGCTGACCAGCTAAAGGCCAGGCTGACCCAGACATCGGCAATATCCAGCTGGCTGGCGATAGCGGGCAGCGCGGATTGCATTGCGGTATTGCCTGCCGCTGACACCAGCATGACAAGGAACAATATCGTAACCCGGTCCGCCGGGATCGTGGCCGGCTTGGCATTCATGCGACTTTTTCCCAGTCATAGCTGCGGGTTATTTCGGCAACATGCAGGCTATAATGTTCATACCAGCGGTCCCGGCCATTATCGCGGATCTTTTTATGGGCGGCATGATCGCGCCACGCCTTTGCCGCGCTGTCGCTGGTCCAATAACTGGCCGTTATCCCCAGCCCGTCGTTACCACGCACCGAATCCATGGCGACGAATCCGGGCTGTTGGCGGGCCAGTTGTTCCATCGCATCCGCTGCGCTGCGATAGCTTGCTTCATCATCCTTTGTGCGCTGCGCAATGAAGATGACGGCGACTGTGCCTTTGGGATGCGTTGCCATTTGCACACTTTGCGACGGTGCGGGTGAAAGGGCAAGTCCGGTGCGTCTTTACAATAAAAAATAGCGGAACGGGTTGCATCGGCAGGAAGCATTTGCGACTAAGCGGGCTGTCCCTAGTCAACATAAGGCAATTTGATGACCGACAGTTCGCTGGCCATTTCATCCCGGCTCGACCGCATCAGGCATGGGATCAAAAGGTTTTTTGGTCCATGGGGCGTTTTCTTCAAGGGTTTTGTGAAGCATCCGGTGATGGTTGGTTCGATCATCCCGTCTTCGCGATTCACCGTGCAAAAAATGCTCGACCCGGTGAAGTGGGACGAATGTAAGCTGTTTGTCGAATATGGTCCGGGTGTTGGCACATTCTGCCAACCGGTGCTTGACCGATTGCGCAAGGATGCGACCTTGCTGGTGATCGATACCAACCCCGATTTTATCGATTTTCTGCGCCAGCATTTCCGCGATAGCCGCTTCATTGCTGTGCATGGTTCAGCTGCCGATGTGAATGCCATTATCGGCGAATTTGGCTTTGACCATGCGGACTATATCCTGTCCGGCCTGCCCTTTTCGACGCTGCCCGGCGATCTGGGGCCGCGCATTGCGGAGGAAACAGCCAAAGCGATCCGGCCTGGCGGTGCGTTTCTGGTCTATCAGTTCCGCGCCCGCGCCCGCGATTTCATGGCGCCGCATTTCGCCCGCATCGACAACGGTTTTGAACTGTGGAACATCCTGCCCTGCCATCTTTTCTGGGGTTGGAAAGGCTGATTAGGTCGGACCCTTTAGCAGGCCTATCTTTATCCGCCGCCCAATTGTGTAATCCACGGTATTTACAAGGAAATAGGCGAAACCTGATTTGAAGCGGGTCCACCAGCTGTCGCGACTGCGCAAAAGGGCGCGGGTTTGTTCTTCCGATTGCGTCACAAGCCCGTCGATCAGGGTGTGCATTCTTTCGGCAAAGCCATGGTCATCAATGCGCACCATGATTTCCATGTTGATAAACAGGCTGCGCACATCAAGGTTGGCCGATCCGATATAGACAACATCATCGACGATGAAGAGTTTCATGTGCAGCGGGCGCGGCTGATACTCATATATGCGCGCCTTGCGCTTTAGAAGATAGCGATAGAGGAGCCGCGCCGCCGCAATGGTTGCGCCATTGTCTGTTTTTCCCGCCAATATCAACCGGGAGCCTTTATTGCGCTTTGTCACCCGCGCGATGCGGCGCAATATGGTCTGCGATGGCGAAAAATAGGCAGCGACAATGTCGATGCGCTGGGCTCGTTCAAGCGCCTGTTTCAGTTCACGGCCCAAGGGCGAAATCCGGTTGGTTGGCCCGCCCAGCAGCCATTGCACTTGCCCCGTGCCGGGACGCCAGTTCCGAATAAGCTGGCGCAAAGCGCGAAATCTTATCCGGCCGCCTTCTGACAGGCTGTCCAGCTCATCATAATATTCGGCCAGATGCGCAACCTCTGCGCCCGTTACAATCACGCCCAGATCTTCCCAGCTTTCGTCGCCCTTGCGGTCAAAATAATAGTCGGTGACATTATAGCCGCCGATAAGTGCATGTTCGCCGTCGACGATCAGGATTTTCTGGTGGTTGCGCACCAGATAGCCCAGCCCTTTGCGTGAGCTGAAGCAATGATAGCTACCGCCCGCGGCAATCAGGGGATCGAAAAAACTGTCCTTATTGTCGCCCGAGCCAAAGCTGTCGATGATCAGCTGCACGGCCACACCGCGCGCCGCAGCATCGCAGAGCGCGGCCAGCACCTCTTGCCCGGTCTGGTCAAATCCGAACATATAGCTGAACATGCGCACCGATTTTTCGGCCTTGCCGATCAGACAAAGCAACGCATTCAGCCGGTCTTGCGCGTGATGAACCAGATGCAGGCGGTGCTCGCCAACAGCAAAGGCCTCCCCCGGAAATTCAGCGGATGGCGGCATTTGCGGCATGGCTCGGAAATAAGGCGATATTGCCGCCCCTGCAAGGCTGCGCCCATGCCTTTTCATTGACATTTGGCCACGGGGGACCTATCGGCACGCCAATTCCGACATTTTTTGAATTTCAGGAGCCATCATGGCGCGCGTTACCGTTGAAGATTGCATCGACAAGGTGCCTAACCGTTTTGACCTCGTCCTCCTTTCCGCCGAACGCGCGCGGGAAATCTCAGGCGGCGCTGAACTGACAATCGACCGCGACCGCGACAAAAATCCTGTCGTGGCGCTGCGCGAGATTGCCGAAGAAACCATCCGCCCCGACCATCTGGCAGAAGGCCTGGTGCAGTCTTTGCAGAAAATTCAGGTTGATGAGGACGAAGCCGTCGATGAAATCGGTTCGCTGGCACGCTCGGCTGAGGCACTGCGCCTGACCGCCGCTGCGCCTGCGCGTGGCGCAGGTGTTGCGCGCGATTACGACCGCTAAGCTAGCTTCTGATCGCAGGCGTCAGCCTCAATCATTCGGTAAAATCCGCATTGTAATCCGGCCGCTTTCGAGGTGCGGGGCAACGATGGCTGCCATCCGTGCCTGTCGATCATTGGGCAAGGCGCGGTTGAAAAATGTGTTGGCGATTACATCGGCCAGTTGCAATCCTGCCTCCATGTGGCTGACCGCAAGGCTGGCCGTGCCCAGCGGGCCGACCAGTCGCCCCACGGCATTGCGGACAAGCGCCAGCGTCTCTGTGCCATAGCGGCCATCATCAATGATCACATCGCCGCAGCCCATCCCGCCATCGGCGATGATTGCCCCGACCACATCGTCCAGCAGCGCGGCGTAAATTTCCACATCATGATCGCCGCGATCCTCACCGGGTTCAGGCTTCAGGGCAGAAATGGCAATGCCGACCGTTGCATTCCATTGCGCCGCGTTCAGGATATTGAACAAAAGCGCGCGTTCCTGAAGGTTGATCCGGCTCCCCTTTAATTCGCCGCGCAGCCCAGTATCACGCCGGAAATGCGCGAGCGCCGCTTCGGCCGCGCTCTGCTCAATCGACAGGGCAGCCAGCGTCATGACGCCGCGTCCGATGCCCCCGGATTCATCGCAATAAATTTGCAATCGCGCTTCCTTTGTTACCCCGGCGCCACCGACGCAGCGGCGCTGGCGTGAAGATATTCATCGCTGAAATCATTGCGCAATTCCACCCACATCGGCAGGTGATCAGACATTTTATAGGTCCGCCAATCCCTGTATTTTCTGTCATTCTCGCCGGGCAAATAGGTTTGCGCCTCATCCATGCGATAGACATGTTCAAAAAAGTCAAACACACCTGCACCGACAATATCGACCTTCACATATTCACGGTCGCGGGCGGGCTCCCAAAAGGCGATCTGGTCATAGGCCTTGTCCTTTTCGACATTGCTGCCGGGAATAGCCTTTAGCGCATCGGGAACTTGGAATCCGCTGTTCTCCAGGGCCTTCATGGTCGGATGATCGTGGTTCATGATGTTAAAGTCACCCAGCAGCGCGGTCAGCACGGGCGATTTTGGGTCATCCTTTAAATCGTCGCGGGCGCGCTGGCCCATCATATCGGTCAGCGCCTGGATTTCGCTGCGCCGCTGTTCCATCAATTTCGGGTCCTCGCTGTCGCCAAAATAGATGTGAACCGTGCATAGGTTGATCTTCAGCCAACCGCTCTGCATCGACACCAGATAGGGGGTGCGCGCAAATTGTTTGAAACTATCGTCGATGGAGCCGCCGGGCAGGCGCAGGCGATAGGCCTCGCCGCGGATGGGGGAGGGCGGAATCGCAACCTTTGCCCTGCCTGTTCCCACGCGCTGCACTTCGGTGTTTTTGACAATAGCCAGCGAGCAGCCATCTGGCAGCGAAAGGCTGCATCCCGTTGGCAATGCGATTTCAAGGTCGCGGTCCAGCGCATGTTTGCCTGACCCCTTTGACTTTAGGCGGGCATCAAATTCGCTGCCCAGACTGGACCCCGGCGGCAGTGTCAGGCGCAATCCATCGCGCAGCGTCACGCGCTCGCCAAAGGAGGCCGTGATCTTTGCCCCTTCGGGTAAGGTCAGTTCACCGGCAATATGTGTGAATTGCGCCTTGTTGCGGTTGAACAGAAAAACCATGCGCTCGCCATTTCCGGCATCGCCATCGGTCACATCCGTGGCGATATGCTGCCAATCGCTTCCCAGCAGGCCAAGCAGCTCGCGCAATGCAGTCAGGTTTCCGCGCACCTCCTGCAAGGCGACGACATCAAAATGCGAGATGATTTCGGCAATATAGCACAACGTTTCATGGCCGCGCCCGCCCGATTTCGTTCCACCAAATTCGCGTAGATTCCATGTCGCAATCCGCACGCTGCTGGCTGGCGGCTTGCCAAGCTGGCTGCTTCCAAAATGCTCATGCAGTGCCACGCGCAAACGTTGCAGCCCGCTTATGGTGCGTTGACGGACCTGCTCCTGCGCCGGATCGGGATTGGCCTTTGCAAGGCGCGCATAAAAAGGCATCGGCTTACTCCTGCAGGATTAAGCGACCTTATCTTATGCGCCCTTGCATAACGGGCATAGTGAAATGGTCAAGCCGGGGGCTTTAGGCCCCTTGCGGTGCTGCATCGCCCAGACCGCCACGCTTGCCGCGTCCGGCCTTTGGTATGGCAGTGCCGATTACGGGGACATTGACAGGCTTCGCCGTCTTTGCGCCATCGCGTTCAAATTTGCCATTTTCCAGCAGCTGCTTGATCTCATCGCCTGACAGCGTCTCAAATTCCAGTAAAGCCTCGGCCAGCAGGTCAAGCTGCTTGCGATGCTTTTTCAGGATCGCTGTCGCCTTGTGATAGCCACCTTCGACCAGTTTGCGGATTTCGGCATCGATCTTCTTTGCCGTTTCATCCGACATGG
The DNA here is from genome assembly GCA_964572205.1 of uncultured Sphingorhabdus sp. Classification (GTDB taxonomy): domain Bacteria; phylum Pseudomonadota; class Alphaproteobacteria; order Sphingomonadales; family Sphingomonadaceae; genus Sphingorhabdus_B. The sequence goes on from CAZNEO010000030.1 coordinate 15,518, forward strand.
CCGCGCGCTGCGTCATGCCATAGCCAAGATAGCCATCCTGCTTTTCTTCATATTGCAGCGGGCCAAGCTCTTCCGACATGCCCCATTGCGTCACCATGTCGCGGGCAAGGCTGGTTGCATATTGGATGTCACCCGACGCACCCGACGATACCTTGTCATGGCCAAAGACCAGCTCCTCCGCCACGCGGCCACCCATGCTGACCGCCAGGTTGGCGTGCATCTTGTCGCGGTGATAGCTATAATTATCCCGTTCGGGCAGCCGCATCACCATGCCAAGCGCACGGCCGCGGGGAATGATGGTGGCCTTGTGGATCGGGTCTGACGCGGGTTCGTGGATAGCGACAATGGCATGGCCCGCCTCGTGCCAGGCGGTCATTGCCTTTTCATCCTCGGTCATCACCATGGACTTGCGCTCGGTGCCCATCATCACCTTGTCCTTGGCATCCTCAAATTCCTGCATGGCGACTAGGCGTTTGCCGCGCCGCGCGGCGAGCAGGGCGGCTTCATTGACCAGATTGGCAAGGTCTGCCCCTGAAAAGCCGGGGGTTCCGCGCGCGATAGTGCGCACATCGACATCGGGAGCCAGCGGCACTTTTTTCATGTGCACATCCAAAATTTTGACCCGACCTTCGATATCGGGGCGCGGCACAACGACCTGCCGGTCGAACCGGCCGGGGCGCAGCAACGCAGGGTCAAGCACATCAGGCCGGTTGGTGGCGGCAATGATGATGATGCCTTCATTCGCCTCAAAACCGTCCATTTCGACCAGAAGCTGGTTCAGCGTCTGCTCGCGCTCGTCATTCTGGTTGCCAAGGCCTGCGCCACGGCTGCGGCCCACCGCGTCGATTTCGTCGATGAAGACGATGCACGGCGCGTTTTTCTTGGCCTGTTCAAACATGTCGCGCACGCGGCTTGCGCCGACGCCGACGAACATTTCGACAAAGTCCGAACCAGAGATGGTGAAAAATGGAACACCAGCCTCACCCGCAATCGCGCGGGCCAGCAGTGTCTTACCCGTGCCGGGTGAGCCTACCAGCAGCGCGCCTTTCGGGATTTTGCCGCCCAGACGGCTGAATTTGTGCGGGTCTTTCAGGAATTCGACGATTTCCTGCAATTCCTCGCGTGCCTCATCGATGCCGGCAACATCGTCAAAGGTAACGCGACCGTGTTTCTCGGTCAGCATTTTTGCCTTTGACTTACCAAAGCCCATGGCGCCGGAGCCGCCGCCCTTTTGCATTTGCCTCAGAACGAACAGAGCAATGCCCAGAATGAGGATGAAGGGCAGTGCCTGATACAGCAGGATCATCCAGACGCTGGGCTTTTCCTCAACCTTGCCCTGCATATCGACGCCCTTTTCCTCCAACAGACTGATAAGGCCGGTGTCGCCCGGAACGGGCACAGTCGCAAAGCGTTCACCATTCTGTAGTTCGCCGGTGATCCGTTCGGGGGCAATGGCAACGGATTTTACATCGCCGCTGTTCACCTTGTCGCGGAAACTGGAATAGCTGATCCCGGTTGCGGTATCGCTGCTGCCGCTGCTGAAAATCGATACAACCAGCAACAGGGCAACCATGATCCCCGTCCAGATCATCAGGTTGCGGGCCAATGTGTTGCCTTTGGGCTCTTCGTCGTCGTTCATGATCGCCACTTACCAGTTTTGGGTTAAATTTTCCCGACCTATGTAGGGTCGATATGGCGAATGACAATGCGCTTGTGCATCATAATTCATTGCCATGCCGTCTCGGCGGGGCAAGGGAGAAATGCCAGATTGTCCCGCCCGCGCACAGCACATTGCCCAACATTGCTTTTCCCCCGCGATCAAGCCGTTTGAGCGCGCTTTCCACGGCATCGCCGCGCGGCACATGGCCGGGTTGGATCATGCCAATGATATGGATCACCAGCCTGCGGCGCAGCTCCGCTGGGATGCCCGCCATGTCCAATTCCGCATGGCCGTCCTTTTGGATAAAGCGGCTGTTCATCAAATTTTCGGTCATCCATTGCAGCGCGTCGGACGCCTCGGCAAAGGACTGGGCCGTTGCAACCGCGCGTTTGGCATCAAAAGGGTGATTGCCGCTTTCCAGCCATTGCCGCATCGCCACCCGGTCAAAGGATGCGTCTTGGTTGGATGGGTCATCGACCGGCTGGACATTGCAATCGGCGCATATGCGCACCAGCTCTGCCTTGGAAAAGCCCAGCAATGGCCGGATGATCGGCCCCCGCTGTGTCCGGATGGCGGCAAGGCCGTCAATGCCGCTGCCGCGCGCAACGCGCATCAGGACCGTTTCCAACTGGTCATCGGCATGATGGGCGGTCGCAATCTTGCTGCATCCTTGCACCGCCGCGTGGCTTTCCAGCAAGGCATAGCGCGCCGCGCGGGCATTGGCCTGAACCGATCCGGAAATCGGGGTTTCAGGACGCAATATCCGGTGCACGATGCGCCGCTGATCGCAGATTTGGGCAACATAGTCGGCCTCTGCACTGGCCTCTGCCCGCAAACCATGGTCAACCGTGGCTGCCTCAATCCGGTCCGTTATGGCTGCCTGCGCGAGCAAGAGCAGCGCAAGGCTGTCAGGCCCGCCCGACACGGCAAGCAGCAGCCGTTCGTCACCACCAGCAAGCTGGTCAAGCGCATCCACAAAGGCAGCGATTGCCGCCGCGGGCGGAACTGTCAGCTGCACTTTGCCTTTTTGCGCGCGGTGGCGAGCCGCGTGGCCAGCCGTCCGGCTGACTCGCCCGGAAAGGCCTTTACCAGTTGCGCGAACACACCGCAGGCATCGGCGGGTTTGTCCATGGCTATAAAGGCTTCGCCAAGGAAATAGAGGCTTTCAGGCGCCCGTTCGCCCTTTTCATCGGTCTTGTAATTTTCGTAGAAAATCTTTGCTGCTTGCGAAGGACGACCATCATCCAGCCAGGCGCGACCGAGCAGGTTGCGTGCCCGGCTAAGGCCGCTGTGACCGGGGAATTTCTTGATTGTTTCCTCAAGCTGCGCCTGCGCCTCAGGATAGAATTTTGCCTCCCACAAACGATAGCCATAAGAATAGCTGTCGTCGAAGGCATTGCCGGTGGAGGGTCGCTCTATCTTGGCAACGGCGGTCTGGCGGGCCTTATCCTTGTTGCCCTGCGGCGCTGCAACCGGCTTGGCGGGGGGAACTGTGGCCGTTTTGGCCGGGGTCGCCAATGGCGGGTCAGCCTGCTTTGGTTCAGCGACGGCGGCCACTGGGGTCGCCGCCAATGCCTTAACCTCGGCCTCCAATGCCTTCAGCCGGGCCTCCATAGCCTTCATGCTGTTGCCTTGCTGCTCCACCTGCCCCGTCAGGGCAGCAAGCTGCGTTTCAAGGGCATCGACTCTGCCGATCAGGTCGGTAACCTCAGTCCCGGATGGCAATTTGCTGGTGCTGTTTACCGGCGTTTCGGGCTTTATTTCAGGTTCAAAAAACTTGCCCGCGCCTTCGGGGAAGACTTTACGCTGGACGGCCTTCATCTCCTTTTCCAGCTTGGTAACGCGGCCTTCGACATTGGCGTCCTGCGCCGACACCGGGATAGCCAGCATCAGCAATGCCACACCTGCCAGCAAGATGGGCCGTTTCATCTCTGTTTCTCCTCGCTGCAAACAGCTTTTGTCCGACGCCGCCTATACCCAAGCCTTTGGTTGCGATAAAGTGGCGCCGTCCAATTATCTGTCGATAGCTGAGGTAAATTGCGGCTTATTGCCGCGGGGCATTTCCGGACTGGCTGTTACCGGCAGGGGCCGGAGCCACTGCCGCTGCGGTAGTGGGGCGCGCCAGCAGGGCCGCTGCGCTGACCCCAACATCAGAAATCGTCCGGTCCGGCTCACCAAGCGGTGCGATAGCCTGTCCGCCCACCGTGACGGACAAGGCCTGGGGGCGTCCGGTTACGATCATTGGGCCATTGGCGTCGGCTGGAACGGTATAGCGGTCACCCGCCTTCATTTCGCTTTCAAATATCCGTTTATTGTCCGCACCATAAATTCTGATCCAGACAGTATCGGTAGCCGTGATAACCACTGCGCCATCGCTTGCCGGGGGCGGAGTATTTGCCGCTGTTTTCGCAGGCGTTGTGGTTGCCTTCTTTGGGGCGGTTTCCTCGGCAACCAGCGTTTCCGGGCCAAAGGCAAAGCTGCGCCAGGCAAGATAGCCCACCAGACCAAACAGGAACAGCGCGCCTGCCGTCCATGCCAGCCAGCGCGGCGGCACATGAGCGGGGTCGGCAGGCTCAAACTCCGGTGTTTGCGGCACAAAGCCGGCATGGCCTGCCTGCGACAGTTCGGCGCGCAGTTCATTGGCCAGCGCGCCTGCATCCAGCCCCACAAAACGCGCATAGGATTTGGCAAAGCCGATCGAATAGGTGCTACCGGGAAGAGCGCCAAAGTCGGATCGCTCCAGCGCCTCCAGATGGCGGATGGGAATGCGCGTCTGGGCCGCAACTTCGCCGAGTGCCAAGCCCCGTTCTTCACGCGCCGCCTGCAATTGTTCGCCAACATTCTGGAGACGGAATTCGGCATTCTCGGCCGGTCCCGGTCCTGCGCTTTCCTCTTCCATGGTAACTCCAGCGACCCGATTTGTAACAGGTCTCTCCCGGACCCGCGCTGGACAATGACTTAGACCGGGGAAATGTCAAGGCAGTTGGATGGAAAGCGGCAGAATTGAGGGGATTTTACCATTCGATACGATTTGCAGTCGCCCAGTCGGTCAGGGCAGCCCGCAGATTTTGTGGAGGCTTTGCCAACAGGCGCTCCATTTCCGCAGAAATCGATTGCGAATCGAGCGAACAGATCATTGCTTTCATGGCCCCCACCGCAGCCGGGGTAATCGAAAGCCGTTCAAGCCCGATGCCAATGAGGGCCATGGCCTCCAAAGCTCTTCCCCCCATTTCGCCGCAGACTGCCAGATCAACGCCATGTTCGCGGCAGGCAACCGATACGCGGCGAATGAAGCGCAGAATGGCTGGGCTCAGCCAGTCATACCGTTCGGCAAGGCGCGGGTCGGCGCGGTCGGCCGCAAACAGGAATTGCGTCAGGTCATTGGTGCCGATTGACAGAAAATCCAGTTTTGGCAGCAGGATATCCAGCGTTTCAGCGAGAGCCGGAACCTCCAGCATTGCGCCATAACGAATGCGGGCCGGCAGTTGCCTCTTGCGCCCGGCAAGGAAGCTCATCTGCGCCTCAAAAAGCGCCTTTGCCTCGTCAAATTCCCATGGTTCCGACACCATCGGGAACATCACGTTCAATTGCCTTCCTGCCGATGCTTCCAGCAACGCGCGCGCCTGCGCCTTCATCAGGCCATCATGGTCAAGCGCGAGCCGCAACGCCCGCCAGCCCAGCGCCGGATTTTCTTCCGTCGGTCCTGTGTCTTTCAGATAGGGCAAGGCTTTGTCGCCGCCGACATCAAGCGTCCGGAAAGTAACCGGCTTGTTGCCCGCCGCGTCCAGCACATCGCGGTAAAAACGCTGTTGCCGCTCACGCTGTGGCAGAGTTGCGGAAATCAGGAACTGAAACTCCGTGCGAAACAGGCCAATGCCATCAGCGCCCGTCAGGGCAATGGCAGAAACATCGTCGCGCAGTCCGGCATTGATCATCAGGTTGATGCGCTTGCCATCCTTTGTAATCGGCTCAACATCGCGCAGCGCTGCATAGCGTGCCTTTTTCTTTTGTCCTTCGGCAAGGTCAGCGGAAAATGCCTGCTGCACGGCGGGTGAGGGGCGGACGATGACATTTTTTTCGTCAACGTTCAAAAGCAGCATATCGCCATCGGATATGGTGCGCCTGATCCCTGCGACGCGACCCAGCACAGGTACACCCATTGCGCGCGCAACAATGGTGACATGCGCCGTTAGCGAGCCTTCGCCCAATATCACCCCGCGCAGACGGCGTTTGTCATATTCCAGCAGCTCGGCAGGGCCAAGGTTGCGCGCGATAAGTATCGAGTCCTGTTTCAGCCCCATTTGCGCCGCTGTGCCCATCTGACCAGACACTATGCGCAGCAGCCGGTTGGACAGATCCTCCAGGTCGTGCATCCGGTCGGCCAGCAACGGATCATCGATCTGGCGCATCCGCATCCGCGTGCGCTGCTGTACCCGCTCAATGGCGGCCTCTGCGGTCAGGCCGCTGTCAATCGCCTCGTTGATCCGCCGCGACCAGCCCTCATCATAGGCGAACATTTTATAGGTGGCGATGATCTCGTCATGCTCTCCACCACTGCCAAATTCGGCCATGCTGGCCATGCGGTCAATCTGTTCGCGCATCCGGTCAAAGGCTGAATAGACGCGGGCGCGCTCCGCCTCGATATCTTCGGCGACGGTATGTTCAATACGGACATTGGGTTCATGAAAAATGGCAACGCCCGCAGCCATTCCCGATACCAGCGGCAGGCCGTTGAGCACTGCCGTCCCGGTTTTGGCGGCGCCCGCCGCGCTTTGGTCGTCAATCAGCCCGGCATTGGCGATCAGCTCTGCCAACACCATTGCGGTCGTTTGCAGCGCCTCAATCTCCACCTCTTCATAGCGGCGTGGTTCGGCATGTTGGACCGCGACTACCCCAACCGCTTGTCCGGCTCGGACAATGGGCACGCCTGCAAAGCTATGGAAACGCTCTTCCCCGGTTTCAGGCATGAAGCGAAATGCCGGATGCGCCGCTGCCTCATCAAGGTTCAGCGTTTCGACCTGTTCGGCAATCGTGCCAACCAGCCCTTCGCCAAAACCCAGCCGGGTGACGTGGACAGCGTCCTGGTTGAGGCCGCGTGTGGCATAGAGTTCCAATTCGCCATCGCGCAGCAGGTAGACCGAGCATACCTCGCTCGACAGCGCATCACCGATGATATTGACCACCTTGTCCAACTTGGCCTGCACTGGTGCGTGGGCCGCCATGACTTCATGCAGGCCAGTCAATATGTTGCGAGCAGAACGGGCAGCGGATTCCATAGCCCGTCGCTAGCAGATGCAAGCCACGGCGGCGATAGTTTCTATCCTTGTCGCGCGCGAAATTTTGCTTTTGGAGCTAGGCCCTGACCCTACGCCGTTGCGGGTTCTCGCAATAGCTGGTCCTTGATCTGCAATTTCAGTTTCTTCAGGCGGTGGATCAGGTCTTCATTGGGAAACGGGCGGGCGTTTTCCGTCGCCAATTGTGCTTCCAGTTCGGCATGTTTGGCCTGCAATGCAGTCAGATGACCTTTGTTCACCGCGTTCTCCTTTTTCCGTTGGAAATTACGACCCTTTTCCTTCTGCCGACTCAACCGTCGGATTGTTGAGTAAATCATGAAATGCTTGTGCTGTCGCTGCCAAAAATGGTGCAAAAATGATGAAGCGTGATTTGCCAGTGGCGAGTTGAAACCGCTAAGGCTAAGGGAGCGCAGGACAGATGGTTTGGGGGTCGCGGATGAACGACGATGGCATCAGGCAACAGCTGGAAATGCTGAAGGTTGAACATCGTGACATGGATGCGGCCATCATTGCCCTTGGCGATCAGCCCATTCCTGACCAGCTGCAAATTGCGCGGCTAAAACGGCGCAAACTGCATCTGAAAGACCGTATCCGGATGCTGGAAGACCAGTTGATTCCCGATATTATCGCGTAAGCTATTTTGCCGACCACGTATCACGCTGGCACAGCGGGCACGTTTCGTCGGAAAAACAGGTTAACGGCGCTGACTCATCTGCCTGTTTTTGTCACAAGCTGGGGCATGATGGAATCAAGCCACCCAATTACGCCCATGCTGGTCGACGGCCTTTATACAGAGGCGATGATATTGGCGGATGAGGCGCGTTCCTATTTTGATAGTGACCGCGCCCGCGCGATCGCGCCTGCGGAGGCTGCCGTCGCATTCTCATGCGAATCGTTGAAGGTCACGACCCGGCTGATGCACATCATTGCCTGGCTGCTTAATCAGAAAGCAGTCCGGGCGGGCGAGATCCGCGCCGACGATGTCGCGTCCTTTGAATCGCTTGGCTATGCGCCCGCAACGGACAATAGCTGGATCGATGAACTGCCCGAAGAGGCGCGCGCGCTGATCCATGCCAGCGAAGAACTATATTACCGGGTGCAGCGGATCAGCGAAGGCATGATGCGTGCCAGCGAAAACACGCCCGCGCCGCTTGCCATGATTGAACGCATCCGCGCCGCTTTTTAGGGGCAGAGCCTATTCAACAAGGGTGAGCGTCGTGCGGTTGCGGCTGAGCCATTCGACCTTGTCATCATCGGACCGGGCAGTGGCCAGTGCAGCCCGATAGCTGGAAAGAAGCTGTAATGACTTTTGGCCATAAAATAGCAGACCGGCGATCAGGCCGAGGCTGACGAGAACGCTGAACGGGAAGGATATGAAATCCGCCCACCTTTCTTTCAGCGGCATGGGGAGCAGGAAGCTGCCGGTATAGAAAGCCAGCTGGAGCATGGCCGGGGTCAGATGCTGCCAACCCCGTTCCGGCCAGCGACCATGCACCAGCGTATGGACATAAAGCCAGAATAGCGGCGGAAGCGCGAGAGTGATTTGAAACGGCGCAAAGGTCAGCCAGCGCCATTTATCATAGAATCCGGCAAAGCCGATCATCCATGGCGTGATGATGCCCGCCAGCACGAGAAGCAATGCCGCCATCGTCCGGTTGGCGCTGCGATTGCGCAATGTCCGCGACAGTGCTGCGGCGAGCAGTAACAGCTGGACAAAAGCGATGCTGAGCACCGCCGTTCGCCAGCCATAACTCAATCCTTCAAACAGAATTGCCAGACTATTCGGCCTTTTCCATGCTCAACCGCGTCATCAAAATCGCTGCCCGCTTGCCCTGCCGCTTAATGCTGGTCAGGTCCATATTCTCGCCCTCGGCATGGTCGCCTTGCCCGGCAGAGCCAAGGCCGACAAGGCCATCAACATCCGCCGCAACAAAGGCAATATCGCCTGCACCGCGGCGGATCGGATCCAGCGTTGGCATTTCAGGCAGGCCAAGGTCGTTGTTCACGATGTTGAGCTTTGCCAGCAGCGCCTTATTCCCTTCAGTTGGTGCCATTGAGGGATAGCCATCATTGCCGAAGGTGATTTCGGCCGATATGCCCTCACCCAGCCGTGCGACAATTTCCTGCATCTTCGTGCGTACCCGCGCATCCTGTTCCGGTGAGAGCGAACGGATGTCGCCGCGCGCAATGGCGACTTCGGGGATGATATTGGTCTTGCCCGATGCGGTTGCGGTGATGCCGCCTTCGCCTGTGGCTGCCTCTACGCCGCCAGCAATCAGGCCAACGTTAAAGGTCAGATTGGGTTCGGGCAGTTCGGTGCGAAACGCCGCGATGATCTTCGCCAGCGGATAGATGGCGCCGTCGCCTGCACGTTCGGAGAATATTCCGCTCGAATGCCCGCCTCTGGCCTTCACCGTCAGTTGCCAGCTGCCTGCACTGCGCCGCGCAATGGAGCCCATGTCGACGCCGTCAAGCACCACCAGCCCTTCAAAATCCAGCGCAACATCTGCGCGCTTTCCAGCAGCGATGAGGTCCGCGCGCGCAATGTCCAGCGGATCGCCGGGGTCTTCTTCATCGCCAGTCAGCACGACCTCGATATCGGCATTTTTCAGTGTGCCCGCCGCCTTCATCGCTTTGAGCGCAGTCAGCATCACGACCATGCCGCCCTTGTTGTCGTTGACCCCCGGGCCAATCGCCTTGTCGCCCTCGCGGCGGAAGGTCTGAAAGGGCGAGCTTGGCTCGAACACCGTATCAAGATGCCCGATCAAGAGCATCTTCTTGCCCTTGCCATTGCCTTTGTGCGTAGCGATCAAATGCCCGCCGCGCTTCACCTCGCCCATCGGGACCCAGCGCACGGCAAAACCCAGCGCCTCAAGCTCGGCGCGCATCATCTGCCCGACCTTCTCCACGCCCGGCGCGTTCAGCGAGCCGCTGTTCTGGTTGACCAGCCGTTCGAGCACGGCAATCGAGCGATCATATTCGGCATCGACCGCCGCGACCATTTTGGCCTCGGCTTTGCTCAGTTTGGCGTGGACGGGGGCCGCGAGGCCAAACGCCAACGCCGCCGAAAGCACGAGTAACCGCATTACGCAGGTAGCCCGCTGATCGCCTTGACCTCCATAAAGTCCTTAAGGCCAAACAGCCCGGCTTCGCGGCCATTGCCCGATTGCTTGTAACCGCCAAAGGGCGCGCCCGGCGCTGGGCCCCAGCTGTTGATCGCCACCATGCCCGCGCGCAATTTGGGCGCGACTTCGGCGGCCTTGGCGGGATCGCCGCTGATCACGGCGGACAGGCCATATTCGGTGTCATTGGCAATTTCGACGCCCTGCTCCAGGCTGTCATAGGCCATGATCGTGGCGACAGGACCAAAGACCTCCTCCTTCGCAATGCGCATGTCGGGGGTAACGCCGGAAAAGACCGTCGGCTTGATATAATAACCGCGGTTGAGGTCTGCCGGGCGATCGGTGCCGCCTGTATGAAGCTGCGCGCCTTCATCGATTGCCGACTGGATCAGTCCCTGAATTTTCTCATATTGCGCCTTGTTGACGACAGGGCCGATATGCGCGCCTTCCTGCAGGGGGTCGCCGACCTTTGTGCCTTCAAACATGGCAGTGACAAAGCCCGCAGCTTCGGCCTCACGCTCCTTGGGCACAAGGATGCGCGTCGGCGCAATGCAGCTTTGCCCGGTGTTGATAAGCACGCCCTGCACGGTGGGTGGCAGCACCTCGTCAAATTTCGCATCGGGCAGGACAAGATTGGGCGACTTGCCGCCCAGTTCCTGATGCACGCGCTTGACCGTGGGGGCCGCCGCGATCGCAACTTGCACCCCTGCGCGGGTGGAGCCGGTGAAGCTTACCATTTCAATGCCGGGATGCGCAGCTATAGCCGCGCCCACGGTCGGGCCATCGCCTTGCACCAGATTGAACACGCCTGCCGGAACGCCAGCCGCGTGCATCACTTCGGCAAAGATGGCTGCATTGCCCGGGCATTCTTCGGATGGTTTCAGCACCATGGTATTGCCAGCCGCAATGCAGGGCGCGACTTTCAGCGCGATCTGATTGAGCGGCCAATTCCACGGCGTAATCATGCCAACAACGCCAATGGGTTCATAAACCACGGTGTTTGCGCCAACCTGTTCCCGGAACGAAAAATTCTGCAGCGCAGGAAGAGTGCCAAGGAAACCGCCAAGCCCCGCGGGCGCCTGTGCCATCGTCGCAAAGCTGACCGGCGCGCCCATTTCAGCGGCCATCGACTTGGCGAAATCGGGAATGCGCTTTTTATATTCCTCAATAATGCGGTTCATCAGCGCAAGCCGCTCTTCACGGCTGGTCTGGCTGAACGTCTTGAACGCTTCTTTTGCCGCTGCCACAGCAGCATCAACATCCGCCTGCGTGCCAAGCGTGATTTCGGTGCAGGGCTCCTCGGTCGAAGGGCTGATCACCGCATGGCGCTTGCCGCCGATGCTATCGACCCATTGGCCGTTGATATAATGCTGCAGATAGCTGTCCATAATGTCTCTCCTCTGGTGGCGCGAGTCGGGAGCGCGCTGTCCAGTTTTGATTTGGGACTTTTTGGGAGAAGGTCAACCGGCGTTTCAACCGCGCGATTAAAATAGGCCCGGAAGTTTCCTTCCGAGCCTATTGATTTTTGAGAAGAGCAGTTCGGCTCAGATCGAACCCGAAGGTTCCCTCCGTTAGGAGGAATAATACATATCAAACTCAACCGGCGAAGGCGTGGTTTCCCAGCGGCTGACTTCGTCCATTTTCAGTTCGATATAGGCATCGATCTGGTCCTTGGTGAAGACATCGCCTTCCAGCAGGAAGGCATGGTCCTTTTGCAGCGCTTCCAGTGCTTCGCGCAAGCTGCCGCACACGGTTGGAACCTTCTTCAGTTCCTTGGCCGGCAGGTCGTAGAGATTCTTGTCCATCGCGTCGCCGGGGTGGATCTTGTTGCGGATACCGTCGAGGCCCGCCATCAGCAGCGAGGCATAGCACAGATAGGGGTTGGCCAGCGCATCGGGGAAGCGGAATTCCACGCGCTTTGCCTTGTCGCCCGTGCCATAGGGGATACGGCAAGAGGCAGAGCGGTTGCGCGATGAATAGGCCAGCAACACCGGTGCCTCAAAACCCGGCACCAGACGCTTATAGCTGTTGGTGGTGGGATTGGTGAAGGCGTTCAGCGCCTTGGCATGTTTGATGACGCCGCCGATATAATAAAGGCACATTTCCGATAGGCCGGCATAGCCATTGCCTGCAAACAAGGGCTTGCCCTGGTTCCAGATCGACATGTGGGTGTGCATTCCGCTGCCATTGTCCGACTTGATCGGCTTGGGCATGAAGGTTGCGGTCTTGCCATAGGCATGGGCGACCTGATGCACGACATATTTATAGATTTGCATCCGGTCAGCGGTCTGCACCAGTGTCCCAAAGGTCAGGCCAAGTTCATGCTGCGCGGCGGCAACTTCATGGTGATGCTTGTCGCAAGGCAGGCCCATTTCAAGCATGGTCGAAACCATCTCGCCGCGGATGTCGACGGCGCTGTCAACCGGAGCAACCGGGAAATAGCCTCCCTTGGCGCGCGGACGGTGGCCAAGGTTGCCGGTTTCATAGGAGCGCCCGGTGTTGGTCGGCAGTTCGATATCATCGATGCGGAAACCCGAACCGTCATAACCATCATAAAAGGTCACGTCATCGAACATGAAAAATTCGGCTTCGGGGCCGACATAGACGGTGTCGCCAAGGCCCGTGGTCTTCAGATAAGCCTCGGCACGCTTGGCGGTTGAGCGCGGATCGCGCGTGTAAAGGTCGCCGGTTGATGGCTCGACAATGTCGCAGCAGATGATCATCATCGGCGTTGCGCTGAACGGGTCCATCCACACAGCGTCAAGGTCGGGCCGCAGGATCATGTCGGATTCGTTGATCGCTTTCCAGCCTTCGATCGACGAGCCGTCGAACATCAGGCCATCTTCCAGCTCATCTTCGCCAAGCACGCCTGCGCACATGGTCAGATGCTGCCATTTGCCCTTGGGGTCGGTGAAACGCAGGTCCACCCATTCAACGTCATTTTCCTTGATCTGGTTCAGAATGTCTTTGGCGGTTGCCATGATGCTTTCCTTCTTCGGCTTTACGTTTTTGGATTTTTTGTCGGATTTCTTCGATTTAGACGGCATCGCTATCGCGCTCCCCGGTGCGGATGCGCACTGCGGTCTCGACGGGAATGACGAAAATCTTGCCATCGCCAATCCGGCCGGTTTGCGCGGCGGCGGCAATTGCCTCCACGACGCGGTCGGCAAGGCTGTCATCAACGACAACCTCAAGCTTCACCTTAGGCAGGAAATCGACGACATATTCGGCGCCGCGATACAGTTCGGTATGGCCTTTCTGGCGGCCGAACCCTTTGGCCTCGGTCACGGTGATGCCCGATACGCCCACTTCGTGCAGCGCCTCTTTCACTTCGTCCAGTTTGAACGGCTTGATGATCGCTTCGATCTTTTTCATGGCTTTCCCTTTATTCAGCGCTTTCCAGCCACGCGCGCCAAATGCCCGCGCGCGCGGATTATGCGCGGTAGCTCGCAAGGACTATGCCAGTTGCCATCTGTGCCCAAGCGGCGCTTTTGCGTGATTTGCGATTCAAATCAGCAATTTGTGCTGCCTAATTTTTAGGCAATTGGCGGCGATTTGGGCATCCTCCCCATTTCGAAGGAATGGGGAGGTGGCTCGCCGCAGGCGAGACGGAGGGGCTGTGGACGCAGTCCGCCTAACTGTCTTCGAAGGCCCCTCCGTCACTCGGCTATCGCCGAGCGCCACCTCCCCATCTTTCCAAGATGGGGAGGATTATTTTCGTGCCGCCCTATACTTATCGTCATTCGCCTTGGCGAAATGGGCGCGGGAGATCAGGTAGGCCCGAATGCCCTCCATCTCTTCCGGGGTCAGCACCGGCTTGAAACTCGCCATGCCATTAGAGGCTAGCACACCGTCGATCACCACCGATTTGAACGTCGCTGCATCGGCAATGCTTGCCGATTTGCGCAGGTCAGGCAGCACGCCGGTTCCGACTGCACCGGGGCCATGGCAGACGAGGCAATAGCGCTGATAATTGGACGTGCCGGCGGCAAGCAAGGCGGCGTCGCCGATCATCGCCGGCGGGTCCCATACCCATTTTTCCGCGGGCGGCAGCGGCGGCAGCGCGCCTTTGCCCCCCAATTTCAGCACAATCAGCCGGGGGATGTTGGGCACTTCCTGGCTGGCGCCTGAAACATAGCCCGAAACCAGCGGAAATGCGCCGCCCTTGCTCGTCATGAAGGCGATATATTGTTCGCCATCGACCAGATAGGTGGATGCGCCGGTCAGCACGCCCGATTGCACGGGCAGGCTATACAGCAATTTGCCGCTGTCCGCTGCATAGGCGTTGAACCGGCCCGTCGCATCACCCTGAAAGACCAGATTGCCCGCTGTGCTCATTGTGCCGCCATTCCACGGCGCGGGATAATCGGCGGTCCACTGCGCTTTGCCTGTGCGCGGGTTAAAGGCGACAAGCTGACCAGTGGTTGCCGCCTGTATCGCCTTTACCATGTTAAGATCGTCGGGCAGGTCGGCCGTGGCAAAGGCCCCGCCTGTGTTAAAGCCCATCGATTTGCGTTCCTGCTCATTGGGCGCGACCGGCGGCAAATAGGCCCCCATAATCTGTTGCGCGGGGATATAGACCAGCCCCGTCGCCGGATTATAGCTCATTGGATGCCAATTATGCGCACCCAGTGCCGACGGATTGGCCATATAGAGCTTGCCGGTTTTTTCGTAGCGCGCGTCCGGATTTTCGATGGGTCGGCCGGTTTTCAGATCATAGCCACTGGCCCAGCTGATGCCTTTGATGAACGGATCGGCGGCAAGCAATTTACCGCTTGTGCGGTCCAGCGTGAAGAAAAAGCCGTTTTTCGGCGCATGATATAATACCTTGACCGGCTTTCCATCGCGCTGCTCGGTGGCAAGGATGATCGGCTGCGTCGCGGTATAATCCCATGTTTCGCCGGGCGTTTCCTGATAATGCCATTTATAGCTGCCATCATCGGGGTCGAGCGCGACGATACTGGACAGAAACAGGTTATCGCCTTCGCCGTTGGAGCGGATGCCATGGTTCCATGGATTGCCGTTGCCAACGCCGAGATAGAGCTGGTCGAGTTCATGGTCGTATACAATGGCGTCCCACACTGTGCCGCCGCCGCCACTTTCGCGCCAGTCGCCCTTCTCGGGCGTCTTGCTCCATGTGTCATAGGCCAGTTTCTGCATGATCGCATCGCTTGCGGCGCCATCGGGTTCGCCCTTGGGATTGGGAACCGTGTAGAAGCGCCAGGCCTCTTTGCCGCTGTCAGCATGATAGGCAGTCACATAGCCGCGCATCCCGAATTCCGCGCCGCCATTGCCGATGATGACCAGGTCCTTCACCACACGCGGGAAGCCAGTGATGATGCCGTTGGATTTGGGGTCAAGTGTCTGCGCGCTCCAGATTTCGCTGCCCGTTTCGGCGTCAAGCGCAATCAGGCGGCCATCGATTGTGCCAACGAACAGCCGCCCTTTCCAGAATGCAACGCCCCGGTTGACGACATCGCAGCACGCCTTCACCCCGCGCGCCTTGTCGACCTTGGGATCGAAGGTCCAAAGCGGCTTTCCTGTCTTTGCCTCAAAGGCAAACACCTTTGACCAGGGCCCCGTGACATAGAGATTGCCGCCAACCTCGACCGGCGTTGATTCATGCCCGCGCGCGTCGGGCATGTCGGCGAACCAGGCAATGCCAAGTTCGGCGACATTCTTGTCGTT
>CAZNEO010000031.1:0-29852 GCA_964572205.1 uncultured Sphingorhabdus sp.
AGCGCAGCCATCAATATCGCATCCTGCGCGCCAATAAAAACCGCTTTGGCGGCACGGACGAGATTGGCGTTTTTGCGATGGCAGAGGAGGGGCTGGCCGAGGTCGGCAATCCATCGGCGCTGTTCCTGACCGACCGGGCAGAGCAGGTGACGGGTGCCACTGTCTTCCCCGCGCTGGAAGGCACAAGACCAGTGCTGGTTGAAATTCAGGCGCTTACCGTGCGGCTTTCCAGCGGGGCCACACCGCGCCGCGCGGTGGTCGGCTGGGACAGCGGACGGCTTGCCATGATCCTTGCGGTGCTGGAGGCGCGCTGTGGCCTCAGTTTTTCGACATGCGAAGTTTATCTGAACATTGCAGGCGGCTATCGCATTTCCGATCCTGCCGCTGACGTCGCGGTGGCTGCCGCCTTGGTGTCGGCGCTATCTGAACGGCCTTTGCCATCGGACGCGGTGCTGTTCGGTGAGGTTTCGCTCTCCGGGGAAATCCGTCCTGTCGCGCATGGCGGGTTGCGATTGAAGGAAGCCGCAAAACTCGGCTTTAATCAGGCATTGGTTCCGCTCTCCGCGCCCGATGCCAAGGGCATTTCGACCAGGAGCTTTCGGACGCTGTCCAATCTCGTTGACCACATCCTCGGGCGCGACTAAATCCTGCAAGCACAAAACACCGTTAGTGCTGAGCTTGTCGAAGTACGGGTTGTGCAGCGGGCCGCCGTTGGCCTCTGGCCAGCTTCGCTTCCGACAGGCTTAGGGCTAACGGTGTTTGATTAATTGTCCGTGGAACCACAATGACAGCACTCGACATCATCGTCCTTTTCCTCATTGGCGCAGGCGCAACCTTCGGCTTCATGCGTGGCTTTGTGCAAGAGGCGCTTTCGCTGATTTCATGGGTGATGATCATTGCCGCCATTCGCCTGTTGCACGGGCCGGTATCGGGCTGGCTGACCGAACCAGTGGGCAGCGAGGCTGGCGCAGCGGTGCTGGCATTTCTCGCCATCATTGTCGTCACCTATGCCCTTGGCCGTTTGATCGCGAAAAAGCTGGGTGAAAAATCGCGCAAGTCGGTGCTGGGTCCGGTTGACCGGGTACTGGGCTTTGGTTTTGGCGCAGTGAAGGGATTGATTGGGGCGACGCTGATATTCCTGTTCCTTGTCATGGCCTATGAAACGGCCTTTGGCGGCAAAGCCGAGCGGCCCGAATGGATGACGGGATCGCGCACTTACCCACTGCTTAACGCCAGCGGCGACGCACTTTCCACCTTCATCCGTGAACGGCAGGCGGCGGGCGAGGAAGCGCCTTGAACATCGCAACAACGCAGAGCCTGTACAGCCGCGATGTCCTGCGGCTGGCAATGGCGCTGCCGCATGATGATCGGCTTGATAGCCCCTGTCTCAGCGCAACGGCCCGTGCGCCGCTTTGCGGCAGCGAGATGAGCGTCGAAATTGTTACAGCGCGCAAGCATGTTACTGCCATTGCAATCCGGGCCCGGGCCTGCGCCCTGGGACAGGCATCGGCCGCTATTGTGCGAACGGCAGTAATCGGCCGCACAGCAGCCGACATAGAGGTTCTGGCATCACAAGTGGAACAGGCGTTAAAGGGCAAAGGCGAGATGCCGGACGCCTTCGCGGTGCTGGCTTATGCGCGGGATTATTCCGCACGGCATGGCGCCATTCTGCTTCCTTTTGAAACGATATTGGCGGCGCTGGCGGAGACCAAAAACTGATGGACGATTCTGGCGCCCATCATTTGCTGACCGAAGTGCTGTTTGGCGGTGCGGTTCTGCTCGGCGCGGCGCTGGTCGCCGTGTTGATCTTCCGTCGCCTCGGCCTTGGCGCGGTGCTTGGCTATCTTGTTGCAGGCATTATCATTGGTCCGGATGGCCTTGGCTTGATCGGCGAGGCGGAGGCAATCCTGAGCTTTGCCGAAATCGGCATCATCCTGCTGCTTTTCCTTGTCGGTCTTGAACTTTCGCCCAAGCGCCTTTGGTTGATGCGGCGGGATATATTGCTTTTCGGGCCGCTGCAGGTCGCATTGTGTGGCCTTGCGATGTTTGTGATCATTTTGGTGGTCATGCCATTCAGCTGGCAGGCAGCGCTTGTACTGGGGCTGCCGCTGGGGCTTTCCTCCACTGCGCAGGTCCTGCCGCTGCTGCAATCGCGCGGACGGTTGAAAACCGATTATGGCGAGAAGAGCTTCTCGATCCTGCTGTTCCAGGATCTATCGATTGTGCCGTTATTGACCATTGTTGCCGCCCTGTCGCGCGCTCCGCAGCCCGAAGGCGCAGTGGGCGGCTGGATGCTGGTGCTCTACGCCTTGCTGGCAACGGTGGGGCTTATCCTTGCAGGCCGCTATCTTTTGTCGCCGCTGCTGAAACTGGTCGGCAAGGTTTCGGAACGCGAACTTTTCATCGTCACCGGCCTGTTTGCCGTGTGCGCCAGCGCGGCGTTGATGCAGTCGATCGGCGTATCGGCTGCCTTGGGCGCCTTTGTTGCGGGTGTGATGCTGGCGGAGTCTCCCTACCGGCACGAGCTGGAGGCCGATATCGATCCGTTCCGCTCCATCCTGCTTGGCCTGTTCTTCCTTGCCGTGGGCATGATGCTCGACCTAGATGTTATCGCGGCGCAGCCTTGGTTGATCGTCGGGCTTGCAACGGCGTTGGTAGCGATCAAAACGGGCATTATTTTCGGGCTGGGCCGCATGTTCGGCCTTAGCAACAGTGCCTCAATCATCATGGCGCTGCTGCTAAGCCAGGGCGGCGAATTCGGCTTTGTGCTGTTCGCGGCATCGCAATCCGCACTTTTGATTGAGCCGGAAGCCGCCAGCCTGTTCGGTGCGGTGGTAACGCTGTCCATGGCAACGACACCGTTCCTTATGATCCTTGCGGGCAAGCTTGCCGAGCGCAAGGTTGCAAAAGAAGTCCAGCTTGATGATCCTGAACTGGCGGCGCAGGCAAATGTCATTGTTGTTGGCCACGGCCGGTTTGGCCAGCAGGTCTCGCAGATCATGCAGGCCGCCGGGCGCAGCGTTACCTTGATTGATATCAATACTGAAACCATTGATCTGAGCGGCGAGTTTGGCCGCAAGGTCTTTTATGGCGACGGCACGCGCATTGACCTGTTGCAACGTGCCGGCGCGGACAAAGCCTGTGCGATTTTCTTTTGCCTCAACGATCGCGAATTCAATGCAGAATCGCTTGTGCCGATTCGCCAGACATTTCCAAAGACAAAGATTTTCGCGCGTGCCTATGACCGCAGGCAATTGATCGAATTGATGCAGGACAAGGATGTTACCATCGTCCGTGAAACCTTTGAATCTTCAATCAAGCTAGCGGTAGAGGGGCTGAAATCCTTTGGCCTTGCCACAACACAGATTGACAATATCGTCGCTGAATTCCGCACCCGCGATCACAACCGGCTGATCGAACAGTTTGAAAGCGGCGATATGCACGCTGGTAAGCGGCACAGCTTTGGCGGGGAGGATTCCGACATTTTCGTGCTGGACGAAAAATAGACGCAGGCCAGCGGCTATTTTTCCGCGTCGAGGAATTGGGCCACATCCGCGAGGTCGACATCTTTAGCCAGAAAGGTCTGGCCAATGCCGTTTGCCAATAGGAAGGGCAAGTTGCCGCCCGCCTTTTTCTTGTCATGCAGCATATGCTCAACAAGCACTGCCCCACTAGCGGCCACGCCTGCCTCAGCCAGCGTCGTTGGCAAGCCCGACTTTCGAAGCAAGGCAGCAACCCGGTCCGCTGCGTCAGTCGGGCAATGCCCGCGCCGCACCGAATAGCGGAACGCAAGCGCCATGCCAGCAGCCACGGCCTCGCCATGCAGCAGCCGCTGCGAATATCCCGTTTCGGCCTCTAACGCATGGCCGAATGTATGGCCAAGGTTCAGCAAGGCGCGGCGGCCAGTCAATTCCCGTTCGTCCTCCGCCACAATCCGCGCCTTTGCCGCAACCGAATGCGCAATGGCATATTCACGTGCCGCCGCATCGCCCGCAAAAAAAGCAGCGGCGTTGTTGGCGCACCAATCAAAAAAGGCTGCGTCGTCGATCAGACCATATTTGACCACTTCGGCAAAGCCCGCGGCCAGTTCGCGCGGTGGCAGGCTTTGCAGCAGGTCGGGGTCGATTAGGACAAGCGCGGGCTGATGAAAGGCACCGACCAGATTCTTGCCCGACGCGCTGTTGATTGCCGTCTTGCCGCCCACGCTGGAATCGACCTGCGCTAGTAGGCTGGTCGGCACCTGAATGAAATTGCACCCGCGCTTGACGATATGCGCCGCAAAGCCAGTGATATCGCCAACCACGCCGCCGCCAAGCGCGATGATATGGTCGCTGCGCTCGACATGCTGGCCAAGCAGCCAATCTGTCAACCGCTCAAGCTGCGTCCAGCTTTTTGATCCTTCTCCAGCGGGCAGTTCAAATATCTTTACATCGATGCCGACCGCAGCAAGCGTAGCTGACAGGCGCGGCGCGGCCAATCGTCCGACAATGCTGTCGGTTACCACCAGCAGCCGCCCATCGCGCGCAAAGGGGGCCAGCAATTCGTCCGCCCGGCCTAGCAAGCCGGACTCGATCAGCACTTTATAGCTGTGCTCATTCAGGCTGACGGCTATTTCGGGCATAGGTCCAACGCTTTCAAAATTTGTTCGACAGTGCGACGATGCGGGTCTGCATCGCTGCGCACATGAAAATCTGCAAGCCTGTAAACAGGACTCCGCTTTGCAATCAGATCAGCCAGCACCACGCGCGGGTCCTTTCCGATCAGCAAGGGCCTGTGGTTTCGCCGGGAAACCCGCGCGACAAGGATTTCGATGTCCGCGTCAATCCATACCGAATGGCATTTTTCCTTTATCAACGCGCGGGTGGCTTCGTTGATGAATGCGCCGCCGCCTGTGGCTATCACCTTTGGCCCCTCGTTGATCAGCCGGGCAATGACCCGCCGTTCGCCGTCGCGGAAATAATCCTCGCCAAAGCGTTCAAAAATTTCGGCTATCGCCATGTCGGCGGCGCGTTCTATTTCTTCGTCCGTGTCAATGAAGCTGACATCCAGCTGCGCAGCCAGCAATCGGCCCACCGTCGTTTTGCCAACGCCCATCATGCCGACCAGCACAATAGGCCGGTCAAGGCGCATGGGCGCGCTGGCGGAGCCGCAGGCAGGAGGTTGTGCCGAAGTCATTGCGACGCGCCCTATATATCGGCTAGGCCAAAGGAGGAAGCTGTTTGCCGAGCATGGGATTCGCTCGGCACCATAGTGCGGGAGGTTTAATGCAGCAGGTGGGTCGGCGTGGCAGGATGCTGCTTATGCTTGCGTGCCTTGCAATCGCGTTGCTATTTTTCCTGGAGTGGCTTGGTAGCGAGCAGCCGCAGACATGGGTTGAAACGCCCATTGACGTGCCGCCAGAGGCTGGCCAGAGACAGAGTGGGAACAAGGGAGGTTTATGAGTTACCGGCGTTTGCCATGGCTGTTGTCCGGAAGTGCTGCCGTGCTGGTAGTCGTCGCTGCCTTGCCTGCGTTGGGCCAGCAGGGGCCTGAATCGCTTCTGCCGCCTGGCTTTGGCGATCCTTCGCCACCGGCTGCGCCTGCGCCCAAGGCACCGACGCCCAAACAAGGCACAGATGTGCCCAAATCCGCCGTGCCGGCATCGGATAGCGCCGCTGCTCCGTCCAAGGCCAACGCTGAAGCTGCCGATGACAAGCAGGATGAGGAAGCAGACGAGGTCACCGAAATCCGCTATGACGTCCCGCCGACATCGCGCCGGTCGCTCAAACAGATCGGAATCATGTCAGAGGCCAATGGCGGCCTGCCCGTTACTGCGTTCGGGACTGTCAGGGGCAGCTTTCTTTTGAGCAGTGCCCGCAGCATCAAAGGGCCACTGGCCTCGCGCTGGGGAACGATCATCACCCGCAGAGCCCTTGCCAGCCGGACCAACACGCCTGCCGATATTAATGGTGCCGACTGGGTTGCTGAACGCGCCGCGCTGATTTTGCGCATGGGGGATGCGGTGGTGGCGCGCCAGCTGATCCAGCAAGTGGATGCCAGCGCCTATTCAAACCGGCTGCTCGAAATATCGATGCCGATTTTCCTTGCCAATGCGGACCTTGCCGGGATGTGCCCGCTTGCTGATGCGGGGGCCGACCGCACCAAGACCCCGGAATGGCGAACATCGCGGTCTATCTGTGCCTCGCTGGCAGGTGAGCAGGCGCGGGCAACGTCGCTTCTGAACCAGGTGCGCAATCAGGGCTGGGTTAAGGGCGTTGACTATTTCCTTACTGAAAAGGCGGTAGGCGCAGGCACAAATGGCCGTCGCACGGTGAAAATCGATTGGGATGGCGTCAATTCCATGACCAACTGGCGCCACGGCATGGCGCAAGCGACGGGAATTGAACCGCCCGAAGGCCTGTATGCGAATATGGGGCGGCAGGTCGATGGCTGGCGAGCGCAACTGCCAATGATTTCGATCAAGACCCGCGTGGCGACTTCTACAGGCGCGGCCGCGCTGGGCGTTCTGTCAAACCGGGCAATGGTTGATATCTACAGTCTGGCCGCGGAAGATCCCGAAATTGCCGATGATATCAGCGCTAAGGCGGCCGATGTGCGCGCTGCCTTTGTGGGTGGTGATGACGGCGTAAAACTGTCTGCGATGCAAAGCCTCTGGGATTCAGCCACCACGGATGTGCAACGCCGTGCCATGCTGGTGCTGACGGCGCGCGCTGCGGCATTGATTGCGCCGACATCAGGCAATGCCGGCGATGCCGACCGGCTGATCGCTTCTATGATGACTGGCGGCTTTGACAGTCAGGCGGCCCGCTGGTTGCCCCTGGTTGATGAAGGATCGCTTGCCTGGGGCGTGCTGGCCGCTGGTGCGCCCAATTGGCAGAACCAGATAGAGCAGGGCCTGTTGGAAGATTTCCAGGGCAATGATGACAGCGAAAACTATCAGAAATCTGCTTTGTTGGCGGCGGGTCTTGCTGGCCTTGGACGGATTGCGCCCGGCACGTTGACCGATTTTTCCTCAGAGATCGAAGTCAACATTGCCAAGGAAAGCAAATGGAGCAGAGCCATCCGTGCCGCCGCCGCGCGCGGAGAAAGCGGCACAGTCGTGCTGCTGGCTGCCGCTGGGCTGCAAGCAGCCGACTGGACGAAAGTTCCTGCCCATCATCTCTACCATATGGTGGCTGCGCTGCGTACCGTTGGCCTGGAGGCTGAGGCGCGGATGCTTGCGGCTGAAGCGGTTAGCTTTGGCTGAGGGGCCTGCATTGCCGGAAAAGCTGGAAGCCGGCATTAATGCCGACAGCGCGCTGGTTGACCGCTATATGGAAATGATGATTGCCGAGCGCGGCGTGGCGCGTAACACGGCACTTGCCTATCGCAGCGACCTTGCGCAGGCATCGGATGCGCTGGCCGGGGCATTGGCTGTAGCCACCAAAGAATCGCTCGAAATGCTGGCAGCAGGCTGGAGTGCCCTTGCCAACAGTTCGGTTGCCCGCAAGGCCGCGGCGTTGCGTGGTTTTTTCGGGTTCTTGGAGCAAGAGGGCTTTCGGCAGGACAATCCATCCTCAGCCTTGCCAAGGCCAGTGCAAATGCGCGGGCTGCCAAAGATACTCGACCAGTCGGAAGTCGAGGCCCTGTTCAAAGCGATTGAAACGCGGCTTGCCCGGCCAAAGCCTTCGCCGCTTGATTACCGCCTGTCTGCGCTGGTTGAGCTTCTCTATGGCTCCGGGTTGCGTGCGTCGGAATTGGTGGCGTTGCCGCGCGGGTCGGTGATGCGTGACCGGCCCTTCATCATCCTGACGGGCAAGGGCGACAAGGAACGGCTGGTTCCCATCTCTGATCGCGCCCGGGCAGCTGTGGGGACCTGGCATGCCTTTGTGCCAAAGGATTCGCGCTATTTATTCCCATCGCGTGCGGCCAAGGCGGCGGGCAAGGGCGACGTGCACATCAGCCGTATCCGCCTGTTTCAGATCATCCGGGAGCTTGCAGCGGAATCCGGGATTGATCCTGCCAAGGTCAGCCCGCATGTCTTGCGCCACGCCTTTGCCACCCATTTGCTGGCAGGCGGTGCAAATTTGCGCGCACTGCAGGCGATGTTGGGCCATGCCGACATTGCAACGACGCAGATCTACACGCATGTCGATTCCAGCAAGCTTGTGGAATTGGTGAACAAGCGCCACCCGCTGGCAAATCGCACATTGGCGCGTTAGGTTCTGGCCCTAACCCGCATGGTGCGTTGACCGGGGAGCGCGCAGCCTCTATCGCCGCGGCCATGACGGTATATCTGGACTTCGAAAAGCCAGTCTCTGCACTGGAATCGCGCATTGCCGAACTGGAAGAGGCTGCCGACGAAAGCGAGATAAATGTGGCCGCCGAAGTCGGCAAGCTGCGTGCCAAGGCGGACAAGCTGCTGGCTGACACTTATGCAAAGCTGACACCCTGGCAGAAAACACAAGTGGCCCGGCATCCCGAACGGCCGCATTTCAAACATTTTGTGGCGACGCTGTTTGATGATTTCATGCCCTTGGCAGGGGATCGGGGCTTTGCCGACGATCAGGCGATATTGGGCGGGCTTGCCCGAATGGGCGACCGCCGCCTCGTGGTAATTGGACATGAAAAAGGCGATGATACCGAAAGCCGGTTGCGCCACAATTTTGGCATGGGAAAGCCTGAAGGCTATCGCAAGGCCATAAGGCTGATGGATTTGGCGGATCGTTTTCGCCTGCCAGTGGTCACATTGGTCGACACATCAGGCGCCTTCCCCGGTGTGCAGGCCGAGGAACGTGGCCAAGCCGAGGCCATTGCTCGTTCCACCGAAAAATGCCTGACATTGGGCGTTCCGCTCGTCGCTTGCATAGTCGGCGAGGGTGGTTCAGGTGGCGCTGTGGCGCTGGCTGCTGCTGATCGCATCCTGATGTTTGAACATGCGGTATATTCTGTCATCTCGCCAGAGGGCTGTGCATCAATCCTGTGGCGCACAAACGACAAGGCAGCCGAAGCAGCGCAGGCCATGCGGATGACAGCGGAAGACCTCAAAAAACTGGGTGTTATTGACCAGATTATACGCGAACCTGTCGGCGGCGCGCACCGCGATCCTGCGCTGGCGATCGCAAATCTGGGACAGGCAGTTAGCGCTAATCTTGCGGAACTGGAGCCGCTTGACCGCGCGGCTCTGCGTCAGAATCGCCACGAGAAGTTTCTGAAAATGGGTCGTTTCTGATCGTTCAGTGAAGCTTAAACTGAACTTTGGTCATAGCGAAATCGCGGCTTCAAAATTTTACGCGCCAAGCGGCGCGATTGTGATATCCCCTTGCCAAGTGGAAGGAGCGGAAAATTATGCGGAACAAGCTTTTACTGGCGTTCGGTGCCTCCATGCTGGTCGTATCGACGACAATCCCGGCGGGAGTAGAGGCAGCCAAAAAGCCCAAGCCCCCGGCTTCGGCGAAACCCTTTACCCAAAAGGAAAAGGAAACAGGTGCAAAATATCACCCGGAAATTCTGAAAGAATTTGGTGGCGCCTATCAAAGTCCGCAAACCGCCTATGTTGAGCGAGTTGGCAAGAAAATTGCCCTGCAGTCCGGCCTGGCGACTGCGGAGAGTGATTTTACGGTTACCTTCCTGAATTCACCGGTCAACAATGCCTTCGCCATTGATGGCGGCTATGTCTATATCACCCGGCAATTGGCCGCCCTTTGCAACAGCGAGGCAGAAATGGCGGGCGTGCTGGGCCATGAAGTTGGCCACACTGCCGCACGTCATAGCAAAAAGCGGCAGCAGCAATCCACCATCGCGGGCATATTGGGCGTGCTTGGCACTATTGGCGGCGCGGTGCTGGGCGATGTCGGCGGACCATTGGGCGCTTTGGGCGGTTTTGCGCGCGAATATTCAGGTGCGCTGGCGCAGCTTTTGACGCTGTCCTATTCGCGCGGGCAAGAGGAACAGGCCGATGATCTTGGCATACAATATCTCAGCTCGGCTGGTTATGACCCCACGGCATTGTCTGACATGCTGCGCTCGCTAGCGCTGCAAACGGCGGTTGATGCCAAAACCGCCGGGCAAAATGGCGGGCCTATTCCCGAATGGGCCAGCACCCACCCCGATCCGGCAAAGCGTGTGGTCCGCGCAGGCAATGTCGCCAAACGATACCCAGTGGCCACTTTCCGCAATGCCGATGCGCATCTCGCGGCCATTAACGGAATGCTTTATGACGATGATCCCAAAGAAGGGGTAATTGACGGGCAGGATTTCATTCATCCCGATCTCAGGCTGAAATTTTCTGTGCCGACGGGATATGGGATGAGCAACGGTTCGCAGGCTGTTTCCATTAATGGCAGCGGCGGGCAGGGCCTGTTCACGACGGCTGCCTATAATGGCAATCGTGGGGCCTATATGGATGCTGCGTTTAAGGCGGTCTCGGGCGACAAGCAGACAATCAACTATGGCACCATCACCCAGACGACTGTCAACGGCATCCCTGCATTTACCGCTTCGGCCGATGTGCAGTCGCAAAATGGCATGGTCCGCGTTATCGTCTATGCCTATGAATTTGCCGCAGATCAGGCATTTCATTTCGTGACGGTGTCACCGGCAAATTCTTCTCCCTTTACGGGCATGTATCAAAGCGTTGCGCGTATTTCGCAAAATGAGGCGAGCGCGGTGAAACCGCGGAAGGTGCGGGTGGTCACAGTCGGCAAATCTGATAGCATTGCATCGCTCGCCGAACGAATGGCCTATAAAAATTTCCAGACCGACCGTTTCCTGGCGCTGAACGGGATGACCAGCAGCTCGACGTTAAAGACCGGGCAGAAGGTAAAGATTGTCACCTACTAGATCCTGACCCTAGGTCCTGCCTCTGGGTTGATGCTGGATGAATACAGAAATGCCCCGGCATTTGCCGGGGCATTTCCACACAGCCTCATAGCGACCAATTGGATTGAGGCCGGGTTCTAGACTTAGCGCAGCAGGTTCATTACGCCCTGCTGGCTCTGATTGGCCTGCGCCAGCATGGCGGTTGACGCCTGCGACAGGATTTGCGCAGCCGCCAGCTTTGTCGATTCTGCGGAGAAATCGGCATCCTCGATCCGCGATTTTGACTCGGTCAAATTGGTGACGGTGGATGTCAAATTGTTGACGGTCGCTTCCAGACGGTTCTGCTGTGCACCAAGATTGGCGCGTTCATCCGCGACTGTCTGGATGGCTGTATCCAAATCGGCCAGTGCTGCAGACGCGCCCGCAGCCGTGCTTAAGTCAACGCCGTCGACGCCCAGCCCAGCAGACTGGATATCACCGATGGTGATATTAACGACCTGACCATCGTCGGTGCCAGTCTGAACATCCACCGCTGCGGTGCCGTCGAGCAAAGCCGTGCCGTTATAATCGGTGCGGGTCGCGATATCGTCAATCTGTGAAATCAGCGCTGTGACTTCAGTCTGGATCGCGGCGCGGTCATCGTCAGTAACAGTGCCACTTGCGCCTTGCACCGCAAGTTCGCGCATCCGGATCAGAATGTTCGACACTTCGCTCATCGCGCCTTCTGCGGTCTGGGCAAGCGAAATGCCGTCATTGCTGTTGCGAATGGCCTGATTCAGCCCGCGCACTTTTGCATCCATGCGCGTTGAAATGGCGAGACCTGCCGCGTCGTCTTTTGCGCTGTTGATGCGCTTGCCGCTCGACAGGCGTTCCATTGCCGTGCCAAGCATGTTGTTGGCGACGCGCGAGCTGTTCTGGGCGCGCAGCGCGCTCACATTGGTGTTGATTACAGTCATCTTACTTCCTTTCTGGCTGGCTGCCTTCCGGAACGGAGCGGCCACGAAAGGCTGTAACGACGCCGGCCCATCCGGCTTTAGCCATGCCCAGTCAAAAAACCGTCGTGCAATTCTTTTCCCAGCGTGAAGCGTGTAATAATATTCTGTAATACATATATAAATTCAATGTGGCACGCGCTTTGCTAATTAATCCGCGCAGACAATGGCGTCTGCCTATCGAGCGGGAAATTGCCAATGAACGGGATCGAGCAAAGCCGTCTGTTGCAGATGCGCTCGGCCATATTGAACCAGAATGCCGCTTTGCAGCGAGCGGCGGGAAGGGATGTTGCCGGTGCGCCCGATACGGCCGCGCAGCCCGGTTCGCCGGTTTCGTTTGGCAAAACAATGAACGACGCATTGCAGGCAGTGAGCGCGCAGCAAGCGAAGGCCTCGGAGATCTCTGCCGCTTATGAGCGGGGCGACACCCATGACATCGTCTCCGTCATGGTCGAACGGCAAAAAGCTTCTTTGGGTTTTGAGGCAACCGTCCAAGTGCGCAACAAGCTGCTGTCGGCGTACCGCGACATCATGAACATGCCGGTATAGTCGATGTCTGACCAGCAAATCCTTGCCCCGCAAACGCCCATAAATGCCCTGACGCCTGCCAACCGGCGTCCGTTTGCCGCCATTGAGAATTTTGCCCGACAGCCAGCCGTGCTGCGTGCCTTGCCAACGCTTGCGATGACCGGAGCGGTCGGTATTGCGGCCTTGGCCTGGTTTGTTTTGCAGGCAGCACCGCAGACGCCGCTCTATGCCGGCCTTGCGGAGGCAGACAAGGCCGCCGTGGCCGAGGCGCTGCAATCATCCGGGATCGGCTTTACGCTGGACGCTGCAACAGGCACTCTGTCGGTCGATGCTGACCGGTTGCACGAGGCACGGATGCTTCTTGCAGGACAGGGCCTGCCAAAGGCGCTACCAACAGGTGACAGCCTCATCGCATCATTGCCTATGGGATCGAGCCGCGCTGTGGAAGGTGAAACGCTGCGCGCTGCCCGCGAGGCCGATCTGGCGCGCACAATCGAGGCAATTGACGCAGTCAAAACGGCACGCGTGCATCTTGCCATGGCAGAACCATCGGTCTTTGTGCGTGAAAACAAGCCGGCTGCTGCCTCCGTCATGCTGACATTGCAGGATGGACGTTCGCTGTCTGATGCGCAGGTGCAGGCGATACGTCACCTCGTGGCGTCATCGGTGCCGGGGCTTGCAGCCGCTGAAGTATCCGTGATTGACCAGAGCGGGGCGCTGCTGTCGTCGCAGCAGGGCGTCAATTCCGAAAACCGGACCTTTCAATTGCAGATGCAAATGGAGGAGCGATACCGTCAGGCATTGGTTGCGCTGCTGGCCCCTATGGTCGGACAGGGTAATTTCTCCGTCGAAGTTCACGCCGACGTTGATATGACCGAAAGTCAGGCGACCCGCGAAACTTATCCGGAAAATGATAGCGCCATCCGAAGCGAAGAGGGCAATAAGTCCAGCTCCACAAATTCAGCGCCTGAGGCTGTCGGCATTCCGGGTGCATTGTCCAACCAGCCACCGGCAGCAGCTCAGATCGCCACGACACCGGGGAATGCGCAGCAGGTTCCCGGACCGGGAGGAAGTGAAACGGCAGAAAATTTTGCCCGGACATTTGATAACGGTCGCGAGATTTCCGTTACGCACCAGCCACAGGGCCGCCTTAACCGGGTGTCAGTCGCGGTTGCGCTGGACCATACCAAGGGAACCAAGGCACTGTCGGCGGCTGAACTTGCGACGATTGAAAATCTGGTCAAGGGCGCGGTCGGCTTTAATGCTGAGCGTGGCGATGTGGTTGCCATCAGCCAGCGCCGTTTTGTCGAGTCCAAGGCAGTGGATGTGCCATGGTGGGACCAGCCCTGGTTCTGGCCATTGGTTCGCCAGGGCGGCGCATTGCTTGCGGCTATTCTGGCGTTTCTGTTGATTGGCCGCCCGATAATGAAGGCGATCAAATCACGCGCCGAAAGCCGCGCAGCAGACGACGCGGCGCTTGAGGCGCAACTGTTGGCCGTTGCGCCAAATTCATCGGCTGAGGATGGCGCGCCTCCATCGGGCACAGTGACGCTCGACATGATTGAGGCCGCGCCGAGCTATGAAGCGCGCGCTAAGCTGGTGCGCGATTTTGTGCGCCAGGACAGCGCCCGCGCCGCGCAGGTGGTGCGCCAGTTGATGCTGGATAAAGCCAATGGCTGAGACCGGAGATGTCGAAACAGAATTGCCAGCCGATCCCGCCATAACAGGCGATATGGCGGCTGCCATCCTGCTCATGCTGCTGGACGAGGACGAAGCGGCGGCGGTGTTGAAGCATTTCGACGCGGACGAGGTGCGTATTCTGGGTTCAGCGATGTTCAATGTGGCCAACGCCAGTGATGGCGATGTTGAACTGGCGCTGGACCGGTTCGTAATGGGCAGCCGCTCGGTATCGGCATTGGCGGTTGGAACCGAAACCCGGATCCGTTCGGTCATGCACAGCGCGCTTGGCAATGTCCGCGCGGACAATGTGCTGACTGCAATCGCTCCACAGTCCGGAGCCGCCGCGCTTGATGCGTTGCGCTGGATGGATGTCGCCGCCTTGCGCCAGTTGCTAATCAGCGAAAATGTGCAGGTTGGCGCAATTATCCTTTCCGTTCTGAATGCTGATATTGCCGCCGCCGTGGTCGAAGGGCTGGATGAGTCGCTTGCCGCAGAACTTGTCTACCGCGCGGCGCGTCTGACCCATGTGTCGGCGGATGCAATCCGTGATCTTGAAGTGTTGCTGGCAACGGCAACGACGGCATCAAGTCCAAAGAGCGGGATGAAGCTTGGCGGAAAATCGGACGCCGCGAAAATTGTGAACAGCCTGCCAAAGGCAATGGGCGAACGCGTCCTGCGCTCGGTGAAGAAAAAGGACCGCTTCCTTGCCGAAGGCATTGAGGAAGAGATGTTCATCTTTGAAAATCTGAACGAGCTGGATGCCAAGAGTCTTGGTACCGTTCTGCGCGCGGTGGATGCCGCCGCGCTATCGCTCGCTTTGAAAGGCGCGGAGGCGGCAATGGTTGACCGGTTCCTTGCTACCATGTCGGCCCGCGCAGCTGAAACAATCCGCGATGAAATGGCCGAAATGCCACCGGTGAAACGCGCCGATGTGGAGGAAGCGCAACGCTCGATCATTGCAGTTGCGCGCGCGCTGGCTGCCGATGGCACGATAATGTTGAGTGGAAAGGGCGAAGACTATGTGTGACGGCAATGTAAAGATTTTGCCGCTCTCACAAGCGCAGGCGAATCACGCCCCTTTCCGCCCGCGGCTGCATGAGCTCGGCCAGCCCATTGGCCATGAACTGTCTGACGAACCGCCAGTCGATGCCTATGCTCTTGGCCTGAAGCATGGGCGGGACGCAGCGGAGGTTGCATTCGCGGCAGAGCGCGAAAAGCTGCAGTCGCTGCTTGCTGCATCCGATACAATGCAGAACGGTTCGGTTGATGAATTGGCGCAGCTTATTGCCGCCGCTGTTTGCCAGCTTACCTGCCAGATTGTTGCAACAGCCCCTATCGACGCACAATGGCTGGAAAAGCAGGCGTGCAAGGCAGCGGCGGTAATGGTTGATTGCGAGGCAGCGCGCACGTTGCGGCTCAACCCCGATGATCTGGCGTTGCTTGATCGATCCGTCCTGCCGCTCCCGGTGGTGGCCGATGCCATGCTGCCCCGCGGAGAGATGCGGATTGATGGCAGCGCGGGCTGGATCGAACATGGCCGGAGCAGTTACCTTGACGCGTTGCAAGCAGCTTTATTGCTGGGGGATGGGCAATGACCGGCCGCTATGCCCGCTTGACACAGGCGCTTGTGGACAGGGTTGACCTGTCGTCGGTCGAGCCGCGCCATGTCGGAACACTGGCCGCGCATGAAGGCTTGATGCTGGAAGTTGCCGGCTTTCCGCTGCCGCTTGGCACCAATGTGCGGGTGCAGGCAGGCAGTGGTTTCATCAACGGTGAAATTGTCGGCTTTCATGGGCAGCGCAGCCTTGTCATGCCTTTTGAAAAAAATGCGCCTCTTGTCACAGGCGCGCGCGTAGAGCGGCATGATGGCGGCGGCGAGGTTGATTGTGGCCCCGCATTGCTGGGACGCATAATCGATGCGCAAGGCGCGCCGCTTGATGGTGCAATGCGGCCTGCCTGCTGCCATCGCTGGCCTCTTGCCGGTATTCGCAGCAACCCGCTGGCTCGTGGCCGTGTGACAAAGCCGTTTGATATCGGCGTGCGTGCCGTCAACGGCCTCCTGACGATTGGCGAGGGCCAGCGCGTTGCCATTATTGCAGGCTCAGGCGTCGGCAAATCGGTCCTGATGGGGCAAATGCTGTCGGGCGCACAATGCGATGTTCTGGTGGTCGGGCTGGTCGGCGAACGTGCGCGCGAAGTCAGCGATTTCGTCGAGACCAAATTGCCGCCTCGCGTACGCGAACGCTCTATTGTGGTTGCTGTACCTGCCGATCATGCGCCCTTGCTGCGCCTGCGTGCAGCGATGCGGGCAACCGCCATAGCCGAATATTTTCGCGCGCAGGGAAAGCGCGTGCTGTTGATGATCGACAGCTTGACCCGCGTAGCCCATGCGCAGCGGGAGATCGGGTTGTCGCTCGGGGAGCCGCCCACTATGAAGGGCTATCCGCCATCCGCGCTTGGCCTGATCCCTGGCCTGGTTGAAAGGGCAGGCGTTGACCGGATGTCGGGCGGGTCGATTACGGCGTTCTATACTGTGCTGGCCGACGGTGGCGACATGGACGATCCGGTGGTCGATGCGGCACGCGCTATTGTTGATGGCCATATCCTCTTGGCGCGCGCCCTTGCCGAAAAGGGTGTTTATCCGGCCATCGACATTGCCCGCTCGCTGTCGCGGACGATGGTTGATGTCACTGACGCCGATCACATGGCAGCCGCAGCCAAGTTGCGTCGGCTTTGGTCGACTTATGAAGAGAACCGAGATCTAATCCTGATGGGCGCCTATACAGCGGGCAATGATGCCTTGCTGGATGAAGCAATGGCACGGCGCGAAGACATTTTGTGCTTCCTTGGGCAGGGTCCTGATGAGATCGTGCCAATGGCGGCTGCGCGCAGCGCCCTGATTGAGGGATTTGCGCCATGAGCGGCACTGCGGCCCGGTTGCGGCGCATTTTGCGTGTCCGCAGCGTTGAACATCATATTGCCCAACAGCGTCTGGCGCAGGCGGAAAAGCGGCTGGCGGCCCTAGCCCAGATCGGCGATCGGATCGACGATTTGCGGAGGCAGGTGGCCACTGGATCGGGAATCGTCGACGGCGCATCACTCAAAGCGGCGGGCGAAATGGCTGAGCGGCTGGCGCAGGCGACGGCCGACATGGCCGCACCGCTGCAAGCCGCAGCAGATGAACACCAGCTGTGCGAGGTCAGGCGTGGTGCCGCCTGGTGCAGGGAAGAAGGTGCCAGCCGTTTGCATATGCAGGCCGACGAACGCGAAGCCGCTGAGGCCGGGCGCCGGGCCGATGCGAACCGTCCCCATAAAGCAAAGCCAGCCAAATTTATTGGTAAGAAAGCGGCACGATGATTTCGCCATCCACCTACACCTCCTCCCTTCCGATTGCGCTCCCGCAGGCGCTTTCGCCGTTGCCGGCTGCGGCGGACGAGATTGATTTTGGCGCGTTGTTGACATCGCAGCCGGTGGCAGAGGCGAAGTTAACCAAGCCTTCCACGCCGTTGCCTGATGCTATCCCCGTGGCTGATGCGCCGATCGAAATCAGAGCCGCCGATGCAGATTTGGTTTGGCCAGTCGCCACCCAAATGCTGAAAGAACCGCCGCAAACCATGCCCGATCGCCCCTCGGACCCCCTGATATCAGGCGATGGTGAGGAGCATTTGCAGCCAACAGCAGATGCACCGGCAAAGTTCGTTGATGTGCCAGCACAAATACCGCCGCCTTTTGTCGATCTGCCTGCCGTCCCGCCTCTGCCGCCGCAGAAGCTGGTAGCACAGCCGAAGTCCAGAATGCGCTCCGATGACCTTGATGGCGATGCGGATGGTATGCGCGCTAAGGCAGCAGTGTCTATGGTGTCGGCGCAGGACCGATCAGTGGTTATCGCTGAGAAAGTGACGGCGAAACTTGCCGTCCAGACTGAAGCCAAGCCAGCCGCAGCTGCGCCCTTTGCGATAACCTTGCCCGAACCAGGACCCGCGCCCCTTATACCGCCCCCTGTTCGCCAGCCTGATCTGGTCATTGCCACTGCGCAAACGGCCGACGCTGTTCTGATGACAACGGAGCGCGTTCTGGATGTGGCGCGTGGCAATATGTGGCTTGACCAACTCGCACGTGAAATCGTCGCCGTGCAGGATGACACAGGCGAGCTCAGCTTTCGTCTGATGCCTGCGCAGCTTGGCCAGCTTGATGTCCGTGTTGAGACGCAGGACGGCGGGCTGCAGCTAAATTTTTCCGCGCAGAACAGCGAGGCAGCGCAGATAGTGGCGGCAGCACAGCCGCGTCTGATTGAGGAATTGCGGGGACAGGGCGTTCGGGTTGCAGGAAGCGACGTTGGCGCTTCCTCTGACCAACAGGCATCCGGCGGTCAGTCGCATCACCATGCCTATCCCAGCCGCCAAGAGCGGTCGGCAAAGCAGACGACCCACAACGCCGCGCCTGCGCAGAGCGGCAGGTTTGCGTAAAACTGAAAGGACAGGACAATGAGTAAGGAAAAGAAGGAGACGCCGCCCGCTAAGGCAGGCATCGCAAAGAAATTAATGCTTGGGCTGGGCGGTATTGTCGTTCTTGGAGGCGCAGCGGGCGCGGGAGCATTTTTCATCGGCCCGCTTGGCGACAAGGCGGCAGAGAAGGAAAATCACCTGCCAAAACTTGTTGAGAGGGGCAGCGAGCCACCCGCTCCCGCTGAGGGCGGCGATGAAAAGGACGCACCACTGAAAGTCGGCACTGTCGCCGTGCCCAATGACCGTTTCAAGGTCGACCCCAAACGCTTTGAAATCACCTATTATCCGCTTGAGCAAAGCTTCACCGCAAATCTGGCGGATGGTTCGGGTTTTGTGCAGATCGGCATCAGTCTGGCCACCTATTATGACGGCACGCTGATCAATAATATCAAGCGCCAGACCGTGCCGATCCGTTCGGCCGTGTTGATGGTACTGTCGGAACAGGACCCGGTCGTGCTTTCCACAGCCGCCGGAAAACTGGCGCTGCGCGAAGCGCTTACCAAGGCAATCAATGATGTGCTGCGTGAAAAGGAAGGCTTTGGCGGCATTGATGGCGTCTATTTTACAAATCTGGTGATCCAATGAGCACCGTCAGTCTGGTTCGCACCTCGCATGACGGCCGCGCTTTTCCGGCGCTGGGCCGGGTATCGCACATGCTCGCTAGCAGCCTGGCCAAATATTTTGGCGGCATGAGTGACAGCTCGGTGACTGTCGATGCCGGGGTTTCAGAGGTCAGCAGCTATGCTGACTGGTTGGAACGCAATGGCCAGCATGTCTTGTTTCCCGCGCGGTTGGGACGCAGACTGACGGCCCAGTTTTCGATTTCCATGCCTGCCTTTCTTGGCATGGTCGACGTCCATTATGGTGGCAGCGGCGCACCCGGCGCTTGGCGTGACGCACTTACATTGTCAGAACAGCGTTTTGCCGATCGGATCGGCGCTGCGCTTGCCAACCTTGTCGAGAATGCTTGGTCGATAATTGAACCAATCCAGGTTGAAGCTGAGGGCGTTGTCCTCGCGACGCACAGCACGACTTTTTGCCGGAGTAGCGACCCGGTGGTCATACAGCCATTCAGCTTGTCCGGCGCTCCCTTTGCGGCAGGCGATATCCAGCTGCTTTTCCCCCTCGCACTGTTGCGCAGCGCCGTTGGCAGCGATGGTACGGAAAGGGCAGGAATTCCCCAGAAAGCCGATGCGGACTGGAGCGCCAAGCTCAATGCAGCGGCATTGAATATACGCCTGCCGGTGCGGACGATTTTTGCCCGTCCGGAAATCAGCTTCGCTCGGCTGCTATCGTTGAGGCCCGGCGACATCATTCCGCTGCTGTTGCCGCAACATGTGCCGGTTACAGTCGCAGGCCGTCAGTTTGCGCTTGGCAATATCGGTGAGGCCAATGGCCGGGCCGCGATAAAAATCGAAAAGATGCAGGAAGGATTTTTTTCATGAGCGATATGACTGAAGCCCCGAAAACCGAAACGCGAGCTGCCAGTCCCGGCGCACGAGCAGAACAGAATTTTGATATGCTCGCAGGCGTGTCGCTGCGCGTTTCGGTAGAAGTGGGATCTGCTTCGCTGACCCTTTCAGAACTGTTGAGCCTGAACGAAGGCAGCGTGATCGAATTGGACCGGCAGGCAAATGACCTGCTTGATATTTTCGCCAACGGAACATTGGTCGCCAAGGGTGAAGTCGTCGCGGTCGAAGGCCGTTATGGCATTCGCGTTATGGAAATCGTTGCGCCTGTGCGCGGACTTGCCGGCGTGGAGCGGAGGCTGTGATGCTGGAATATCTGCTGCGACTTGCCTTGCTTATACCGCTTGTCGGTGGTCTGGCATGGGGATCGCTATGGCTTTGGCGGCGCGTTCAGCTGGGCATGCCACTTTCACCGCAAAAACATCGCGCTGCCAACATCGTCGATGTCTTGCCGATGGGCACGGGAGGAAAGCTTGCCGTGGTCAATTTTGGCGGGCGGCACTTGCTGGTCGCGGTGTCGCGCAGCGCCATTACCCTTTTGGCCGATGATGGAATCCAGTCAGTGGATGAGGGTGATTTTCATGCAGGCTAAATCTATCCTGACGGCGGCCTTTTTCCTGGGAGCCCTGATCCTGCCTGACATCGCGCTGGCACAAAGCTATGGCGGCCTCGACCGGGCGATGGGCGAGATTGCAGGCGATGGCCGCCCCCTGTCGCTGTCACTGCAAATCCTGCTGCTGATGGGATTGCTGACGGTTCTGCCATCGCTCATCCTGATGATGACCAGCTTTACGCGGATCATCATTGTCCTTTCCATCCTGCGCCAGGCGCTTGGCCTGCAACAAACACCGCCCAATCAAGTGCTGGTCGGGTTAAGCCTGTTCCTGTCGCTTTTCGTGATGCAGCCCGTATTCAGCGAGATAAACCGCGCAGCCATTGAACCTTATGGCCAGGAGGCAATCAGCCTTGAAGAGGCTGTAAAGATATCGGGCAACGCGCTGCACGGTTTCATGATCGCGCAGACGCGAGAGGCCGACATCGCGCTCTTTGCAAAAATTGCCAAGGCTCCTGCAATGGAAAGCCCATCCGATGTGCCCTTCTCCATCCTCCTTCCCGCCTTTGTGACCAGCGAGTTGAAAACAGCGTTCCAGATTGGCTTTTTGATATTCCTGCCATTTCTGATCATTGACCTGATCATTGCCTCGTCGCTGATGGCTCTGGGCATGATGATGCTGTCGCCGACGATCATCTCTATGCCCTTCAAGCTATTGCTATTCGTTCTCGTCGATGGCTGGGCGCTCACTATGGGGTCGTTGGCCTCTTCCTTTGTGGTCAGCTGACATGGAAGCGGGCTATTTCATAGGGATTGCGCAACAGGCACTGTGGATCCTCGCGCTCGGTTCGGCTCCGATCCTTGTTCCAGCACTGGTTGCAGGGGTGATTCTGGGCATGGTGCAGGCTGCAACCTCGATCAATGAGGCAACGCTGAGTTTTGTGCCAAAGCTGGTGCTTGTCGGCCTGTGTCTCGCCTTGTTCGGTAGCACCATCATGATGCTTCTGACAGATTTCACCCGGGAAATCTTCGCACAATTGCCACATCTGGTTGGCTGATGGACGGCTTCTTGCTCCCTAATGTCGAGGCGCAGTTGCAACTGTGGATGCTGGCGATGATCCGGCCGGGCGCGGCATTTCTCGCCGCGCCGCTTTTCGGCACTGCCAATGTGCCAGTGCAACTGCGGCTGGTGCTTGCGTTGGCGGTGGGTATTCCCGCTGCAACCGCGTCGGGCATGGCGGTTCCTGCAGCAGGCATAATTTCACTTCCCGGCATGATGCTGATCATTGCGGAGGTGATTGCAGGATTGGCCATCGGCTTTGCCTTGCAAATTGGCTTTGCTGCGGCTTTGCTCGCAGGCGAAGCGATTAGCAGCGCGATGGGTATTGCCTTTGCCGCGGTCGCCGATCCGGCCAATGGTCAAATGAGCCCTGCCATTGGTCAATATCTGTCGATGCTGGCCACGTTCCTGTTGCTGGCAACCGACGGTCATCTGGCGCTGGTTGGTATCATAGTTGATAGCTATGCCGCGCTGCCGCCGGGTAATGCGTGGCTTTCAACGGAAACATTTTTGGGGATTGCCCATTTCGGCGGGCTGCTATTCGCGGCTGGGCTTTCAATCGCGCTGCCGGTCGGGTGTGCGTTGATTATGGTGCAGATCATGATGGGCATGATTGCCCGTTCTGCTCCAACGCTGAACCTGTTTGCCGTGGGCTTGCCAGCAACATTGCTGGCCGGTGTTGTGTTGTTGGCAATGGCGACGCCAGTCATGGCAGAGACGATCATGGCAACCTTGCGCCACACGCTCGACAATGCCGAAGCCATTGGCGTTGATGGCATAGTCAGGCGTTAGGCAATGGCTGAGGGAGCGGACAAGGACCAGAAAAAGCATCTGCCGACAGCCAAGAAAAAGGCCGATGCAGCAAAAAATGGTGACGTGCTGGTGTCGAAAGAACTGGCTACTGCGACCATGATGGCAGTGGCAGCGGGATGGCTGTACCTCGCCGGTGGCTGGTTTTTCAGCGCCAGCCAGCAATTGCTGCGAACCGGGCTGCAGCTGACGGCGAGCGACCATCGCAGCTTTGCGCCCGCCGAAAATGCAAGTCGGGTTGCCCTTGAAATCGGCTTGCCATTTTTCAGCCTGATGCTCCTGACGCTGGTCGTTGCCATTGCCAGTCCAGCGTTGATCGGCAGTCTTGGCTGGCGCAGCAGCGCGATGGCTTTCAAGGGCAGTCGTATCGATCCCCTGGCGGGGATGAAGCGAATGTTCGGGATACAAGGAGCAATCGAACTGGCCAAAGCCGTGGCCAAGATTGGCGTCCTGGGCGGCATAGGCTATTGGGTGATGGCGCGCGAACTGCCTGCGATCATGGGGCTGGCGTCAGTGGACTTGCATCTGGCGGCAATGCGGACAGGGCAGGCGATAGCCAGCGCGTTCCTTGCGCTTGCGTTAGGTTTGCTGCTGATTGCGGCTGTTGATGTGCCAGTCCAGATTTTCCAGCGCCGCAAACGGCTGATGATGTCCGATCAGGAGCTTAAGGACGAACTGAAACAGAGCGAAGGCTCTCCTGAAATGAAAATGGCAAGGCGCGCCCGGGCACAGGATATGCTGACCGGTTCTGCGCGCAAGGCGGTTAGCGAGGCTACGGTCATCCTAACCAATCCGACCCATTTTGCCGTTGCGCTGCGCTATCGGCCCGGCATTGATTTTGCGCCGGTGGTGGCCGCGCGTGGAAGAGGGGACATCGCGCTTGCCATAAAGGCGCTGGCCATCGAACGCGATGTTCCGACGCTCGAATATCCACAACTCACCCGCGCCATCTATTTCACCTCGCGGGCTGGCAGAGCGATTAGCGAGGATCTTTATGTCGCTGTGGCTGCGATTCTTGCCTTTGTGCTCCAGCTGGAACGCGCTCTTGCAGAGGGCCGGACGCAGCCACAGGTCGAGGTTCCGGCGGGCAAGCGGTTCGACGCAGATGGGCGGCGCACGGGCTAAGGGCTGTGGGGATTCAATTGAATATTGGGCTTCGATCGAATCCCCACAACCCCTGCAGGACCATGGAACGGCAAGCACTGCTGTGCGCTGCGAGCCGATTGACAAAGTGCATTTGTTGCTATTATGTTCTTTCTGCCGTGAAGGCCTGTTCTTTGACATCGTATTCTCTTCCGGCGGCCCGATGGGTAGCCCACTGCGCCTCCCGCGCCGTCTTTCAAAGGTGACAAAAGGTAACAGAAAAACTGCGTTTCTAGGGGTAGATTGTCACCTTTGAGCAGTTGTTCGGCGACCATAGGCTTCAGCCTGTCGGGGCCATTTGATGGGATCATGCGTTAAAGGCAGCGGAGCTTTGGTCGTAAACAGGGGCAAGAGGATCAGTGCCCATGCTTACTTCAATCGTCAACAGCCTGGGGTCAGGATCGGGCATCAACGTCAGCCAGCTTGTCGCCGACCTTGCGAGCGCATCGCGCACGCCCAAGATCGCGCGGATTGAGGCGCTGGCAAATGCGGCGCAGGCAAAGATTAGCGCAGTGGCGAAGGCCCGGGCGGACCTGGACGGTTTTGCGAATGCACTGGAACAGCTGATCAGCGATGGCACGATCAGCAGCCAGCCTGCTCTTTCCGACGCCACACGACTTGGCGCAACCGCGCTGCCTGGCGCAGCGCTTGGCAGCTATACAGGGACAATCGAGATAGAGGCGCTGGCGAGTAGCCAGACGGTCTATTCGGCTCTGCGCAGCTCAGCATCGGATCCGGTTGGCCTTGGCAATATGACATTGAATGTTGGCGCAACCAGCTATGCCATTGCCATCGATGCCAGCAACAATTCCCTCACCGGCCTTGCCGACGCGATCAACGCCAGCGGCAGCGGCGTTCGTGCCAGTATAAGCGCCGATAATGGCCAGGTGCGCCTGCTGTTAAAAGGCGGGGTTGGTGCAGCCCAGGCTTTCACCCTGACCGCCGATAGCGGGTCTGATCCGGCTTTATCGCAATTTACCTATGGCAGCGGCGGAGCCATGACATTGGCGCAACCAGCCGCTGATGCGCTGATCAAAGTCGATGGCATTCCCTATTCGCGGCCATCCAACAGCATCAATGATGTCATTCCGGGAATGCAGATTACGCTAAAAAAAGCAGAGCCTGGCGTCCTGGTTTCTATCGGGGCTACCCGCCCAACCGAAGCGCTTAGGGCCGCCGTCACCGACTTTGTCGCAGTATTCAACCAGCTGAAGCAAAGCGTGAAAGACGCGCAGAAAAATGCTGGCGGTTCAACCGCGCTTAGGGCGATTGATCGGCAATTATCCGCTTTTGTCGGCACGATCCTGACCAGCGATCCGACAATCAGCAAGCTTGGGGATATCGGCGTTGCCACCAACCGGGATGGCACATTGACGGTAAATAGTGCGCGGTTGGAAAGCGCGCTGCGTGACAATCCGGATGCCGTTGAGGCACTGTTCAATCCGCGGCGCGACAGCGCGCACACTGCCCTGACCGATCCGGGTATAGCTGTGGCGCTGGATGGCTTGCGCGATGCCGCCAACGCACCGGAAGGGACGCTTGACCGGCTTTCTAAGGCTCTGCAGGCAGAGGCGCGCGAGATTGCAAAAAATCGCGAGAAGATCGAGATTCGTGAAGAAGCCTATCGGGCGCGGCTGGAGAAGCAATATGGCTCACTTGACGCGCGGATCGGAGCGCTGAAGGCCACGCAAAGCTACCTTGAACAGCAAATCAAATTATGGTCGAACGAGCAGTGAGCGGCTCCGCTCCCCATGTCGGCCATGGCCGGGCCAGCGCGCATTATCGCGCGATGGATATCGCCAGCAGGGTGGAAAGCGCCGACCCACACATGCTGGTCGCCATTTTATATGACGAGCTATTGACCTGTATCGACATAATGGCGGCGTCAGCGCGCTTGGATCAGCCGCTGAGAACCAACCCCCATGTTCACCGTGCGCGCGCAATCATTGTTGCCCTGCGATCGGGTCTCGATTTCACCCGTGGAGGCGATACTGCAATGATGCTCGCATCGGTATATGCCGCCGTAGCCGACGAACTGGAGGCGTGCGTTTCGAGTGGCAATATTGACCGCATTGGCGAATTGCATTCTGCGGTGGAATCAGTGTCGATGGCATGGCGGGACATCGCCGCAGGTTGACATCGCTACTGATGGCGGTGCGGTGGTGAGTTTCCATTCAGGCCGCAGCTTGCAACCCATATTTACGCATCTTTTCGATCAATGTGGTGCGTTTCAGAGTCAATAGCCGCGCTGCCTCGGAAATGATGCCGTCGGCCAGATCAAGCGCGGTGTGGATACGTTCCAGCTCGATGCTTTCGATTTCCTGTTTCAGGTCAATGGGCTGGCGCATCGGATTCTGCTTCGAAGGCGTCGTTGTTGCCAGTGTCTCGCGCGGAACGGCGTTGCTTAATAGCTCCTCGACTTGTGCCGCACCCAGTGTCTCGCCGCCCATCAAAACGCCTGCACGCTCAACAAAATTTCTGAGTTCGCGGACATTGCCAGGCCAGCCATGCGCCATCAGCCGCGCGAGACCACTTTCGTCAAACCGGGCGATGCTGCCCGCCCGCTTGCCCTTTTGGAAATGCGCGATCAGCGCCGCGATGTCATCAACCCGGCTAGCGAGATCCGGCACACGCACGATGACAACGCCTAGCCTGAAAAACAGGTCTTCGCGGAAACGACCATTGGCCATGGCAAGGTCAATATCCTGATGTGTGGCGGAAATCACTCGCAAGTCAACAGCAGTCGCCGTCGACGCGCCAACTCTCGTCACCTTGCGCTCTTCCAGAACACGCAACAATTTGACCTGCATATCGAACCGCATATCGCCGATTTCATCAAGGAACAGCGTGCCCTTGTCGGCCGTTTCAAAATGGCCAATGCGGCGGGCATGGGCACCAGTAAAGCTGCCTTTTTCATGGCCAAACAATTCGCTTTCAATCAACTCATTAGGGATGGCACCGCAATTGACCGGGACGAAGTTTCGGTGACAGCGCGGACTGGCGACATGGATGGCCTGCGCCACTAGCTCCTTGCCAGATCCTGACGGGCCAGACAGCATCACCGAAACGTCGGAATTTGCGATCCGGGCAATCATCGCGCGCAGCCTCTGCGTCGGCTCGCTGTTGCCGATGATCAGTTGTGCTATTGCATCTTGCGTTGTTGAAGCGTCCATTTTTGCCCCCAAGCAGCCATTGCTCGATGGTCGATAAATTGCCGGATTTGGTTAACAACTTCTTGCGCTGTGTCAGGCAAAGTATTGAAAAAACATTGTTAAATCCGATTTGGATGGTTAAGCTAAAATATGGCGACAGTCGTCTCCGTTTTGGAGAGATTATCGGCGGCTGTTCCAGCCCAGCGTGATCGACATGCGACGATTGCGCGGGTCAAAGACGTCTCGTGGAATATAGGGTTCGCGGTCGGCTACGCCCTCAAGCCTCATGATACGCGAGGCGCCGACCCCCCGCGAAACGAGGAATGCACGCGTGGCTTCTGCCCGGTCGGCGGACAGGCGCCAATTGTTCATGCTCTTGTCCTTGCCATATTGCGCGGCGTCGGTATGCCCGCGGATGATAAGGCCATTGTCGGTATCACGCACCAGCGCCGCAACTTGCGTCATAAGCAGGATCGCATCGGGCGTCATGCGGTTTGTCCCCGAAATGAACATGGTAAAGTCGGCCTCATCGACCAGTTCGATGCGTAAACCTGCCCGTGTGTCAGTAAAGCGAATATTCTTGGCAAAACGGCGCAGCTCCTTGCTGGATTTCAGCCGCTTTTCCAGCGTCCGTTTCAATGCCTCGAACGCCTTTTGCTGTTCGGCGCGCCCCGAGGATTCCTTCGGTCCGCCCACGGCATCGCGCGGAATGGTGATTGCCTTGGTCCCTGTCTGCCCGGCCCGGTTGGGATAATTGTCCACCGACACAATAGAATCGCCGCCGAAAAAGCCGTTGGAACCGGCACTCTCCTGCTTGGTCTGCACCAATGTTGGCGCGAAATAGTCCGCAAGCGCCTTGCGCTGCTTCTCGGTGGTTGCGCCGAGCAGCCACATCAGCAGGAAAAAGGCCATCATGGCGGTTACAAAATCGGCGTAGGCAACCTTCCATGCGCCGCCATGGTGGCCACCATGCGCCGCTTCAATGACTTTCTTGACGATGATCGGACGAACTGCTTCGTTTGGTTTGGCCGGCATTATTTGCCCCTTATTCCGTCAAACACTTCGGCAAAGCTTGGCTGGTTTGAATGTTCAATTCCCGACCGGGCAGCCTCGATTACCAGCGGCTGTGGATGGCCGTGCAGCGACGCAATGATGATCTGTTTGACCGTCTGATAGATGGCTGCATCGCCTTCGACGATCTGCTTGGCGCGATTGGCAAATGGGCCAACCAGCCCATAGGCCAAGAGCACCCCCAGGAATGTGCCGACAAGTGCAGAGCCGATCATCGCCCCCAATATTTCTGGCGGCTTGTCGATTGAACCCATGGTTTTGACGACACCCAGAACCGCTGCCACAATGCCAAGAGCTGGCAGGGCATCGGCCAGGCCCTGCAATCCCTCGGCGGGCTTTATGGCATGGTGGTGATGGTTCTTGATCGCATTGTCCATGACGTCTTCGACCGCATGGGTATCAAGCGTACCCGACGATACCACTACCAGCCGCAATGTGTCGCAGATCAGATGGATCAGCGTATGGTCCTTCATCAGCCGCGGATACTCGCTGAACAGCGCGGAATCTTGCGGGCTTTCGATATGTGGTTCGAGCGCCACTGGCCCTTCAGTGCGCAGCATCTTCATCAGTTTGGACACCAGGAAAATGCAGTCGAGATAATCCTGCTTGCCATATTGCGGCCCTTTGAATACGCGCGCCAGCCCGCCGCCCAGCGCCTTCAACTCTTTGCCAGAATTGCCGATAATCAGCGCGCCCATGCCCGCGCCGCCGATGATCAGCATCTCATGCGGCAAGGCGTGCATGACTGGCCCCAGATTGCCTCCGGTCAAGGCAAAGCCGCCAAAAACCATCACAATCAGGACGATGATGCCGATAATCGGGAACATGCGCAAAACTCTCCGGGGCAA
The DNA here is from genome assembly GCA_964572205.1 of uncultured Sphingorhabdus sp. Taxonomy (GTDB): domain Bacteria; phylum Pseudomonadota; class Alphaproteobacteria; order Sphingomonadales; family Sphingomonadaceae; genus Sphingorhabdus_B. Next base: position 28,612 of record CAZNEO010000031.1, read on the forward strand.
GATAGTGACATGGCGCGGACGCCTGTTTCTGGTTAACGGCGAGATGGCCCGGAAATTGCGTAGCCCTAGCCAATAATATCCATCATTGTGCGCCGGTTGATACGGGCAAAGGCGGCCTGCGCGGCTTCGAGCGTGATCGTCTGGCTATTCAGCCGGGCAATCGCGCTGGTCAGGTCGGTATCCTCCAATATGGAACGCTCCGCCGACAGTGTAATCGCATTGGCCGCCTGTGTTTCGCGCAGCCGGTCAAGCCTGGCAGCGGCAATGCCAATCAGCCCGCGGCCGTTGGCAACATGGTTGATGGCGACATCAATTCCAGCTATCGATCCAGACCGCACATGCTGCGCCACCGATTGCCCGCCCACATCGAAAAGCGCCGAGCGCGCCGGGACGGGAGCAAAGTCTGTCCGTTCGCCAAAGCGCATCACGGTTGGATTGCCCGCCGCAAAAAGCGGGTCGCCTCGCCACGATGTTGTTGCCGCCAGACTGTCGATGTCGTCGGCCAGTGCATTCAGCTCCAATTGGATGGAGGCCTTGTCAGCAGCATTTGCCGACGGATTGGCAGCTGCAAGGGCCAATTCCTTGCCGCGTGCCAGAAGATCCGACACCGAAGCCATCACCGTATCGGCTTGTGTATTCAGCGAGATGCCGAGCGTGACATTGCGTGCCCACGCAGTCTCATTGGCTTGCGCGGTGCGGATCGTGGCAATGCGCGCTGAGGCAGTCGCATCGTCCGATGCGCGGGCCAGACGCTTGCCGGTTGATACCTGCACCTGCGTGGCGGCAAGATCATTGGCCAGCCTTGACTGGCGCTGAATTTCCCGGGTCATCCGGTTTCCGGTTGCATTGATCATGGCCTGTCCGATCAGAAGATGTTGAGCACCGATTGCATCGTTTCGCGGGCAACCTGGATGGTGCGGGCAGCGGCCTCATAGGCTTGCTGAAAACGCAGCAAGTCTGCCGCCTCGCGGTCAAGATCGATTTCACTCACCGCATCGCGTGCGGCGCTTGCGCCTTCATGTCGGGCTGAGGCAGCGGCATCCTGCGCGCGCGCGGAAGCTGTGTGTAGTGCCTGTGCATTGGCGATGGCGGCCCATGCCTGCTCGGTTCCGCGCTGCGTTGCCAGCGCCAGCATGTTCCCATTGGCGCTGCCTGCGTCGGCCGCAGCAACATCATCGGCCGAAAGGGAAAGCGCAACCAGGGACGTTGCGCTGTTGCCTGCCAGCAGGGGTTGTCCGGCA
>CAZNEO010000032.1:0-29839 GCA_964572205.1 uncultured Sphingorhabdus sp.
CTGCCCTATGAGCTAAGTGGGCCTGCGACCTGCTCTTCCCCGCGCCGCCATGCGCGCACCCAAGGCATGAAAAATGCGACGAACCGTTGGACGATGGATTGGAACGGTTTGACGATATTTCAGACGCAATGGCAGCTCTCAACTTGGGTCAGTTTTGCTTTCCATCCTGCGCACATTCTTGCCCGCCAAATGGGCGCGCGCAGATTTGACCGCATTCCCTCAATTGCGGTAAAGCGTCAAAAAAAAAGGAGCTGTCCTATGATCCGTTCACTTGCCTTTTTGTTCACCCTGTCGTTGGCCAACCCCGCGCTTGCGCAAAGCATCGAATGGTCAAGCAAGCCTGCGCATAGCTATCAGAAATATAATACGGGCGCGGTTACTGGCCCGCCCGATGGCTCGGCAACGGCACTGGATTTTTACGACACCACATGGGTGCGCGAATTTGTTGCCGGAAAGATCAGCGCGGCGGCGCTGGAAAAGGGGCTGAAGCTGCCTGCAGGCGAGCTTGCCAAATGGGATATTATCGCGTTCGAGGCGCACCATGCCGATGCCCATGGCAAGCCCTTTGACAGCGCGCTGTGGATGGTGACAGACCTGACCAATATCAGCGCGAGCGCCTATGATCCGGTGAACAGCAATGGCACCTATACCGATGCCAAAAGCGGCTGGAAATTCCGTTCGGGCCCGATCAGCGTGGCTGAGTATAAGGCGTTGTTCCCGGCATCGAAACTGGCGGGGCCTGCGGGATGGATCTTGATCAAGTTGCCTGCCGGTGTGGACAAGAAATCGCCGATGTTCAGCGTGTGGCTCTCGGAAAATTATTCAACCGGCGAAAATGGCGTGCCTGCGCCCGAGTCTATCGGGGTGATCCGGTAGCAGCGTTCACCGCTTGAACAACACCCGGTCCTCCGCCCCAAAGGCATAGCGCCAAACCAGCGCCAGATAGACGGCCAAAATTGCCGGGATGCCGATGGACAGCTCCACCCATTCAGGCACCCAGGTAAAGCCTATGCCCACCAGCGTTGCGGCGGCGATGGCGGGGGTTATGCTCCAGCGCCATATTTTGAGCGGTGCATTGAGCAATTTGGCAAGCAGCACGGCCTTTGCAAAGGAGGCGGCGGCAAGTGCAAGCATCAGCGCGGCGGCGACGGCGGCAGCCTGTGCAACGCCGTGATATTCGGGCTTGATCGGCAACATCGGGACCAGCGCAATCAAGGCGAGACTTAGCACCACCTGCAGCGCCAGCATGGCAAGGCTGATCATCAGATTGCGGTGCCGGGCCATGTAGACAAGCGCGCTTTCACTGACCACGGCGGTGGCGGCGACAACTTCTGCTGCCAGCAGGAAAGCGAGCGCTGCTGTACCTGCGACAAATTCCGGCCCAACCAGACCCATTACCCCTTCGCCGGGGATGCCAAGCGCCAGCGCAATCCCGGCCTGCGCGGCTATGATCCAGAAACCGACCTGCCCGACTTGCCGGGCAATCTCTGTATAGTTGCGGTCTTTGAGGTTGCGGGTAATCACGGGGCCAAGAATAGGATCGAAACTGGTCTTCAGCTTTTGCGGCAGGCTGGCCACTTGCTGTGCGACATAATAAATCCCGACGACTGTGGGCGAGGCAAACAGGCCAAGTATCGCAAGGTCAAGCCGCCTGCTGCCCCATTCGGCGGCATCGGCGGCGGCAAGCGGCAAGTTGCGCCGGGCCAGTTGATAGAGCGCTGCTGGCCGCGGCTTCCACCCCCAAGGCAGGCCATAGCTGCGCCAAAGCGGCCAGAGCGCGGCAAAAAAGGCGGCAACGACCGACGCCACATAGCTTAAGATCAGGCCGTCGCGGGCCGAATAGAAGAACAGGGCCCCAGCCGCGATACTGATCGTCCACGGCTCGACAATGGCGCGCGCCCTGACGGTCGAGGCGACATCAAAACGATAGGCAAGCGCGGCAAGGGCAATTTCGGTGCCAACGATGGTGAATATGGTCAGCGGCAAAAACCGGTCCAGCCCGTTGATCGTGCTGTTGGGAAACATGACTTGCGGGATTGCAATCAGGATTGCGGCGCCCACTGCTGAGGCAATCATGCCCACCAGCATGGCATCGGCGACGACATGGGTATCGTCGCGGTCCTTGCGCGACAAAGCCTCCGCCAGCCCGCGTCGCAGCCCCAGCGTCGCCAATTGGGCGGCAAATTCGACGATCAATATGGCATAGGCAAAACGGCCCAGCGCCTCTGGTCCATAGAGGCGGCCTGCAATGAACAGAAAGGGCAGGCGTGCGGCCAGCCGCAGCACAAATCCAAAAACATTCGTGCGGCCCCCTTTGGCAAGGGCCTTTATGTCGGCATCGACCGGACCAGATGCGGTTTCCGTCAAACTCCCCTCCGTTTGCGGGAACGATGCGGGGGTTTAGCCCGCAAAATCGCCATTGTCACCTTTCGGCCTTCAATGGGCGCGATAGCAGCATTTCGACGACGTCGCCGACCGTGGCGCTGCCATTCAGCAAGGCGCAGACCGCTGCAGTGATCGGCATCTCAACGCCAAGGCTTTGGGCTGACTGCATCAGCACGGGCGCGGTCGATGCGCCTTCGGCCACCGTCTGCCGATCCTTCAACAATTGCGCTGCTGCGATCCCCTGGCCAAGGCCACGGCCCAGCGAGAAATTGCGGCTGTTTTCGGAATTGCACGTCAGTACAAGATCGCCCAGCCCTGATAATCCGGCGAGCGTTTCCGCCTTCGCCCCGCGTGCCAGACCATAGCGCTGCATTTCGGCAAAGCCGCGCGCAATTAGCGCTGCACGCGCATTCAGGCCAAGCCCTGCGCCGTCAACCACGCCGCAGCCAATGGCGAGAACATTTTTGACAGCGCCGCCAATTTCTGCGCCCACCACATCGCCTGACCAATAGGGACGGAAACTGGGGGTAGCGACCATGCGCATCAACTGCGCCCCCATTGCCTGATTTTCGCATGCCAGCGTGATCGCGGTTGGCTTGCCCGCCGCGACCTCATGCGCAAAGGTGGGGCCAGACAGCACCGCAACGACATTCCCGGGGCGCAGCTCTGCAACGACATCTGACATCAGCATCTGCGTCTCGGCCTCAATCCCCTTGGCACAGATCAGGATTGGGGCGGGGGAGCAATATAGCCTGGAGAGGGTAGCGCGCAGATGCTGCGCCGGCGTGACCAGCAGCAGCGCGATGCAATCGTCGAAGGCGGCAAAATCGGTTGTGGCATGGATGCGCGGTGATAGCGGCACGCCGGGGAGGTAGCGGCTGTTTTCATGCGCGCCGTTGATTGCCGCGACCACGTCTGGCTCCAGCGCCCACAGCCGCACATCTTCGTGGTTTTGTGCCATGACATTGGCAAGCGCGGTGCCCCATGCCCCTGAACCGATCACGCCAATGCTCATGCCCGCACCCCTGCGCCCCGTACGGCCTCCGCCTTGGGATCAAGCGGCCAGCGCGGGCGGGCCGCCACGTCCAGCGTATCGGTTAGTCCGGCGGCAAAGCGCTCTGCCCCGGCCCAGGCGATCATCGCGCCATTGTCGGTGCAAAGCCAGTGCGGCGGCGCGACAAAACGCATGGCATGGCGTGCGGCAACGCGGTGCAGCATGGCGCGGATCGCCTCATTCGCCGCGACGCCGCCTGCCACCACCAGCGCATCCGGGGGTGTCATACGCGCAAGGCTGTGACTCAGCCGGTCCTCAAGGCACTCAGTCACTGCCTGCTGGAAAGATGCAGCGATATCCTCGGCCCGATATTGCGCGCTTTCATGGGCGCGCAGCACTGCGCTTTTCAGCCCGGCGAAACTGAAATGCGGCTCGTTCGCACCCTTTAGCGGCCGGGGTAGCGGGACGGCGTTGGCATCGCCCAGCTTGGCCGCCCGCTCAACCGCGGGCCCGCCGGGGAAACCCAGCCCCAATATTTTGGCGCTTTTGTCAAAAGCCTCACCGACGGCATCATCAATCGTTGTCGCCAGCCGGTCATAGTCGCCAACGCCATTGACGCGCAGCAACTGACAATGCCCGCCCGACACCAACAGCAGCAAATAGGGAAATTCAAGGCTGTCATCCACCAGCCGTGGCGATAGCGCATGGCCCTCAAGATGGTTGACGGCGATCAACGGCTTGCCTGCGGCCATGGCAAGCGCCTTTGCCGTGACCAACCCGACCATGACCCCGCCGATCAGCCCCGGTCCCGCTGTGGCGGCTATGGCATCGACCTGATCCAGCCTGAGGCCCGCATCCTTCAGCGCGACTTCGACAAGCGGCGTCATCATGTCGGCATGGGCGCGCGCTGCGATTTCGGGCACAACCCCGCCAAACGCGCGATGATGATCCTCCTGCCCTGCCAGCGCATGGGCCAAAATGCGCCGGTCTGATGTCACCAGCGCTGCTGCGGTCTCATCGCAACTTGATTCAAGGCCAAGGATGATTGCCATGGGATTTGCCTTAGGGATGCAAGCCGTTATGAACAAGCAGGATGACCATTACCGAACAACGGCCGCTTCGTATCGGCACCCGCTCTTCTCCGCTGGCGCTGGCGCAGGCTGAAATGACCAAGGCCGCGCTGCTGGCGGCCCATGGCTGGAGCGATGCTCAGGTCATACTTGTCCCCATGCTGTCATCGGGCGACAAGGTGCAGGACAGGCCACTGGCCGAAATTGGCGGCAAAGCGCTGTGGACAAAGGAGCTGGAACGCGCGCTGATCGAGGACGAAATCGATATCGCTGTGCATTCGATGAAAGATGTGGAGACGCTGCGTCACGAAAGCTTTGTCATTGCTGCGATGCTGCCCCGCGCCGACGTGCGCGACCGGCTGATTGGGGCAGCTTCGATTGCGGCACTGCCCCCAAATGCGCACGTTGGCACATCCAGCCCGCGCCGTGCTGCCCAGTTGAAGGCAATCCGCCCTGACCTGCGCACCGCAATGATTCGCGGCAATGTCGCCACGCGGCTCGCCAAGATCGCGGCGGGTGAATTTGACGCGACTCTGCTGGCTGCGGCAGGTCTTGATCGGCTCGGCATGGCCGACACGGGCGCGCCAATTTGCGGTAGTGAGATGCTGCCCGCCGCATCGCAGGGTGCGGTTGGCATTGATTGCCTTGCCTCGCGAATGGACATTCAGGCGCTGCTTGTGCCGGTCAACCATCCCGATACCTTTGAATGCGTGATGGCCGAACGTGCCTTCCTTGCGGCGCTGGGCGGCAATTGCCACTCTCCCGTCGCAGCCTATGCCCATATCGATGACGATGGGGCCATGGTGCTGGAGGCGGAACTGCTTTTGGAAGATGGCAGCGAGCGGCACCGCCATGGCATTGCCTGCCCGCGCGACGAAGGCGAAGCTGCGGCGCAAGAGCTGGCAACATTGCTGCTGGCAAAGGCCAGCCCCGCGCTGAAAGCCATGTTTGGCGGATGAGGCTGCTGATCATCCGGCCGGAACCCGGCGCGAGCGCCAGTGCGGCGCGGGCGCGGGCCGCGGGACTTGACCCAGTGTTGTTGCCCTTTTTTGCGGTTGCGCCGCTAGACTGGCGGCTGCCGGAATCGGGGGGGCATGATGCCTTGCTGCTGACCAGTGCCAATGCCGTGCGCCATGCAGGGCCTGGGCTCGACCAGCTGCGGTCCCTGCCCGCTTTTTGCGTGGGAGATCGGACTGCGACTGCGGCCAAGGCCGCAGGCCTAGATGTGGCCCATATCGGAACCAGCGATGGCGCGGCCTCAGCGGCTGCGGCGGCAAATGCAGGCTACCGCCGCCTGCTCTGGCTGGCAGGCGAGGATCATCGGGCAATCGATGCTGCACCGATGTCTATGGATATCATCCCCGTCTACGCCTCGCAGCCGCTTGCCCTGCCCCCTGATGGGCGGGAGATAATCGGTTCGGTTGACGCCGTTGCCCTGCATTCCCCGCGCGCGGCAGCGCTGTTTGCCGAAAGCATCGCGCGACTGGAACTCGACAGGAGCAAATTGAAGATTGCAGCTTTTTCGAAGGCAATTGCCGAGGCGGCAGGCAGTGGCTGGCGGGCAGTGGCTGTTGCCACCAGCCCATCTGACGCGGCCCTGTTGTCTGCACTCGCCCAGTGCGCTAACCCCGCGCTGATGATGAAGGAAAAATCATGAGCTGGCGTGCGCTGTTGGGCATTATCGTGCTGGCCCTGCTGGCAGGCGCAGGCGGTTTTGCCTGGCTCACATCGAATGGCGCTATGGGGACGCTGAACGAGAAACCTGCCGTTCCCCCGGTTGATGATGGCGTTCCTGCTGCCAGTGCCGATTTTGCTGCGCCTGCCTTTGCCTCGCCCATCATCCTGCAGCAGGATGCAGGTCAGGCGGAAACCAAATTATTGTTGATGCAGGTGCGCCGGGCGATTGAGACGGGGCGTTCGCTGCGCGACCTTGGCGGCAGCCTGCAGGCGCGTTTTGGTCAGACACAGCCGCAATTGCTGGCAGTTATTGCCAATGGCGCGCGCCAGCCTATTTCCAATGCTGCCCTGCTTGCATCCTTCGACGCGATTTCGGCGGAACTGGTGCTGCCCGATGGGACGGCTTGGGATCGTATCGAACATGAATTGAACGGCCTGTTCGTGATCCGCTCTGGCCCCGTCGCGCAAACGGCATCGCAGGCAGCAATAGCGACAATCCGCAAGCATATTATCGCGGGCGAAATTGTCGAGGCCAGCGCAAAGATTCGCAAACTTCCCGGCGCGGTGAAGGCAGGGGACTGGATCGCCACGGCAAATCAGGCGATTGCCGTGCACCGCGCGCTTGACCGGTTGGCCCAAAGCGTCATGCAGTTGCCGGTGGCCATGCCTCCTCCGGCGGCAGTGACCCCTGCTGCGCCCACCGATGCGCAGGGCAAGGGCGCGAACACGCCGTTAAGCCCGGCAGACGGGGAATAGGTCCTGACCCAAATTCGGCCGATGTCATAAATCTTCCATAAATCATCGTCGACGCATAGGCTGGCGCGATGTCCAGCCTGTCCGCACCTGATTCTCCGACCCTAGCGCTGGTTCCGCCGGCGCTGCCGCTGCTGATGCGTGAGGCGGGTTCCTTTGTTGCCATGCGCGCCCGGGCCAGCTTTGCTCCTGCGGTGCCGACAGGCGTGCAGGGGGATGGCAGGCCCGTGCTCGTGCTTCCGGGATTTTTGGCCAATGATGTTGCCACGGCCCGTTTGCGGCGATCGCTGAATGCCGCTGGCTTTTGTTCGCATGGCTGGGGCCTTGGCCGCAATCTTGGCGTAAAAGCAGACATATTGCACCGCATTGATGCGCGCATCGATGCCTTGAAAATCAACGCGCCGGTAACGATCGTGGGCTGGAGCCTGGGCGGGATATTGGCGCGCGAATATGCCAAATTCGCGCCGCACCGCGTCGCCAAGGTGGTCACACTGGGCAGCCCATTTTCGGGCGGGCTGCGGGCCAATAATGCGTGGCGGCTGTATCAATGGGTGGCCGGGCACAGTGTTGATGCTCCGCCGATTGAGGCGCAGCCCCATGTCAAGCCGCCCGTTCCGACGATTGCCCTTTGGTCGCGGCAGGATGGCGTTGTTGCTCCGGGCTCAGCCTGTGGCGGCCCGCAAGAGGCGGATTTTCGTGTGGAGCTTGGCTGCACGCATATGGCCTTTGTTGCCGATCCGGCGGCAATTCGCACAATCTGCCAGGTCATTCTGTCCACCGATTAAGCGCGCGGCGCAAAGCTCGGCGGTCTGCTGGGCTCGGCTTGACAGTGACTGTTTGTTTCTATAATGTTCCAAATTTGCTCTTTGACATTGTTTGCGTGCAAATGGGTCTGCCTGGTGCTGTGAGGACTTTGGGCAGCGGGTAGGCTGCTCATGTCAGGGAGGCGGTTAGCGCTCATGCCGCTTGTCAGCAGCCCGGATGTCGGTCTGCCAAAATGTCGATTTCACTATCAACTTGCGCAGAAATCTGCGGGTTTTGCCATGCGGCTCCGCCTTTGGTGGAGCCTGAGGTGGGGATTGTTACAAGGCATCAGCCCAGCAAGACCACGGGGCTGTCTGCGCGCCAGTGCATTGATACGCGGTCGTCCCAGGTGAAATCCTCCTGATCGTGGCGCGAAAGGTTGGGACGCGAAACGCGGATCATTGCGCCTGAATCAAGGATGATTTCAAACAGCGTGATATCGCCCAGATAGCTCATCCCCTTGATCTTGCCGCGGGCGAAATTGTGGCCCTCCGGCGCATCCTTGGCGGCGGCCTGCACAGCCTTTCCTTCGCCGGGCACATGGAGATAGATTTTTTCAGGCCGCAGAGCGACCCAGACGTCGGCGCCGTGCGGGCCAGTTACGCCATGGTTCAGATAGACCTTGCCCAGCCCCGGGCAATCGACTGCGGCCTTGTCCGGCTCGTCAAGGATCAGCTTGCCTTCGAATATATTCACCGAGCCAACAAAGTCCGCGACAAAACGGTTGGCCGGATATTCATACAGGTCAGACGGCGTCGCAAGCTGCGCAACTTCGCCCTTGTTGATCACGGCAATGCGACTGGCCATCGACAGCGCTTCGTCCTGATCGTGGGTGACGGTGACGAAGGTGATACCAATTTGATCCTGCAAATCGGACAGCTCAAACTGCATCTGCGCGCGCAATTTGGCGTCGAGTGCAGAAAGTGGCTCATCGAGCAGCAGCACTTTGGGCCGCATTACCAGACTGCGCGCCAGTGCCACGCGCTGCCGCTGCCCGCCCGACATCTGGTCGGGCTTGCGGTCCTCAAAGCCATTGAGGCTGACCAGTGCCAGCGCCTCGCGCACCCGCTCGTCACGCTCGGCCCGGCCTACCCCTGCAATCTTCAGGCCATAGGCGACATTGTCGGCTACATTCATGTGCGGGAATACGGCATAGCTTTGGAACACCATATTCACGGGGCGCTTGTTGGGCGGAACGCGGCTCATGTCCTGCCCATCGATGATGATTTGCCCTTCGGTCGGGACCTCAAACCCGGCGATCATGCGAAGCAAGGTCGTCTTGCCGCAACCTGATGGTCCCAGCAGCACGAAAAATTCGCTTGGCATGATGTCGAGGCTGATATTGTCCACGGCGGCCACCTTGCCAAAGCGTTTGGTAACGTTGCGGATCTGGATAATCGGTTCAGCCATCAGTGCGTACTCGCAAGTGCCTTCGCGCCCTGCAGCTTGAGTGCAATGGCGGTCAGAACAACGGTTAGGAGGATAAGGATAGTCGAGGCGGCATTGACGTCAGGCGTGACCCCGCGCTTGACCAGCGAATAGACCAATACGGGGAAGGTATCGGTCCCCGGCGTGCTGGTGAAGAAAGTGATGACGAAATCGTCGAGGCTCAAGGTAAAGGCCAACAGCGCGCCGGAAACAAGCGCCGGTTTGATATGCGGGACCAACACGTCACGGAATGCCTGCCACTCGCTTGCGCCCAAATCCTTGGCCGCTTCCTCCTGCTCGCGGTTGAACCCGGCCAGCCGCGCGCGCACCACCATGGCAACAAAGGGGAAGCAGAAGGTGATGTGCGCAATGATGATTGCCCCCATGTTGAACGGCCATGGCAGCGCGCTTGGCCAGCCAATGGTCGAGAAAAAGACAAGGAAAGCCACACCAAGGCAGATTTCAGGCACAATGATGGGCAGCGACATCGTGCCATCGACGGCGCTTTTCAATGGAAAGCGAAAGCGCCAAAGCATCACTGCCGCCAGCGTGCCGATGATGAGGCTGAACAGCGTTGCAAAGAAGGCGATGGTCAGCGAGTTCACCATCGCATTCCACAACTGCTCATTTTCCCACGCGACGCCATAATATTTGGTGGTGAAACCGCGCCAGACGACATTCCTTTTGCTGTCGTTGAAACTGAACGCCATCAGCACAAACAGCGGAATATAAAGGAACAGCATTACGCCGATCACCCAGCCGCGCATCCAGGGCGATTTGGCATATTCCAGAGGGGCGCGGGGGGTGCGGGAAAAGAGCGCCATCACCGAACCTCCGGCACTTTCTTGCGCATCCCCTGCAACGCAATCAGGATGAACATGGCGTAGATCAGGAGGAAGGACAGGGCCGCTCCGAACGGCCAGTCATTGGCGCGCTTGAACTGCCTTTCGATCACATTGGCAATCATCTGGCTGTCGGTACCGCCCATCAGGTCAGGGGTGAGGTAAGCGCCGAGCGCCGGTATGAGCGTAATCATCACCCCGGCAATGATACCGGGAGCGGCGAGCGGGACGACGATTTTGAACAGCGTCTTGAGGTGGCCTGCACCCAGATCAAGGCTCGCCTCGATCAGGCTTTTGTCCAGCCGGTCGAGCGCCGAATAAAGCGGAAGCACCATGAAGGGCAAATGCACATAGACCAGACCCAGCACCACCGCGAAATTATTGTAGAGCAATGGCAGCGGCTCCCATGTTGGCAGCGGCTGCATCCCGACCAGTGTCTTCAGCCAGCTTGCGCTGTTCCACAGACTTTCAAGGCCGGAATTTGCCAGCCCCTGCTGCCCCAGCACAATCATCAGCGCATAGGTGCGGATCAGCAAATTGGTCCAAAAGGGCAGCATGATGCCAAGCAGCAGCCAGGGTCGCCATTTTTCGCTGGCAAAGGTGATCGCCATTGCAACGGGGAACCCGACGATTAGGCAGATCAAAGTCACGAGCGCAGCGACGGCAAGGCTTTTAAGGAAAATCCCCAGATACAGCCACTCGGTCGCCCGTTTGTAATTGTCGAGCGTGCCGACAATTTCGATCTCGGTCAGCCCGACATTACGGCCAAAGCTGTAGAACCAGACAAAGCCCATGGGCACGAGGAAGAACAGCAATGTCCAGAACAGCGGCAGCAACGACACCGCCGCGAAGGGCTGCTTTTGGGCTTTCCAGTCTTGTTCAGGGGTTGCCATGTTTAGCCAAGCCTATCCAAAACACCCCGGCGCCCCGTGCTTGAAATGGGGCTCGGCCTTTTTTCGCGCGCTCGGAAAAAGCCTAACCCCGCATCAAATGCGGGGTGGCTGTGTTGCGTGGCCGAAAGCGGCCCCACAATCAAGCCGCGCCGATGCGAGTAAAGGCCTCCTCATAAAGCGGCTGCAAGTCAGGCTTAAATGCCGCATACTCGCATTTTGCTAGCAGGTCGGCGGGCGGATAGATGGCGCTGTTGGTCTTGTAGCTATCGGGCATCAATTCCTTCACCGCGGCATTGGGCGTGGGGTAGAGAATGGTCTCAGTCACCTTCTTGCCGTTTTGCGCGTCGAGGATGAAATTGATGAAGGCGTGGGCGTTCTTGGGATGCTTCGCACCTTTGGGAATGCAGAAATTGTCTGAATTCAACTGGCTGCCCTCTTTCGGGATCACAAAGGCAATATCGTCATCCTCAGACATCAGCTGCGCAATATCGCCATTATATTCCAGCACCAGATCAACTTCGCCCTTGGCCAGCATGTCCTGCCCGTCATCGGCATGGAATTTGGCGATGTTGGGCTTTTGCTTGGTCATCAACGCTTCGATTGTCTTGATGTCTGCCGGGGTCAGCGCATTGACCGATTTGCCCAAAAATTTGCCATAAAGACGGAACATGTCGCCGGCTTCGGATAGCACGGCAATGCGGCCCTTATACTGGTCGCTGTCGAACAGCAATTTCCAGCTGTCGGGCGCCGGGTTCACCTTTGACTTGCGATAGCCAATGCCCAGAACCAGCCAAGTATAGGGGACAGAATATTCCCGACCCTTGTCATAGGCGACGTCCATGAATTCGGGTGCGATATTTTTCAGATTCGGGATCTGCGTCTTGTCAATCTTGTCGAGCATGTCGGCCTGCACCATGCGCTCGACAAAGTCGTTGGACGGCACAATCAGGTCATAGCCGGGATTGCCCGCGCGAAACTTGGCGAACAGCGTGTCATTGGTTTCAAACAGGTCCATTTTGACATCGACGCCGTTCGCGCCCTTGAAATCCTCCAATGTGGTTTCGCCCATATAATCGTCCCAATTATACAGGTTAAGCTTTGCCTCTTCGCCATTGGCCAGCTTTTTGGCTTCCTTCTCGCCGCATCCGGCAAGCGCGCCGGTAAAGGTCAATCCAACAGCTGCAACACCCATGCCTTTCAACAGCGAGCGGCGGTTCGCGGCATTGTCCAATAATGTCTTGATGTCCATGGCTTAGCTCCCTTTGGCGACCCTGTTTAACCCATAGGACATGCTGGCCGAAAATAGCGAAGAGTCAACGATTTTTTGTGCGCTGCACACCGATCAGGCGTTGCGCAAATACCAGTCATAATCAAGCCGCGGCACTTCGCTGAAATAGCGGTCTTGCTCCGTGCGTTTCACGATGGAATACATGTCAACAAAGCGGTCGCCCAGATAGTCGCGGGCAAAGGCGCTAGCATGAAAACGGTCTACGGCTGCGAACCAGTTGCTTGGCGGCTTGTCGTCCCCTGAAGCGTCACGCTCATAGCCATTGCCAACCACCGCAGGGCCAGGATCGACCTGTCGCGCCATGCCATCGTGCATTGCCGCGAGCACGGCTGCAACCGCCAGATAGGGGTTGGCATCGGCCCCGCAGGCCCGGTGTTCGACATGGCGGGTCTTGGGCGCGCCCGCCGGGATACGGAAAGACACGGTGCGGTTGTTGACGCCCCATGTGGGGGCAACGGGGGCATAGCTGTTTGCCTTGAACCGGCGGTAACTGTTGGCATTGGGCGCAAAGAGCGCGAAGCTGTCGCCGATATGCGCAATCATTCCACCAATCGCGTGGCGCAGCGCAGGCGAACCTTCTGGATTGTCATCGGCAAAGATATTGTGACCATCGGCATCATTGACCGAGACATGGATGTGCATCCCTGATCCAGCTTGCTCGGCAAATGGCTTGGCCATGAAGGTCGCTTCCAGCCCATGCTTTTGCGCGGCGGCCTTGACCAGCCGTTTATACATGATCGCATCATCACAGGCGCGCAGCACATCTGGTTTATAGCATAGCGTCACCTCAAACTGTCCCGGCGCAAATTCGGAAATCGCACTTTCCAGCGGCAGACCCTGCGCATCGGTGAAGGCGTAAAGATCGTCGAAAAAGGGACGGAAATCCTCAAGCTCGCGCAGGCCATAGACTTCGACATTGCGGGGGCGGTCGCGGCTATAGTCCGGCGAGGCAGGGCGCACTCCACCGTCGCGGGCACGATGCGGATCGACAAGATAGAATTCCAGCTCGACTGCGACCGCCGGGGTCAGGCCCTGTTCGGCGAAGCGGTCAACCACCAGACCCAGCACATGCCGCGGATCAAGATCGTGCGGCGTGCCATCGAGCTCGTAGAAATCGACAAGGAATTGCGCGGCATTCTCGCCAGCCCAGGGGGTTGGCACCAACGTGCCGGGGATGGGTTTCATCGACCGGTCGGCATCGCCATCCTCCCAAACCAGCCCGGTTTCGACTGTATCCTGCCCGGTGATATCGACGACCGTAATCGATCCGGGAAACATCCGACCGCTTTCATAAACTGCCAGCACCTCATGCTGCCGTAGCCTTTTGCCGCGCGGCACACCGCCCATGTCGGTGTAGATCATGTCGATAGCATCAATGCGCGGGTGCGCCGCGAAAAAGGCTTCGGCTTCGGATCGGGGCGCGATGATGGCCGAGGATTTTGCACGCTTTATCAAGATATTCACTCCAGCAATTCGCCAACCGCATTGTTCAATTCATGCACCAACCGGTCCACCTGTTCCTCGGTCGTCACCGGCGACAAGAGCATCATATTATGGAAGGGCGCAAGCAAAATGCCGCGATTGGCAAGATAGAGGTGGATCGCGGCCTCCAGCCTGTGGTTCATTGCGGCGCGCGCCTCGCTGCCATTGGTGGAGGGTCGTTCCGCGCAGACAAATTCCACCCGTGCGCCGACGTTGACCACATGCCAAGGCAGCCGGTGGTGGTGGATGGTCGCTTCAATCCCCTGCACCAACCGTTTGGCCAGTGCCAGCATATGGGCGTAGCCATCATGCGTAATCACGTGCCCCAGCATCGCGTGCATTGCGGTGATCGCAAGTGCATTGGCCGATAGCGTTGTTCCGATACCGCTATGTCCGGCAGGCCGTTCTTGGTTCAACCGCGCCATCCGCGAGGCGATTTCCTGGCTGAATCCATAGACTGCACAAGGCACGCCGCCGCCGATCGATTTGCCAATGACCATGATGTCAGGTTGCGGCCCATAGGCATTGCTGTGCCCGCCATAGCCGGAGGATATGGTATGCGTTTCATCAAAAACCAACAGTGCGCCGGTTTCGCTGCAAAGGCGGCGCAGGGCGCTAAGATATCCCGGAGCGTCGCGGACCATGCCGATATTGGTCATGACCGGCTCGGCCAGCACGCAGGCAATGTCGCCTTTTTTCAGTTCATTTTCGAGCGCGTCGATGTCGTTGAATTCGATCACCGTGGTGGTGGGTAAAAGATCCTGCACCTGCCCCACCAAACTGGGCCGATTTGCAGGCATTCCATCACGTAGATCGACAAACACATCGTCAACCGCACCATGATAGCAGCCGTTGAAAACGAGTATCTTCTTGCGCCCGGTGATCCCCCGGCACCAGCGGATCACCGCGCGGTTCGCTTCGCTGGCGGTGGTGGTGACTTGCCAATAAGGCAGCCCGAACATGGCCGATAGCCTGTCCGCCACCTCAACCCCGCACTCGGTGGGGAGCATATAGCTCAGCCCCTCACGCGCCTGCTTCGCCAATGCCTCGGCCAATCGCGGTGGCGAATGGCCGAACATGCTGGCGGTATCACCAAGGCAGAAATCGTCGAGCGTCTGGCTGTCGACGGTGGTCAGCGTCGCGCCTTCGGCTTTGGCTGCAACAAGCGGCACTGGACTCGGCCAATCGCGCATCCAGTGAAAGGGTACGCCCTGAAACCAGTGCTTGGCGGCGTTCTCCGCAAGCGCCAGCGAGTGCGGGTTGGCCTTGCGAAAGGCCTCGGCTTCGCGCGTTGCAAGGCGGTCGATGGCGGCGTCGCTGATCACAACCGGTCCCTTAGCGCATACCAGAGCAGCCCCAAAGTCGCGAGCGGGCGGGCAAACATCTTGCCGCCGGGGAATGGCCGGTGCGGGAAGCTCGCAAACACGTCGAACCGCTCCATCGTCCCCGTCACGGCTTCGGCCAGCAATTCACCCGCCAGCGTCGTCACCAGCGCGCCGTGGCCGGAAAAACCGTGCGCGAAATAAATATTGGCCAGCGGCCCTGTGTCGTCCTTCCTTCCGATATGCGGCAAACGGTTCGTTGTGACGCCAACAGCTCCGCCCCACGCATAATCGATTGGAACGTCAGCTAGTGCCGGGAAGACCTCCGTCATGTGTTTGCGGACAAACCCTGCAATGTCGGCGGGCGGAGTCTGCACATACTTTTCGCCTCCTCCAAAGATCAGCCTTTTGTCTGCCGATAGGCGGAAATAATTAAGGACGAAGCGGCTGTCCGCCACGGCTGCGTCGCTTGGGAGCAGTTGATCGGCGTTGGCCAGGGGCGCTGTGGCGACGTTGTAGTTCATGATCGGAATTGTGTAACGGCCTGGCCCCTGATCATAGTCGGCCAGCCAGCAATCAGTCGCAAAAATAAGCCGCCCCGCATAAATGTTTGCGTACCCAATCGACAAATCAAACAGGTCGTCGTCCAACCAGAAATATCCAGAAACAGAGCTGTTTTCAAAAATCGAGACACCTGCGTCCTTGGCCGCCTCGGCCAACCCCAACGCATAATTCAGCGGATGGAAATGCCCGCCTTGGGGGTCATAAATTCCGCCATGATAGCCGCCGCCGTTGACATGCTGCCCCATGTCTTGCGGCTGGACAATCTCGCTTTCCCAACCAAACTCCTTTGCCAGAAATTCCGCGTCGCGCTGCATGGCGTCGAAATGTGTTGGCTTGTAAGCCGCTTCCAGATGCCCCGCCTTTAGGTCGCACTGGATACCATGCTTCGCGATCCGCCCCTTCACCCGCTCAACCGCGCCATAGGCCAGATCGAAAATCGCCTGCGCCCGTTCGCGGCCGAACTCTTCGTCAATCTCGCGCATCGACCAGCGCAGGCCGGGGATCAACTGCCCGCCATTGCGGCCTGAGGCTCCGTAGCCGACGGTCTTTGCTTCAAAGAGCGCAACTTTCAGCCCTTTTTCTGCGCAAGCGAGCGCTGCCGATAGGCCTGTGAAGCCGCCGCCGATGACCGCGACATCATATTCGCCCTCTCCGGCAAAGGCTGGTTGCGTTTCCCACGCATTGGCGGTGGCGCGGTAGTAGCTGTTGTTGAGGGAGTCGGTCATGCCACCCTTACTCTTCGTCATGCTGAACTCGTTTCAGCATCCATCATGCCACACAGACCGAAGGGTAGAGAGGCGAAATGGATCCTGAAACAAGTTCAGGGTGACGATATTTGAGAAGTGCGAGGTAGCCCAACCTCACACCCGCAGCAACAAATGCTCGCGCTCCCAGCTCGACACCACCGACTGATAGTTGAACAGCTCATAATCCTTCACCGCATAGAATATCTCGAAGAAATCCTCGCCCAGCAGGTTGCGCACTGGCTTGCACGCCGAAAAGCGGTCGAGCGCTGCCTCCAATGTGCGCGGCAGGGTGCGGGCGCGGTTATAGGCGCTGCCCGTGATTGCCTTCGCAGGCACCATGCGTTCGACCATGCCGATATAGCCGCAGACCAGCGACGCGGCGATGGCCAGATAGGGGTTGCTATCCGCCCCCGGCAGGCGGTTTTCGACGCGGCGGTTGGCCTTGTCCGATATCGGCACGCGGAAGCCGCAACTGCGGTTATCCTCACCCCATTGCACATTGATCGGCGCGGCACTGTCGGGCCGCATCCGGCGGAAACTATTTACGTTCGGGGCCCACAAAGGCGAAACCTGCGGCATCAGCTTCACCAGCCCGGCAATGTAACTGCGGAACAGCGCGCTATCGCGGCCATTGGCGTTGGAGAACAGGTTCTTGCCCGTTTCCGCATCGACCACCGACTGGTGGATGTGCATGGCGCTTCCCGGCTGCCCCGCCATGGGGTTGGCCATGAAGGTCGCATAAACGCCATGTTGCTTGGCCACAGCCCGCACCGCGCGTTTGAACAGGAACACCTGGTCGGCAAGTTTCAGCGGGTCGCCATGGATGAAGTTCACCTCAAGCTGCGCCGCGCCCATTTCATGGATCATCGTATCGATATCGAGCCCCATCAGCTCGCAATCGTCATAGATATGATCGATGATATCCTCATATTCGTTCATGGCTTCCAGCCCATAAGGCTGGCTTGCGGTTTCGGCCCGGCCGCTGGAGCCTGTGGGCGGAACCAGCGGAAAGTCCGGATCGACATTCTGGCTGACGAGGTAGAATTCCACCTCCGGCGCGATAATCGGTTTCCAGCCCTTTGCCGCATAAAGCCCCAGCACCTTTTTCAGGATTTCGCGCGGAGCGATCTCAACTGCGCTGCCATTGCCATGATAAGCATCGGCAATCACGAAAGCTGTGGGCGATTTGAAACCGGGCGCGACGCAGATTGTATCAGGGTCGGCGATCAAGATCTTGTCGGGATCCTTGTCCCAGATGTCCTCAATATCTTCCGGATAATGTCCGTCGATCGTGCAGATAAACACGCTGCCCGGGATACGGAGCGATTTGTCGCGGACCGAGGAGAGGAATTTCTTCGCAGGCAATACCTTGCCGCGCTGCACGCCGTTAATGTCGGGGACGATGCACTCGACCTCGTCGATTTTGTGTTCGGCGATCCAGTTCGCCAGATTGATTGCCATAAATGACGTGCACCCGCCCTACCGTTCGGCAGGCGGGTGCACCCTTTCCTTTGTGTATCAGGTGCTTCCTAGGAAAGCACCCTTAACAGCTTTGGATCAAAACGCATAGCTCAAGGTGAACACTGCCGCCGCCTTGCTGTCGCCAGCAACGAATGTCGAGCGGCGGTCTGTATCAACATAGGCAACGCCGAGTGTGAAGCCGGAGAAGGACGCGCTCGCGCCAAGCGACCAGTCGAGCTTTTCGTTACCAAAAAAGCCATCTTCATAGCCGACCGATGCTGTCAGCGTAACGGGCGTGTTGGGGATGCCGATAGCGGCGTTGGTTGCGACATAGACATTGTCGGTGTTGCCCGTGTTATCCTGGCTGGGTACATAGCTGAACTGGCCGCCCAGCGTAACCGGGCCCACAGTTGTGCCAAGTTTGCCGGTGAATTCGAGATAGTTGAAGCTGGAGACGCCGGGATAGACATAATAGGTCGCACCAATGTCATAGGTCACCGCATCGCCGCCTGAAAAACCGGCGAATATGTCGACTTCAATATCGTCGCCCGCATTTTCAGCCAGATTGGAACCCCAGACGCCAAGATAAAGGCCGGACTCATGCTTGACTGTCAGCGTCGGCTGGATCGCAAAATCCGTGTCCGACAGCGATACGCCACGGAAACGATAATCCGAAACCAAAGCGATGCCGCCCGAGATGGTGATCGGACCTTCGGCCTCCTCAGCTTCTTCGTCCTGCGCAAACGCCGGGGTCGCAGCAGCAAAGCTGCCCAGTGCAGTGCAAACAGCGGCAAGCTTTAGAATTTGTGTACGCATCATATACCCTTCCTTGTCAAAATCAGCATCGACAGACGGCATAAACTGCCCCTGCCTGAATGGCTGTTCCTGTCCCGTGATATGTGCAGCATCGTTTGGTTCATTTTGTTTCGACGCTTATTGTGCACCTGCACAAAAACATCAATGCAGGGGGAGAGCAAGCAATATTATGGCAATGTTTGTGTCCTTTTTTGCAACTGTGATATTTGGGACACGGTTGGACAGTCGGGCAACGCTTTGGTAACCGGCTGAAATGACACTTGCCAACGATCCGCTCGCCGCTTTCTGGATGCCGTTTACGGCTAACCGTGCCTATAAGGCTCAGCCGCGCCAATTGGCGCGGGCAAAGGGCATGTTTTACTGGGACGATGCGGGGAATCGCCTGCTTGATGGCACGGCGGGGCTTTGGTGCAGCAACGCCGGGCATTGCCGTGACAGCATTACTGCGGCCATCGCCCATACTGCTGCCGAGCTGGATTTTGCTCCAACCTTTCAGCTTGCGCACCCGCTGGCTTTTGAGCTTGCCACGCGCCTTGCTGCGATAATGCCGGCGGGGCTGGACCGGATATTCTTCACCAATTCAGGCAGCGAATCGGTCGACACCGCGCTCAAAATTGCATTGGCCGTGCAGCGTGCCCGCGGACAGGGAACGCGCACGCGGCTTATTGGTCGGGAGCGCGGCTATCATGGCACGGGTTTTGGCGGGATCAGCGTTGGCGGCATCGTCAACAACCGCCGCGCGTGGCAGGGGCTACCCGGGACCGATCATCTGCCGCACACCCATGATCTGGCGCGCAATGCCTATTCACGGGGCTTTCCAGCACATGGGGCCGAACTGGCTGATGAGCTGGAGCGGTTGGTTATGCTGCACGGTGCGGAAACGATTGCCGCCGTGATTGTGGAGCCAGTGGCCGGGTCCACTGGTGTGCTGGTTCCACCTGCCGGTTACCTTCAAAGGCTGCGCACCTTATGCGACAAGCATGGTATCATCCTGATTTTCGATGAAGTGATCAGCGCATTTGGCCGCGTTGGCGCAGCGACAGCCAGCACTGCATGGGGCGTGACTCCTGACATCATCTGCATGGCAAAGGGGCTTACCAATGCTGCTGTTCCCATGGGTGCGGTCGCGGTCCGGCGTACCCTGCATGACGATGTGGTCGAAGGTGCGGCGGATGGTATTGAGCTGTTCCATGGCTATACCTATTCAGGCCATCCAATTGCCTGCGCCGCGGCAATCGCTGCACTTGATTTATATGCGCAAGAGGGGCTGTTTGAACGCGCGGCGCAAATGGCAGATTATTGGGCAGATGCAGCGCACAGCCTGCGCGGCAAGCCGCATGTGATGGATATCCGGACCATTGGCCTGATTGCCGGTATTGAATTGCAGCCGCGCGATGGCGCCCCTACCAAAAGGGCGATGGAACTGTTTCATGCCTGTTTCGACAATGGCCTGTTGGTGCGGGCGACGGGCGACATCATTGCCCTGTCGCCACCGCTGATCATCGAAAAGCCGCAGATTGATGAGATTTTCGGGAAATTGGGCGATTTGCTGGAAAATATAGCCTAGCAATCCCATCACCCCGCCGGGTCGGTAGAGGCGAGCATTGCACCGCGATCAAACCGATACCACCCGTGCGCTTACCAGGCGCCAAATGATTGTAACAGTGTAGGTGGATGGTGACCCCTACGGGAATCGAACCCGTGTTTCAGCCGTGAAAGGGCCGCGTCCTAACCGCTAGACGAAGGGGCCATCGCAAGATGGAAGCGCGCCTTTACGGATTCGCCTCTTTCTAGTCAAGGCATGGTTTGCCGGAAATTCAGTCGGCAAAGGCTAGGTCATCGATGTGCAATTCGCATTTGGGGGTCGATCCCCAATCGTCGATCTTCGCCCGGCCAGCGAGCCAATATTTCCGGCCGCTTCCGCCGTGCAGCAATTGCTGTCCCAGCTGGCTTTCGCCCTGCCGGAATGCCATTGCTTTGAACGATGCACCATCATCGCCAGCGACAATGGCGCGGACATGGTCCTTGCCAACAATGTCGCACTTTATGACCCGCACTGGTCCTGTGACCACGCGGGGCCCTGGCCAGCCCGTGCCATAGGGGCCTGCTTCCTCCATGGCATCGACAAAGACAGGATGCATTCCGCGCGGGCTAAGCAAGGCATCGATCAACAAGGCCTTCTCGGCCGATGCGCGTGCGACATCGGCTGCCAGCCGTTCATCCAGCCAGTTGGCTAGTGCCTCGACCTTATCGGCAGCAACGGTCAGCCCGGCCGCCATGGCATGACCGCCACCTGCCTGCAACAGCCCTGCCTCGCGCGCTGAAATGATCGCCGCGCCCAGATCGACGCCGCTGATGGAACGGCCAGACCCCTTTCCCGTCCCATCGGCGTCCAGCGCGACCACAATGGCAGGCTTGCCTGCTTTCTCCTTGATCCGCCCGGCAACGATGCCGATCACGCCGGGATGCCAGCCTTTGCCTGCGACCAGAGCCACTGCTCGGTTATGCTGGCTGGGTAGTTGCGCCTCCGCCTGTTCCTGAACCTCTGCTTCTATCGCCCGCCGCTCCTCGTTCAGCTGGTCCAGCTCCTGCGCGATCAGTCTTGCTTCGTCCGGGTCTTCGGTGGTGAGCAGGCGAACTCCCAGATCGGACTTGCCGACACGGCCGCCGGCATTGATGCGCGGGCCAAGTGCAAAGCCGAGATCGGAGCAGACCGGCGCGCGGTTAAGTCTGGCGGCGGCGGCGAGCGCATTAAGGCCGACGTTGCGCCGCCCAGCCATTACCTTCACCCCCTGGGCAACAAAGGCGCGGTTAAGGCCTCTCAATTGCGCGACATCGGCGACAGTACCCAAAGCAACGATATCGAGCAGCATCATGAGATTGGGTTCGGCGCGATCATCAAAAAAGCCCCGCCCGCGCAAGGTGCGGACCAGCGCCGCACCCAGCAGGAATGCCACGCCCACAGCTGCCAGATGGCCATGCTGCGCGCCCTCATCGCTTTCATCCAGCCGGTTGGGATTCACCAAGGCAAAGGCTTGCGGCAGCTCGACGGCACATTTGTGGTGATCAACGACGATCACCTCAATCCCTGCGGCCTTCGCCTCGGCAAGTGCATCAAATGCCATTGCGCCGCAATCGACGGTAACGATCAGCTTGCTGCCTGCCTCGCCCAGCTTGACCAGTGCATCGCCCGATGGGCCATAGCCTTCCAGCAGCCGGTCGGGGATGTAATATCCTGCCGCCAACCCCAGATCGCGTAGTAACCGGATCAGCAACGCCGCGCTGGTCGCACCATCGACATCATAATCGCCATAGACCGTGACGGTTTCACGGGCCTGAACGGCATCGGCAAGCCGTTCTGCCGCTGCATCCATGTCTCGGAAGACGGACGGGTCGGGCATGAAGCCACGAATGGTAGGATTGCGATGCCGTTCAAGGTCATCCCGCGCGACCCCGCGTGCCAGCAGCAATTGCGTCACCAGATCGTCGGGCGCGAAATTGGGATCGCGCGCATCGGCGGCACCGCTGCGCCATTGCCAGCTTTGGCCGAGGATGGAGAGCGGGATGTTGGCGAGAGAGGACATGAGCAATGCCATAGGGAATTTGCCGATGCTGGTGAATCCATAAAATCCGCTCCGGAACGAGCCTAATGGAAATCGCGCGATTTGGGCAAAATCCGCATATTGCGCGGGTGGCCCCGCAGCGAACGGGGTGGCTGCGGGCGGTTGACTTCGTCGGCACGGGCAAGTTCGGGGCTGGGGTCGTGCGTTTCAGAGAGGCGATGAAGTTCAGTGCTGCGGTCGATGATCGTTGTCGCCATCAGGTGAACGACGCCTTCTTTGCTGCGTTGCACTTCCCCGTGCACTTCCATCAGGCGCGAGGCCATGACGGCGCGGCGTTGCCTTTCCATCAGCCGCGCCCATAGCAGGCAATTGATGATTCCGCTTTCGTCTTCGATCGTGATGAAGATGGCATTGCCTTTGCCTGGGCGCTGGCGGATCAGCACCACACCCGCAGCCTTCACCTGCGCGCCATTTTTGGCGGCGTTGACGGCAGCGCAGCTCAGCACGTTTTCGGCATCGAACATCCCGCGCAGGAATTGCATTGGATGGCCTTTCAGCGACAGGCGAACTGTCTGGTAATCGGCAGCGACATGTTCGCTCAACGGCATCAGCGGTAGCTGCGCATCAGGTTCAGTGGCCAGTTCGCGGGCATCAGCGGCGGCGAACAGTGGCAACGGTGCGCCGGGACGGCGATGCACCTGCCATAGCCCCTGCCGCCGGTCGAGGCCAAGCGAGCGCAGCGCATCGGCATCGGCAAGCAATTTGAGTGCCTGACTGTTCAGGCGGGCCCGCGCGGCAAGGCTTTCGATATCGGTAAAGGGGCCATGCGCGCGGGCGTCGGCAATCTGCTTGGCCCAGTCCTCGCGGAAACCGTCGATCTGCCGCAGGCCGAGGCGAAGGGCAACAGTCCCCCTCCCGCTTGCGGGAGGGGCTAGGGGTGGGGAGTGGCCCACTTCGATCTCCGGACTGCCCACCCCCAACCCCTCCCGCAAGCGGGAGGGGAGTAAGATCGCCCCATTATCCCACCCGCTGGCATTCACATCGATGGGCAACACTTTCACCCCATGTTCCACCGCATCGCGGACGATCTGCGCGGGTGCGTAAAATCCCATGGGCTGCGAATTGAGCAAGGCAGCAGCAAACACCGCCGGATAGTGGCATTTGATCCATGACGAAATATAGACCAGATAGGCAAAGCTTTGCGCGTGGCTTTCGGGAAAGCCATAGGAACCAAAGCCCTCAATCTGCTTGAAACAGCGTGCGGCGAATTCTTCAGTATAACCGCGCGCCACCATTCGCCCGATCATCTTATCCTTGAACTGATCAATGGTGCCAAGGTTGCGGAATGTCGCCATTGCACGGCGCAGGCCATTGGCCTCATCGGGGGTGAACTCGGCCGCTACCATAGCGAGCTTCATTGCCTGTTCCTGAAACAGCGGCACGCCAAAGGTGCGGCCCAGCACATCGCGTAGCTCATTGGGGTCGTGCGGCGGGGCGGGGGAAGGGAAGTCGACGGGCTCGATCCCCTGCCGCCGCCGCAAATAGGGATGCACCATTTCGCCTTCGATCGGGCCGGGGCGAACGATGGCGACCTGCACCACCAAATCATAAAGCTCGCGCGGTCGCAGGCGTGGCAACATGTTGATCTGCGCGCGGCTTTCCACCTGAAATACACCGATGCTGTCGCCTTTGCACAGCATGTCATACACGGCGGGGTCTTCGGGGGGGATGGATTGGAGGTCGAGGCGCGCCGGGGGACACCCTATTGGTTGTCCCCTTTCCGGGCTTCGAGGGGGGACACCCAATAGGATGTCCCCGGCGCTGTCAATCATCTCCAACGATTTCCGGATACAAGTCAGCATCCCCAGCGCCAGCACATCGACCTTCATTAAGCCCAGCGCGTCGATATCGTCCTTGTCCCATTCGATGAAAGTGCGATCATCCATCGCCGCGTTCAAAATAGGGACAGTCTCATCCAGCCGATCCTCAGTCAGCACGAAACCACCGACATGTTGCGACAAATGGCGGGGAAAGTTAAGGATGCGGGCAACGATTTTGCGCATTCGGCGGATCTCCGGATTATCGGGATCAAAGCCTGCTTCGCGGATGCGCGCTTCCTCCACTTCGCCGCCCCAGCTACCCCAGATGGTGCCCGAAAGCCTTGCAGTCACATCCTCGGTAAAGCCCAGTGCCTTGCCCACCTCGCGCAATGTCGATTTGGGCCGATAATGGATCACCGTGGCGACAATCCCCGCACGATGGCGGCCATAACGTTTGTAGACATATTGCATCACCTCCTCGCGCCGCTCATGCTCGAAATCCACGTCAATATCAGGCGGCTCGGCCCGCTCTTCAGACAGGAAGCGCGAGAAGAGGAGATTGTTGGCCACCGGATCGACTGAGGTGATGCCAAGCAAGTAACAGACCAGCGAATTGGCTGCTGAACCACGTCCCTGACACAATATCGGAGGGTTCTGCGCGCGCGCATAGCTGACAATGTCGTAGACGGTCAGAAAATAGGCAGCGTAGTTCAGTTTGCCGATCAGGCCGAGTTCTTCGTCGAGCAGGTCGGTCCAGCGTTTCGGCGCGCCATCCGGGAAGCGCTCCCTGAGAGCATTTGTGGTCAGCTCGGTCAGCCAGCCCTGCGGCGTCCAGCCCATGGGGACCGGCTCATGCGGATATTCATAGGCGAGTTCGTCGAGGGTGAAGCTGATGGCATTGAACAGGTCCGCGGTTGCAGCGATGGCCTCCGGCGCATCGGCAAAAAGACGCCCCATTTCCGCGGGTTCTTTCAGATAACGCTCGCCATTGGCGGCGAGTCTTGTGCCTGCCTGATGAATGCTCACCTTCTCGCGGATGCAGGTCAATATGTCGTGATAGGGCCGGTCGGCCGGTGTGGCGTAGAGCGCGTCATTGGTGGCGATCAGGGGGATGTTGGTTTCTTGGGCGGCCTTTTTCAACTCGGCCAAGCCGCGCTTGTCCGTCCCCGCCCGGTGCATGGTTGCGCCGAGCCAGAGATGGGGGATGCGGTTGCGGAGGATTCGCAGCTTATAAAGCCCCTCCCCTTCAGGGGAGGGGTTTGGGGTGGGGCTTGTCGAGGTGGAGCCATGCTGACAGTCCCCACCCCAACCCCTCCCCTGAAGGGGAGGGGCTAAGACTATGAGGCACATCTCATCCGCCCACTCCAACAAATCCTCGAACCGCAGGATGCAATCGCCCTTTTTCGCGCGCAAATTGCCCAGCGAAAGCAACCGCGTCAGCCGCCCCCAGCCATGCCGCGTCATCGGATAGGCGACCACATCCGGGGTATCATCGGCAAAAACCAGCCGCGCGCCGACGATTAGTTTGAAGGTCCCAGCGCGTCCTTCCTTGCGCGCTTCCTTCCATGCACTGTGCGCGCGAACGACGCCCGCGACGCTATTGCGGTCGGCAATGCCAATCCCGCCCATGCCCAGCGCCAGCGCCTGCTCCACCATCTCACCCGGATGCGATGCGCCGGTCAGGAAGCTGAAATTGGTCGCGGCAACAGGCTCAGCGAAATTCATGCGAACAGCCCGTGCAGATACCAGCCGGGATCGGCTTTCTCGCTATACAGACCATGGCGAAACAGCCAGAAACGGCGGCCTTCGACATCTTCGACGCGGTAATAGTCGCGGGTCAGCCGTGCCGCTTTGGCGCGCCCGTCCCACCAGGGCATGGCGATACGTTCGGGGCCTTCATGGCGGGTGACGCGGTGCTGGCTCCCGCGCCAGCGGAAGCGGTAGGGCGGGCCGTCGGGAACCTGAGCAATGGTTTCTACGGCCTCAGGCGGGTCGAGGAGGAGAAGGGGGCGGGTTGGAACATTTTCCTCTCCATTCGTAGAATGGGGAGGGGGGGCACCTGCAGGGCGGTGGAGGGGTAATAAAGGACGGAATACCCCTCCATCGTTCTTCGAATGGTCCCCCTCCACAAGCAAGCTTGGGGAGGATGTGAAACACATCTCAGGCACGTGGCTGTCGATATGCCGCCAATGCGTCACGCGCTCCGGGCCCAGCCGGGTCGATAGCCGGGCCAGCAGTGCGGCCAATGCCTCGCGCGCCTGTGCGGCGCTGGCATCGATATCGACCTGCGCCGCCGCCAACGGCTCCGCAGCGCGCACATCAAGTGTGATCTGGTCATAGCCGAAGCCTGGGTCGAGCGGGTCGGCGAGCGTTTCTATCCGTTCGGCAAACAGCCGCATGATCAGTGCCACATCGCGCGTTGGGGCAACAGTCTCAACGGCAAGCGAGCGTTTCTCACCATCGCAGCGGAAGAGAGTCGCCTGCAATTTACGCGCGCCCTGTCCGCGCTCGTCCAATTGGCGCATGGCCTTGGTGGCCAGCTCTGTCAGCACGCTGCGCACATTGTCGGCATGGGCAATAGGCTCGGCAAAACGCGCTTCACAGATCACCGCAGGCAATGAACGGCGCGGGATGATTGGGCTGTCGACTTCGCCCAGCAGCCGCGCCAACCGGTAGCTGACTTCCTTCCCAAAGCGCGACGTCAGCACCATGCGCGGGCGGCTGGCAAGATCGCCGATATGATTGAGGCCCGCGCGGCGCAACGCCTGATGCACGCTTGGCTCGCAGTCGAGCGCCGTGACAGGCAGCCGGTGCACTGCGCCCTCCTGCAGCCCATGCACCGCCAGCGCCATCGCCGCATCAGAAGAAGGCGAGAAAGCCAGCCGCACAGTCAGACCGGTTTCACGCATTCGGGTTTCCAGATCAGTGGCAAGCCATTGTTCGGCCTGGGCCAAATCCGGGCCATAGATATGGTGACATCCCGCGATATCGAGCAGCAGTCCCTGTGGCGGCGTGACCATCACGCGCGGTGTATAGCGCAGGCAGCCATTGGCCAGCCGTTCCAGCCAAGCGAGATCGGCAGCAGGTGCAGCGTCAAAGGCTGGCAAATCGGGCACTCGTGCACGGGCATCGGCAAGGGCAAGCCCCGGCCCCAGCCCCAGCAAATGTGCCGCTTGCGATACGGCCACCAGCCGCAACGCCCCCTTTTGCTTTTCCACAAGCACAAAGGGCGTGTCAGGCAGCCCAGCGTGGGTCGGGGCGGATGTCCTGACCAGTCGTTCTGCTGGAAGCCAGGGCAGGTGCACTGCCATGTGGCGCCTCTTGCTGTGCATCAAACCTTCTTTCTTCTGCATTCCATGTCAATCGTGCCGCTTGCCCTCCCATCATCCGGCGGTGACGCAGCAAAGTAACAGCAAAGGCAGGTCCGCCGGGCGCGTCGGCCAGCAAAGGGGGTGAAGGCGCAGGTGCGACCTGCCAGCGGCTATAGGCTGCACTAAGGGTGTCGTGCGCGCTGGTGCGCAGCAGCAATACCGAAGTCCCTGATTTCTCGGCTGCCAGTGCAAGGCGGCGGCTGGCGGTCAGGTCAAGCAGGCGCGGATTGCCCTCAACCTCGACCAGCACTGCGCCCGCCGCGCCGCTGCGCGCAATATCTGCGGTTGCCTTCAATGCCGCCAGCAGGTCGGGTGCATGAACGCTGAAGCATAAGGCTGGATCGATCCCCAATTGCGCCAGTCCAGGGGGATAAAGCAGCCCTCCGCTGCGGCGCAGCTCGCGCACAAAGAAACAGGGCGCATTATCCCGCGCCTTGGCCAGCGCCACCCCCAGCATTGCGCCAAAACCAAGGAGCGCGGCCGCACCGCCTTTGTCCCTTGCCACTATTTCATGGCAGGCATTGGTTGGCAGCGCAGCGAGCAGTTGCGCCAGCGAGGCCTTCGCTGTCTGCGCCTCTTCCATGGCAGCCCCCATGGCGGCAAGGGCATGGCCCCACCCCGCATCGGATAGCGCGTGTCGAATCGAATCACTTGGCATTTGTTCATAATATGTTCTTATCCTGTTTGTGCAAGACGGGAACAAATTGCAAATGGAGTTTGCGGGAATGGAGGTTAAGCGCAAGCATATAAGGGCGATTTTGCCGGGTCCGCTATTGCCCGGGTCCGTTATTGCAACGTCACCCTGTTATCCGATCCGTCGTGCCGACCGAAAAATTGCATCATCTGGATGATCAGCTCGGACCGCACGGCCAACCCCTTGGCCTCCAGCAGCGCCTGTTTTGCCGCAGAATCAAAGGGTGCGATCTGGGCAATGGCATTGACCAGCGAAAAATCGTCAAGCTGTCCGACGGCATTCCAGTCGACTGCATAACCCTGCGCCTCTGCAAAGCGGCGCGCTTCGATTTCCAACGCTGCGCGCTCGGCAATGGCCAGCGCTTCGCCAAGCTCATCTTCTTCCCACAAGGTCGCCTCAACCTGACGAAACGGCGTGGTAACAGTCAGCTCGCGCTCGACAGTAAAGCGCTGGAGCCCTTCGAGCACAATGTTGTAGCGCCCGTCCTCCAGCGCCTCGACATCGCCGATCCGCCCCAGACAGCCGACGTTAAAAATCTCCGAACGGTCGCGTCGCTCGCTCGGTTGGATCATGCCGATCATCCGGTCGCGCGCCAGTGCATCGCTTACCAACGCGCGATACCGTGCCTCGAATATGTGCAGTGGCAATTGCATCCCGGGCAGCAGGATTGCGCCTGCCAGCGGAAATATCGAGATTCGCTTTGTTGTCACCCGAACAGGATCGCAGATAATTTGCGCCGCGTTGCCGCAACCCATGGGTCTTCCAGCCCAATCATACCGAATATTTCGAGCAGCCGCGCACGCGCTGCTCCCTCATTCCAGTCGCGTTCGGCAGCAATAATGGCCAGCAGAGCATCCGCAGCACCGTCGCGGTCGCCCGATGCCATCAACGCATTGGCCAGATCGAAGCGTGCGGCATGGTCTTCCGGATTCTCGGCAACAGCCTTCTTGAGACCCGCCAGCTCTTCCGGATCGCGCGCTTCGGCGGCAATGGCGAGCATCGTGCCGACCCGTTCCAGTGCAGGATCAGCGCGCACCTCGTCCGGCAGGCTGGCATGGATCGCCTGCGCCTCATCTTTGCGATCGAGCGCGACCAGAGCCTCGATCATTCCTGCCAGCGCAGGCTTATGGTTCGGATCGATAGCCAATATGTCAGTAAAGATCGCATAGGCCTCTTCATTCGCACCTTCGGCCAGCGCTTCCGCGCCTGCCGCTGCGACTTCATCCAGATTGGGCCCCGCATTGTCTCCTGCTGCCCCGGCCTCGACCGGCAGCTTGCTGAGCAACTGGTCGAGCATAGCCGAGACTTGCGCCTCGGTGCGGGCATTGGTCATATCGGCAACCGGCTGTCCCTGAAACATGGCATAGACCGTGGGAATGGACCGGACCTGAAATTGCGCGGCGATAAACTTGTTCGCATCAACGTCGATCTTGGCCAACACCACACCCTTGGCGGCATAATCGGCGCACACTTTTTCCAGCACGGGCGCCAGCTGTTTGCACGGCCCGCACCATTCAGCCCAGAAATCCAGAACGACAAGCTTTGTCATCGACGGTTCGACAATGTCCCGCCGGAAAGCCTCGACGGCCTTTTGCTCTTCGCTGGTCAGACCCATTGTGGCCAAGTGAACACTCCTTGCAACGCGAATCGATGATGGCCGCTATGTGGCCATTAACCTCAACCGATTAAACCCCCGCGATGCAATACGGGCTTTTGGCAGCAAATAATCGTCGAATTGAGGGGTTGCAGCGCTCAAGACTGCCTGCTAATGGCGCGCCTCACCCGCTGGACGGACCTGTTTGCAGGCCCAGCTCCAGCCGCCAGAGCGGGCGTAGCTCAGGGGTAGAGCACAACCTTGCCAAGGTT
>CAZNEO010000033.1:0-28515 GCA_964572205.1 uncultured Sphingorhabdus sp.
CGCCCAGTGCACTGCCAAAAGATTGGAATATGTGAATGGACTTCATCTCAATCCTGTCAATCTTCGTGCTGGCCTGTTTTGTCGGCTATTATGTCGTCTGGTCGGTCACGCCCGCGCTGCACACGCCGTTGATGGCGGTGACCAATGCGATTTCCTCCGTCATCATCGTCGGCGCGCTGATTGCCGCCGCGGCGTCCGGCGCGCCGGGGGCGAAGTGGCTGGGGCTGATTGCGGTGGTGTTGGCCAGCGTCAACATATTCGGAGGCTTTGCCGTCACTGAGCGAATGCTCGCCATGTATAAGAAGAAGGAAAAGTAACGCATGGAACATGCAGCCGTTCCCGCATGGGCCATGCTTGCCTACCTTGTTTCCGGGGTATTCTTCATTCTTGCACTGCGCGGGCTGAGCTCGCCGGCTTCCTCACGCCGGGGCAACCGTTTTGGTATGGCGGGGATGCTGATTGCAGTGGTGACGACGCTGGTAACGCGCCAAGCCGCCGCACTGCCCGAAATTCTCGTGGCAATCGGCATTGGTGCCGTGATCGGTATCGTTACCGCCCGCAGGATAGCCATGACCGATATGCCGCAGCTTGTCGCTGCCTTCCACTCGCTGGTAGGTCTGGCGGCTGTGCTGGTGGGCGTTGCGGCCTATCTTGATCCCACCGCATTTGGCATCATCGATGCCAATGGTGAAATCCTGACCGTCAGCCGAGTGGAAATCGGCCTTGGCGTTGCGATTGGTGCGATTACCTTCTCTGGTTCGGTCATTGCCTTCCTGAAACTGGCGGGCAAAATGTCGGGTTCGCCAATTCTGCTACCCGCGCGCCATGTCATCAATTTGGGAACCTTGGTCGCGATTGTCGGGCTGACTGCCTATTTCGCGATTCTACCCACCGCCGGCAGCGAATGGGCGTTTTGGACCATCGTTATTCTTTCCTTTGCCATCGGCTTCCTGCTGATTATCCCCATTGGCGGCGCGGACATGCCGGTCGTGGTGTCGATGCTGAACAGCTATTCGGGCTGGGCTGCAGCGGCGATGGGCTTTACACTGTCGAACAGCGCGATGATCATCACGGGCGCGCTGGTTGGCTCGTCGGGTGCGATCCTGTCCTATATCATGTGCAAGGCGATGAACCGCAGCTTCATTTCGGTGATCGCAGGCGGCTTTGGCGCGGAGGCTGGCGCAGCCAGCGGCGAAGCCAAGGAACAGCGTCCGTGGAAGCGCGGCTCTGCCGAAGATGCCGCCTATATGATGCAACAGGCCGAAAGCGTGATAATCGTCCCCGGCTACGGCATGGCCGTCGCACAGGCGCAGCATATCCTGCGCGAAATGGCGGATCTCCTCAAAAAGGAGGGCGTCAGCGTCAAATATGCGATTCACCCTGTCGCGGGCCGTATGCCCGGCCACATGAACGTGCTGCTTGCCGAAGCGAACGTGCCCTATGACGAAGTGTTCGAGCTGGAGGATATCAACAGCGAATTCGCGCAGACCGATGTCGCCTTCATCATCGGCGCGAACGACGTGGTGAACCCGGCGGCGAAGACGGACAAGAGCAGCCCGATTTATGGGATGCCGGTGTTCGACGTCGACAAGGCAAAGACCGTGTTCTTCATTAAGCGCAGCATGGGCGGCGTTGGCTACGCAGGCGTTGATAATGACGTGTTCTACATGGACCAGACGATGATGCTGCTCGCGGACGCGAAGAAAATGGTCGAGGATATTGTGAAGGCCTTGCAGCATTAAGCGGCTTCCCGCTATTGCCATGTCAAACGTCGCCCCGGCCACTCCGGGGCGATTGGCATTATAGGGACGTGATATGCGCAAACTGGGCCTGATCGGCGGGATGAGCTGGTATTCCACCGAATTTTATTACCGCCGGATCAACAAGCAGGTGCAAAAGACGACTGGCGCACTGTGCAGCGCGCCGCTGTTGCTTGATAGCCTGGATTTCTGCGACATCGCCAGGGCATCAAGCGAGGAAGACTGGAGCAAGGTCGGCGATGTTCTGGTCGCCTCGGCACAGCGGCTTGAGGCTGGCGGTGCAGGCGCAATCCTGATTTGCGCCAACAGTATGCACAAGGTGCATGACCAGGTTGCCGCTGCACTGTCTATCCCCGTGATCCACATCGCGGACACGGTGGGCAAGCGAATGAAGGCCGACGGCGTAAAATCCGCCGCGCTGATCGGCACGCGCAATGTGATGACCGAAAGCTGGTATCGCCAGCGGCTCGTCAAACATGGCGTCACGCTGTTGCCGTGGGAGACAGAGGATGTCGAGGAGCTTGACCGGATCATTTATGAAGAACTGATGGCGGGGCAGGCAGTGCGCAATTCGGAACGCACGTTGAAAACCATGCTGACTGAGATTGACAAGGATGGCGCCGATGCCGTCGTGCTGGGCTGCACCGAATTGGGCATGATTGTCGATACAAAGGCGAATATCCTGCCTATTTATGACAGCGCGGAAATCCATGCGGACGCGGGCGTGGAATGGATTTTGAACGGCTGAGTGCCCGCCGACGGGGACTGCTCAACCTTGACTTTTGACCGATGTTCGGTTAATGTTCCTGCCATGACGGACTGGCTTCCGCACTGCATTCCTTCAGATTTCAGGCGCTTTGCAGCTTCAATTTGCGACCAACGGTTGGACGATGAAATGGGGCGTCCTGACGATAAAACCGACGCAATGGCCACTATCAACATTGCCAAGTTTTTCTTTCCATCATGCGCGCTGCTGCAAAGCCGCTTGGCAAGCCCGTCATCATCGGGCATCTTTGCCGCCATGAGGAAGAGGATCATCGCAATCGCCGTGGCCATGGCCGCGCTTTCATCGCCGCTTGCGGCAAAGACAATCAACGTTGCCGCCGCTGACGGGCAGGAAAAACTGCAAGAGGCGCTGGTCATTGCCGATCCGGGCGATGTCGTGGAATTGGAGGCAGGGCGGTTTCTGCTGACCGATGGCCTGTCGCTCGATACCGCAAAAGTCACGATCAGGGGCGCAGGCGCGGATCAGACAATATTGGATTTTTCCGGCCAGATGGGCGCTGGCGAGGGATTGCTGGTAACATCCGACGATGTGATTCTGCGCGACTTTGCCGTGGAAAACAGCAAGGGCGACGGCATAAAATCCAAGGGCGCCGACCGCATCGTCTATCATAAATTGCGCGTTGAATGGACCGGCGGACCAAAGGAAAGCAATGGTGCCTATGGCATCTATCCAGTGGAAAGCAGGCATGTTCTGGTCGACAATGTCGTTGTGCGCGGCGCATCGGACGCGGGCATCTATGTCGGCCAGTCGGACCAGATCATCGTGCGCAATTCTCTGGTCGTGGAAAATGTCGCCGGGATTGAAATTGAAAATAGTTTCAACGCCGATGTCTATGACAATCTGGCGACGAAAAACACCGGGGGAATCCTGGTATTTGACTTGCCCAACCTGCCGCAAATGGGTGGCCATAATGTGCGCATTTTTGAAAATGTCGTTGTCGACAATATGACGCCCAATTTCGCGCCAAAGGGCAATATCGTTGCCAATGTGCCCACGGGCACGGGGGTGATGGTGATGGCCAACCGCGATGTCCATATCTTTGACAATATGCTGGGCGGCAATGGCACGGCCAATGTCATGATTGTGGGCTATCGCTATCCCTTTGAAGATCCCAAATATGACCCTGTTGCCAAGGGTGTTTTCATTTGGGGTAATCAGCATGACAAGGCAGGCTTCGACCCCAAATTCGCCGGTGGAGCGCAAATTGCCGCTGCCCTGGGCGGGGCGCTGCCGCCGATTTTCTGGGACGGCGCAGGCGGGGAAGCCGCCCGGCCTTATGTTGGCGACTTGGTGCCCGCGCTGTCGCTGGGGCTGGCTGATCTGAAAGCGACGCCAGAGGCTGCGCAGCCCAGCATGTTGCCGCCTTCTGCTGGCGAGATCAGGGAGCTGCCGGGGATCATATTGCCTGCTGCCATGGAGGAGGCAGTCCGCTGATGCGTGCACTGCTCGCTGCCTGTGTCTGCCTGGTCCTGGCACTGGTGGCGCGCAGCGGCGGGGCGCAGACAGTGGAGGCCAATCCGCCGCTGCTTTCGGCCTTTGGCTTTTTCAACGGCGGCGCACACAAGCCTGCGGAAGGGCTGATTGCCTATTCGCTGGGAACGCCCTTATTCAGCGACTATGCCGAAAAGCAGCGGTTCATTTCGCTGCCTAAAGGGGGTGCTGTCAGTGTGGACCGCAATGGCCGTATCGCTTTCCCCGTTGGCACTACTCTGATCAAGAATTTTGGCTACCCGGATGCAGCAGGCCAGATGAAAGTCATCGAAACCCGTCTGCTGATTCACCGGGCCGAGGGCTGGGTGGCCTTGCCCTATGTCTGGCGCCCCGATGGCAGCGATGCGGAACTAAAGCTTGGCGGAACGCGCGTGCCCGCCACTTTCACCAAGCCCAATGGTGAGGCAATGACCATCAGCTATGCCGTGCCCAACAAGAACCAGTGCAAGCAATGTCATTCGACCAAAGACGCGATTACGCCTATCGGGCCGGTTTTGCAAAATATGGAATTCGCCAGTCCTAGGGCGGAAAAGGCCTTTTTCACTCATTTCGACAATCCGGAGTTGATATTGGTTCCAACCATGGCGCGCTGGGACATGCCCAAATCGGGCACCATCGAACAACGCGCCCGCGCCTATTTGCAGGTCAATTGCGGCCATTGCCACAAGCCCACAGGCTCGGCGAGCAATTCGGGCCTGTTCTATGACGACTATCGAGGCAATGCTGCGTCACTGGGCATTGGCAAACGCCCGGTCGCGGCGGGCAGGGGCAGCGGTGGTTTTGATTTTGTGATCGAGCCGGGCCATCCCGTACGCTCAATCCTGATCCACCGGATGAAAAGCACCGATCCGGGGGTGGCCATGCCCGAATTGGGCCGCGCGACCGCGCATGATGAGGGGATAAAACTCTTGGAAGACTGGATTAGGGGGATGAAGCAGGCCGGCTGATCTGGGAGGCCGGATCACTGCCGCATATTGCGCTTCAGAGGATAGCGGCCATTGCCGAATTCGTCGAAATAGCCTTCGATGGCGGGATGGTTGACCGGCCCCTGATCGGCATCGGGAAGTAGGTTCTGCTGGCTGACATAGGCGATGTAGCTGTTGTCGGCATTCTCTGCGAACAGGTGATAAAATGGCTGGTCCTTGCGCGGACGGACCTGCTCCGGGATTGCCTGATACCACTCCTCGCTATTGGCAAAAATTGGGTCGATATCAAAAATCACCCCGCGAAAATCGAAAATCCGGTGGCGCACAATATCGCCAATGGCAAAGCGCGCCTCGGCGGTTTCCGGCATGGACAGCTTATTGGTCATAACCGCTATATTGCGAATAGCATCGCAAAGTTCAACCTTGCGCTTGGCAAAGGGCAAAGCTTCGGCTAAGGGCCGCGCTCTGCCCGTCTGGCGCGCCGTTTCGCGGCACTGACCTTGCCAGCCGGACATGCGGACAGATGCCGGAGTGGTCGAACGGGGCGGTCTCGAAAACCGTTGTGCCAGTAATGGTACCCAGGGTTCGAATCCCTGTCTGTCCGCCACTTTAATTGTTCGATTAAACATGCTTGCACTGGCGTCGCAATCGGGTCAGATGAACACATGGCCGACGAAACCCGCATCCCCGTCATCATTGGTGTTGGACAATTTAACGACCGCGAATGCGTGCATGACTCGCTGGGTTTGATGGTGGAGGCTTTATCTCGAGCGGATGCTGATGCAGGCGGAGGCTGGATCGAGCAGCTTGATAGCATCGCTGTTGTTGCTCAGATCAGTTTTGGCAAGCTTGGCAATTGCGCGCAGCATCTGGCCGATCATTTTGGCATAGTGCCAAAGCATATCGAACAGACGCCGCATCCCACCGGCGAAAGCCCGACGCAGTTGCTCAATGAAGCTGCCAACCGCATCGGCGCTGGCGAGATTGGCGTGGCTGCAATCATTGGTGGCGAAGCCTTACGCACTGCAGCGCAGCGCGCGGCTGCCGAGCGAGCGGATGGATCTAAGCCCGATGTTTTTGCCGATGCTGCAAAGGCCAGCCGGGAGATACAAACCGCAATTGCAGGTTCGATTGAACATCTGGCCCAATATGGGCTCATTATCCCCACCGATGTTTATCCGCTCTATGAGAACGCCACGCGCGCAGCGTGGGGGCAGACATTGGCAGAGGCGCAGGCCGAATCCGGGGAGATATGGGCGGGCATGTCGCGCGTTGCGGCCAGCAATCCCAATGCGTGGATACAGAATGTTTTGCCGCCCGAAGCAATCACGGCCGCCGAAGCGGATAACCGCCCAATTGCCTTCCCCTATCTGAAGCGGATGGTTGCAAATTCTAGCGTTAATCAGGGCGCGGCTTTTATAGTGACCAGCCTTGCCCGCGCGCGTGCCGCCGGAATAGCCGAGGAACGCATCATATATGTCGGCATGGGGGCCGCCGCGCATACGCCGCATAACTTGCTGAAACGCGATCAATATGCCTCATCGGCGGCGATCGACGTGACGCTGGAGCAGGTGCTTAAACGAAATGGCCTGACCACCGCCGACCTGACCGATGTTGAACTCTATTCCTGCTTCCCCTGCATCCCCAAAATGGCGCGGCGGGTGATCGACTGGCCGGTGGATAGGCCCATTACCGCCTTTGGCGGGCTCACCTTTGGCGGCGGACCGGTGGGCAATTATATGAGCCACGCCGTTGCTTCTATGGTTGACAAGCTGCGGCGCGATACAGGGACCGCGCTACTTTTTGCCAATGGGGGCTATGCGACACACAATCATGCGATCGTGATTTCGAGTGAGCATATGCCCAATGCGGTCTTCCCGCATGATTTCGATTGCAACCGAGAGGCGAAGGCGCGGCGCGGCGATGTTCCTGAAGTTGATGGCGACTTTGAAGGTTCAGCCACCGTCGAAACTTACACTGTTTTCTACAAACGGGACGGCTCCCCTCGCGCCGGCACAGTGATTGCCCGCACACCAGAAGGCAGACGCGTGCTCGCCACTGTGCCTGCGTCGGATGAGGCCATGATCGCATTCCTTACGGATGGACTGGTTGAGGCAGTGGGCTCGAACGGGCAGGTTATTGCGGGCGATGACGGCAAGATGCGCTGGTTTCGCGGATAAGGCTTGCCAAGCCCCAGATATTTCCCAAAGGCTGGATCCGAGTTGAGTTAGGAGAGTTACCCCATGAAGACCCGTGCCGCCGTTGCTTTTGAAGCAAAAAAGCCGCTGGAAATTGTAGAGCTTGATCTTGAAGGCCCAAAGGCTGGCGAGGTGCTGGTTGAGATCATGGCCACGGGCATATGCCACACAGACGCCTATACACTGGACGGTTTTGACAGCGAGGGGATCTTCCCAAGCGTGCTCGGCCATGAGGGCGCAGGGATCGTGCGCGAAGTCGGCGCTGGCGTAACCAGCGTTGCGCCGGGCGATCATGTGATCCCGCTCTACACGCCAGAATGCGGCAAGTGCAAAACTTGCCTTTCAGGAAAATCCAACCTGTGCACCGCAATCCGCGCGACACAAGGCAAGGGCCTGATGCCCGATGGCACGACGCGCTTCAGCCATAAGGGTCAACCCATTTACCACTATATGGGCTGTTCGACCTTTTCCAACTTCACTGTCCTTCCCGAAATTGCGGTGGCCAAAATCCGGGAGGATGCGCCGTTTCAGACCAGCTGCTACATCGGCTGCGGGGTAACAACCGGGGTTGGCGCGGTAACAAAAACTGCAAAAGTGCAGCCCGGCGACAATGTGGTGGTGTTCGGATTGGGCGGAATTGGCCTGAACGTGATCCAAGGCGCAAAGCTGGCCGGTGCGAACATCATATTGGGCATCGATATCAACGCCAGCCGCGAAGAGTGGGGGCGTCAATTCGGCATGACTCACTTCCTCAACACAAAGGACATGAGCCGCGAGGATTTGATTGCCAAAATCGTGGAGCTGACCGATGGTGGTGCAGATTACAGCTTTGATGCAACAGGCAACACCGAAGTGATGCGCACTGCGCTTGAATGCTGCCACCGGGGTTGGGGCACCAGCATCATTATTGGCGTAGCTGAGGCTGGTAAGGAAATTGCCACACGCCCGTTCCAGCTCGTGACAGGACGAAATTGGCGAGGCACAGCCTTTGGCGGCGCGAAGGGGCGCACTGACGTGCCCCAGATTGTCGACATGTATATGGATGGCAAGATCCAGATTGACCCAATGATCACGCACGTGCTTGCGTTGGAAGACATTAACAAGGGTTTCGACCTGATGCACGCTGGTGAGAGCATTCGCAGTGTCGTGGTATACTGATTGAGGAGAAGAAGCATGTTCACACACATCATGGTCGGCAGCAATGACGTCGATAAATCCAAGGCTTTTTACGACGCCGTGTTGGGCGCTTTGGGTGTGCCGCCCGGTGCGGCATTTAACGGACGCGCTTTTTATTCGCATAATGGCGGCAATTTTGGTGTCGGCAACCCAGCCGATGGCAATGCCGCAACTTTTGCTAACGGCGGCACAATTGGTTTTGCTGCTCCTGATACCGCGGCGATTGATGCGTTTCATGCAGCTGGCCTTGCACAAGGTGGGACATGCGACGGTGCACCTGGCCCGCGGCCCAACGCGCCCGGGAAGGCTTATGGTGCCTATTTGCGCGATCCCGATGGCAACAAGATTTGCGCATTTTGCCAAATGAAGGACTAAGGAGAAAATTATGAGCCTTTATAGCCACATTATGCTTGGCGCGAATGACATCGACGCCTCCAAAGCTTTTTACGATGCGACACTTGGCGCGCTTGGTCATAAACCGGGTTTTGCAGACCCGAAGGGCCGTGTTTTCTGGATGACCTCGGGCGGCGTATTTTCCATAAGCATTCCTATCGATGGCAATCCGGCGAGCGGCGCTAATGGCAGCACAATCGGCTTTGCTGCGAAATCACCCGAAGAAATCGATGCGTGGCACATGGCGGGACTCGCCCATGGCGGCACTGCAATCGAAGACCCGCCGGGCTGGCGCGAAGGCAATGGAATGAAGCTCTATTTGGCTTATTTGCGTGATCCAGCGGGGAATAAGGTTTGTGCAATGCACCGCGGCTGATGCCTTGATGGTATCGCCTGCAGAACGGCAGTTATTTGCGGACATCGCGGCGCTTGGCATCGACTATAACCTCGTCGAACATGCGCCCGTGTTCACCGTTGAGGAAAGTGCGCAGCTTGATCGCACCATGGCTGGCGCGCATACCAAGAACCTGTTCCTGAAGGACAGCGGCGGCAAATATTGGCTGGTTACCGTTCCCGCCCATATTCGGGTGGACCTTAAAAAACTGCCGGACTGCATTGGTTGCAAGAGAGTGAGTTTTGGCAATAGCGCGGATTTGCAGGCACTGCTGGGATTGATACCGGGGTCCGTGACACCGCTTGGCGCGATAAATGATCGCAACAGCGTTGTTTCGGTTGTGATCGATAGCGGGCTCGTGGACGCTGAAAGGGTAAATGTGCACCCTTTGCGCAATTCGGCAACCATTGGCTTTGCACCGGAGGCGCTACTTCGGCTTTTGCGCCATTGGGAACATGAAGCGGTCATCGCACAAATCCCGCGGCTCTATGCGCCCTCAAAAGGCTGACTGAATGCATTCGATTGCGGAAAACTGGCAGTTTCGCGCTGCTGCGGGAATTTTTTTGAACGCCGGCGCCGTAAATTTTCGCTATTTTTTCAGATAGAAAATGTCCGATTTTGAAACTGGACGGTTTTCGCTGTCAAAATTCCCGTTGATTTCATGTGATTTCTGCTATCCATAGGGGGTCTGGTTGGGGTGGCCGGTAACTTTTCTTCGCATGAGGGCGAGATGGCTATCCATACCCGGGCGTTTAATGACGCCTTCATTCCCAATATAAAGCGGCCCAACGGCCAATATGGCAGCGTCAATCAATTGGGCGTGCCGATTGTTGGGCGGCAGTTTGAAGAAGTTGTCATCCGCCATGACCGGCAGGACCGGATATTCTGGTGCTTCATGAACCAGAAGGGACGCCCCAGTTACACCTATAGTCTGGGCGCCGAAGTGCAGGAAGTGCAGGATTGGATTACCGACAATTATGCCTTTGCGGCCAATGGCGGCCCTGATGACCTGCGTTATTTTGTATGTGGGTCCAAGACGCCGGGCGTTTACAACCTCGGCGGTGATCTCAGGCATTTTGCGGAATGTATCCGGACGCGGGATCTGCCAGCCATGCGGAAATATGCGGAAACCTGCGTGCGAATGCAGCATGCAAACTGGAACAGTTTCGGTGCACCCATTATCACTTTCGCGCTTGTCCAAGGCGATGCTTTGGGGGGTGGATTTGAACATGCGCTGGCTTTTGATGTCCTTGTCGCAGAGCGGAGCGCAAGGCTTGGCCTGCCTGAGATAATTTTCAACCTCTTCCCTGGGATGGGAGCCTACAGCTTCCTTGTGCGGCGTGTTGGGCGCAAGCTTGCCGAGCGGTTTATCCTTGATGGCAAAATTCACAGTGCAGAAGAATTGTTTGATTTGGGCATTGTTGATATGCTGGTTGACGACGGGCAGGGCGAAGCCGCTATCGTCGACTATGTTAGCAGAAATCAGTCCCGCTTTGCCGCTGAGCGCGCTGTATATCTGGCGCGCAGGGCATCCGATCCAATCGAACTGGATGAATTGCTGCGCATTACCAATATTTGGGCGGAAACAGCCATGACTCTGACTGAGGCTGATGTTCGCAAAATGGAGCGTCTTGCCGACGCGCAGGAACGCAAGATCAGCCGGAGCTTGCGGCCGGTATAGATTGGCTTTGTTGTGCGGAAAGCTCCAACGCAGGTTTGACTTTTTCAAAGGCGGTCTGGACAGACTTTAAGTGTTGATCCTTACGGGCATGAAAATCGCCTTCGGTAATGGATTCCATCTGCGCGCATAATGCAGCGAGGTGCAGCGCCCCGATATTGTTTGAACAGCTTTTCATGGCATGTGCAAAGTAGCGGAACTGCGCAATGTCACTGTCGTCGGCTGAACGGGCCATGCCATTGAGGCCTTCGTCCGCGTCCATCATAAAGCTCTCGATCATCTCGCTGACGAAATTGTCTCCGCCGATGCTGTAAAGATAATCCAAATGAGTTTGATCGATTGGAGACTGCCCGTCATCGTCGTGCAAGCCGTTGATACTTACAATTTTTTGGCTCGGGTCTTGCAGAGTGGTAGGTAGAGCAAATTTTTGCCCTACTTCGTCGCACACCATATCGATCGTATCGAGCAGCAGTTTTGCATTCACCGGCTTGGTGAGGCGCAGATCCATGCCAGCGTTCAGGCAACGCTCTTCTGTTTCACTGGTTGCGTCCGCCGTCACGCCGATAATCGGTAGATGTGCACGCGGCCCTTCGATCTGACGCCACATCTTGCAGGCGTCAATCCCGTCGAGTTTCGGCATGTTGACATCCAGCAGTAGCACGTCGAACGCCTCGCGCTCCAGCGCCTCAAGTGTCTCCTCGCCGTCGCACGCCATTTTAACCTCATGCCCCGCTGCCTGCAGAATTGCGCTGAGGATATGGCGATTGGTCCGGTTATCATCTGCGACAAGGATTTTGCGTACCGCTCTTTCGGTCGGCTCCTGTTTGTCTACAGTTTTAGTAGCTTTGGAGCGGGAGAAGGAACAGCCGATCCTGATCGCGCTGCGTACCTCGTCAAATTGGGGTGTAGCTGGAATTACCGTCGCAAAGGATGCGCGGAGCTCAACATCGCCCAAATCAATTTCATGACTGTTTGCAACCAGCACTGGCGCTATCCGCGCGTCGGCGAAACGCTTCCAGATGCTATCGTCCGGCTCAAAGGCGCTGACCAAATTTTTGTCGATGATGGCCAGCCGATAATCATGTATATTGATCTCGCCAAGCGCTTTGCTCAATTCATCGCGCGTTTCGCAGATGATGTTGCGAACATGATAATTCCCTGCCGCCTGCGCCTTTGACAGCAGAGAAGGGTCGAATTTTCCGAGCGCAAGCAGCTTTACAATTGGGCCGCCGACAGAATTATCTTCTATGTCAGCGGCGGCAGCTGCCAGCCGTTCAACGGGCGCATTGACAAAAAAGCTGGTTCCGCGCCCCAATTCGCTCTCGACAATGATCGAACCGCCAATCTGATCGAGCAGCTGCCGGCAAATCGCAAGGCCAAGGCCAGTGCCGCCGAAACGGTTCAACACCGTATCATCTGCTTGCTGAAAAGGCTCGAATATCCGTTTGAGTGCGTTTTCGGCGATGCCGATGCCAGTGTCTGCGACGATCAGCTGCAAAACGGCTTTATCATTGTGATCGGTGATCTGCCCCGAAATTGTGATCGTCCCTGCTTCGGTAAACTTGATCGCATTGCCGACTAAGTTAAGCAGGATGTTACGAATAATGTCCACTGGCGCGCTGATCCACGCATCGCTTAACGGATCTGCGTGAAGCTGGATGGACAGCGATTTCTCGTCAGCGCGGACTTGCATGATCTCCCGAATTTCAGCAAGCATTTCAGTTACTTGCATCGGGCTTGTGCGAACCTTGGCTGCGCCGCTGTCATTCCGTGCAATCTGGATAAGCTGGTCAATCAAATGGAGCAGATGCTCGCCCGCCTTCACGCTTGCATCGATCATATCGTGCTGGTTTTTAGGCATTTCCATCTGTTTGAGGTGGTTGCCGTAACCGATAATCGCATTCAACGGCGTACGCAGTTCATGGCTGACGCTCGCCAAGAAATAGCTTTTCGCGCGGTTGGCAGCCTCGGCCTGCTCTTTGGCCTGGGACAACTTCCGGATAAGCGTTGATGCATAGGCTGGTATCACGACCAATGCCAGCATCAAGCTGTACCCCAAAACCGGGTTTCGTTGCCAATAGTCGGTAAAGATGACCGGTAAGCCAAAGCCGATGACCGAGGCAAAGGCTGCGACATAAAGCCAGCGTATGCCAAGGCGGAAACCGTTGCCCAATGTCATCCAAAGGAACAGGGGATAAATGAAGGATGT
The DNA here is from genome assembly GCA_964572205.1 of uncultured Sphingorhabdus sp. Lineage (GTDB taxonomy): Bacteria > Pseudomonadota > Alphaproteobacteria > Sphingomonadales > Sphingomonadaceae > Sphingorhabdus_B. The sequence continues at coordinate 13,013 of CAZNEO010000033.1, forward strand.
CGCTTCGGGAGATTGCAGCATCATCGAAGATGCCATGGTGGTATCCTGCAATATGCCGATCAGGAAATAATATTCTTTGCGAACCTTATTGGCTCGTAGTGCCAAGAACAGGAGGCCGTTGAGGGCCAGATAGGCCGTAAACGCGTAAGATACGAAATCTTCGGCGCCAAAATAGACGCTGGCGGCCCAAGCGATGAAGCCGAGCATGAAACGGTTTTTGACCATTTCAATCTCGGGCGCCTTTGGCTGTTTTACCTCGCTCGACTTCGAGTGGTGCTGGCCGATCATTTTTAAGGCACTCTGCGCTGCGCTGTTTCATGCGTCAAAGCGTCCACAACTTGCGCCATGGTCAACGAACGTCCAAAAAGAAATCCTTGCAGCTCGTCGCATCCGGCCGCGTGCAGCAGTGCACGTTGCGCTTCATTTTCAACACCCTCAGCGACGACCCGCATCCCCAAGGCATGGGCGAGATGCGCAATTGTAGAAATAATGGCCCGGTCAGCGGTTGAGTGTTCAATGCGGGCGATAAAAGTCTGGTCAATTTTCAGCCGTTTTGCTGGTATATCGCGCAAATATTGCAGGGATGAATAACCAGTGCCAAAATCGTCGATGGAAATGTCAATTCCGCGCATACGCAACCGCTCCAGCTGACCCAGCAGTTCCGTGCTTTGGTCAAGGAGCAATTCTTCGGTAATTTCGATGGCAAGCTGTCCTGGCGTAATCGCATGGCGTGCGACGCATTCCAATATGCTGTCACACATGCCCGGCGCCTGAAACTGGCGGGGCGACACGTTGACAGCGACATGTGGTAAGCGCAATCCGCGCCGCCTGCATTCGGCGATCTGGGCGCACACGGCATTGATAACCCATTGGCCTATGTGATTGATCAAGCCGGAATCGTTGGCAACCCGGATAAATTCCGATGGAAGCAACCTGCCGCGCGTCGGATGATTCCAGCGAAGCAGTGCTTCAAATCCGGAAAATGTGCCATCCACAGCATCGACAATGGGTTGATATTCTACAACAAGCTGGTCGCCGTGCAGCGCGTCCCTAAGGTCCGCTTCGATTTCGGCGTTTTGCTGGGCAATCCGGTTCAACTCTGGCGAAAAAAAGCAGCTGCCATTGCGACCATTTGATTTTGCCTCATACATGGCAAGATCGGCGATACGCAGCAGCTCGTCGGGTGTATCCGCATCGGTCGGGATCATGGCGATACCTATACTTGCACCGATCAACTGCTCGGAATCGTCGATGCGGTAGGTCCGGCCAATTTCGGCAAGCAGTTGCGATGCCAGCAATGATGCCTCATCCACCCCCGATAAGCCGCGCATGATTATTGCAAATTCATCCCCGCCAATCCGCGATGCAAAGGCGCTCGGCGCAAGGAAGCCGCTCACTCGCTCGGCAACCTGCCTCAACAGTATGTCGCCAGCTTGGTGTCCGCGGGTATCGTTAATTACTTTGAACCGGTCGAGGTCAACCAACAACAAGGCAGCAATACTGTCGCCGTTGCGGCATTCCTCGATCGTCAGGCGTAGATTTTCAGACAAAAGGGCGCGATTGGGCAGGCCTGTCAAAATATCGTGCAATGCCAGATGCGCCCGATGTTCCTCGGCAAATTTGCGCGCTGTGATGTCAACTGCAGAGGTAAGAACACCGATGGCTTGGCCATCCATATTCAACAGCGGCGATTTGTTGCAATGGAATGTCAGCGACACGCCATCGCTGACGAAAACCTCTTCATAGGCCGGGATCGAATGCCCGGTGTCGTTAATCAAGGCGTTGCGCCGACGCTCCCGTTCGGCAACGGCGGGCGACAAAATGTCGTAGATGGATTTGCCCACCAGAGCATCGGGATCCCGCTGGAATAGCGCCGATTGAAAATTGTTCATGAACAGAAATTTGCCATTCCGATCAACGGCATTGATCATGATCGGCGTTGTGTCGATAATCTGTTCCAGCATGGATTTTGCCGTCAGCGATCCGCCCGAAGCCCCGTGATTGGCTTGCCCGGTGGATGCCAGATTTTTCAACTCAGAGCTTTTTCGCTGCTGATTTATGAGCAATTGCGCGCGTTCCCGGAATTCCACGTCGGTAACCGGGCTTTGCAAAAAGTCGGTAGCCCCTGCATCAAGAGCGGTGATCCGGCATTCCCGATCCTGCCTTGCCGTTATCACGATAGCGGGCGCAACGCTTCCAAGGCCGCGCTCTCGCAATTTCCGGATAAATTCAGCCCCGTTCATTTCGGGCATGCGATAGTCTACAACCAGCAAGTCGGCGCTGTTCGTCTCAAGCCACTGCAAAGCTTCCACAGCGCTTTGAAAGCAAAGGGAGCTATAGTCCGGACCCATCATCGCCACGAATTGCGCATATATTCGCAAGTTAGTGGCGCGATCATCCACGATGACAATGCGCGCGTGCATATCGCCGGACTAACGGTTTATCCTCAAGGAATGGTTAACCGAACGGAAAGACCTTGTTGCCTTTCCGAAGTCGCCGTTCCTACAAGAAAAATGGTCGGGGAAAGAGGATTCGAACCTCCGGCCCCTGCCTCCCGAAGACAGTGCTCTACCAGGCTGAGCTATTCCCCGACCGATGCGGATACCGGCCCAGGGCCGGTTAGGCAGGCCGCGCCTATAGGCCTCGCCCTTTCGGCTTTCAATATAAATTATGCGCGAAACCGGCAGTTGCCAGAATCGCAGGCGAAAGCTAGCGTTTCACCATGGCGAATGAGCAGCATTATGAAGAGCAATATCTGTCGCTGATGCGGCGCGTTTGGGCCGAGGGTTGTGTTCAACAGGACCGAACTGGAATCGGCACAAAGTCTCTTTTCGGCGCGCAAATGCGTTTTTCGCTGGGTGGCAACGCCATACCGTTGCTGACGACAAAGCGCATATATTGGAAAACTGCCGCGCGCGAAATGCTGTGGTTCCTGACCGGCGATACAAATATCCGGTCGCTGTTGAAACAAAATGTCCGCATTTGGACGGATTGGCCGCTTGATCGATATCGCCGAGACACCGGCGACCCCATCTCGCAGGATGCGTTCGAGCAGCGTATTGTGGAAGATGACCAATTTGCGCAGAAATGGGGTGATTTGGGCCCTGTTTATGGGGCCCAATGGGTCAATTGGCCGCGTTATGAACAAGCCGGGCAGGGGCTTTATCGCCGCGCGGAGAAGGGCATCAACCAAATTGAATTGCTGGTTAATGGCTTGAAAAATAATCCGGGTTCGCGGCGGCATATTTTCGAAGGCTGGAACGTGGCCGAGCTTGATCGGATGGCGCTGCCACCTTGTCACAAGACATATCAGTTTCATGTCGCTGACGGGGTGTTAAGTGGACTGCTGTTTCAACGCAGCTGTGACTTGGGATTGGGCTTTGGTTTCAATGTTTTTTCGGCCGCGATGCTGATCCGGATGCTTGCTCAGCAATGCGGCTATCAACCGGGTGAGCTGATCTGGCAGGGCGGGGATGTCCATCTTTACCTCAATCATGCGGAGTTGGTTGAAGAACAGCTCGCTCGCACGCCCGCTGGGTCTCCCACGCTGCATTTGTTGCGAAAGCCTGAAAGCATCTTTGGCTATGAAATCGAAGATTTTGAGGTGCTTGATTACACACCGCAGGCCCACATTGCCGCCCCGGTGGCGGTATAGGTCAGATATGTTGACCTAAATCGAATGTTGAAATAATATAACAGGGAAGGACAATAAATCATACGATTCGCGGGTTGTTCGTTGCGCTGGAGAGGAAGCAATGTCTGACAGTAAGTCCAATCTGGCGCCCTTGCGACTGCACGTGCCGGAGCCCAAATTCCGACCCGGCGATGAGGCGGATTTCAGTGACATTTTCGTACCTCCAGTCGATGCGATAGCAAAGCCTGACGAGGCATCGTCACCGTCGGCATTGCAGGAGCTGGCCTATGGCCTTGTTCGCGTGCTTGACGATGACGGTCATGCCAAAGGGAGCTGGAATCCCGGCCTCGATGCCGACCAGCTTCGGCTTATGCTCCGCAACATGATGCTGGTTCGTGCCTTTGATGACCGCATGTTCCGCGCACAACGGCAGGGCAAGACCAGTTTCTACATGAAGTCGACTGGAGAAGAGGCAACATCGGTTGCCACAACGATGGCGCTTGCCAGCGACGATATGACCTTTCCCAGCTATCGCCAGCAGGGAATTTTGATCACGCGCGGCTATCCGCTGATCAAAATGATGAATCAAATTTACTCCAACAGCGCTGATCATTTGAAGGGCCGACAGTTGCCCATCATGTATTCGGCGCCAAGCCATCATTTTTTCAGCGTTTCTGGCAATTTGGCCACGCAATATCCGCAAGCAGTTGGCTGGGCGATGGCAAGCGCGTCGCGCGGCGACACCCGGATTTCAGCAGTGTGGTGCGGTGAGGGTTCAACAGCTGAAGGTGATTTTCACAGCGCGATGACTTTCGCTGCTGTCTATAACGCTCCGGTTATCATGCAGGTTGTGAACAACCAATGGGCGATCTCATCCTTCTCTGGAATTGCTGGGGGAGAGCGCACCACATTTGCTGCGCGCGGCGTGGGCTATGGTATTGCCAGCCTTCGCGTTGATGGCAATGACCCCTTGGCGGTCTATGCGGCCATGCGCTGGGCAGCGGACCGGGCCCGAACCAATAATGGTCCAACCTTCATTGAATATTTCACTTACCGAGCAGAGGGCCATTCCACTTCGGACGACCCAGGTGCTTACCGGGCTGCGGCTGAATTTGAAAAATGGCCGTTGGGTGACCCCATCGCGCGCCTTAAGCAGCATCTGATCCTGCTGGGTGAATGGAGCGATGAACAGCATGATATGCAGCTCCAGCAATTGGCTGATCTGGTTAAATCAACCCAGAAAGAGGCTGAGGCCAATGGTATTTTGGGCCATGGTTTGCATCAGCCGCTGGAAACGATGTTTGAAGATGTATTTGAACACACGCCATGGCATTTGAAGGAACAGGCGGCGCAAATGCGTGATGAGCAGGAAGCGAAATTCGGTCCCGAATGGGAGCCACGCTGATGACTGCAAAACGTATGAACATGATCGAAGCGATCAACAGCGCACTTGATATCATGCTTGCTCGTGATCCCGATGTCGTCCTCATGGGAGAGGATATCGGATATTTCGGCGGGGTTTTCCGGGCGACTGCTGGCTTGCAGGCCAAGCACGGCAAAACCCGGGTGTTTGATACACCAATCAGTGAGTGCGGCATAATTGGCGCGGGGGTTGGCATGGCGGCCTATGGCCTGCGACCGGTGCCTGAAATCCAGTTCGCCGACTATATCTATCCGGGCCTTGACCAGCTTGTCAGCGAAGCGGCGCGGATGCGCTATCGCTCGGCCAATGACTATATCTGCCCAATGACGGTGCGCTCGCCCTTTGGTGGCGGCATCTTCGGCGGGCAAACGCACAGCCAAAGCCCTGAAAGCCTGTTTACGCATGTTTGCGGGATCAAGACAGTCATCCCGTCCAATCCTTACGACGCCAAGGGGCTCCTGATCGCGGCGATCGAGGATAATGACCCGGTTATCTTCTTTGAGCCCAAGCGCATCTATAATGGTCCGTTCAGCGGCTATTATGACCGCCCGGTCGAACCCTGGTCAAAGCATGACGGCAGCGACGTTCCCGAAGATTATTACCGCATTGAGCTGGGCAAGGCCGCGACTGTGCGCGAAGGGCAGGCAGTCACCGTGTTAGTCTACGGTACAATGGTGCATGTGGTGAAGGCAGTGGTAGAGGAAATTGGCATCGACGCCGAAATTATCGACCTGCGATCATTAATGCCGCTCGATATTGAGGCTATTGAGGGCTCGGTCAGGAAAACCGGTCGTTGTATGGTTGTCCATGAGGCGACGCGCACAAGCGGCTTTGGCGCCGAGTTGGCGGCTCTGGTGCAGGAACGCTGCTTTTACCATTTGGAGGCGCCAGTGGAGCGCGTGACAGGTTTTGATACGCCCTATCCGCATAGCCTGGAATGGGCCTATTTTCCGGGACCAGTGCGCATTTCGCGCGCTTTTGAAAAGATTATGAAGGACTGACGTCATGGCAACCTTTACCTTCAAGCTTCCCGACATAGGCGAGGGCATTGCCGAGGCTGAAATCGTTGCATGGCATGTCAAGGTGGGCGACCGTATCGCCGAGGACCAGCCCATTGCCGACATGATGACCGATAAGGCAACGGTCGAGATGGAAAGTCCGGTTTCGGGCGTAGTCACAGCAGTTGCGGGCGAGGCCGGCGATGTGATCGCTATCGGATCGATGCTGGTCGAAATTGAGGTTGAGGGCGACAATGCTGCAGCCGACGAAGCAGAATCGAAACCGGCGCCCGAAACAGTCGCGCAACCCGTCGATATCGGGTTTGCCAAAGAACGCAGTGCTTCGGATATGGTGGAGACTTCTGGTAAAGATCAGCGTCCCGTGCGCACTGAAGCAGTGGTCGCACCGCTCTTGCAAAAATCCGATGTAACCGCATCCCCTGCAGTGCGCGCCCGCGCCAAATCGCTTGGCGTCGATCTCGCTTCGGTGAAAGCGGCAGGTGGACATGTGCGCCACGCAGACCTTGATGCCTATCTCCACTATGGGTCTGGGCAGGGCTATCGTGCCCCAAGTGCAAATGCCAAGCGCGACGATGAGCCAATCAAGGTCATCGGTATGCGCCGCCGGATTGCCGAAAATATGGCTGCGTCAAAGCGGCACATCCCGCACTTCACCTATGTCGAGGAATTCGACGTTACTGCGCTAGAGGCGATGCGCGGCGACCTGAACGCCAATCGTGGCGGGCGACCGAAACTAACGATGCTTCCTTTTTTGATCGTCGCCATCTGCAAGACTTTGCCCGCGTTTCCCATGATCAATGCCCGCTATGATGATGAGGCAGGCATAGTAACGCGCCATGGTGCCGTTCACCTTGGTATGGCAACGCAGACGGACGCCGGGCTGATGGTTCCGGTCATCCGAGACGCGCAGGATTTGAACATCTGGCAATTGGCGCACGAAATCACGCGCCTTGCCTCAGCCGCGCGCGATGGTTCCGCAAAGAGCGAAGAGCTCTCCGGTTCGACCCTGACGGTTACGTCATTGGGTCCGCTGGGCGGCATTGCGACGACTCCGGTTATCAACCGTCCTGAAGTTGCCATCATCGGCCCCAACAAGATCGTCGAGCGCCCCATGTTCATTGGCGACGCAATAGAGGCCCGCAAGCTGATGAACCTGTCCATCAGCTGCGACCACCGGGTCGTCGACGGTTGGGACGCCGCCTCTTTTGTCCAGGCACTCAAGAAACTGGTTGAGACACCAGTCCTGCTATTTGCAGACTAAAATTTGAATCCTCCCAGCGATTGCTGGTCAAATTTCAGCTTGAATGTCAGGAATGGTCCGCTCCGCGTGTAGCGACTCTCCTCAAAGTCGCGGTCTTCGAAGCCGACAAAATTATAGCCAAGGGTGATATTGGCATTGTCAAATGGCGTGACGGTAAGGGTTGGTCCGCCAGACCATGCGATATTCTTTCCGCCTGTGCCAATCCGTGCTGTTCCGGATGCACCAATGTCAGCGACATCGGACAGATCAAATTTGACATCAGCACCAATGACGTTGCTCCAGCCCTTCACATCGTCGAGACCGAAGCGATCCGTATTGTACCGCGTGCCCCAAAAGAAGCCGTATTCACCGCGCTCGATAAAGGCGCCATCATCCTCGTCGATCGGCGTGTAGTTGACTGACAGGCTGTTGATCACACGGCTCGACTTAACATCTCCGGTGACGAGCAACGCAGCGCCACCGACTGGACCAGGCAGACCGGCAACCGCGTTTTTCACGCTATCTTGCCGGAATTCTGTCTTGTTGAGGAACGACCATTGGCTGTCGGAAGGACGATAGCCCCAGCTGATTTCAGCCTGCGTGGTTTCCGTGGTTGCGCCGCCATCCTGCTTTGCCCGGAACCAGCTAAGCGCTCCGCCCACGGCCTGTCCTTCGCCGATCTGGCGCAGGATTGCCGTTGTCAGTCCATAGCGCAGGCTGGTGTCGCCATCGCGCCATTCGGCACGACCATTCCAGCTCCAGCGTTCACCGTGGAACCGTGCGCCGCCAGTAACCGCAACAAAATCTTCGGTCAGTGTGCTATCGCTGCCCAAAAAGCCACCGGATGCGGCTGGTTGAAGCGGATTGATGATATCGGCGCGGTCAATACCACCCAATGTTTTGTTGCCGTCAACGGTGAAATCAACCGACCATTTTTCATTAATCTGGAACGATTGGGCCAGTCCATATGCCGCAAAGGTGCGTGGGCCATATTCGGTTATTTCCTGGTTGTTGGCGCTGGCGATGATCCGTCCGCCCGCCCATGGGGCAAGGTCAAATCCGATCCGTGCAGTGCGTGCATTGATGGTATCGCCTTTCGCAATTTCATAGCTGCCGATCAGTTGAATATCCGGACGAATAGCGTAGCGGGCACCGAATTTGTGTCGCGCGGGGAAATCGATGCTTTCATCTTTGCCGCTGATCGCAAATTCGCTTTGCGCATCCAGTTCGAGCTTGCCGCCAAAGAATTTCTGCGCGCCGCCCAGCTTGACCAAGGTCGACTGGTTGGTTGAGCCATCCGCCAGTTTATCATCCGCATGGATAAGACCGGCGCGCAACGTGGTGCTGTTCGACCGATATTCTATTTCCGCTGTCCCTGCGCGCCGACGTGCACCGGTCTGGAGGAAATCTTCCTGATAGCCCAAGGCCGAAACAGTCAGCGCCTCTGAAAGCCGATAACGGGCATCAAGGCCGAACTTTTCCGTTCCGGTTTCTGCACCATTATTCTGGCCAAGGCCGAACTTTGCGGTCTGGCGGCGGAAATAGGCAAGCACATCAACCTTTTCGCCATGATGTTCGGCCTCCAGCAACAGAGCAGATGCACCGCCAGCGTCGGCAATGCCACTGCCATTGCGCGCTTCGCCATGCGTAGCGGCAAATTCAACCCGCAGTTCCGTGCCAACAGCGGGGCGATAACGAATGTCTGCGCCAACCAGGTTGGTCTTGTCGCTGTCCGTTTCGTCATGGATGGCAGTGGCTGCGATTCGCACGGCCTCGTCCGCTGACTGCCACTTTACGCGGCCACCGGCGTTGTTGACGCGCTGGCCGATACCATCAACTTCATATTCTGCGATGATGAATTGTGGATCAAGGCTCGACGAGCGAGACAATATCGGCTCACGGAAACGCAGCGTGCCAGCCAGATAGTCGATGTCATAATCGATATGGCGCACAAGGTCGCGGCGTTCAACGATGCGGTCCGACCGCAGCCGATCCCGCGTTTCAAGCGTGATGCGTTCGCTGTTGGGCAGTATGTCACGTGCAGACAGGCCATAAGGACCGGTAAGGCCGGTGCCCTGAATTTCGTCGCGACGATAGCGATAGGGAGTGTCAGCGGCGAAGACCTGCGCCTGCACCTGATCGTTGCGATATTCGGCTTTGATACCGTTATAGCTGCGCTGATAACGTGCCAGTTCGGGTTCATCTATGCCGGTCGTAAAGTCACCGAACAGCGCATAAAATTGCGGCCGCTCCAGCTTCAGATAAAGGCGGCGGATTGATGCAGCGTCATAACGCTGTTCGCTGCGGTCTGCATAAACGGTGTAGTAGCGGCGCGGGTCGATAATGCCGGCGAAGCGGGTCTGATCTTCCTTTTTGTCGCTGTCATATGCCAAGGTCATAAGCCATTTGCCGCTCACCCGGCCTTTGGCATAGAGCGCTATGCGGCCGTCGACATTCAGGTCATCACTGTCGTCTGCGAGCTCTTCCAAACCCTCGTCAAGTTTGTTGAACCCGACAGTGCCAGCGGCAAAGCCGACAACGGTCCATGGGCGGTCGCCCGGGTCGAGCCATGTTTCAACACGCTGGCTGCGACGGACTTCGCCATCCTGGAATGTGAAAGAGATCGCAACGCTACCCGACGCTGTGGTCGGTTCCAGTTCAATATAGGCAATGCCATTGTCGCCATGCACGCGCCACACAGGGTTTGCCCGCTCCAGACCCGCAAGCTGGTTCGCTTGCTGGGCGTCCACTTCAACGGCAGGACGATAGGGTTCGGTCACGCTGAAGTCGCCTACAGCGCTGTGCTGGATTGGCTTGCCATTGCGATCTGTCAGTCGCACGGCGATACGCGGACGCGTCACGCCATCTGCTAGCAGGACCGATTGGTCTTTCAGCAGTTGGGCATTCATCGGTGCGCGGGCGACGTAGACATTCTGGGTCGCGGTTTCGACAATATTGCCTTCCTGATCGACAATTTTTGCTGTCAGGACGTTGTTACCTTCCTCGAGCAATACGCCTCGCCAGATCGCGGCACGCATCTTTCCATCGCTGCTTTTCTTGGTGCCATCATAATTCAACGCATCTACAGCCGTGCCGTTGACCTGCAACTCGACCTTCTGCCGAGGCATGTGTTTGATAACAACTCGGATTGACCGCGAACGCGGGTTATAGTCGCCCGTCGGGAAGATAAAACCCATGCCCGGCTGCTGGTTTTCAAACCAATCGCGGTCTGCACCGGCTGCCTGCGCATCGCTCAAAACCGGTGGCAGGGGAACCGCTTTGGCCCGAACGTCCTCGCGCGTTTCAGTCTGGATTGCCCGGAAATCGGCGCGCTTCAAGCTACCACCGCGACCTTCGACGAAACGCGAAATTGCGCTACCGGCGCTGCGGGTATTGCGTGCGCAATCCACCGGCATTTGGTCAAGCGGGAAGGTCGACGGATCAATCTGCACAACATGCAGTCCTGGCACTACGCCTTCAAAGTGGTAGCGCCCATCTTGATCGGTAACGGTATATGTGCCGTCCTGCAGCATCACGCGAACGCCAGCAATGCCTTTTGCGTCACGCGGATTGATAGCGCAGCCGCCTTCGGTCACGCGCCCGACTATCGTGAACCGCTCGGCTATGCCATCGCGTACGATACGGATTGCGGCGTCACTATTGTTGCTGACAGTGCCACGATTGTCGCGCGCCGATGCCAGATTGTTCGCATTGCCGGGTTTTGCGTCCGCTTTTACTTCAGCCAGATAGGTCAACAGACCCGACTGCCCGCCCGTCAGCGGCGCCACGGTTACTGTAAAACGGCTGCCGTCAGGGGAGGCCACAGGTGTCACCGCTACGCCATTGTAGCGCACGCTGGAAAGCCGCAGACGCAGTGAGTTTGGAAGGATGTCGGTTATCGTAACTGGCCCGCTGTTCCTGAGCCTGTCAGGATTTCGCACTTCAATACGATATTGGACAACATCGCCGGGCATAGCCGACGCTGAAGAGGTAGTTTTGTTGATTTGCAGCTGCCCGCCCGGCCTATCCAGCGGCACGTCAACGCGCACAGGGGCGGGATCTGACAGCGTAATTGTTCCGCCATATGAGCCAGGTGCAATGATGAACGGCCCATTGTCGGGCCTTCGCAGCAACGCGATTTCCTCAGCTGTGGCCACGGATGGATGCGTGTAGGGTGCTGGCGGTTCAATGATCAGGCGATAGACACCGGGCCGCAAGAACGGGAAACGGTAAAACCCTGAATCAAATGAATAAATAGCTCCGCTGGCATCGGTTACCGTCGATCCGGTCAGCAATGTATTGGGGAAGGCTGAAAAGCCGTCATCACCAAATACCGGGGCAGGAACCCCTGTTGCTGCATCGACGATCGTGACGCGTGTGCCCGAAACTGGCACGCCGTCGCCACTGTCAAATGTCAATCCGAAAGGATCGACGAGAATATCGACAACTGCGCTTGCAATCTTGCTACCGTTACCGTCGTCGTCGAGATCGAAGCTCAACGAGTCGCCGGGGCGCACTGAAAGTATGCAGTCGCCGATGACGGGTGCGGGCGGAATCGCCGCAGTGTTGATGACGGCGAGGAATATTCCGCTGTTAACAGCAGTTTCCGTCATTGTAACGCGCTCTCTATCGCCATTCTTCGTGGCGATGGTCGTTTCAAAGCTGTCAATGGCACCAGAATCGCGGTTATGTGCAGCCGAATTGACCTTCAGAATCAACGGTTCGCCCGCACGGATCGCCGTTGTCGGCAAAATGGGAGCCGATGGGCCGCCAAATTGCGAAAATGCACCCGTCAAATTGACCTGCTGCGGTCCGGATGCGCCCAAACACATGGTTTTGGGCAATGCGGCTTGCTGGCCACCGGGGCCGCTGCCAAAGTGGAACAGTTCGAGCGTCGTTGGCGGAGGAGGCACCGAACGATCGACAAACAGGTCCACATTGTTCGACGGACGCGACATTCGCTGCCCGCCGACATCCCATTCAACTTGCGCAGTGTTGCTAATAACATCTTGCGCAAGCGCAGGAAGACTAGCTGCAGCCAAGGGGATGGCTGCGGCTAGTGCTCCAACGCTTTTGATAAAGTGTTTGGTTAACAGACCCATTGGAAAATGGGGCGATGACAGGCGAACCTATCACCGCCCCCTTTCTTACTTAATCGATCGTTGCGCGGAAAATCAGCGCACGGGCAGTGCCGCCGGCAATGTTCGACAATGTGCCGTCGACGCGCGTCAACCCGCTGTTGTATTCGCCCGCATCATCGCCGGTCGCATCGGTGCGCAATGTGCCACCCGAGCAAGTCTGGCTCGCGCCGGGGCTTGTGACCGTTGCATCGGTGTAAATCGTGCCTGACACAAAGGTGAGATCAGCCGGAACGACGTCGCGGATGGACACGTTCGTTGCCGTACCAGCACCCGACGCGTTCGACACAGAGATGCAATATTCAACAGTTGCGCCTGGAACCGACTTTGGATTTGTCGGGTCGGCGTTCGTGTTCGGACCGTTGATATTGTCAAAGACAATGCGGCTTGACTTGAACACCGACAAAACGGCGGCCGTCACAGTATAGTCGTCGGTGGCGACATCAATGCCGTCACGCGCAGCTGACGTGCCGCCATTGCCGGATTTGGCAACGTCAGCAAAAACTGTTTCGACCGACATCTTGCCGTTGGTGGTTGCATCGGTTGCAGCGGTGATGGCCGTACCATTGCTGTTCAGTGCCGTTGCCGTTGCCGACACGTTGGCAACGCCGCCATTGGGTGCGTTCACCGGAATGTCACCTACGATCAAAATGGTTGCCGTGCCATCGGCAACGAGGTCATTCACCGTCAGCGATGCTGCTGCGGGGGCGTCGCACACACCATCGACAACCGGCCCGTCCAGACAGATCAGCAGGTTGTTGACGTTGAAATTGTCCGTTCCGCCATGGGCCGCCGTGCCGCCAACGATATTTGCGGGAGTCACGGTGAAATCCAGCGTATCGTTTGACGAGTTGGTCAGAAGGAAGGTGGTGACGCGACCGGTTTGGTTCGGGAACACCGAAGTCGTGCCGGTAGGAGCCTTTTGAGCGATATTGAAAAGGATCTTACGGTCGACAACGAACGTATCCGAAGCGCCCTGTTGGGACTGGCCCACGCCACCAACCTGAAAGTCGACGGTGACGTTGTTGAGGACTGACGTGCCCTGCGCGGTTCCTGCTGCCATCGCTGGCACCGCGTTTAACAACACGGCGGGAATCACGGCTGAGGCAACGAGCAGTTTAAGCTTACTGGTCATGCTTATTCTCCTGTTGCATTACTGGTGATTGCGAAAACAACGCGGCAATCGACGCGCCCCGGGGTCATTTTACAACGCCGCGAAAGATCAGCTTGCCGGCTTCACCAGCCGCAAGCACTTGATTCATTTGCCATTTGATATGGGTTACGTCGCTCATTAGCGCCGGGCGAGTTTCGCCATTCGCGCCTGCAACGCGCAGCTGGGACAATTTGCCCCAGCTTTTTCCACCATCTACGGAAACGCTCTCCGCTCCGTCCGATGTACCGCTAAATGCGATGGCGGCAGGGATCGGATTGGTAACGGTGAAATTGGTTGCGGGTTTCACGCCGGTGTTGCGATAGCGCACCACAAACACCAGCTGGTCGCCCGGCAGGATCATTTTCGGCGCTTCCAACGTCGTTGCAAAGCTGCCGTCTGCGCGTTTTTGCTGCGTTTCGACGAAAATATCGCTTGAAAGCTCAACTGGCGATGCGGCGATTGCCGGTGCAGCCAATGCGACAGCAAACACAGCCGCCAAAGCAGATTTATTAAACAAGGTCATTGCACCCTCACTCTAAATGTAACTGTGTCGACTTGCCCCGCGGGAACATTGCCAAGCCGGACGCTGATCCGCGTGCCATTGAAGTTGCCGCTATCGGTGTCAGCGACATCAGTAAGGACGGCCCCATTCAGGGTCATACTGCCGGCAACATATTGGGCGTTGGCAGGGATGGGGTCGTTGATGGCGAGGTTGTTAAGCGTTCCGTTGCCGCTTACGGTCGAAGCCAGCGTATAGGTGATGATCGATCCAGGAACCGTCGTGTTTCCGCCGAAAGGATCGAGAACGCTGGCAGATTTCACCAGTGCAACAGAGGCAGCCTGGACCAAAAGGAACCCGGACGCGTCTGCATCGGCACCTGTTGTCCCAACGACAGCATTTCCGCCACCCTGACCCTGGCCAGCAAAGGTTGTGCCGGGCGTTCCAGTGCCGGTGACCGCTGCGGCCAGCAATTTGACCTCTGCCCGATCGTTATTAACTTGGGTCGCCGGAATATTGGTCAGGACAAAGACAGTGATCGCCTGATCCGGATTCAACAGTGGGTCATTTGTTCCTGCGACATAAACCGTATCAACGCCGGGATCATAGACTCCATTGCCATTGGTATCGAGCACGACTTGCGCGAGGGCAGGGTCAAAGTCATCGCCACCATTGGCGACATTGGGAGTGAGACGAAACGCCTCAGGGCCATTGCCAGTGTTGGTTACGCGGAATTTCGAAACGACATTTTGCGCGCCATTTGTGGTGACAATATCGCCAGGGTCGCTGCTGACGGTTGTTACGTCAAGCAACTCATCCACTTTGAAAACCACAGCGTTTGAATCGACCTCAACTGTGTCGCCGCCGCTTTCATAAGAAGCAGTCGCAATGTTTTGAATGTCTGTGCCGGCAAGCGTTCCAGCCGCATGTGCGCCGTTGGAGCATAGCAACGCTACCAAAACGCCACTTGCGAGTGCAACTTTTCCGAGGCGCAATGCGTGCGTTTCGGACCGGATTAAGGGGTGTAATTGGCTGTTCATGGGGGCTTTATCCCAGAATAGCCTCAATATTTGGTTAAAGCGGCAGACCTCTGGTAACCAACTTATACCAATGAAAAATAATGATAAAAACGTTCAGATTGCTGAAATTACTTGCAACAGATCGGCCGTCGGTTAACGTCATTTCCTTGTGGCGGGTTCAATCCTGCAACGCATTGCAATGCGCCTTTCGTTGCGCAGCGGGATTTTTTGAATGACTCCAATACAATCGGTTGACAGCATAGCCAGCCGCTTCTAGGAGCGCCGTCACCGCACCAAGCGGGTGTAGCTCAGTTGGTTAGAGCGCCGGCCTGTCACGCCGGAGGTCGCGGGTTCGAGCCCCGTCACTCGCGCCACTTT
>CAZNEO010000034.1:0-4457 GCA_964572205.1 uncultured Sphingorhabdus sp.
TTTCCTGTTTCATGGCCGCGTCAAGGCGCTGGCCGATGCTGCCCGTGAAGGCGGGCTGGAGTTCTGATGATGGCTGACGAAAATACAATAACTGAAGACGTCGTCGTTGACGCAGCTCCGGCTGAGGGCGAAGCCGAAGGCCGTCGTGGCCGCGGTGGCCGTGGACGCGGTGAAGGTGGTGGCCGTGGCCGCCGCGAAGACCGCAAGCCGCGCGAGGAAAAGGAAGATGATGGCACCATCGAAAAGCTGGTCCACATCAACCGCGTGTCCAAGACTGTAAAGGGCGGTAAGCGCTTTGGTTTTGCTGCGCTGGTCGTTGTTGGCGATGGTCAGGGCCGCGTCGGCTTTGGCCATGGCAAGGCACGCGAAGTGCCCGAAGCGATCAACAAAGCAACCGCTGCTGCCAAAAAGAAGATGGTGCGCGTTCCGTTGAAAGACGGTCGCACGCTGCACCATGACGGCACTGGCCGTTTCGGTGCTGGTAAGGTTTATGTCCGTTCGGCGCCTGCCGGGACCGGCATCATCGCAGGCGGCCCGATGCGCGCTGTGTTTGAAAGCCTTGGCGTTGCCGACGTGGTTACCAAGTCGATTGGCACGTCTAACCCCTATAACATGATCCGGGCGACCTTTGCGGCGCTCACCGATCAGACGTCGCCGAAGTCGGTGGCGCAGCGTCGCGGCAAGAAAATCGCCGACCTTCTGGGTCGCGGTGGCAGCAAGACTGCCGAAGCCGACGCCGAAGCGATTGCGGAGTAAGGTAAATGGCAAAGATCAAGATCAAGCAGACCGGTTCGCCGATCCGCCGTCCGGCTGTGCAGCGTGCAACCTTGATTGGCCTCGGCCTCAACAAGATGCACCGCGAAGTCGAAATCGAAGACACCCCCGAAGTGCGCGGCATGATCCGTACCGTGCGGCACATGGTTGAGGTGATTGGGTAATATTGACGGAGGGGGACATGCTATCGCGTGTCCCCTTCTGGCATCAATACGGGGACACCGAAAACGATGTCCCCGGCGCGACTAAAAGCGAAAGCGAGTGCAAGACATGAAACTGAATGACATCCGTGATAATGAAGGCGCACGTCACCGCAAGATGCGGGTCGGACGCGGTATCGGTTCGGGCAAAGGCAAGACCAGCGGGCGCGGCCAAAAGGGCCAGACCAGCCGTTCGGGCGTTGCCATTAACGGCTTTGAAGGCGGCCAGATGCCCCTTCACATGCGCATCCCGAAGCGCGGCTTCAACAATATTTTCGCCAAGGACTATGCCGAGATCAATCTGGGTATGATCCAGAAGTTTATCGACGCCAAGAAACTGGATGCCGGTGCAACGATTGATCACGCAGCGCTGAAGGCCATCGGTCTGGCACGCGGCGGCAAGGATGGCGTGCGCGTTCTTGCCAAGGGCGAATTGACGGCAAAGGTCTCCCTTGTCGTGGCTGGTGCTTCCAAGGCCGCTGTTGCTGCTGTTGAAAAGGCAGGCGGCAAGGTTGACATCCTGACGGTAAAGCCCGCAGCCGAAAAAGCTGCCGAGAAAAAGGGCAGCGCCAAGAAGGCGAAGTAAGTTTGCGCTAAGACTTGTCTAACCGGCCCCGCGACCCGATATGGGTTTGCGGGGCTTGGTGTTTCAATCATACAGAAACACCGGGCATTTGGAAAACAGGGTAGATTGCGCGGGGCCAAGGCGCTAGCGCCGCAATCGGGAATATTCTTCGGGATTATTAGGGAAAGCACATTTCATGGCATCGAGAGCCGACACTATGGCATCGGGGATCAGTTTCTCGAAATTCGGGCAGGCTGACGACCTTAAAAAGCGCATCTGGTTTACCATTGGCGCGCTGATCGTTTTCCGGCTTTTGAGCTTTGTTCCCTTGCCCGGCATTGATCCGGTTGCGCAGGCGCAGCTTTATGCAAGCAATGCCGCAGGCGGTGTCCTTGATATCTTCAACACCTTCTCCGGCGGTTCGCTGGAGCGTATGAGCCTGATTGCGCTTGGCGTGATGCCTTATATTACCGCGTCTATCGTGGTGCAGCTGGCGGCCTCACTGTCACCAACGCTCGCCGCCATTAAGAAAGAGGGCGAAAGCGGGCGCAAGAAGCTGAACCAATATACCCGTTATGGCACGGTGTTTCTGACCGCGCTGCAAGGTTATTTCCTTGCCGCAGGTCTTGAAAGCCTCGCTGCGGCGAACGGTATTCGTGCCGTTGTCGAACCGGGCATGATGTTCCGCATTGTTGCCACCATCAGCCTGATCGGCGGCACATTGTTCCTTATGTGGCTGGGTGAACAAATCACTTCACGCGGCATTGGTAACGGTATTTCGCTGATCATCATGGCTGGCATTGTTGCGCAGATTCCGCGCCTGATTGCAGGCCTGCTGGAAGGCGGCCGGACGGGCTCCATCGATCCGCTGATCATTGCCGGTTTTGTGGCGATGTTTGTTGGTCTGACGCTGTTGATCTGCTTTGTTGAACGGGCACAGCGAAGGGTGCTGATTCAATATCCAAAGCGGGCAACGCAGCGCGGCATGATGCAGGCCGACCGTAGCCATTTGCCGCTGAAGCTCAACACCGCAGGCGTCATTCCGCCAATCTTTGCTTCGTCGCTGCTGCTGCTACCCGGCACGGTCAGTCAGCTTGGTGGCCAGCAATTGACCGGGCAAAGCGCGTCGGGCGACTTCATGATCCAGCTGCTGCAATGGTTGCAGCATGGTCAGCCCGTTTATCTGCTGCTCTATGGTCTGGGCATTGCCTTTTTCTGCTTCTTTTACACTGCCGTGGTCTTCAACCCGGAGGAGACTTCGGAGAATTTGAAAAAGGCCGGTGGCTTCATCCCTGGTATCCGCCCGGGCAAGAATACTGAGACCTATCTCGATTATGTGCTGACGCGCATTACCGTGGTTGGCGCGGCCTATTTGGTGCTGGTTTGCCTGCTGCCCGATTATATGATGGGCCAGACCGGGCAGACGCAATTCTTTGTGCTTGGCGGCACCAGCCTGCTAATTCTGGTCAACGTTACGGTGGACACCATCGCGCAAATCCAGGGGCATCTGATGGCACACCAATATGGCGACCTCTTGAAAAAGGCGAAGCTTAAGGGCAATCGCGGGCGATAACGCGGAATAACCAACAGGGAAGGGGTTTCGCCATGGGGAAAGCCATGAACATCATCCTGCTTGGCCCTCCGGGCGCAGGAAAAGGCACACAGGCAGGCAGGCTTGTCGCCGAACATGACATGGTGCAGCTTTCCACCGGCGACATTTTGCGTGCCGCGGTGAAAGCCGGAACCGAAGTTGGGAAAATGGCCGATGAGATCATGAAATCGGGGAAATTCTTTCCCGATGAATTGATGGCAGAAGTGCTGGGTGAGCATATGGATGCCATCCCGGCGGAAAAGGGCCTGATTTTCGATGGCTATCCGCGCACGGCCGTTCAGGCCGAGCTTCTCGATGGTCTGCTATCGGCGCGCGGTCGCACACTGCACCATGTCATCGAACTGGCGGTGGATGAGGATGCATTGGTGGAACGCATCGTCGGGCGCTACACCTGCGCCAATTGCGGCGAAGGCTATCACGACCGGTTCAAGCTTCCTGTAACAGACAATGTCTGCGACAAATGCGGGTCAAGCGAATTCAAACGCCGCCCCGATGACAATGAAGAAACGGTGCGCACCCGCATGGCGGAATATCGCGGCAAAACTGCGCCGATCCTGCCGATTTATGAGGAACGCGGGCTGGTCAGCCGGGTGGACGGCATGGCCCCCATCGCCGATGTCACCGATGCCATTGAGGCGATATTAGCAAAATAGGCCGCAATTCGCAGAGCAGCATTCGCCGCCTGCCGATTATCATTGCTGAATGCTGTGGGACGGCGCTATCGTTGCGCCATGATAAAAAGCTATTCGCTGGCCGCTGTCGGCCTTGTCATCGCTGCCCCTGCTGCTGCCGAAATCAAGGGCCAGAGTGAAACGGGATTTGTGAGCGGCCATAGCGCCGAGGTGCTCGCCAAGCCAGAGGATGTCTGGAAACGGCTGATCGTGCCAAAGGATTGGTGGAACCCCAAGCATAGCTGGTTCGGCAAGGCCGAGGGTTTCTATCTCGATCCGCAGGCAGGCGGCTGCTTTTGTGAAACATCGCAGGAAAAGGATGCCGAAGGCGCGCTGCAAATGCGCGGAAGCGTGGAGCATATGCGCGTCATTTTTGCCGATCCGGGCCGAGTGTTGCGGATGCAAGGCGGGCTGGGGCCATTGCATTCCGAGGCCGTCACAGCAACTCTGACGGTTGCCATGGAACCGCTGAAGGACGGGGCAGGGACGCGGCTTAGCTTCTCCTATGTGGTCGGCGGCTATATGCGCTACAAGGTTGCCGACATTGCCCCTGCGGTTGATGCCGTGCTTGGCGAGCAGTTTCAGCGGATGATCAAGCCATTGGGCAAAGTGGTGATCGCCGACGATCAGCCAAA
>CAZNEO010000034.1:4557-25705 GCA_964572205.1 uncultured Sphingorhabdus sp.
TTCAGCGGATGATCAAGCCATTGGGCAAAGTGGTGATCGCCGACGATCAGCCAAAAGACGGCGAATGGTCGATTGATCCCGAAGCGTTGGAAGATAAAAAGCCGGAGCCTGCGGGGCCGACTGACAAGGGCAAGCCTGATCCAGCCAAGACAGCGGACAAGCCGAAAAGCGGCAAGCCGGAAAAAGTTGAACCCGATGATGGAGAAGGCAAATGATCAAAGGCTGGCATTGCGCGATTGCAGCCGCGATTTCCCTGACCACGCCTGCCTTTGCCCAAACCGACACATTGGATCCGGTTCCAGTGGTCGCAGCGGCAGTGACCGATGTTGATCCTGCACTATGGGCCGTGAAGGATGCTGACACGACCATCTATCTGTTTGGCACGATCCACTTGTTGCGGCCCGGCATGGGCTGGTTCGACGATGGCGTAAAGGCCGCGTTCGACCGGTCCGATACGTTGGTGCTGGAAATGGTTGATCCGGAGCCCGCTGAAATTACGCGCATCATGGTCGATCTTGCCTTTGACAAAAGCGGCAGGACAATACGCCAGAAATTGCCGCCAGAGGATGTTCCAGCCTATGAGGCAGCGGCTGCGAAACTGGGGATAGACCCTGCTGCGCTGGACCCGCTGGATGGCTGGGCTGTGGCACTTAACCTCTATATGGCCGGGATTATGACCAGCGGCTATGATGTGAACAGCGGCGTTGAAACCCAGTTGGAGGCAGCGGCCGCGGCGCGGAAAATGCCAGTCGTCGGCCTTGAAACCATGCGTTTTCAGCTCGGCATTTTCGATGCCTTGCCGCCGGAAATCCAGGTCAAATATGTGACCGATACGGTGAAAGGCATGGATGCAATCCCGGCCCAAACCGATATGCTGGTTGATCGTTGGGCGAATGCCGATAGCGATGGTGTCGCTGTGCTGATGAATGAGGGGTTTGAGCAGCTAGACCTTGTCGAACCGCTTTTGACGCGCCGCAACGCCAATTGGGCACGCTGGATAAACCAGCGGATGAAAAAGCCGGGAACGGTATTCATGGCAGTAGGCGCCGGGCATCTTGCCGGGACAGTTAGCGTGCAGCAATTGCTGTCGGCTTATGGTCTGGTTGCCGAACAAGTCCGCTATTGAGAGGCCGATCGATTGCGCCTATGCTGGCGCGATAGCGAGGAGAGCAAATATGGTGCGCACTTCCCTGTTGGTTGCAACACTGCTTGCCTTTGCAGCGCCCGCAAATGCCCAGCGACTTGAAGTCGCCGATGGCGACTGGAGCGACTTTCCCGCGCTGGACAAAAGCCAGGTGGTCAATCTTGGCGATGGAGCGATGGCCGATATTGACCGGCTGGTTGCCGCCGGAAAATGCGACAAGATTGGCAACAAAAAGCGGATCAGAATGGAAATTCCGTTCATCGCGCAGTTCGCCGAAAACGGCACTGTCGAACGTGTGATGCTGCAGCGGATCAATTGCCCGGAGGTGGAGACCATCGCAGCAAATGCTGCGCTCTATGCGGCCAAATGGGGCCGGATAAAGCCGGGCACAAGCAATACAGCCGGCTGGTATCGGGGGCTGGTCAGCTACATTCTCGACTGACGGGTAAAATCCTTGCTTTTCCGGTGAAAGCCGCCTAGGGCCGCGCACTTGCCGTGATGGTCATCCCTGGAGGCGTGACGGCAAGCTAACTTTACTGGAGATTGAACATGAGCGATCAGCTGACCTTGTCGGCCGAGCCGCGCGATCGGGCAGGCAAGGGAGCCTCCCGTGCATTGCGCCGCGAAGGCCGCGTACCCGCCGTCATTTACGGCGACAATAAAGAACCGGAAACGATCCACATCGAAGAAAAAGCGCTGATAAAGGCGCTTGGCACGGGCCACTTCATGAACAGCGTCGTCGAAATCGACGTCAATGGCACGAAGACGCGCACATTGCCGAAGGATGTTGCGTTCCATGTTGTCACTGATCGCCCGATCCATGCGGACTTTTTCCGCATTTCAAAGGACGCAACTGTCCGCGTCGAAGTGCCCGTGGTTTTCATCAACGAAGAAAAATCACCCGGCCTGAAGCGTGGCGGCGTGCTGAACATCGTTCGCCATGAGCTTGAGCTGATCTGCGACGTAGCAAAAATCCCCGACGATATTGCCATCGACGTTGCCGGTTTTGATGTGGGCGATTCGATCCATATCAGCCATGTTACGCTGCCCGAAGGATCGAAGAGCGCGATTACTGACCGCGACTTTACGATCGCGACGGTTGTTGCTCCGTCCGGCCTGAAATCGGCTGAGGGCGATACGACCAAAACCGAAGGCTGATAGGCCGGACTTTTTCCCCTCCCGCTTGCGGGAGGGGGCAGGGTTGGGGCGAGCCGGAGGCGAGCGTGCGGACATGATGCTGCACGCCCACCCCCAGCTCCTCCCGCAAGCGGGAGAGGAGCCACCGATGCAAATCTGGGCAGGCCTTGGAAATCCCGGACCGCGCTATGCGATGCACCGGCACAATGTCGGCTTCATGGTGATCGACGCCATTGCCGAGGTGTATGAACTGCCCGACCCGTCCAAGAAATTTCTGGGCTGGGTTCAGGAAGCGCGCATCGGGGGCGAGAAGATCGTCCTGTTGAAACCTGCCACCTTCATGAACGAAAGCGGGCGCAGCATCCGCGCTGCGCTTGATTTTTACAAGGTGGAACCCGCCAGCGTCACGGTATTTTATGACGAGCTTGACCTTGCCCCATTCAAGATCAAGGTGCGCACCGGTGGCGGCGCGGCGGGGCATAATGGCATCCGCTCCACCATCGACCATATCGGTCCTGACTTTCGGCGCGTGCGCATTGGCATTGGCCATCCGGGGCATAAGGACAAAGTGACCGGCCATGTGCTGGGCAACTGGGCAAAAAGCGAGATTGAGCCGCTGTCTGACCTGCTTGGCGCCGTGTCGGCAGAGGCAGGCTGGCTCGCCAAGGGGGACGATGTGCGCTTCATGAATGATGTGGCGCTGCGTCTCAACGATTAAGGCGATGCAACGCATCCTTATTATCGGGCCTTGCGGGGCAGGCAAATCGACACTGGCAATCGCCCTTGGCCAACGGCTTGGTCTGCCGACATTTCACATGGATCAGCTGAACTGGCGGCCCGGCTGGATTGAAAGCAGCAAGGATGAAATTCGTGACCGGCTGCGCGCAATCATTGCGGGTGACCGCTGGCTGATCGACGGTAATTATGGCGGCACGCTGGCGCCGCGGCTTGAGCGCGCCGACACGGTGCTCTATCTCGATTATCCAATCCGCCTGTGTGTCGCGCGCCTGTTAAAGCGGATCTGGACCTATCGGGGGCGCACCCGCCCGGACATGACAGAAGGCTGCCCTGAGCGTTTTGACCTCGGTTTCCTATTCTATCTGCTGCAATGGAATAGCGGCCCCCGCCCCCGCACAGAGGCAGCGTTGAAGGGGCATGAGCATAAGGTGATCCGCCTGAAAAGCCCGCTACAGTTGAAAGGCTGGCTGGACTCGCAGCCATGCTGATGCGAGATAGAATTATCTTGTAACGGAGAGAGAGTGATGCCCCAGATTGAACGCCGCACCGTCATCAAAGGTGCCCTCGCGGCAGGAGCGGCCGCCGCGTTGACTGGCCCGGCCGGCGCGCAAGCTAAGCCGTTGGCGGGTAAATCTGCCCTGATTACCGGCTGCTCGTCGGGCTTTGGCTACCTTGCCGCGCTCCATCTTGCGCGCGAAGGGGCAAAGGTGATTGCGACGATGCGCGGTCTGCCGCGTAAAGAGGCGGATGAGCTGGCGGCAGAGGCGGCGAAGGAAAGCCTCGACGTTCATATCGTTCAAATTGACGTCACGTCCGACGAACAAGTGACAAAGGGCGTTGCCGAGGCGGAACGGATAGTCGGTGGCGCGCTGGGCATTCTGGTCAATAACGCCGGTATTGGCCTTTCCGGCCCCATTGAGTTGCAAGACATGGCCGCAACCGCGCTGATGTTTGACACCAATGTCTATGGCCCGCACCGCATGGCGCGCGCGGTGTTGCCCGGGATGCGCAAGGCGAAAAGCGGACTGATTTTTCAGATCAGCTCGCAGCTCGGCCGGGTTATCCTGCCGTCATCGGGCCATTATTCGCCGACCAAATTCGCGCTGGAGGCAATGAGCGAAGCAATGGCCTATGAACTGGTGCCGCATAATGTTGAGGTCTGCGTGATCCAGCCGGGCGGCTATCCGACCAAGGTCTGGGTAAACCGCAATGTGTTGGCAAAGGGTCTGCGCGACCGGCTGAGCGACGAGGAAGCAGCGGCCTATCCGGCGCTGGTCGCGCGCATGGGCACGGAAGATGGCAGCGGTCGCAATGCCGATCCCATGGATATTCCGCGCGCCATTGCCGAAATCGCCGTCATGCCCGCAGGAACCCGGCCGCTGCGTCGCGCAGTCCATCCGGGTAACAAGCCGCAAGAAGCAATCAATAAGGTCTCAGCCGACACCCAGATCGCGATGCTCGGTAATTCGCCTTGGGGTCCGTGGGTGAAGGCAGCGCATGATTGATTGCCGCTGATGGCGATTGCTCCAAATGTTTTGAATGCACTATAGCTAGGCCAAAGGGGATTTCTGTGCCGATATATGCGCTTTTGGCTGCTGCTGCTTTGCCAGTGGGAAATCCCGGCAACTGGATTACATCGGATGATTATCCCACTCAGGCATTGCGCGACGGCGTTGAGGGCAAGTCGACGGTTACGCTGACCATATCGCCTGAAGGAAAACCGGTCGGATGCGAGATCAGCATCAGTTCGGGTAGCGCTGACCTTGATACAACGACCTGCAAGCTGCTGACAGAACGGGGCCGTTTTGAAATATCGCCGTTCGGCACGACCCAATCATTCTCCACGGCCGTAGAATGGAAAATTCCGCCTGCGCCGCTGATGCCCATTTCTGCCATCGGATTTACGGCATTGACCGATTTGTCAAAAGGTCAGGTTGTCGGAGATTGCGAATCCTCGACCATCGGTGAGCCTGACGAACAATTGGACATTTGTGAGCTTTTGGCGATGCCCGGTGCTACCGAGAAGGTGGAACTGGACACTGAGATTGATGCTACCAAGCTGCAGATGCGATTAATAATTGCACCAAAGGGCAATATGTTGCCAACTGCCTTTGCTTTGCGCAATCGGCAAAAACAACAGTCCTTTTTAAGGCACAGTTTGACGTCGATGCCAATGGTGTCCCGGGGAACTGCGCGGTATTCCAAAATGTCATGGTCGCAGAAATTGAAGGCTTTTGTGACGCAGTTGTTTCTGTCGAGCCGCAGTTTGACGTAGCGAATGCGCAAGAATTTCCAGTGACTATGGAATTGACCATCGATGCCACAGCCGGAACGCCCCAGTGACACTGGTCTTTCCTGCGCACTCTCGCTAGAGCGCGCCCAAGTCATTCCCCGAACGAGGACATTATGGGTTTCAAATGTGGTATTGTGGGCTTGCCCAATGTGGGCAAATCCACATTGTTCAACGCGCTCACCGAAACGCAGGCAGCGCAGGCGGCAAATTATCCATTTTGCACAATTGAACCCAATGAGGGGATTGTCGCCGTGCCGGATCCCCGGCTGGATGCGCTGGCGGGCATTGCGGGCAGCGCCAAGATTATCGCCACGCAGCTGACCTTTGTGGATATTGCGGGGCTGGTGCGCGGCGCGTCAAAGGGTGAGGGGCTGGGCAACCAGTTTCTGGGCAATATCCGCGAGGTGGACGCGATTGTCCATGTGCTGCGCTGTTTTGAAAATGCCGATGTTGGCGATGAAATTCAGCATGTGGATGACCGCATTGATCCCGTGTCGGACGCAGAGACGGTTGAGACCGAATTGATGCTTGCCGATCTTGAAAGCCTGGAAAAGCGTGTTCCTGCCCTGCAAAAGCGCGCGACCAATGACAAGGAAGTTAAGGCGCAGGCCGAATTTCTCGGCCGTGTTCTTGCCCTGTTACAAGAGGGCAAGCCCGCCCGGATGCTGGAGCTCGACAATGCCGATGAACGGCGGATGATGGCGCAGGCACAATTGCTGACCAGCAAGCCGGTGCTTTATGTCTGCAATGTCGGTGAGAATCAGGCAAAGGATGGCAATGCGCACAGCGCCGCCGTGTTCCAAATGGCTGCCGAACAGGGCGCAAACGCCGTGGTTGTTTCAGCGAAAATCGAAAGCGAACTTGTCGGCATGGAGATGGAGGAACGCATGATGTTCCTTGCCGAACTGGGCCTGACCGAAACCGGCCTCGCGCGGGTCATCCGGTCGGGCTATGACTTGCTTCACCTCATCACCTTTTTCACGGCAGGGCCAAAGGAAACACGGGCATGGACTGTTGCACAAGGCAGCAAGGCCCCGCAGGCGGCAGGCGCGATCCACAGCGATTTTGAACGCGGCTTCATCCGTGCGGAAACCATCGCCTTTGATGACTATGTCACGCTGGGCGGCGAAGCAAAGGCGCGGGAAGCAGGCAGGCTGCGCGCAGAAGGCAAGGAATATGTGGTGCAGGACGGCGACGTCATGCTGTTCCGCTTTAACGTCTGATCGCTCAGGCCTGCTCGCGAAGCGACAGGTAAAGCGCTGATTGTAACGCCAGCAGGGTCACGCCCAGCCCTGTCGCGGTCAGCGCCCGGACAAAATGTTGGACAATCGGTATGCCCTCTGGCCCGGCAATGAGGGCGCAAAGCGTGCCGACCAGCAGCGAAATGACCGCCATGATGACTTGCGCCACCAGCGTAACGACAACCAACAGCCCTGCGCATTTCCAGCCATTGCCGCTTGTTATTTCCCATGCTTCCTTGATCGCGTTCAGGCCTTTTGCCGGGTTGGCAACGAACAGCGGCCCCACAATCATCAATCGTCCCGCCACGTAAATCAGGCCAATGAGAAAGGCGAGCGCGCCAAAGCTGATCAACAGCGCGGCGAGCATTGCCACACAGAAATAGAGGGGAAATATCCCCGCGGCAAATTTCAGCGCATCACCCACATGTTCGCGGTCGGGGCGCAGCATTACGGTTAGCACGGCAATGCCGCCGAAGAAGGAAATCAGCGATAGCGGTACATCGATTTGCCAATAATCCAGAAAATTCTGACCGATAGCTTCCATCATCGCCGATACCGTTGTCAGTCCGGCCAGATCAGGCGGCGGCACAAAGTGGGCGTTGGCCCAGCCAGGCACAAAAATCAGCAAGCCCGCAATTGCCGTGATTGCCTCGCGGTGGCGGGCCAGCATCTCGGTGGTCCGGTTCCAGACCATGCTCATGTCAATGCTTCGCGCCATGGTCGGTCTCCGCGGATATGTGGGCCTTGCCTGTTACCGATGGCATTGGTGGCTGGCAAGTCGCTGGCAAAGCCTTTAGGACGATAGGCGATGAATTCAGTTGCGGATATCGAATGGGATGTGTCGGACGGCCTTGTGCCCTATCCAGACGCTCTTGCGCGGATGAACGCCCGGCAAGTGGCTATCCGCGATGGCGATGCAGCCGAACTCATCTGGCTGCTGGAACACCCGCCGCTTTATACCGGCGGCACGAGCGCCGATCCTGCGGAGCTGCTCAGCCAGCAATTCCCGGTTTATGATACCGGCCGGGGAGGGCGCTATACCTATCATGGGCCGGGGCAGCGTGTGGGCTATGTGATGCTTGACCTTGCGACGCGTGCCAAGGATGTGCGCTGCTATGTCCATGCACTGGAGGGATGGGTGATCGACGCGCTGGCCGAATTTGGCGTCGCGGCGCGGCGGGCAGAGGGTCGCATTGGCATTTGGTGCGATAACCGGCAGGGCCAAGAGGCAAAGATTGGCGCGATCGGCGTGCGCGTCCGCAAATGGGTGACTGCGCATGGCTTTGCCGTCAACATCTCGCCTGATCTTGGCCATTTCGGGGGCATCGTGCCCTGCGGGATTGCGGAATATCCGGTCACCAGCCTTTTGGACCTTGGTATCGCTGCGAGCCTTGCCGATTTCGACGCGAGCCTTGCCCGCACTGCCCCTGCTTTTCTCTCAGCGCTTGCCAAAGCCGGGCAGAGTTGCGAATTGGCCTGAGAACAATCAAAAGCCCCGGGGGGAAAATATGCGCCGCGCCCTTTTTATATCGCTGACCCTGCTGCTTACCGCATGTGGCGGCGCTGAAGAGAATAAGGTTACCGAAACGCGGATGGATGATATCGACAGTCTGCAAGGCACAATCAGCGATGAAATGCCGAATGCCGATGAACTGAATGAACAGCCCTTGGTCGAGGCAACACCTGTGGCAGCGCCCAAGCCAACGGCGCGCGAAGAGCGGCCAAAGGCTGCAGAGGATAAATCCCTTCCCGAATCTGTGCCGGTGGCGCCGGGCAGCGAGTGAGGCCATTGAAAAACGATATCCTCGCAAGCCCGCTGACTCTGCCATGCGGCGCGACATTGCCCAACCGTCTTGCCAAGGCCGCAATGACCGAAGGGCTGGCTGACACACAGGGCCATTCAACGGCTGAGCTTGACCGGCTTTATGGCGTCTGGTCGGATGGCGGGGCTGGGATGCTGCTTTCGGGCAATATTCAGGTCGATGCCAATCACCTGGAGCGGCCCGGCAATATCATCATCGATCAGGAGCCTGCTGCCGAGGCAAAGGCCGCTCTGGCGCGGCTTGCGGCCAGTGCGACGCGCCGTGGCAACCATTTTTGGGCGCAGATCAGCCATGCCGGGCGGCAAACGCAAAAGGCGGTTAATCCGCATCCAAAGGCGCCCTCTGCGGTCAAGCTGGGCCTTCCGGGCGGCCAGTTTGGAATGCCCGTTGCGCTGACCGATGCGGAGATCTTGGCCCTTGTCGGTCGCTTCGCAACCGCCGCCCGGGTGTGCAAGGAAGCAGGCTTTACTGGCGTGCAAATCCACGCAGCCCATGGCTACCTGCTTTCGCAATTTCTCAGCCCGCGGGCGAACCAGCGTGATGACCGCTGGGGCGGCAGCCTTGAAAACCGTGCGCGGATGTTGCTGTTTACCGTCAATTCGGTGCGCACTGTCGTGGGAGCGGATTTCCCGATTTCGGTCAAGCTCAACAGCGCGGATTTCCAAAAAGGTGGATTTGATTTTGACGAAAGCCTGAAAGTTGCCGGATGGCTTCAGGATGCGGGCGTTGACCTGATCGAAATTTCGGGCGGCAGTTATGAGCAGCCAAAGATGATGGATATTGAGGGGCTGGAGGAGGCGCAGCCGCAAAATATTGCCGCATCAACGCAAAAGCGCGAAGCCTATTTCGTCGATTTTGCAAAGGAGATGCGCAGTGTCATTAAAATTCCGCTGATGGTTACAGGCGGGTTTCGATCACGCAGTGCCATGCGCCATGCGCTGGAAAGCGGAGCGGGAGACCTCATTGGGCTGGGGCGGCCTCTATGCTATTTGCCCGATGGTCCCAAAAGGCTGCTTTCCGGCATGGAAATGCTGCCGCGCCGTGAGAGCGATCTGGCACTGTTCCCGCCATCGCTGGCGTGGCTGAAAAAGGCCAAGACCCTGCGCGCACTGGATAGCTTTGCCGGGCAATATTGGTTTTACAGCCAGCTTTATGCCCTTGGCCAGACCGGACGGCCCGTGCCCGAGCGCACTGTGTTTCAAGCGCTGCGTGAGGTTGAGGCAGCGCACAAGGCGTGGCTGAAAGCACGGCGAACTTAAATAGGGACTGTCCCTATTTAAAAATTGATGGGCTAAGCGCCAACCTCCGCACGCAAAGCTTTGCGGTCCAGTTTGCCGATCATTGTTTTGGGAAGTTCCTGCCGCACCACAACATCGGCAACGCGCTCATGCTTGCCCAGTTGCGGGTTGAGCCACGCAAGCAGTTCAGCCCCTTCTGCCGCTTCGTTGAGGGTAACATAGGCCATTGGCCGCTCACCCGAATAGGGATCGGGAATGCCAATCACCAGCGCCTCTTTCACTGCTGGATGTTTGTAGAGAATATCCTCGATCTGGCTTGGGAACACTTTGAACCCGCCAACGGCAATCATGTCCTTAAGCCGGTCGACAATGAAGATGAAGCCATCCTCGTCAATCATGGCGACGTCGCCGGTGCGAAGCCAGCCATCGACAAAGACATCAGCCGTCGCCTCTGGCTTGTTCCAATAGCCTGCCATCATTTGCGGCCCCTTTGCCACCAACTCGCCGGGCTCACCGGGAGGGGCCGGCTTTGACGGGTCTTCCTTGTCCACCAGCTTGACCAGCGTTCCGGGAATGGGCTGACCGATGCTGCCCAGCTTGTTCATGCCCTCATAGGGATTGCAGCTGATTACGCCTGCGCTTTCCGTCAGGCCATAGCCTTCAATCACTGCCGCCTTGCTGACCCCTTCAAAACGGGCCTTTAGCTCAGCGGGCAGTGGCGCCCCGCCGGAAATACAGGCACGCAAGGCCGAAAAATCGGTTTGTGATAATGTGGGGTTGTCCAGCAAGGCCTGATACATTGTCGGCACGCCGGGAATAGCCGTCACATGGGTGCGGTTCACAGCCTTTAGCGCTGCCGTTGCTTCAAATCGCGGCAGCATTACAATCTCGCCGCCATTGTCCACTGTTCGGTTCAGCACGGTGGCATTGGCGAAGACATGAAAAAAGGGCAGTACGCCCAATATCCGATCCGTCGCCGGGGCGTCGGGACTATTGGCGCGGCTGTGCGGGTCAAGCAGGTTGATTTGCCGCGCGTTAGACGTGATATTCTGGTGCGTCAGCATTGCGCCCTTTGGCGTGCCGGTCGTGCCGCCTGTATATTGCAACAGGGCAATGTCGGTTTCTGGCGCACAGGAAACCGGCTCTGGTGTGCCATCATTGTTCAGCAAGGTGCGAAACGCGGTCACTCTGCTGTCGTCGGGCACAGGCGCGATGTCGGCCTTTTTAAACAATCGATAGGCCCAGCCTTTGACTGTGGGCAGAGCCTCTGCCACGCTGCCCACCACAAGCTGGCCAAGCTTTGAGCCATCGAGGACTTTCATCGCTGTCGGCAAAAGGGCCGCTGCCGATACCGTGACCAGCAGGCTTGTGCCGCTGTCGGCAACCTGATGCGCCAGTTCATCAACGGTATAGAGCGGTGAAAAATTGACTACGGTCGCTCCTGCAAGCAGCGCACCGTAATAAGCAATGATATAGTGCGGAACATTGGGCAGGAACAGGCCGACATGATCGCCTTTGCCGATCCCACGCAATTGCAGCCCGCGCGCAAATTTGCGCACCGATCCGGCAATTTCGGCATAGCTATATTTGCGTCCCATGAAATCGGCGAGCGGGGCTGGGCCCATGCGTTTGGCCGATGCCATAAACATGTCGTGCACCGAAAGCGGAGCAAATATGTGGTCCCACGGGCTGGGATGCAGATAGTTTGTGGTCCAGGGCAGCGCAGTCATGATGCCGTAAACCAGCCCACACCATCGACAATGTCAAGGCGCGCCCGGCCCGTCATTTGCAGATGCCGAAGATGCGCCAGCGCTTCGCCCGCAGCCAGACTAAAGACGCTTTCATCAATCGGCCTGTCGAACAGCAACGCAAAGCAGTCGACTGCGCGGTGGGGTTTTTCGCGCAGCGCTGCCTCCAGCCGGTCAAGACGGTCGAGATGTCCCTCTGCCAGCTTGTCGAGCCGGGTATGCACACCGGTAAAGGGCGAGCCATGGGCTGGCAGCACCAGCATGTCCGGCGGCAGGAGCGCACGAAATTTTGCGATTGAGGCCAGCCACTCGCCCAGTGGGTCGGCATCAGGCTCGCTGTCCATGATGGACACATTGCTGGTTATACGCGGCAATATCTGGTCGCCGGCAATGATCGCGCCATTGTGATGATCGACCATGCAGGCATGTTCGGGCGTGTGTCCTCCGCCTGTGACGATTTGCCACACCCGTCCGCCCACGCGGATATGCTGGCCGTCATCAAGGCGTCGGTGCCCGGTCGGCAGCACGGAAACGGCGCGGGCGAAATGGCCAAAGCCACGCTGACGCATATCTTCGATCTGCGCTTCATTATAGCCTTGGAACCGCCGCCTATCGAGCACGTCCTTTGGCGGCTGGTCACGCTGGTCGGCAACCAGCATCCGCGCCATCAGCCATTCGGTGCGGTTCATCCACACCTGCACCTTCCCGCGGTTGGCAAGCCATCCGGCGCAGCCAACATGATCGGGGTGGAAATGCGTGACGAATATCCGCGTCATCCGCTTGTCCCGCAGCGCGCCTTCCAGCAGGCCTTTCCATGTGGCAATAACCTCTGGCATGAACAGGCCGGTATCGGCGATGGCGAAACCTTCGCCATGTTCGTCCCGGTCGTCGAGCAGCCAGATATTTATGTGATTAAGGTTCCCCGGCACAGGCATTCGCGTCCAGCCCATGTCAGGGGCCAGAGGGTAAATTTCGCCATATTGGGGAACATGGTCGCCCAATGGATAGGTAAGGCCCTTAATCTCCAGCGGTTCAAAGCCGTGATCCAATAGGGTCATGTCATAGGCGGGGAGCGTTTCGGTCTGCATGTCGGCACAACCGTGCCCCATGCGCAAAACGGGCGCAATGGTGACGTAAGGGAAGGTTGGAACTTTATCCTCCCGCCTGCTGGCAGGAGGACAGTTCCTCGCGCCAAGACTTACTCGCCCGGTTTTTTGAACAATGTTTCGGCGGTCAATTCGGTCGCCGGGGCAGCGCCCTCTTCGCCAGTCAGTGCTTCCTCGGCCAAGCGCTTATGCTCGTCGCGTTCGGCGCGCAGCTGTTCGATCAGCGCGTCCCGGTCGCCAGCAAAGCGGCTGTCGTCGGCTGCCTTGTCCTGCAAACCAGCCTTTTTGGCCGCGCGGGCAACGATTGCGTCAAGCTCACGCTGTGAACACAGGCCCAGCGTCACGGGGTCTTTCGGCTGGATCTCGCTGATATTCCAGTGGCTGCGTTCACGGATCGCGGTGATGGTGTTGCGCGTTGTGCCAATCAGCTTACAGATTGCGCCGTCTGAAATTTCCGGATGGTTGCGCAGCAGCCAGGAAATGCCGTCGGGCTTGTCCTGCCTTTTGGATACCGGCGTATAGCGCGGCCCTTTGGTCCGGCGGACCTGTTCGGGGCCTTTGCTGATTTTCAGGACATAATCCTCATCCGCCTGACCCTTTTCAATCTCTTCCATCGTCAGTTCGCCGGCGCGAACCGGATCGCGGCCGGTATATTTTGTGCCAGTCATATCGTCGGCCATGGCCTGCACTTCCAAAATGTGCAGTCCGCAAAATTCCGCAATCTGGCTAAAACTCAGCCCGGTATTGTCGACAAGCCATGCAGCCGTCGCATGGGGCATCAGGGGGACAAGGCCATTTTGGGCCATGGGCGATTCTCCAAATAAAAGGGCCGCCCCTTACCGGAGCGGCCTGACTGTGGAGCTCTGTCTACGGCAAAGCCACCCTTACGGCAAGCGGCAAAATCCCGATAAATATCGTGTCGCTGCGGATAAGGGCTTGACCTTCTTAATTGCGCACTTAACATCCCGTGCAACAAAGGTTTGAGGAGACCGGCTAAGCCATATTTTTGCAAAATCATCATATTCAGTAGCCATTTATGGAGGGAGAGGACCATGCGTAAGCTACACCTGATTTCAGCGACTGCGGTTGCCATGGCGTTGGCCATGCCAGCCAACGCGCAAGATGAGCCACAGGCGGAGGAGGACGCCATTGAGGATGTTGGCATCATCGTAACGGCACAGCGCACAGCGCAAAACCTGCAAGACGTGCCGATCGCCGTTTCGGCCTTTAGCGAGGAAATGCTCGCCAGCCAGCAGATTGAAAATAGCAGTGACTTGCAGCTGACCCTGCCCAACGTCACTTTTTCCAAAGGCAATTTCACCGGATCAAGCTTTACCATCCGTGGTATTGGCGACCTTTGCGTGGGCGTATCGTGCGATAGCGCGACGGCCATCCACCTTGACGGCACACCGTTGCTCAGCACGCGCCTGTTTGAAACCGAGTTTTTCGACCTTGGCCGTATTGAGGTACTGCGCGGGCCGCAGGGCACGCTGTTTGGCCGCAATGCGACATCGGGTGTGGTCAATATCGTGCCCAACCGGCCCGACCTCAATGGCTTTGCTGCGTCCGGCGAATTGGAATATGGCAATTTCAACTCGATCAAGGCCAAGGGCATGGTCAATGCCGCACTGGGCGATACGATGGCCGTTCGGCTTTCCGGTTTTTACCTGAAGCGCGATGGTTTCACCAAAAATCTCTATGATAACAGCGACATTGATGGCCGCGACATGTATGCCGTGCGCGGGTCACTTCGCTGGGAGCCGACGGATACCACGACCATCGATCTGATGGCCTATTATTTCCGCGAAAAGGACGATCGCGCCCGTATCCAGAAGCAGAAATGCCAACGCGATGATACGGGCATATTGGGATGTCTTCCCAACCGGCTGGACTTTGGGGCAACGAACACCAACTCAACCTTTGTCGGTGTGCTGACTTCGCGGCAATTCTTTGCAACGCAGGGGCTGCCGACTGTGCTGGCGCTTGGCAATCTTTATGGTGCCGATGCCAATGGCAATTTCGTGAACCCGCCGAATGTCCGCCAGGTCAGAACGGACTTCAATCCGGAATATTTTGCTGACGAGCAGCAATATCAGGCGCGGATTGAGCAGGAGCTGGGCAATCTCAGCCTGCAACTCACCGGTTTCTATCACAAGTCAAGCGTGGATTCGCGGCAGGACTACACCCTGTCTGTGCAGAACCGGGCGCTCTATGCGACTGCGTTGAATACGCTGGCCGTGTTCGGCGCAAACGGCATTCCCACCGGAATCCCCGCTCCCGCATTCGTGCCGGGCTCATCGGCCTATTTCTCGCCAATCACCAATGCGATCATACCGGGCGGGCCGAATGGCCAGCTTTGCACCTCTGATACCGAGGAAAGCGGGACGGGTTCTTTCACGGGAAAGAAAATCTGCGGCGACACCCCGCTTGATTTTGACCGTTCGAACCAGACCAGCCGCGACTGGTCAGTCGAAGGCATTTTGAGCAGCGATCTCGACGGACCGTTCAACTTCCTGCTTGGCGGCATCTATGCCGACTACAAACTGGGTGAGAACAGTTACTATGTGAACTCATTCGGTATTGATTATCTCACCGGGGTGCTGGGTTCGTTTACGTCATTCGCAACGGGCCGGCCGCCAAGCTATCTTGGCACGCCATTTTTCCGCAACAATACCGATCTGCTGCGGGTAAAATCCTATGGTCTGTTCGGTGAAGCCTATTTTGACGTGACCGACCGGTTCAAGATTACGGCGGGTCTGCGCTATAATAATGACAAGAAATTTGTCCGCGCACGTTCGACGCTGGCCAGTTTCCTCGTGCCCTATAGCAGCACCAATGCCTTTACCTCTCCGTTTGCAGCAGGATTTGATGCTGACCCAGCCACGGCCTGCACACCGAGCGGCAGCAATGTTGCGGGCACAATCGGAAGCCGGGCAGGCTGTGAGGCATTTCAAGAACGCAATGTTTCGTTCAATGAAATCACGGGCCGCCTTGTCCTTGATTATAAGCTGAGCGATGACAGCCTGCTTTATGCTTCTTATTCGCGGGGCTATAAATCAGGCGGTATCAACCCGCCGCTGCAGCCGATCTTTGCGGTTGATGAGGCCTTTGATCCGGAACTGGTCGATGCCTTTGAAATCGGGTCGAAAAACACCTTTGCAGGCGGCATGTTCACGCTCAACGCCACGGCCTTTTATTACAAATATAAAGGCTTGCAGCTGAGCCGCATCGTCGCGCGCACATCGGTCAACGACAATGTCGATGCTGATATTTACGGGCTGGAGCTGGAAAGCATCATCCGCCCCGATGATCGTCTCGCCATCAACATGGGCTTCAGCTATCTGAATACCAAGGTGACAGAGGACAAGTTCCTCGGCAATCCGCGTGATCCATCAGGCGGCCGGGCTGACGCAGTGATCATCAAGGATATCACCAATGGTGCAAACTGCGCTGTCGGCAGCAGGTCGGGCAATGTTGCCGGGGTCAATGGCTTTGTGAATCAGGCCAATGCGATCATCAACGCTGGCGGCATTCCCGGGCTTGCCGCCGGTGCAGGCTTGCAACCGACGACTGCCTTTGCCGCAGACAGCGGGCTGGCCGCACGCGGTGCATTCAGCATCTGCGGGGTATTGACTGCACTTGCACCGACGTTGGGCGCTGCCTTTGGCGGCGTCGAGGTGTTCAACGCTGGCGTTCCGGTAAACCTGAAAGGCAACAAACTGCCACAGGCGCCCAATTATAAATGGAATGTCGGTATCCAGCACACGACACTGTTCGACAATGGCATGAGCTTTGTGCCTAGGCTTGACGTCATCTATGTCGGCGACAGCTATGGCAACATCTTCAACGGCCGCGTGAACAAGATCAAAGGCTATAGCCAGATCAACGCGCAAGTTCAGCTGAACGGCAATGAGGATAAGTGGTTCGTGCGCGCCTTTGTGCAAAACATCACAAACAGCAATGCGACCACTGGCCTGTATGTGACTGACCAGTCGTCGGGCCTGTTCACCAACATCTTCACGCTGGACCCACGCCGCTTTGGTGTAGCGGCAGGATTTAAATTCTAAAGCCGCCAGACGCGATCAAACAGAAAGCCCCGGAGGAAACTCCGGGGCTTTTTCATTTTGCTCCTTCGCGTGGCGGAAGGCGATCAACATCGTAAATCACTTTGCCATTTTCACGACCAATGCTCCATAACAGATCGCTCTGCACGGTCATGACGCTTATTGGCATCAGCGAAGTCAGCATGGTGAAAACATGAATTTCTGTGGGCACTTCGTCCAGCACATGCGTTGCAAAAAAGCTGACAGTCTCTTCGCCTGCTTTTTCGCCCTCTTTGGTCATTGTCAGGCATGAATTTGCAAACCGACGCTGCTGAACGATATTGCCATCTTTGATGTCGAACCGCGTGTGCCCCCCCAGTGGATAGCTGCTGGCATTAGGCTGGGGCGTTAGAATATAGACAGAGTCGGGTAAGCTTGGGTCTAGCCTTGGCAGAACGATGGTATTGGCCGGAAGCTTGTTGCACAAATGCAAGCGTTCTTTGGTTGCCCGGTCCAACGCGGCAATCAGCCGGTTCGCCTCGTCAGGCAGCCGAATCTTATCCGTCTGCTGGCTCACACGGCGATCTTTGATTTGCGAGCCGTCCCAACTGGCGGAGTAGATTTCAAATGTGCCATCTTCATCGCGGCCGTAGTAAATGGCTCTAAATTCCAGCTCTTTATCTGTCGGTACCACGATCCATCCGCGGATCCCTGCTTTTGCGGAATCTTTTATGTCCTCAAGCAATGCGTCGGTGCTGTGCCAAGCCGTCTGATCATACAGGTAGATCAGTTCTCCCCTGCGAATTGCCTCGGTAAGGGCGGCGCTTTGGCTATCGCTGATCGCTACCTGTTGCTTCTCGGATGCTGCTGCGCTTCCCGCTGAATGCACAGCGAACGGCAGCATGGTGCTGGCGATGATCCCGAATATCCGCATGTTACGCCACCAAAACAATCTTGCCGACAAAATCGCCGCTTTCCATCAGCGCATGGGCCGCTGCTGCCTCGGTCAGGGGAAAGCTTTGCGCCATCGTTGGGCGCAGTCGCCCGGCAACGACCTCTGGCCAGACATGGCGATGGATTTCATCGGCCAGCAGCGCCTTGAACGCATTGCTGCGCGGGCGCAGGGTTGAACCGGTCAGCGTCAGGCGGCGCATCATCACCTGTGCCATGGGCACTTCGGCCATGGCTCCGCCCTGTATGGCAATGGTGACATGGCGACCATCATCGCGCAGGCAGGCAAGGTTGCGGGCGACATAGGGCCCTGCGACCATATCCAGTACCAGATGGACGCCCCCGCCGTCGGTTATCCGCTTCACCTCGGCAACGAAATCCTGCGTCCGGTAATTGATCGCATGAGCCGCTCCCAAAGCAAGCGCGGCGGCGCATTTATCGTCATTGCCGCAGGTCACGATGACTTGCAGCCCGAACAGTGCGCCCAGCTTTATTGCCATGCTGCCGATGCCGCTTGTCCCACCATGCACCAATATCGTCTCGCCTTCGTCGGCATAGCCACGCTCAAACACATTATGCCATACGGTCATCAGGGTTTCGGGGATGGCCGCTGCCTCCTCCATCGAAAGGCCGACAGGCACACCCCAGCACAGGTCAGCGCGGGCAAGGCAATATTCAGCAT
The DNA here is from genome assembly GCA_964572205.1 of uncultured Sphingorhabdus sp. GTDB lineage: Bacteria > Pseudomonadota > Alphaproteobacteria > Sphingomonadales > Sphingomonadaceae > Sphingorhabdus_B. Next base: position 22,702 of record CAZNEO010000034.1, read on the forward strand.
AGCCGCCGCCTGCGACCAAAGCGCAAACCGACTGGCCCAGCAAGGCAGGTTCAGCATTGGGGCCAAGTGCAACGACAGTTCCCGAAACCTCAAGGCCAGGAAGGTCGCTGGCGCCGGGCGGAGCGGGATATAGTCCCATACGCTGCACCACATCGGGCCGGTTAACGCCCGCCGCCTTGACCCGCAGCAGCACTTCGCCGTCGCCCGGCACTGGCACCGGGCGTTCGCACGGTTGCAGGACATCAGGGCCGCCAGGCTGGCTGATCTCAATAGCAGTCATAGATGCTGGAATGTCGGTCATGTTCGCCCCCGTTTGGCGTCCACGCCTTACCGCCTTGGCAGCCAGCTTTCCAGCCGAATTGACAGCGGCAGTGCAATTGCGCATCCTGTCGCGTGAAGGAGCAGGCAATGGACCTTGACGAATTGTTCGCCAAACGACCCGACGACCCGTTGGTCATGCTGCTGAAACAGGATATTGACCGCCTGTCGGTTGATGAACTGCGCGAGCGGGTTGCGGCATTGCAGGGTGAGATCGCACGGTGCGAGGGCAAAATTGCCTTTGCCACCAGCCACCGCAGCGCCGCCGACGCGCTTTTCAAAAAATAGCCGCCTATGTCCTGACCCTAAGTTTCCGGGCAGGGCCGACGTCATTACTGCGGCGCTTGTGGAGAAATGACGGTTGAAAGCCTGCATCAGCGTGGCAATATAGGCGTGACTGGAAAGCGCGCCCCCAAACAGGAGTTCGGACATATGCCATCATTTGCAGAATCGCTGGAGGGGACACTTCACAATGCGCTGCGCCATGCCGCTGAGCGCGCCCATGAATATGCAACGCTGGAGCATCTGCTGCTGGCGTTGGTCGATGATGAAGACGCATCGCGCGTTATGCAGGCGTGCGGCGTTGACCTTGGCGAACTGTCCGACACGGTTATTCAATATCTGGATAATGAACTGGAAAGCCTGAAAGTCAGCGGCAATGTCGATCCGTCACCAACCAGCGGCTTTCAGCGTGTGGTGCAACGCGCAATCCTGCACGTGCAAAGCTCTGGCAAGGATGTGGTGACCGGGGCGAATGTGCTGGTCGCGCTGTTTTCCGAACGCGAAAGCTATGCCGTCTATTTCCTCCAACAACAGGATATGAGCCGCCTCGATGCCGTCAGTTATATCAGCCACGGCATCGGCAAGGATGGCAAGCTTATCGAGTCAAAGCCGGTTGAAGGGACCGAAGAGCGCAAGGAAGAGGCAGGCGAGGCGAAGAAGGAAAAGGGCAAGGAAACCGCGCTTGAACAATTCACCGTCAACTTGAATGAAAAGGCCAAGCAGGGGCGGATCGATCCGCTGATCGGGCGGAGCGAAGAGGTCGACCGCACGGTGCAGATCCTCTGCCGCCGGTCGAAGAACAACCCGCTTTATGTGGGCGAACCCGGCGTGGGCAAAACGGCGATCGCCGAAGGGCTGGCGCGGCGGATTGTCGAAAAACAAGTGCCTGAGGTGCTGCTGCCTGCTGTGATTTACTCGCTTGATATGGGTGCGTTGCTGGCTGGCACGCGCTATCGCGGCGATTTTGAAGAACGGCTGAAGGCCGTTGTCAACGAGTTGGAAAAGCTGCCCGATGCAATCCTGTTTATCGACGAAATCCATACCGTTATTGGTGCAGGCGCGACCAGCGGCGGGGCGATGGATGCGTCGAACCTGCTGAAGCCTGCGCTGTCAGGTGGGACGATCCGTTGCATTGGATCAACCACTTACAAGGAATTCCGCAACCATTTTGAGAAGGACCGCGCGTTGCTGCGCCGGTTCCAGAAGATCGATGTGAACGAACCGACCATCGATGATACCGTGAAGATTCTCGCGGGCCTTCGCAGCGCCTTTGAGGATCATCACAAGGTCAAATATACCCCCGATGCGTTGAAGGCCGCAGTGGAACTTTCCGCACGCTACATCAATGACCGCAAGCTGCCCGACAAGGCGATTGACGTGATTGACGAGGTTGGCGCGATGCAGATGCTGGTCGCCCCGTCAAAGCGGCGCAAGCTGATTACCGCGAAGGAAATTGAGGCGGTTATTGCGACGATTGCGCGCATCCCGCCCAAAAATGTCTCCACCGATGACCGCACCGCGTTGGGCACGCTGGAGGCTGACCTGAAGCGCGTGGTGTTCGGGCAGGACAAGGCCATCGAAGTGCTTTCCTCGGCAATCAAGCTGAGCCGCGCGGGCCTGCGCGATCCGGACAAGCCCATTGGCAATTATCTGTTCAGCGGCCCTACGGGCGTCGGCAAGACAGAGGTGGCGCGCCAGCTTGCCTCGATCCTGGGCATCCCGCTCAAGCGCTTCGACATGAGCGAATATATGGAGCGCCATTCGGTCAGCCGCCTGATCGGTGCGCCTCCGGGCTATGTCGGCTTTGACCAGGGCGGCTTGCTTACTGATGCCGTTGACCAGAATCCGCACAGCGTGCTGTTGCTCGACGAAATCGAAAAGGCGCATCCCGACCTGTTCAACATCCTGCTGCAGGTCATGGATAATGGCCGCCTGACAGATCATCACGGCAAGACCGTCGATTTCCGCAATGTCATCCTGATCATGACGACCAATGCAGGGGCGAAGAACCTGACGAAGGAAGGCATCGGGTTCGGCAGCGCGGCAAACGCCAATGAGGATGCCAGCGAAGACGCGGTCAAATCGCTGTTTGCGCCGGAATTCCGGAACCGTCTCGATGCTATTGTGCCCTTCGGCTTTCTGCCGACCGAAGTTGTCGCAATGGTCGTCGACAAATTCATTCTGCAACTCGAATTGCAGCTCGCCGACCAGAATGTGCACATCAAGCTGGACGACGATGCGCGGGGCTGGCTGGTCGAGAAGGGCTATGCCAAGCTTTATGGCGCCCGCCCGATGGGCCGCCTGATCCAGGAAAAGATTAAGCAGCCGCTGGCTGAGGAACTGCTGTTCGGCAAGCTGGTCAATGGCGGCGAAGTTGCCGTGCATATGAAAGACGGCCAGCCGG
>CAZNEO010000035.1:0-24841 GCA_964572205.1 uncultured Sphingorhabdus sp.
GGTGGGGCGCGGATGCAGGAGGGCATTTTGTCGCTCATGCAGATGCCACGCTCGACCGTGGCGATCCAGATGCTGCGTGATGCGGGTTTGCCCTATATCGTCGTTCTGACCGATCCAACCACTGGCGGTGTCACTGCCAGTTACGCCATGCTGGGCGATATCCAGATTGCCGAACCCGGCGCATTGATCGGTTTTGCCGGACAGCGCGTCATCGAACAGACAATCCGTGAGAAGCTCCCCGAAGGCTTCCAGCGCGCCGAATATCTACTCGACCACGGCATGATCGATATGGTCACCCACAGGCATGAGCTGAAGGCCACGCTTTCCAGCCTGATCGATTATCTGGTGGCCGGCAAGAAAGCCGCTTAGTTCCCAGCCTTGGTCGACCACGCCAAATCCGACTCCCCCGCCGTCCAGGCGCAACTTGACCGACTGACCGCACTGTCGCCGGGACGCGACGTGCTGGGGCTGGAGCGGATCGCTGCTCTTTGCGCACGGCTGGGAAATCCACAGGACAGGCTACCGCCGGTTTTCCATGTCGCGGGGACAAATGGAAAGGGCTCCACCTGCGCGTTCCTGCGGGCGGCGATAGAGGCGGCAGGGCTGACATGCCATGTCTACACCAGCCCGCATCTGGTTCGTTTTAACGAACGGATACGGATAGCAGGCCGGTTGATAGACGATAGGCAGCTGGCGGCTCTGCTCAGCGAAGTTCTGGATCATGCAGAGGGATTGCAGGCCAGTTTCTTTGAAGTCACGACCGCTGCCGCCTTCCTTGCCTTTGCGCGCAATCCCGCCGATGCCTGCATCATTGAGGTCGGCCTTGGCGGCAGGCTGGATGCAACCAACATCATCACGCGACCAGTGGCGTGCGGCATCGCCTCGCTCGGTATTGACCATGAGGCATTCCTGCTGGCTCCAGAGGAAGGCGTGCCTGACATGCCGCCGCTTGACCGCATTGCTTTTGAAAAGGCAGGCATTGCCAAGCGTGAAGTTCCGCTCATTTGCCAGAAATATGCCCCGCCCATGCTGCGACAGGTGGCTGGTCAAGTGATGCAGGCGGGGGCCACATTGGTAGACCGGGGCGAAAGCTGGGATGCCACAGTCTATGAAGGCCGCCTGTATTATCGGGATGGCAGCGGCAGGCTCACCCTGCCCCTACCGCGCATGGCTGGGCCGCATCAGGCGGACAATGCCGCGCTTGCCATTGCCATGCTGCGTCACCAATCGGCGTTGCAAGTGCCCGAAAGCGCCATGGCAGCGGCGATGGAGTGGACACGCTGGCCAGCGCGGCTGCACCGCCTTGGTCCCGGTTTTCTCACAGCGCATCTGCCGCCGCTTACTGGTGTCTGGCTGGATGGAGGCCATAATGCCGATGCAGGGTTGGCGCTGAAGCAGCATTTTTCAGATGCACCTCCGGCCAGCATTCACCTTGTGATTGGGATGCTGTCCAACAAGGATCCGGCGGCGATCATCGCACCCTTATTGCCAAAGCTGGCCAGCATCAGCGCCGTCCCGGTGCCCGGTCACGAATTCCATGATTGCGATAGCTTTGCGCGTGTCGCTGGAACCATCCCTGTCTCGGCAGCCATTGATGCGGCGGCAGCATTGGCGGCCATATCTCCCAAACGCAGCGACACAATCCTGATCGCGGGGTCACTTTACCTCGCTGGCGACGTCCTGAAACTCAACGGAGAGGAACCGGAGTGATATTATTGCGATTGACTTGCAATAGCATTTAGATAGGCTGGCGTTCACAAGGAGAATCGCCATGCGTCCAGACCTGTCCGCCAATGCCGCCACCGCCAGTGCCGCCCTACCCTTTGCTGCGCCGCTTGAGCCCAACCGCAGATTGCTGCTTTACAGCCTGCGTCGCATGGGCGCGCATGGGCTTAATGATGCCCATGCGGCGCAGGCAATGCTGGCGGCATTCGGGATGGGTTATCGCAGGCCGCTGACCATGCTCCGCGTCTTTGTGCAGGAAGGCGCCGACATGGCCGCCCGCAAAATCAGCATTACGGGTTGTTGCTGCATGAGAATGACATGGGATGAAGCCCGCTTGATCGAAGCGATCGCCACGTCCGAAAGCGACGTTGCGGGTGCGGCTTTGCTGTTACGCCAGACGATGGGCGGCGAGCGTCACCTTGGCGCATTATGCGCCGCCCAAGCGGTGTGCGTTGCCTTTGCCGACCTCGGACGGCCTTTGGCTTAGGCCAGCGCCTTTCGTTTCCAAGCCAGCGCCATGCCGGCCGCAAAAGAGCCAAGCGATGCGTAGAGCCAAAAGCTGTCTGCCTTTAACTGCTGTGACATGAGCACTCCGACCAGCCCTGCGACGATCAGCAGGAAACCGACGATACGTATCGCCCCGACCGGTTCCTTAAGCTTGCTGTCGTCAATTGCCGTGCTTTGCCGGATGCCGTCGCCAACATAGCCTTTGCTCCACAAGGCCCACAGGAAAAGCATCCCGGGTATCGCGGCAACAATGGTAAAGCCCCAGAAACCGAACCAGCCGATCTGTTCGGCCACCCAGCCCGCTGGCCCGGCCATGAATGTGCGACCGACACCGGCAAAGGAGGAGAGCAGCGCGAACTGCGTGGCCGTATAAGCTATGCTCGACAGCCCGGAGAGGTAAGTCGCAAACACCGTAAGCCCGATGCCGCTGGTGACATTTTCGGTGACAATGGCGGTGACCATCATCCAATAGTTATTGCCGGTGGCGGCAAGGATCATGAACATGGCATTGGAAAACATCATCAGCAGCCCGGAAATCAGCAAAGCCCGACCCATGCCTACCCAGAGTAGGAAAGGTGCGCCCAGGGCGGAGCCGACGATCAAGGCCGCAAAGCCCCAAATTTTATTCGCGCTGATATAGTCAAGATCGCTAAAGCCCAACTGCACGATCATTGGGCTTAGCATCGCCTGGCCCATGGCGTCGCCGACCTTGACGGTCAGGACGAACCCCAAAACCAGAAACGCACCATGGCGGGTCAAAAATTCGCGGAATGGATTGACTACCGATTCCGTCAGCCATTGCCCTGCGGTCATACCGGTCGCATTGGCGAAACGGTCAACAAACTTGCCAGGGCCAACCCACAATGCGCCGATAATGGCAGGAACAACGCACAAAGCCGTCAGGCCATAGCCCAGCCCCCAGCCAAGCCCCAGCCCCTCGCTGGAGGCGATATAGATGGTGCCTGCGCCTGCGATAAGGTTGCCGGTGCGATAGCCAAACTGATTAGCGGCCGTGCCATGGGCGAATTCATCCTCTTCCAATATTTCGATACGGTAGGCGTCGATAACAATGTCTTGCGTCGCCGACAGAAAGGCAGTGACCAGCGCCCAGAAGAAAAAGCCGCCCAAATTGCCTGGTTGCGGATCGCTATGCCCAAGGTTCCAGACGGCAATCACCAGCAGCGCCTGAATCAGGAAAAGCCAGCTGCGCCGCTGGCCGAGCCGCTGGTGCAATAGCGGCAAATGCAGCTTGTCGAGCAGCGGGGCCCACAGGAATTTGATGGTGTAAGGGATGCCGACCATCACCGCCAAGCCAATGGTGGTGGTGTCCAGCCCCACCCTTGCCAACCAAAATGTCAGCGTTGCAACCAGCAATGTCAGCGGAAATCCACTCGAAATGCCAAGCAGGAATGCGACGCCCGGATTTTTGCGCAAATAAGGACGGAATTTCTCGCTGGTCAGCGCAATTACGGCGATCCCAACCAATATGCCTGCGAAAATCAAAAAGCGGATTGTATCAATCGACATGCTGACCCTTCCCCGAAACCGGTCCCTTGCCTAGCGTCCTTTTCCTGAATGGCCAATGGCTTTAGCCAGCACGTGACTTTTCCGTGCGGCTGCGCCAAAGGGCGCTGATGGCCCAGAATCCACCGCGCCCCCCCAAACGTCCCACTGCGTCAAAGCCCGCCAAGCCGCCTCGTCTGAAATGGGATACAAAGCCAAGGCGTAAGCCTCGCCCGGTGTCGCAACCGTCAAAGGGCGCACTGGAACGTGTTGACGGCGAGGAGCGGATTGCCAAGCTGCTGGCCCGCGCAGGGGTGGCGAGCCGCCGCGAGATTGAGCGGATGATTGCTGATGGACGGATCACCTTGCATGGAGAAAAGATTGAAACGCCCGCTACGCTGCTTAAATCGCTGCACGGCATCGCTGTGGATGGCGTTGCGGTTAAACAGCCTGAACCGACAAAATTGTTCCTTTTTCACAAGCCTGAAGGCTGCCTGACTGCGGAGCGCGATTTTTCCGGGCGCAAAACAATTTACGATATATTGCCAAAGGACCTGCCCCGGCTGATGCCCATTGGACGGCTCGACCTTAATACCGAGGGCCTGCTGCTCCTGACCAATGACGGCGAATTTAAACGGCAGATGGAACTTCCCTCCACCGGCGTGGAACGCACCTACCGTGCCCGCTGTTTTGGCGAAATCAGCCAGGACCAGCTGGAAGAGCTGATCCACGGCATCGAAATAGAAGGCGTGCGCTACGGCCGGATTGACGCGAACCTCGAACGCCGCACAGGCCGCAACCAGTGGGTCGAAATGACGCTAACTGAGGGCAAGAATCGCGAAGTGCGCCGCGTGCTTGAACATTTTGGGCTGGAGGTTAGCCGGTTGATCCGCACTCGCTACGGCCCCTTTGTGCTGGGCGAGATGAAAGCCGGCGATGTCGGCGAAGTGCGCCGGGTGGATTTGATCGCCTTTCGCAAAGGTTTGGCGGCAAGTCCGTCTACCAAAGGCGTGGAGTGATGCGCATTATTTCCGGTCAATGGCGGTCCCGGCCGCTTGTTGCGCCCAAGGGGGATACGACTCGTCCAACCGCAGACCGCACGCGCGAAACACTGTTCTCGATGCTCGCCAGCCGTCTTGGGTCCTTTCAGGACTTGCATGTGCTTGATCTGTTTGCAGGCTCAGGCGCGCTTGGTCTGGAGGCGCTTTCGCGCGGCGCGGCGAGTTGCACCTTTGTTGAACAAGACCGCGCAGCGCTTGATGCCCTTGATACAAACATCGCCAAATTGGGGGCGAAAACACAAAGCGACGTCCGCCGCGCTTCAGTCTTGTCATTGGGGCCAGCGCGTCAGGCCTATGATCTTGTCTTGCTCGACCCACCTTATGGCACTGGCGCAGGGCAGGTCGCGCTCGACAAGCTCGGACGCCTTGGGTGGATTGCGCCGGGTGCCTGGATCAGCCTGGAGACGGCCAAGCATGAGGCGTTGGAATTAAAAGATTTTGCCATCGACACGGTACGCGATGTCGGCAAGGCACGGGTCACATTGCTGCGGCCCATCCTGGGGGAAAGATGACAAACACACCCAAACTTGAAGGCAAAGGCTGGGGCCTGATCGGGATCCTTTCGATCCTGTGGGGCGGGGCATTTTTCCTGATCGAGGTTGGCTTGCGCAGCTATCCGCCCATGACTCTTGTGTTCATGCGTCTTGCTCTCGCGGTGCCGCCGATGCTGCTTGCAATGCGATTGATGGGGGAGCGTTTACCGCGTGAACTGCATCTATGGGGACTTTTGGCCGTCGTTGGCGCACTTAACTGCGCGCTGCCTTTCATCCTGTTTTTCTGGGGACAGCAATATCTGGACAGTGGCTATGCCGCCATATTGAATGCCACCACACCCTTGTGGGGGGTGGTTACGGCACATTTCCTGACCAATGACGAAAAGGCGACGCCCGCACGGATCGTCGGTGTGCTGGTCGGCTTAGCTGGCATCATGGTTATGGTGGGACCATCAGCGATTGCCGGGCTTTCGGACAATTTTCTCGCCCAACTCGCCTGCCTTGTATCGACGGTTTTTTACAGCTTTGCTGCAATCTATGGCCGTCGCCTGTCGCAAGATGCGCTGACTCCTATGGCCGTTGCAACGGGCCAGACAATAACGGCAGCACTGCTGATGGTACCAATGGTTCTGATCATCGACCAGCCGTGGACAATGGCCATGCCCGGACGGGACGCCACAATGGCGGGGATAACATTGGCGCTCTTTTCAACGGCATTGGCCTACACGCTCTATTTCCGGCTGATCGATCTGGCCGGAGCATCGAATGCGCAGCTCGTTGCGTTTCTGATGCCTGTGCTGGCCGTGATCCTTGGCATTGCCTTTCTTGGCGAGAGCCTAAATGGCAATCAGATTATCGGCGCGGCGCTGATCGCTGTGGGCTTGATCGTAATTGACGGAAGGCTGCTTGCGCGCCGGACATCCGTTCTCTAATCGTTCGCGTATGACGCAACCCGCTCCTGCTTCCCTACCTCCATGGCTGGACGGCCTTAACCCGCCGCAGCGAGAAGCCGTGCTGACCACGGAAGGCCCAGTGTTGGTGCTGGCGGGCGCGGGCACGGGCAAAACGGCAGCGTTGACCGCCCGGCTCGCGCATATCATTGCGGAGCGGCGGGCATGGCCGTCCGAAATCCTTGCTGTGACCTTCACAAACAAGGCCGCGCGCGAGATGAAGGAGCGGATGGCCCGCATGATCGGCGACGCTGTGGAAGGGATGCCCTGGCTGGGCACATTCCATTCAATTGGCGCCAAAATGCTTCGCCGCCACGCCGAACTGCTTGGACTGAAGAGCAATTTTACGATCATCGACGTTGATGACCAGCTGCGCCTTTTGAAGCAGTTGATAGCCGCAGCAAATATCGACGAAAAGCGCTGGCCCGCGCGCCAATTGGCAGGCCTGATCGACAAATGGAAGAATAAGGGGCTGACTCCCGACCAGCTCGATGCCGCAGAAAATGCAGCCTATGCCGATGGCAAGGGACAGGCGCTGTATGCCATCTATCAGGCGCGGCTGCGCGACCTCAATGCCTGCGATTTTGGCGATCTGCTGCTGCACGGCCTAACGCTGCTGAAAACCTATCGTGATGTGTTGGAGGAGTATCAGCGCCGCTTCAAATATATTCTGGTTGACGAATATCAGGATACAAATGCCGTCCAATATCTTTGGCTGAGGCTGCTGGCTCAAGCCCGCAAAAACATCTGCGTCGTCGGCGATGATGATCAGTCCGTCTATTCATGGCGAGGCGCAGAAGTTGCCAATATCCTGCGCTTTGAAAAGGATTTTCCGGGCGCAAAGACGATCAAGCTTGAGCAGAATTATCGTTCGACCCCACACATCCTTGCCGCAGCCAGCGGGCTGATTGCGGTAAATAGCGGGCGGCTGGGAAAAACGTTGTGGACGGACGTAGACAGCGGAGAGAAAGTGCGCGTGCTGGGCGTTTGGGACGGGCCGGAAGAGGCCCGGCGGATCGGCGAGGAAATAGAGGCGCTGCAATATCGCGATGTCACGCTTGACCGGGTTGCCATCCTCGTGCGTGCACAATTTCAAACCCGCGAATTTGAGGATCGCTTTATCCAGATCGGCCTGAACTATCGCATTGTTGGCGGATTCCGTTTCTATGAACGCGCCGAAATCCGCGATGCGATCGCCTATTTGCGCATCATCAACCAGCCTTCCGACGACCTCGCTTTTGAACGGATTGTCAATGTGCCGAAACGGGGTATTGGCGACAAGGCTGTCGAAAAAATCCACCGCGTTGCCCGTGCAGAACGTGCGCCACTAAGCCTTGCCGCTGCTACCATCGTTGGCACCGATGAGTTGACTGGCAAGGCGCGCAAATCGCTGGCCGATCTTGTCATCGATATAGCGCGCTGGCGCGATTGCGCCGCTACCTTACCCCCTGCCGAACTGGCGCGGCTGGTGTTGGATGAAAGCGGCTATACCGCAGCGCTGCAGGCCGAGCGCAGCACCGAGGCGTCGGGACGGCTTGAAAACCTTGCAGAACTTTCCCGTGCGATGGAAGAATATGAAACGCTCGGCGATTTCCTTGAGCATGTCAGCCTAGTGATGGACAACGACGCAGGAGCGCAAGATGCTGCGGTCACGATCATGACAATTCATGCCGCCAAGGGTTTGGAATTCCACCATGTTTTTTGTGCAGGGTGGGAGGATGGCGTCTTCCCGTCGCAGCGCGCAATGGATGAGGGCGGCCTTGCCAGCCTGGAGGAAGAGCGCCGCCTTGCCTATGTCGCAATAACCCGGGCTCGTGAAAAATGCACCATCACCCATGCCGCCAACCGGCGAATTTACGGGCAATGGACCTCCAGCATCCCCAGCCGCTTCATCGACGAACTTCCCGCTGATCATATCGAAAATGAGCAGACCATGACGGGCGGCGCGAGCCTTTGGCGCGCCAACTGGTCGGAACGCGAAGACCCGTTCGCCCACCTCGCCGCCGCCAACCAGGGGCGCAGCAACGCCCGCGGGCCTGGTTGGCAAAGGGCGGCAACCTCAGGCGGCTTCAACCCTGCCCCGCAGCGCATCGCCGAGGCATCCAAGCCTGCCATTGGCTTTGGCGCGCAGGGGCGCAGCGACATTGCCGTTGGAATGCGCGTGTTTCACGAAAAATTCGGCTATGGCGTGATCGAAGATATTGAGGGGAACAAACTGGAGATTGCGTTTGAGACGGCAGGACAGAAACGGGTGATGGACAGCTTTGTTACACCGGCCTGACGGGTCGACAGTCAAGGAGCATTGTTCTTCGCCGGAATTGCCCGCTTAACGAACAGGGGACCGACCGCATTACGGCCCCTGCCGCCATTTGCTGCCTTCCTGTTTCCAATAGCGCCGCTCAACGTCCGGTGCGTCCTTCAGCGCTTTCCACGCTGCACGCGCATCATCCGTCCGGTCGGGGGGAAAGAGATAGAATATCCGGTCAAAATCAAGCGCTGCATCACGCCACACTCCGTCCGCCAAAGCCACCAGCCGGGCACTGTTGGCAGGTTCGATATTGTGGGAAAGCAATATCGGCTGGTTCCCCTCCCCGCTTTGCCCAGCGCGCCCGTGGGCAAGGAAACTTTCGGGTTTCCATGCCCACAATGCGGAGGAAATCGCTGTCAACTCTTCCTCATCACCGCTAACCACCAGCAAGCGGCGGCCTTCGTCGAGCACCCTGTCTGCAATCGGGGGCAGCACAAGATAGGCAGGATCACGCGTAAGCTGGTAGAAATCAACCTGCGGCATCGGCAACGTCCCAATTGCTGCTAAAAACAAGCTCAGCATTGCGGCAAAGTTCGCGCGACTGGGGTTCAGCTCTCAAAATTGTCGGCCACGAGGCGGTCGAGCAATTTCACACCAAATCCGGTCGCACCCTTTGCCCAGGTTGGGCCATCCTTGTCCGCCCATACCGTGCCTGCAATATCCAGATGCGCCCATTTGACACCATCCTTGATAAAGCGCCCCAGAAACTGAGCGGCAGTGATGGATCCTGCACCCTTTGCACCGATATTCTTCATATCCGCTATCGGACTGTCGATCATCTTGTCATAGGCAGGGCTGAGCGGGAAACGCCATAATTTGTCGCCCGTCGCGGTGCCGGCAGCAACCAGCTTGTCGGATAATTCATCGCTGTTGGAAAACAGCCCTGCATATTCGCTGCCCAAAGAAACTATGATTGCCCCAGTCAGCGTGGCCAAGTCGACAATATATTCCGGGTTATGCTTTTCCTGCACCCAATGCAGTGCATCGCAAAGCACCAGACGCCCTTCGGCATCGGTGTTGAGCACTTCGATCGTCTGCCCGGACATGCTGGTGACAATGTCGCCGGGGCGCTGGGCATTGCCGTCGGGCATATTTTCAACAAGGCCGCACACGCCCACAACATGCGCCTTTGCCTTGCGGCCAGCCAGCGCCTTCATGACGCCAGCGACAGCGCCCGCGCCGCCCATGTCCCACTTCATGTCTTCCATGCCGGCAGCCGGCTTGATTGAAATGCCGCCTGTATCAAAAGTAACGCCTTTGCCGACGAAGGCCACGGGACGTTCCTGCGCGCCGTCAGTGCCATCCCATTTCATCACCAGCATTCGCGCCGGTTTGCGCGAACCTTGTGCAACGCCCAGCAGGGCCCCCATGCCGAGTTCGGCCATTTCGCGGTCGTCAAGGACCGTTATTTCCACGCCAAGATCGGCAAGGTGACGGCACCGCTCCACAAAGCTTTCGGGATAAATGATATTGGCTGGTTCGCTGACTAATTCCTTGGTCAGTGCCACACCGTCGGCAATTGCGGCATAGGTAGGCCAAAGAGCTGACACGTCGGCTGGCGCACCAACCACAACAAAATCGGTCACGGTTGGCTTTGATGTTTCAGGCAGCTTTGTGCGATATTTATCGATCCGCCAGTTCCGCAGAAGCGCGCCATAAGCCGCCTCTGCCGATGCCTTAGCAGTCAGATTTTCGGCATGCAAAGCGATGGTTTTTGCGCCACTGGTCTGCACCTTGGCGATCAGCTCGCCGCCTGCTTTCTGGTAATCTCCAGCCTCGCCGTCAGCCACGGCCAAAAGGCAAATGCGAACCATTTTGCTCTCTTCCTGCGCGAAAAAAAGGAAGCTTTGCCCGGCTCCACCCTCGAATCGTGCGATTTTCGCGGTTTCGCGCAACGCTTGATTATTTCCTATGGGGAAAACAAAATCCTCCCAGCTGCTCTTGGTAACGATAAAACCAAGCACATCGGCGTCGGCAGGACGCTGGTCGGCAAAGCGGATTTCCATCGGATACGTCACTTTCGGATAGGCAAAACGGGAAGGTGCGCCGCTATAAGCGAAGTTTGGCCAAGGGTTAAAGCGAAAATCCAGTCACCGGCGGTTAACCCGTCCGCGCTCAGAGTAGATCAAGCGGATAAGGTCCCACTTGGGGTGGACCGGAACCGATAGCGGCGGTAAGGGCGCGATAGACCAGATATGAAACACCCGCGCCACCCCTCCCGGTCCAGCCGCCTTGCCATTGCTGCAATGCTGATCGCGGCCAGCTGTATCGCGGCTCCGGCAGCAGCGCAGCAAAGCGAGCCCAAGGGCGAGACACGCGAAGAAGACCCTGATAATATTGAATTTGCAGCCGACCTCGTCGAATATGACAGTGCTGCCGATATTGTAAAAGCCAGCGGCAATGTGATCCTGACCCGGGACGGATATCGGTTGCGCGCCGATACCGTCATTTGGAACCGCAGGACCGGGCAAGTCACCGCCAATGGCAGCATTCGCGCTATCGGCCCGAATGGCGATGTGGCATATGGCGACAGTATTGAGTTGACCGACAGCCTGAAGGATGGCGTTGTTGAGAACCTGCTTCTGGTTCTAAAGGACGGCAGCAGGCTGGTCGCCAATCAGGGAACGCGCACCGACGGGCGGCTTACGCTGGAGCAAGCGGCCTACACGCCCTGCAAAGTAGAAGGTCCGGATGGCTGTCCCAAAGAGCCAAGCTGGCAGGTCAAGGCCGCCAAAGTCGTGTACGACCCCGATAAGAAGCGCGTGACTTATACAGGTGCGCGGATTGAATTATTCGGCCTGCCGATCATCCCCTTGCCGGGACTTTCGCACCCGGCGGAAACAGATGCCGGGAGCGGCTTTCTCGTTCCCAATTTGCGCTTATCCCGCAACAATGGCGTCGAGATTGAGCAAGGCTATTACTGGCGGCTATCATCGAACCGAGACTTGACCATCACCGGACATGTTTTCAGCGACGTTGCCCCCATGGCGCGCGCGCAATTTCGCGCTTTTGAGGACAAGGGTGCAGCGCAGCTGACGGCCTATGGCACTTATTCGAACCGTGTTTCTACTGCCACAGGAGCAACCGCCGGAACCGATGCGTTTCGCGGTTATGTCGATGGGTCGGGCAAGTTTCAGTTTACCCCCAATTGGTCGGCGCAGGCATCGCTTCGCGTGGCAACCGACCGCACTTTCCTGCGTCGTTATGATATCAGCCGTGATGACCGGCTGCGATCGACATTCTCGATCGAACGCATTGATGCGAGCAGCTATTTCTCTTTTGCCGGATGGGCGACACAAACGCTGCGCACCGGCGACAGCCAAGGCCTGCAACCCATCGCTTTGCCCGAGGTTGATTACCGCCTGCGCCTGACTGATCCTGTGCTTGGCGGCACAGTGCAGTTACAGGCGAACACATTGATGATCGGGCGGACATCGGGACAGGACACACGCCGCGCCTTTGGCCTGGCCCGCTGGGATAAGCGTGCGATCACTGGATTGGGGCAGGAATTGCATCTGACTGCGCTAGCGCGCGGCGATGTGTACCATAGCGATCAGAATGCCAGCACCATCACGGCGATTTATCGGGGCGACGCAGGCTGGCAGGCGCGCGGCACGGTTGCCGCCGCAGCCGAAATGCGCTGGCCCTTTGTTGGCCAGGTCTTTGGCAATGCTACGCAGATTTTGACCCCGCGGCTGCAACTTGTGGGCACGAAGACCAGCGGCAATCTGGAGGTTCCAAACGAGGATTCGCGGGCAGTCGATCTGGAAGACAGCAACTTATTCGCGCTGAACCGTTTCCCCGGATATGACCGGGTCGAAGATAATTTCCGCGTAACCTATGGGCTGGATTGGGCCGTGCGCGCCAAGGATGTCAGCTTTGATTTCAACATCGGACAAAGCTATCGCCTGTCAAACCGCGTCGGCATTTTCCCCGATGGGACTGGCTTGTCGGACAAGGTGTCCGACGTTGTTGGACGAAGCGAGTTCCGCTTTAAGGACTTTGTCAAATTCACGCACCGCTTCCGGCTGGACAAAGACAGCTTTTCGATCCGCCGCAACGAATTTGACGCAACTGTGGGTTCGCGCAGCACTTATGTGCAGGTCGGCTATCTGAAACTGGACCGGGACATTAACTCGATTGAGGATCTGTCTGATCGGGAGGAGTTGCGACTAGCGGGGCGCGTGCGCTTGGCGCGATACTGGTCGGTCTTTGGCTCGGCCATTGTCGATTTGACCAGCGCCAGCGAAGACCCGTTGAGCGG
The DNA here is from genome assembly GCA_964572205.1 of uncultured Sphingorhabdus sp. Taxonomy (GTDB): domain Bacteria; phylum Pseudomonadota; class Alphaproteobacteria; order Sphingomonadales; family Sphingomonadaceae; genus Sphingorhabdus_B. Next base: position 12,813 of record CAZNEO010000035.1, read on the forward strand.
CTCCGACGGGTTCGATCCCATCCGCCACCGGCTTGGCGTGGCCTATGATGATGATTGCCTGTCCATTGCCGTTACATGGCGGCGCGATTATCAGCCGACTGGCGATGCCCGGCGCGGCAACACATTCCTGTTCCGGCTGGCATTTCGTAATCTGGGGGTATAAGAGGCTTTATCGACCGCAAGGCATCGGGGGAAGCCGCTCATCATATGTTCAGCCGGTCCACTCCATAGGCCACGCCCATAGTCGCAATTTTTTGGAAGTCATCAATGCGTTCATTCCGTCAATATTTCCTTGGTTCTGCCGCAGTTGCGCTGGTTGCGCTAACCCCAGCCAACGGTCAGACCGTCGCTGATGAAACGATTGCAGAGGCAAAACTCGACATTCCGGGCGGCGAATTTCTGTTCAAGCGCAATGATCCCAATGTCCGCCGTGCAACCGCTATTGTAAATGGCGAGATCATTACCGGCACCGACATTGACCAGCGGATCATGCTTCTGACCAATGGCGATATGAGCCAAGTGCCTGAAGAACAGCGCGAACAACTGCGCATCGAGATATTGGGCCAGTTGGTCGACGAATCGCTACGCATTCAGGAAGCAGAGGCCAATGAGCTGGAAGTTTCCGATGCCGAGATCGCGGATTATATTCGCCGCGTTGCCGAACAGAATTTTAAAATGTCGGTCCCCGATACCGAAAAACATCTGACCAAAATCGGCTCGTCAATGGCGAGTTTGCGCAAACAGGTGAAGGCGGAACTGGCGTGGAACCGCGTGCTCGGTCGCAACGTCACGCCCTTCATCAACGTCAGCGATGATGAGGTAAATGCCAAGCTGGAGCAGCTGGAAGCGAGCAAGGGCAAGGTCGAATACAGGCTTGGCGAGATCTTCCTGTCCGCCAACGACCAGAACCGTGAACAGGTTTATGAAAATGCCCGGAAATTGCTGGAACAACTGCGTGCGGGTGCGCCTTTTCCGGATATGGCACGGCAATATTCCGAAGCAACAACTGCGGCGGCCGGCGGCGACCTTGGCTTTGTAAAGCTGAATCAGGTGCAGCAAGCTCTGGCAACCGCAGCAGTCGAGATGAACCAGAATGAAATCGTGGCTGTTCCCGTGCCTGCGGGCGTTTATCTGCTGCTGCTGATCGACAAAAGGCAGATCGGCATGGCCGACCCCCGAGATTCGACGCTTGAACTGAAGCAGATTTCGGTCGATTTTCCCAAGGGTATGACCGAGGCACAGGCGGGTCCGCTGGTTAAGCGCTTTGCCGAGGAAACCGCCAAAATCAATGGCTGCGGCGCCGCCGATGGCATTGCGCAGGGCCTTGATGCCGTTGTCGTCAACCGCGACAATATCCGCATCGGTGATTTGCCCCCTGCCCTGCAGCAAGTGATGCTGGGGCTTTCGGTCGGCCAGTCCACGCCACCTTATGGATCGCTGGAGGACGGCGTGCGCGTGTTTGTGCTGTGCGGGCGCAATGCCCCCAAGGCAGTCGCGTCCAAATCCTTTGACCAGATCATGGCTGAAATCGAGGATGAACGCATCGAACGGCGCGCCCAGCTTTATATGCGCAGCATCCGGCGTGATGCGATTATCGAATATAATTGATGGAATCCTTGCACCTGCCGATCGCAATTTCCAGCGGTGACCCGGCAGGCGTCGGCCCCGAAATCATCGGAAAGGCCTGGGATCAACGCAAAAAGGCAAAGCTGCGACCTTTCTTTGTCGTTGGCGACGTTGCAAGCTTTGCGCCGCATTGGTCTGGCCCGGTTGAACGCATCGACAGCCCGGAACAGGCATTGGAGCGCTTTGACGAAGCGCTGCCGGTGCTCCATATCCATAGCTGCGCCTCGGTCATTCCGGGGCAACCCGACCTTGATGGCGCGCATTGCGCGTTGCAGGCGCTGGAAATGGCCACGGGCTATACCAAATCGGGCAATGCCGCAGGACTGGTCACCGGGCCCGTGTCAAAGGCCCAGCTTTATGCCATCGGCTTCACCCATCCGGGCCAGACGGAATTTGTCGCCGAACGTTGCGGCATTGCCAAAAATAATGCGGTGATGATGCTGGCAGGACCGGATTTGAGGGTTGTGCCGATGACCACCCATATACCGCTGGGCACGGTTGTGCAGCAGTTGGATTCGCGTTTGGTGCGCCAGCGTATTCGCGCCACGGCAAAGGGGCTGCAACGCGATTTTGGCATCGCCAGGCCCCGCTTGGCCCTTGCCGGTTTTAACCCCCATGCAGGCGAGTCAGGCAATATGGGCCGCGAAGAAATCGACATATTCGGCCCGGCACTGGATAAGATACGGGACGAAGGCTATGATATTATAGGCCCGTTGCCCGCCGACACCATGTTCCATGCCGAGGCGCGCAGCGCCTATGACGCGGCGCTGTGCGCCTATCATGACCAAGCGCTGATCCCGCTGAAAACGCTGTATTTCCATGAGGCGGTAAACCTTACCCTCGGCCTGCCCATTGTGCGTACTTCGCCCGATCATGGCACGGCATTTGCCATTGCCGGCAAGAATATCGCCCGCCCCGATTCCATGATCGCAGCCATCAGAATGGCCGCGCAAGCAGCACAAAACCGTCTGGCCTACGCGCAAAACGGCCAATGAGCAGTTCGCCCCCATTACCGCCACTGCGGGACGTAATCGCACGCCACCAGCTTTCGGCATCAAAGGCGTTGGGGCAGAATTTTCTCTTCGATGAACAATTGCTTGGCCGGATTGCGGCGGTTCCGGGATCGCTTGCCGGGGAACGTGTGTTCGAGGTTGGCCCAGGCCCGGGCGGCCTTACCCGCGCCTTGCTGCGTGCCGGGGCGCAGGTGACTGCGGTGGAACGCGACCGGCGCTGCATTCCCGCGTTAAACGAACTGGCTGCCGCGTTTCCCGGCCAGCTGCGCCTGATCGAGGGCGACGCCATGGCCGTTGATGCGGCCAGCGAAATAGGCGGGCCGTTTCATATTGCGTCCAACTTGCCTTATAATGTCGGGACGGCGTTGACCGTTGGCTGGCTAACCAGCGCCCACTGGCCGCCTAGATGGAAATCGCTGACCCTGATGTTCCAGCGCGAAGTGGCTGACCGGATTGTCGCAAAGCCCGGCAGCAACGCCTATGGACGCCTTGCCATCCTTGCCCAATGGCGCAGCACGGCACGGATCGCGATGCCCGTGCACCGCAGCGCCTTTACACCGCCGCCAAAGGTGATGTCGGCTGTGGTACATATTGTTCCCGGCATAGCGCCGGAGGGCGTCTCGATGGTAACGCTTGAACAATTGACCGCCGCTGCCTTTGGCCAGCGCCGCAAGATGCTGCGTCAAAGCTTGAAAGCGATACCCGGCGCGCTTGATGCGCTGCGCGATGCAGGCATTGCCGAGGACCGGCGACCTGAAACCGTTGACATACAGGAATGGTGTGCTCTCGCACGGGCGCTAGGGGTGGCATAACCACTCCGGCACGGCTATTGGTAGGCCATGGCTACCCTTGCCCCCCACGAAGCCGCCGCGATTGAGCGGATCGACCAGGCCCGGATGCTGGCCCAAGTGCAGATATGGGCTGGAATCAACAGCGGCACAGGCAATTTGAAGGGGCTGTCTGCAACGATCAGCCTGCTGAACGACGCCTTTGCATCGCTGCACGGAACGACCGAACAGGTCGATCCCACCCCTGTAGAGCGCGTTCTGCCCGATGGCAGCATCATGGAGGTTGAGCATGGCCGCCATCTGGTCGCAACCGTTCGCCCCGATGCGCCCATCCAGCTTTTGTTGACCGGACATATGGACACAGTGTTTGCTGCCAATCATCCTTTCCAGCAGCAGCGATGGCTCGATGACGGGGTCCTGAACGGGCCTGGCGTCGCTGACATGAAGGGCGGCATTTCCGTGATGCTTGCGGCGCTTATTGCTGCCGAAAGCGCACCGATGTTCAGCCGCGTCGGCTATCAGGTGATGATCAACAGCGATGAGGAGACTGGTTCTGCCTCCTCCGCGCCGCTGATCGAGCGGTTGGCAAAGGGCAAACTTGCTGCCCTGACCTATGAACCATCTGCCTTGCCCGATGGCACGCTGGCGGGCGCGCGGGCAGGCAGCGGCAATTTCTCCATCATTATCACCGGGAAAAGCGCCCATGCCGGTCGCAATCCGCACGAGGGGCGCAACGCGCTGCTTGCCGCTGCTGACCTTGCATTGCGCCTGAAGGCGCTCACGTGCGAGGGGCTTTCGGTGAACCCGGCAAAGATTGACGGTGGCGGCCCCAATAATGTCGTGCCCGACCACGCAGTGCTGCGCGTCAACCTGCGGCCGTACAGCCCCGAGCTGGTTGACTATGCGCGCAATGAAATCAACCAGTTGATCGCGGCAGTTGCGCGGGAACATGACGTCTCAATCCACCTTCATGGAGGCTTTAATCGTCCGCCAAAACCGCTCGACCCGCAAAGCGAACGGCTATTCGGTCTGGTCAAGCAATGTGGCAGCGACCTTGGTCTTCGCATTGGCTGGAAATCCACCGGCGGCGTATGCGATGGTAATAATATCGCTGCTTGCGGTGTGCCGGTGGTCGATACTATGGGCGTGCGCGGTGGCGCCATTCACAGCGCCGACGAATATCTGATAACCGAGAGCCTGTCAGAACGGGCCGCGCTATCCGCGCTAACCTTGATGCGGATCGCCGAAAAGGGGAGTTTATGAGCTTCATCATCCGGCCTGCACGGCCCGAAGACGTGCAGTCGCTTTACGAAATGGCCAAGCGTACCGGCGGCGGATTTACCAACCTGCCCCCAGACCGCAAGGCCCTGACGGCAAAGCTGGAACGCTCCACCGCCGCATTTGCGCGCGCTGCCGACGACGTTGCCGACGACCTGTTCGTTTTCGTGCTGGAAAATACCAAGACCGGCGAAGTGCGCGGCACGTGCCAGATATTTTCTGCCGTGGGCCAGAAATGGCCATTTTACAGCTATCGTATCGGCGCCCTGACGCAGCATAGCGAGGAATTGGGCCGCACTTTCCGTGCCGATATCCTGAACCTTTCGACCGATCTTGAAGGTGCAACTGAGGTTGGCGGGCTGTTCCTGCACCCCGGCGAACGGGCCGGAGGCTTAGGAATGCTGATTGCGCGCAGCCGCTATCTGTTCATTCGCAACCACCGCGCGCGTTTTGCCGACCAGACATTGGCGGAGCTGCGCGGCGTCATTGACGAAGCGGGCGGATCGCCATTTTGGGACGGCGTCGCCGGCCGTTTTTTCGGCATGAATTTTCAGGATGCCGATGAATTTAACGCCAAGCATGGCAATCAGTTCATCGCCGACCTAATGCCCAAGCACCCGGTCTATATCGCCATGCTGCCCGAAAGCGCAAAGGCCGTTATCGGCGTGCCGCACCCTTCGGGCCGGGCGGCGATGCGGATGCTGGAAAATGAAGGCTTTGCCTGGGAAAAATATGTCGACATTTTCGACGGCGGCCCGACGATGACCGTACGCACGGACCAGATCCGCAGCATCCGTGAGGCCGAGGATGTCCGCGTTGCAGAGATCAGCGCGCAGTTGGGCGAGCATCTGGGCGGCGACAAGAAACTGGTAACGGTCGGCAGGCTTGGCGATTTCAAGGCTGCCTATGGCTGGACGCTACCAAATCAAAATGGGGAGCATGACGGCGGCGTCATCCTTGATGAACATTGCGCAGCCATGCTCGGCCTGTCCGTCGGTGATGTCATGACTCAAGTGGCACGGTGGTAACGATGCTGACAGAAATCAATTTTGACGGGATCATTGGTCCCAGCCATAATTATGCAGGGCTTAGCCCCGGCAATATCGCCTCGGCCAACAATGCAGGCGCAGTGTCGCAGCCGCGCGCTGCAGCGCTGCAGGGCATAGAAAAAATGCGCGCCAACCTGCGCCTTGGGCTACATCAGGGTTTTTTCATACCGCTGGACCGGCCGAATAAGGCGTGGCTGGACCAGCTGGGCACAGGCACGCAATTTGCCGAGCCGCATATTTTGGCCGCCGCTTTTTCGGCATCAGCCATGTGGGCGGCGAATGCAGCAACGGTCTCTCCTGCACCCGATGCCGCCGACGGACGCTGCCACCTGTCCGCCGCCAATCTTTTAACGATGGCCCATCGCAGCCATGAATGGACGGGCACGCTGGCACAGCTGAAGCTTGCCTTCGCCGATGAGCGGCATTTCACCGTGCACGGCCCCGTGCCGCCCCCTTATGGCGATGAAGGCGCCGCGAATTTCATGCGGCTTTGCCCCAGCCATGGTGAGGCTGGACTTGAAATCTTTGTGTATGGCAAATCGGGAGGGCCCTTTCCCGCGCGGCAGCATGTCGAGGCATCAAAGGCGATTTCCCGCAAACACCGGCTGAACCCCGACCGCACGCTGTTCATTCAGCAGTCCGAGGCTGCGATTGCGGCAGGCGCGTTCCACAATGATGTGGTGGCCGTTGCCAATGAGCGCGTGCTCTTCACCCATGAACAAGCCTTTGAGGATCCAGACTCCGCCTATGCCGCCATCCGGGAAAAAATGCCCGAGGCGGAGATTGTAGTGGTTCCGGCAAACCGGGTCAGCCTCGCCGATGCAGTGCAAAGCTATTTGTTCAACGCGCAACTTGTCACCTTACCGGCAGGCGAAATGGCTTTGATCCTGCCGACCGAGGCACAGGCCAACGCCAATGTATGGGGCTGGCTTAGCGAACATGTCGCGGGCAATGGCCCCATCCGCCAGCTTGTGCCCGTTGATGTCCGTCAGTCGATGGCCAATGGCGGCGGGCCAGCCTGCCTGCGGCTGCGCGTGGTCGCAGATGTGGCCACCGTGGATCAGCGGTTCATCGCTGACGAGGCAAAACTGGACCGGATGGCCGAGGTGGTTGCACAACATTGGCCAGAAAGCATCGCGCCTGACCAACTGGGCGATGCAGCGCTTGTGGAGCAGGTGAAAAAGGCTCGGACAACGCTATTAAAGGCCTGCAATCTGAGCGAACTCGCCTGACCGTCGATTTCCTTTACAAAAGGCCGCCGCGTTAACCATCGAAACCCAGCGTTTCCAAGGCTGGCACGCGCTTTGCAGCTACCCTTGTTAACCTATGAAAAAACTGCTCCGCCTGTTCCAGATCAAGACCAAAGCCGAGGTCTTCCTTGTAACTTACGCGCTAGGCCTTGGCGCGGTGAAACGCGGACAGGACTATATGGTCCAATATCCCGGCAAAATCGGCTATGTCTTCCTTCTGCTCTGCACGGGCGCCGTGTTCATGGCAGCGGTTAAAATGCTGCAAGCTGTGGAGATGCAGCGCGCCCTTGGGGTGGATTGAGGCTGCTGCGCGCCCTCCTTATTCCTTATTTTCTTCTTCCTTCTGAGGAAAAATCGGCACGACGTTTCAATCCAATGCAGCGCAATTTGAAAAGAGCAAAAGCCCCTCCGGTTTCCGTTGCCCGGCAGAGACAGTTGTTGACGCATTTTCGAACCGCAAAACCGGTCCCCACTTTTGCTGAACATCTTTGGGAAGGTGAGGTGCTTCTGTTGCCCAGCGCCCGCTTTTTTAGTCCCGGGATTCTGTTGCCCGGCTCCCGGGGGCCGCTGTAACCTTTCTGTTGCCCGGCCGGTTCGGCCGCGTTCTTTTAGAATAATCCTAGACCGTGAGGCCCGAGATTATGCTGCGAGAGCAAGTGCTTCGTTATCGTTGGCACTTATGAGTTTTGAACCATTTCACGGCTTATTCATGCCGGGCAAAAACAATGCTTTTCAACGCACGTCGATCCTAGTTCAGCCCCGTCATTTGCCCCGGATTTCGGGGGAAGTGGTGGAGCTGCCGGGTACCGCCCCCGGGTCCGCTGCATCTATTGCACATCGCAATTTATCGCCATAGCCGGGCGAACCCGGCATCGAAGCATATAGGCGTTTTTTCGTGAATGGGAAGTGAAGGCGCTGCCAACCTGCAAAACTACGGTTGCCGACTGCCGCAAATGAATGCAGATTGGCACAATGCCGCTGAAAAAACGAAGGTCCCCTCAAGAGAAAAAGGAGCTGAGTTACGAGCTCGATCGCCGCAACTGCTACAGTGCAAACGACAAAGCGTCGCGCAAGGCCATTCCCGCCCGCAAGGCTGGAGAAAACCGCAAGTCCCGGCGCAAAGCCAATCATGCGCTGACGGTCGTTGACAGATTGGCCGACGAACAGGCTGATGTAGTAGAAAGCTCGCTGATCAACGACATGGAACGCGTGGGCGGATGGAAAAAGGGTCCCGATCAGTCCTTGAGGGAACATATCGTAAGGCAAGTTGGCAGAAGCGAACGCCGAAAAAACAGGCGCTCCTAAACCCCCTGCATATTCCGACTCTCCGCCGGGATATGCACCACCAGCCCGTCTAGCGCCTCGTTCAACTCGATCTGGCAGGAAAGCCTGCTCGTCCGGCGTGCGCCGCTGGCGAGATCGAGCATGTCTTCCTCATCCTCGCTGGCGGGTGAAAGTTTCTCAAACCATTCCTTTGCGATCACCACATGGCAGGTTGAACAGGCCATCTGCCCTTCGCAGGTGCCCTCAAGCGGCTGACCGGCATTTTGTGCGATTTCGAGCAGATTGTCGCCAGGCTTTGCCTCGACCGTCTGCGTCGTTTCGTTATCGGGGCTGATGAAATGGACTTTGATCATGATCTCAACATATCCGTTTCGCTACCCCAATTGCCTTTCCGCCGCCGCGTTGATGAGTTCCGCCGCGCGCTCGATCTCTTCTGTCGTTGTATAGCGACCCCAGCCAAGGCGAATAGAGGATTTTGCCTGTGCATTGTTCAACCCAAGGGCCGCCAGCACATGGCTCGGCCGCCTTTCGCTGCTGGCGCACGCGCTGCCTGCGGAAAACAGCACATCGCGGCACTCGCTCATCAGGCGGGAAACATGCACGCCATCGCGGCGCAGGTTGATATTGCCTTTATAGCGTTGTTCAGCGGGGCCATTGAGCGACCAGTCAGAAAAAAGCTCCACGGCGCGGTTCCACAGTTGTTCAACATGCGCCGCATCCTGCTCCATCCGCCTTGCCGCCAGCTTTGCGGCACTGCCAAAGCCCACGCATAAGGCAGGCGATAATGTGCCGGACCGCAGGCCATGCTCCTGCCCACCGCCGTGGATCTGCGCCTCCAGCGCAAGCCCGTCGCGCACCCACAGCGCGCCAATACCCTTTGGCCCATGGATCTTATGCGCCGAAATCGCAATCATATCAGGGCCAACGGAAATCGGCACTCGGCCATAAGCCTGAACCGCATCGCAGAGCAGAAATCCGCCGCTTTCATGCACGGCATCGGCAATCGCGCTGATGGGCTGTATCGCCCCAATTTCGTTATTCACGAGCATTGCCGCGACCAGACCTGCTGATCGCGCATCACCGACGCTATAGCGTCCATCGCCATCGACTGGCAGCACATTGCCGCCCAGCGCCTCGACAGTGTCCAGCACAGCCGAATGTTCGGTCGCATAGGCCGACACGGACAAGCCGCAACCTTTGATCGCAAGATTGATTGCCTCGGTCGCTCCGCTGGTGAAAATCACCTGCCCGCCCGTCGGCAAAAGCGCAGCGACGTAATCACGGGCAACCTCAATAGCGGCAGCGGCCTTTCGCCCCCCGCGATGCGCGCTGTGCGGGTTCCAATATTGCTCCCGCAACCATGGCTCCATTGCGGCAAAAACCTCTGGAGCAAGCGGCGTCGTCGCCTGATAGTCCAGATAGATCGTATCGGTCATGCTGCTGCCGCACGCTGTTGAATGGCGCGCCAGGCAGCAATGAAGCGGTTCAAGTCCGCCTCAGACGTTGCCGGGCCAAAGCTTACCCGCACGACCTCAGCCGCGGCCTGCGCGTCCCAGCCCATAGCGGCAAGCACATGGCTGGTCTTCAAGGTTCCCGATGAGCAGGCGCTGCCTGCCGAGACAGAAATTCCGGCCATGTCAAAGCCGATAAGCTGGCTGGATGCCGACACGCCGCGCATCCGGTAGGCACCGATGGTGGCAAGGCGCGCGCTATTATCTGCAACCACTTCACCGCCGCTTGCTCTGATCGCGTCGTCCAGCACGGTGCGCAGCCTGCCGGCTTCCTGCACCCAGCCAAAGCCCGCCTCCAGTGCAGCGGCAAAGCCAAGAACGGCAGGCACATTTTCCGTGCCCCGGCGATAGCCCTGCTCCTGCCCGCCCGTCGGGTCGAGCAGGCCAAGATCGCGCAGCAGTAGCGCGCCAATACCCGGCGGTCCGCCCAGCTTGTGCGCAGAGACGCACAGAAGGTCCGCTTCGGGAAGCGGCAACTTCCCTGCGGCTTGCGAACAATCGGCAAAGAGCAGGCCGCCGCCTTCGCGGATGGCTGCGCCAAGCTCTGCCAGCGGCTGGATCACACCGGTTTCATTATTCACCTGCTGGATTGCATAGCGCCGTCCGCGCGCGACCGATCCCAATTGCACGCCGCCGCCCGCATCAACCGCCAACCGCGCCTCGTCGCCCGTTGCGGCGAGCACGGCATCATGCTCCACGGCGCTTGCCACAGCGTCATGCCCACACAGGCCCAGCGATATCGCCTCGCTTGCCCCGCTCGTAAAGATCACCTCGCCGGTCCAGCCCAGCGCGGCCTTTATCCGGGCGCGTGCATCCTCCAGCAATGCACGCACTGCCCTGCCCTCGCCATGGGGCGAAGACGGATTGGCCCAGCGCTCCAGCGCCTCTGCCATCGCCGCCCGCGCCGCGGGCACAATGGGCGTGGTCGCAGCATGATCGAGATACAGGCGCTGGGTCATTCAATCCTGTGACTATGGCATGACAGTTGCGAAAATCGCATCGGCTTCTATATAGCGCCAGACCATCAGCTTACCAGATTGAACCACCATCCATGCCAGCCATTGCCATTCCCGGTCCAGAGGGCCGTATCGAAGCCCGTTTTTCGCCCCCGCCGCGCCCGCGTGCACCTGTTGCCATGATCCTGCACCCGCACCCGCAGGCTGGCGGCACAATGAATGACCGGATCACGCAGGCCATGTACAAAACCTTCGTGGCGCGCGGATTTGCAACGCTGCGCTTCAACTTCCGCGGCGTTGGCCGCTCGGAAGGTGAATTTGACAATGGCATTGGCGAATTGTCCGATGCCGCCGCTGCGCTCGATTGGGTGCAGGCCTTCCACCCAGAGGCATCGACCACCTGGATCGCAGGGTTCAGCTTTGGCGCGTGGATCGGGATGCAGCTCCTCATGCGCCGCCCCGAAATTCGCGGCTTTATCTCGGTCTCACCGCCCGCGAATATGTATGATTTCAGCTTCCTTGCCCCCTGCCCCTCATCGGGTATCATCATCCACGGCGCTGGCGATGAAGTGGTGAACCCCAATGCGGTGCAGAAACTGGTCGATAAGCTGCGCACGCAGCGGCACATCACCATCCACCACGACGAAATCCCCCGCGCCAACCATTTCTATGAAAATGAAATGGACATGCTGATGGCGTCAGTGGACAATTATCTCGACATGCGTCTGGACCCGGCCTGCCCAATCAAGTGAGGCGGGGCGAATAACGTGACACAAAAAAAGGGCTGCCTCGGCAGCCCTTTTCTTTGTGTATCCGAAATCCGGATCAATCCTTCAAAAAGTCCGGTACATGGTCGGGGTTGCCGCCCTCGCCGCCCTCTGAACGCTCCCGACGCGGGCCACGGTCGCGGCCGCCACGGTCTCCACGTCCGCCCCGGTCATCGCGTCCGCCGCGATCCCGGCGGGGACCACGATCTCCGCGGTCGCCGCGGTCGCTGCGCTCACGCGGTTCCCTCGGCGGGCGCGTGTCTTCCAGTTCTTCGCCGGTTTCCTGATCGACCAGGCGCATCGACAGGCGAACCTTGCCGCGCGGGTCGATTTCCAGCACCTTGACCTTCACGTCCATGCCTTCGCTGACCACGTCGGTCGGCTTTTCCACGCGCTCATTCTTCATTTCGGACACGTGGACGAGGCCGTCCTTGCCGCCCATGAAGTTCACGAACGCGCCGAAATCGACGATGTTCACAACCTTGCCGTCATAGATTTTGCCGACTT
>CAZNEO010000036.1:0-24498 GCA_964572205.1 uncultured Sphingorhabdus sp.
TAGTGCCGCCACCCATGACTACCACCGGCTTGTGCCCTGCCTGCTGCAACCGCCGCAGCAGCATGATCGATACAAGGTTCCCCACGTGCAGCGACGCCGCCGTTGCATCAAACCCGATATAGCCAGGAACAATCTGCCGCGCGGCCAAAGCGTCAAGCGCTGGACCATCTGTCAGCTGATGGATATAGCCGCGTTCGTTCAGCAGGTTCAAAAGATCGGACTTATATTCGGTCATAGCGCGTGAGCGCCTAGCATGGAGTTTTGCTTTGGCCAATGTTTCGCTCATCTGCCATTCCGATACCCCGCCGCTGACTGCTGCCGCAATTACTGTCGCTTCGGAACTTCAGGCCAATGGCCGACTTTGGCTGCGCTATCATGTCGAATGTGCGCTCGACAGTATGGTCATTGGTGCGCCGCAGCGCCCCGAACGCACCGATGGGCTTTGGACCAGCACCTGCTTTGAGCTGTTTGTGGCGGGCCGCGGTGACGGCTATTGCGAGTATAATTTTGCCCCGTCATCGCAATGGGCCGCTTACAGTTTTTCAGGATATCGCGCCGATATGCAGCAATTGCCCATGGAACCGCCAGAAATCGGCTTAGATGCAAGCGCCAGCCATATCGCTCTTGAAGCGTCGCTGTTTCTGCCCTGCGCGCCTTCGATAATCGGGCTATCAGCTGTTATCCACGAAGAGGGCGATATCAAAAGCTATTGGGCGCTTGCCCACCCGCCCGGCAAGCCTGATTTCCATCATCCCGATTGCTTTGTGCTGCATCTTGCGCCACCAGAGCGGCCATGAAATTTGGAATAGACTGCCTGCTCGCCGATCCTGTTTTGCGTGCGCCGCTTGTTGGCAAACGCGTGGCTCTTTTGGCTCATCCGGCATCGGTGACAGAAAACCTTACCCATTCGCTTGATGCCCTTGCGGAATTGGACGATATCATGGTGACTGCAGCGGTCGGCCCGCAGCATGGCCTGCGTGGCGACAAGCAGGACAATATGGTGGAAAGCCCCGATTATACCGATCCGGTGCACGGCATCCCGGTGTTCAGCCTTTATGGCGAGGTGCGGCGGCCCACCGGACAGATGATGGGGACGTTCGACACGATCCTGATCGACATGCAGGACCTTGGCTGCCGGATATATACGTTTATAACCACGCTGCTTTACGTCCTTGAGGCGGCAGCGCAGCATGGCAAGGCTGTCTGGGTGCTGGATCGCCCCAATCCTGCCGGCAGACCTGTTGAAGGGCTCACGCTGCGGCCTGGGTGGGAGAGCTTTGTCGGTGCCGGCCCCATGCCGATGCGGCACGGCCTTACCCTCGGCGAAATGGGGCAGTGGTTTGTTGACCATTTCAAACTGGACGTTGATTACCGGGTGATCCAGATGGAAGGATACCGTCCTGACGGGGCGCCCGGCTATGGCTGGCCGCCGACGCGCATCTGGATCAACCCCAGCCCTAATGCCGCCAACATCAATATGGCGCGCGCCTACGCCGGCACGGTGATGCTGGAGGGTGCGACGCTTAGCGAGGGCAGGGGAACGACCCGGCCGCTAGAGCTGTTCGGCGCGCCGGACATAGATGCCCGGGCGGTGATTGTGGAAATGCAACGCCTTGCTCCGCAATGGACTCAGGGCTGTGCATTACGGGAAATCTGGTTTGAACCGACGTTCCACAAGCATGTCCATCGCCTGTGCCACGGCGTGCATATCCATGCCGAGGGCAGGCAATATAACCATAGCGCGTTCCAGCCATGGCGCTTGCAAGCGCTGGCGTTCAAAGCCATCCGCCGTCTCTACCCGGATTATCTTTTGTGGCGCGGTACCGATTTCAAATATGAATATACGCAGGATGTGCTGGCGATTGACGTTATCAACGGCTCCCCGCTGCTGCGCCTTTGGGTGGATGATCCAGCAGCTGAAATTGGCGATCTGGACGCGCTGGCCTGCGCCGATGAAGCGCAATGGGCCGACACGCGGCGACCGCATTTGATTTATTGAGATGGCCGACCACCCACCCATTCCCGTGCCGCCTTTTTCAGAGGCGGAGGCCGAATCCCGGCTTTCGGGTCATCCCAATGATGTGCAAGCGCTTCTGGCCAAGGCCGATCATCGTTTCCAAGCTGGCGACCATCGGGCCGCGGCTGCTTTCTATGCTGCTGTCGTCAAGTACGTCCAGCAAAGCGGCGCAAGCTCTGCAGGAATGGCTCGCGATGCGCGCCGCGCTGAAGCGATGGGGCTGTTTTTTCAGCAGCGCTTCCGGGACTATTTACTGGAAGCACTTGATAGCGCTGGCTTCACGCGGTCCAACCGCCATCCGCGGTTCCAGAAGTCCCTTGAAATGATGCTGGGCGAGCGCGAACGTCCCGCAGAGTACCGCCGCTTTCCACAAACGCCCCTTGTCTATTATTATCCAGACCTGCCTTATGTCGACTTTGCCGAATGCAGCGGGCTTGACTGGGTACAGGCGCTCGAGGCCGAATTTCCTGCAATCCGCAAAGAGGCCAGCCAGTTGCTGGAAGGCAATGTTGATTTCCGCCCCTATATCCAGACAAATCGTCAGCGGCCGCAAGGCGATGTGCATGGGATGCTGGAGAATCCAGACTGGAGTACGTTATTCCTCTGGCAAAATGGCGCTGCAGTTGATGACCATGTTGCGCTATGTCCCAAAAGTCATTCTGCAGTGCAGAAACATGTACCCCTTTGCCATATCGGCCCACGAGCACCCTCCGTCATGCTTTCGCTGCTGCGGCCGGGTGCTCATATACCGCCGCATACTGGCATGATTAATTGTCGCTATATCTGCCATTTACCGCTGATTATTCCGAAGAACTGTGGCTTTCGTGTAGGTGATACGACCATTGAATGGACAGAGGGAAAGCTGATCCAGTTCGACGACACTGTTCAACACGAAGCGTGGAACCGGAGCGCGCATGACCGGCTGGTGCTGATATTTGATATCTGGCGACCAGAGCTGGAAGCAGATGAACGCGCCATGGTGACCGCGCTTTTCAAAGCCGTTGATAGTTATTGACCTTATCCGCCCCATGCGCAAGCAAGGGGTATGGAGAGCGACGCAGGCAAACAATCGGTGCGGCTGACCCTTTGGGCTTTGCTTGCGGTGTATATTTTAAACTTCCTCGACCGGCAGATATTGAACATTTTGGCTGAGCCAATCAAGGGTGAGCTGGGACTCAGCGATACTCAGCTTGGGCTGCTTGCTGGACCGGCTTTCGCAGTTTTCTATGCGGTGCTTGGTATTCCGATTGCCCGCTACGCCGACCGGGTCGGTACAAACCGTGTGTCGCTGATTTCAATATCTTTGGCCATATGGTCAGGAATGACCGTGTTGTGCGGTTTTGCGCAGAATTTCTGGCAAATGGCGTTGGCGCGCATTGGCGTCGGGATTGGTGAGGCGGGGTGCACGCCTGCGGCCCACAGTTTGATAAGCGATGCAGTGCCTGCCGAAAAACGGGCATCGGCTATTGCCTTTTACGGCATGGGAGTGCCCATAGGCACGCTGCTTGGCCTGGTGATTGGAGGCGTGGTCAACGATATTTGGGGCTGGCGTGCGGCATTGATGCTCGTGGGAGCGCCGGGCATTTTGCTAGCCCTTTTGCTGCCCCTGCTGTTACGTGAACCGCGCCGCTATGGACTGGCAAAAGGCGAGCCAGCCCCATCAGGCCCGCCGCCCATTGCGGTGCGCGCTGCGATTGCAGCAGTCTTTACCTCGCGTGCTTATGTGTTGCTTTTGATCGCGGCTTCATTTGCTGCATTTCTAAGTTACGGCAAGGGCTTGTGGACATTGTCGCTGTTTATCCGCAGCCATGGCATGACAACAACGGAGGTTGGTCTGATTGGTTCTGTCACGCTCGGCGTCGCGGGTGTTTTCGGTACGTGGCTGGGCGGCTGGGCGGCGGATCGTTACGGGCAGGTCAATCGGCGGCACATTTTGACACTGCCTGCGGTGGGCATGGCGATTGCCGCGCCAATACAGTTTCTCGGCTATGGTGCACCGCTCTGGTGGGTGGCGGGCTTGCTAATCCTCGTGCCGACGATATTGAATGCCGCCTATTACGGCCCGGCCTACGCCTGTGTGCAGGGCCTTGTGCCAAAGGAACTGCGCGCGGTGGCAGCATCAGTGATGCTGTTCGGTCAGAATTTCATTGGCCTTGGCCTTGGTCCCTTTATTTTTGGCGCGCTTTCGGACTGGCTGCAACCTATGGCGGGTACCGAAAGTGTCCGTTGGGTTCTTTTTGGCGCAGCATGGCTGGGCTTTATTCCTGCCTTTTTCTTCTGGCGGGCGAGTTTGCGCCTAAATGCGGAATTGGATCAGAAATGACAAGAGCGGGGTCTTTGCTCCCGTCGCTACGGCTGCTATAACGGGCTATGGCAAGGGTCAGGCGCAAACGGGCAGCAGGCGAGGTTAAGGCGGCGATGATGACTGGCGCGGCGCTTGTTGCGCTGTTGCTGATTGCATCCTACGCGTTGCTCGGTCCTACCGGGATCATTGCGTGGACCGACTACCGCCAGGCATTGAAAGAGCGCAAGGTCGAACTCGCCAAGCTGGAAAAGGAGCGGGATGCGCTGCGCAACCGCCAACGGCTGTTGGACCCCGCCAACCCCGATCCTGACCTTTCGGGTGAATTGATGCGCCGCGAGCTGAATGTCGTCGGGCCAGACGAGATTGTCGTGCCGCTCAAAAATAATGAATAGCTATGCCTCCTGAAAAATGACTTTTAACCGCCCCTGCGATTGATTAGGCGGATAAGCCGTAGCGTCAGATATCAAAACATTAGAGAAGGATGGCGACTTGGCCAAAGCCCCTGCCAAAAAATCCGCGAACGCCGCATCGGCATCAGGTGATGCCATCGCCAACCGCGAACGTCCGGCGACACCTGTGCCCTATAAACCGAGTCGCGATGAATATCTGCAATTCTACCGCGACATGCTTTTGATCCGCCGCTTTGAAGAAAAGGCTGGCCAGCTTTATGGCCTTGGCCTGATTGGCGGTTTCTGCCATCTCTATATCGGGCAAGAGGCTGTTGCCATCGGCCTGCAATCCGCGCTGACGCCGGGCAAGGACAGCGTTATTACCGGATATCGTGACCATGGCCATATGCTAGCGTATGGCATTGATCCCAATGTTATCATGGCTGAACTGACTGGCCGTGCGGCGGGGATATCGCGGGGTAAGGGCGGGTCGATGCACATGTTTTCGACAAGCCACAAATTCTACGGCGGCCATGGTATAGTCGGCGCGCAGGTTTCGCTGGGTGCGGGGCTTGCCTTCGGTCACAAATATTCGGGTGATGGCGGCGTGTGTCTTGCCTATTTCGGCGATGGCGCTGCCAATCAGGGGCAGGTCTATGAAAGCTTTAACATGGCTGAGCTATGGAAGCTGCCCATCATCTTTGTGATTGAAAATAACCAATATGCAATGGGCACGAGCGTGAACCGTGCCAGTGCAGAGGACCAATTGTATCGACGTGGTGAATCGTTCCGCATTCCCGGCATCCAAGTCAATGGCATGGATGTGCTAGAGGTTCGCGGCGCGGCTGAGGTGGCACTAGATTGGGTGCGCAGTGGCAAGGGCCCAGTGCTACTGGAAATGAAAACCTATCGCTATCGCGGCCATTCCATGTCGGACCCCGCCAAATATCGGAGCCGGGACGAGGTCCAGGCCGTTCGTGAAAAATCCGACCCCATCGACGGGGCAAAAGAGGATCTCATCAAAATGGGCGTCAAAGAGGATGACCTGAAGGCGATTGAAAAGGAAATCCGCAACATTGTGAATGCCTCCGCAGAATTTGCCGAGCAAGCACCGGAACCTGACCTTTCCGAACTCTATACCGACATTCTGGTGGAGCGTTATTGATGGCTGTCGAATTGAAAATGCCCGCGCTTTCGCCGACGATGGAGGAAGGCACTTTGGCCAAATGGCTGGTCAAGGAAGGCGATAACGTCAAATCCGGCGACATCCTCGCCGAAATCGAAACCGATAAGGCAACGATGGAGTTTGAAGCGGTTGACGAAGGGGTGGTGTCCTCCATTCTAATTGCCGAGGGCACTGACAATGTGAAAGTCGGGACCGTAATTGCGCTTATTGCGTCCGATGGCGAAGATGCGGCGTCATCGCCGCTGCCAAAGCCGCAGGCTTCGAGCGAAGTCGAGATACCTCAAAGTAGCGCATCAACTTTGGCTGTCCCGGCTACGCCCGATACAAACGCAAAAGCCAAAGACGTTCCGGCCAAATCCGACCCTTCCATTCCGGCGGGCACTGAAATGGTGTCCACGACCGTTCGCGAAGCCTTGCGCGATGCCATGGCAGAGGAAATGCGCAAGGATGATCGCGTCTTTGTGATGGGAGAGGAAGTCGCCGAATATCAGGGGGCCTATAAGGTGACACAGGGCCTGCTCGATGAATTTGGATCACGCCGCGTTATCGATACGCCAATAACAGAATATGGCTTTGCCGGGATCGGTTCGGGCGCGGCGATGGGCGGATTGCGCCCGGTTATCGAATTCATGACCTTTAACTTTGCCATGCAGGCCATTGACCACATCATCAATTCAGCGGCAAAGACCAACTATATGTCAGGCGGGCAGATGCGCTGCCCCATTGTCTTTCGCGGACCCAATGGGGCTGCATCACGCGTCGGAGCGCAACATAGCCAAAATTATGGCCCCTGGTATGCCAGTGTCCCCGGCCTGATTGTAATCTCTCCATACGATGCTGCCGATGCAAAAGGCTTGCTGAAGGCCGCCATCCGTAGCGAAGATCCAGTAGTGTTCCTCGAAAATGAACTTCTCTACGGTCGCAGTTTTGATGTGCCGGCAATTGATGATTATGTCCTGCCCATCGGCAAGGCGCGGATCATGCGTGAAGGCCGCGACATTACTATCGTGAGTTATTCCATTGGTGTCGGCCTGGCGCTGGAGGCGGCGGCAACGCTGGCGGCTGAAGGTGTTGAGGCCGAAGTTATTGACCTTCGCACACTGCGCCCTCTGGACAAGGCGACGGTGCTAGGCAGTCTTGCCAAGACCAATCGGCTTATCGTTGTAGAAGAGGGCTGGCCTGCTTGTTCCATCGGCAGCGAGATCGCTGCTATCTGCATGGAGGAGGGGTTTGACGACCTCGATGCCCCGGTCATGCGGGTGACGAACGAAGATGTGCCTATGCCCTATGCGGCCAACCTTGAGCGTGCGACCTTGATTAACGCTGACAAGATAGCGACAGCCGTAAGGAAGCTTTTGGGATAGGCCGCCGCGGCTCTGACATGGGTGTCAGGCCCGTCTGCTGCCAAACCGTCTCAGGATTGTCGGAGGACCGCACGGCTGCGACGGCGGGTCTACGAGCAGGTAGACGCAGTGACCCCCGGCGATGCCATCACGCCGTTAGTGCCCGCTGTATAGTTGCGCGCATCGCGAACAACCATCGATGCAGTCTTTGTTATGCTTTTGGCTCCCAATTTGGAAAAGCCATTCAATATCAAAGGCGTAAAATAATATTTGGTCTCAACAAACATCAGCGCCCCTCCATCAGGCGGCACTGCCTGGCGTCCTGCTGGCCCGATACCGTCAATTTCGGCGGAATTTGCAACGGTGCCATATTCCGGGGAGAAGAAGTTGGCTGAGCCAATACAGCGCTGCCAGCGGATGCGGTATTTCGGCTCGTCAGGATCAAATGCTGCTACGGGTTCGACGCTGGACAAAATGATCCGGGCATTTCCACGCAGCGTGACAACGCCGGTTCCCGGGTCTTTATACTGGTGCTGGCCACCCAGCAGAATGCTTTCACCCTCACGGATTGCACCGGCAAATACATCGTTGATCTGGCCTTCGTTGATGTTTTTTGCGGCGAGCACGTCACCATCACCCATGCGCGCAGCGCTGTCAGCCATGTTGATGGTAATCTGGTTGAGCCGCATGTTCACAAAGACATAGTAAGAGGTTTCAAAGCCCATCACGGTCAAACCCATGAAAAATGGCAGCGAAACGGCGAACTCGACGAGTGCAAGCCCGCTATTGTCCTTGCGAAGTTTACCAAGCAAATTCAGCATTTCAGGTTCCAAATTGCGAGCAGGGAACAGCGACAGGCGGCGCATATTGTGTTTGGACGCCATAAGGCTGGTTGGCGATGACCGAATCCGACACCAGCGCGACATTAGTGCCATAGCCAATGAATGCTGCGGCGGGGAAAAGCCGTTCGTAGGTGACCGTAACCGTGATGATCACAACATCCTTTGCGCCGCCCTGTCCGTCATTGCCGCCATCAAGGTCGAATTTCCCGTTATGGTTGGCGTCCATGAAGGATTCGTTTGGATAGTCGCATTTGCCATTTGGCGGGTTTGCAGGATCTTCGATAATGTCCTCTGCCTCGGAAGCCGCAGCCTCGGAGAATGTCTTGTAATACCGCCGCGACACCACGACGTTGGCATTGGGAGCAAGGTCACGGATCATCGACTTCAATTTGTCGTCGATGCTTTGCCTCTGGTCTGCGTTGGAAGCGCCTTCCAGCGCAGAGTCGCGCCCCACTTCTTGCAGTGCGCCATTCAGGACGGCTTTCACGTAGATTTGGTGACCAATATCAAAGACGCCCATGATCATCATGATAAGCACGGGTGCAATCAGGCCGAATTCCATCACGGATGTACCGGACTGGCATTTCAGCCCGGGACAGTTGGCGATCGTCTGAAGTTTCGTTTTAGCCATCGAGCATTCCGTCAATTGGTAAGCCGCAAGGCTGAGATCGTCTCGGCAATTTCCTTGAAATCGTCGATCAAAGCGGCGGTATCGGTCGCAGCAAAGTAGCGCCCCGTTGTCGCACAGCTTTGCAGTTTGGTGACGGTGTCGGAGGATATCCCCTGGCCAAATGCCACGACCCATAGCGTGATATTTTCGTTGCGAACCCAATCGCAAATCGCCTGGGTGCGCGCATCTACGTTGGCCTTCAGCCAATCTGAGCTGGGTGCTGAAGTTCCGTTGTTTTGACGCCGGTCCCACCAGTGCATCCCATGTGCCGCATAATCGGCCGTACCAACCGCAGTGTCACCATCGGTCATGAATATCATATGGCGTTCAACCCATTCGCTCCGGTCTGACGTCACGCTGCTGAAGATGCCATTGGGCGCCATGAGCCGCGCACCCCAGAGCAGGCCGATATCATGGTAGGTATTGCCGCCGGTCACCAGGCTGTTCAGATAGCTGGAAAAATCGGTTCCGTTCATTTCTGAATAGAGTTTTGCTGCTGTCGGGCAATATTCGTCGACATTGGTTGATGTATAGAAAGACCCATTATGGCTCACATACGTGCCGTCGGGATAATAGGTCCGGTTTTCAGCCGTTTCATAGGCGTCGAGGGTATACTCCCAGCTGTCGCCGTCCCATTTATATTTCCGGTACATAACGCCGCCCAGCAACGGTCCCCATTTGGTGTTGTTGCTTGATGTAGGGGCCATTTCGATCTGCATGTCGAGCGCATCGTCCGGGATCGTGTCCCAGTTGTCCGATGGGTCATTATCGGTAACTCGCGCGGTTTGCCGCTCCTCAATACAGCCGTTCCAACTGATCGACTTACTGGTTCCATTGTCGCCCAGATTCAGCGCCAAGCTGCTGTTCCAGCTGTTGCCCGCAGTATTTTTCAGCGCGCTGACGTTATACGTCACCGGCCGGTAAATCCACTTGGAAAATGCCGTATTCGTTGTTGTTGTGCCGGTCCACGTTACCGGAGTAGAAGTTGTATAGACTATCGTTCTTGTTCTTAGTTGATTTAATTTATATTGCAGCTGACAGCGAGTTGTCGTAACTCGATTTCGTCCAGATCCGGTTGTTACGGTGCTTTTGTTATACATGTACATGTATCGAGCAGTTTGCTCTGTAGCCCTATAGTATTTGGTTACAGTTGAAGTCGGATATGTCACGGGATTTGGGGTCTGATACCAAAAAGTAGGTGCAGTAAGCGGAGTGGAAACGGTTTGATCGGGCACAGTCTGACAGTTTACATTGCCATTGTTTGTATAGAAATATGAGTATGTTGAGCCATTGGAATGAACCAAATTTTGGTTCATATTGGTCCAATTGTTGTTAAAAGGGGTGTCCTGTGATGAATCGGAATTATATGTAATCGTGCCTTCACTGCCGTAGGTGGGCGTATAGTTCGTCGTCGTCGTCGTCGTGAAGACCGGCTCGCGCGATTGATAGGTCCATTGGTTGGCCATATAGTCAAGCGGCAGCAGGCGACCGACATTGACGTTGACCGAATAGGGCACAAAGCCAAAGCGGATACGGGTATCGCTTGTTGCGCCTTGCGGGTCAGCGTCTTCCCCGCAATCCGCAGCCGAATAAGCAGCGATATTCTGCTTCATCAACGCTTCATAGAAACAGGCCGATGCGCGCCGCAGCCCCTTGATCTTCGCATTGGCTGCCTCGACATTGTTGTTGTTGCCATTTGGACATGCGGAGCCGTCGTCCGGGCAATTCATTGATCCGGTGGTGTCAAAAACAAACATGATGTCACTGGCAGGCAGCCGCATTTCGGCATCGCATGTGACGGTGATTGTCTTGTCCTCGGCGCCGAAAACAGTCATCAACGCCATCGGCACGTCTACAGTCGCTACGCCGGTGACCTTGCCGTTGGATTCCGAGAAGGAGCGTACCAGATTCTCCGTGGCGTAGCTGCCGTCACCAAAATTGGTATCAAACAGTTTTTCGGCACGGCGTTTCGCCAAATTGTTATCGGCCGTCCATGTGCCGCTACCCATGACGCGACGGCCCATCAGCGCCCCCGCATCGCAGGCGGCTTGCATATTTGTGCGAACAATGAAAACGCGGCTCATGTCGACTGCGCCACCAATGATCCCGATGGCCGGGATCATGGAAGCTGCGACGATTGCAATCGCGTTACCGGCTTCATCGCGGCGCAGGCGCGACAAAAAACCGGCAAGACGTTTCTGTTTCCGCAGTATCTTCACGGTAACGGCCCCTGTTCTACATAAAATGCTACGCTTGGCGATAACCGCTAAAGTGTCGCAATGATTTGAACGAACAGAGTTACCAGCGGGTTAATCTTGATTTTTGGGCTTAGATTCCCTTGAGCTTGCGCAATGGATGAAACGACGCCGTCTCTACCGCCGCCTATGCTGTTAGCCATTTCATATGCGCACCCTGGGTTGCGGCCGCGCCTGCGCTGGCTGCTGCTGCTCGATTTGCGGCTTGCCCAGCTTGTGCACCGCGCCAGCGAGCCGTTGATCGCGCAAATGCGACTGGCATGGTGGCGCGAGGCACTGTCCAAGCCAGCTGAGGCGCGGCCAAAGGGCGAGCCGTTGCTTGCAGCCCTTGCAGACCTGGAGGGCGATCCAGCCTTGCTGGTCGCGGGCGTGGCGCTGGTCGATGCCGCCGAAGCGCTGGTGCTGGGGCAGTCAGAGCGGGCTGCAACGGCGCGAGCAAAGGCGCTGGTCGATGCTTATGTCGGCTGGGCAAGAGCGCCCTCCGAGTTTGGCGACAGGCTCATCGAGGCATGGGCTGGGCGCAAGGAAAGGGTGCTTTCCGGCTTTCCGCGCAGTCTGCGCCCAATGACAATCCTTAGCCTTGCAGAAATGCTGGAAGTCCGCTCGCCCGGTGCTTTGAGTGGCTGGCGGCTCGTGTGGTACGCCTTGACGGGGCGATAGCAAGCGCGCACAAGACAGGCGGGGTGTCGATATTGTCTGGAGGCGGAAGTGAAGGGACTTCTCGTCGGGGCAGGCGCGACACTGCTTGCAACATCTGCGGGACTCTGGCTGTGGCAAAGCAGGGCAGGGGCCGATATGCCGGTTCCACCGCCGCCGCCCGAATTGCCCGCAGAGCTGGCTTTGCCTGAAGCGGGTGCAAATGCCCCCAAATATGGCCCCGCGCCGCCGGAACCGCCCGCAGCACCCAAAGCGAGCCGGGAGGAACAGCGTTTCAATCGCTATGACCGAAACCGCGACGAACTGGTTTCCCGTCTTGAAATGATGTCGAGCCGGACCAAGGATTTCAAAAAGCTCGACAAGGATGGCAATAACCTGCTGACTTTTGAGGAATGGGCGTCAGCTACGGGAGAGCGTTTTGCCAAAGCGGATGGCAATGGCGATAAGCTGCTTACCCGCAAGGAATTTCTAGGGACGCGGCCTAAGCGGACTGCAAAACCGGCCTGCCGCTGCTAAGGCCTTGCTCCGACATCCAGTGCGCCAGATCGGCGCGGGCGCGGTTGGTGTAAAAAGTCTTGCGTTCCTTTTTGTGGACCTTGCCCTCCGGGGGCGGGAACAGGCCAAAATTGATGTTCATTGGCTGGTAGCTGTCAGCCACGGCATCGCCGGTAATATGGCCCATCAGCGCGCCGAACGCGGTGCTTACCGGTGGCGGTGCAAAGGCCTGTCCGCAAAGTTCCTGGGCGGCCATGATCCCCGCCATAAGGCCAATGGCGGCGCTTTCGACATAGCCTTCGCATCCCGTAATCTGCCCGGCAAAGCGGATGTGCGGCGCAGTTTTCAGCCGCAATTGCCGGTCAAGCAACAGCGGCGAGCGAATGAAGGTGTTACGGTGCAAACCGCCAAGCCGGGCGAATTCGGCATTTTCCAGCCCGGGTATTGTCCGGAACAGCTCGACTTGGGCTGCGTGTTTCATCTTCGTCTGGAATCCGACCATGTTCCAGATAGAGCCTTGTTTGTTATCCTGCCGCAGCTGGACCACCGCATAGGGCCAACGCCCGGTTTTGGGATTGTCGAGCCCGACCGGCTTCATCGGACCAAAGCGGAGCGTTTCGACGCCGCGTTCCGCCATGACTTCAATGGGCATACAGCCTTCAAAATAGGGCGTATCGGCTTCCCATTCCTTAAACTCGGCTTTGGGTGCGGCGATCAATCCGGCGTGGAAGGCCAGATATTGCTCCTTGTCCATTGGGCAGTTGATATAGTCCTTGCCATCGCCCTTGTCCCAGCGCGAGGCATACCAGGCGACGTCCATGTCGATACTGTCATGGTAAACGATAGGGGCAATGGCATCGAAAAAGGCCAGCGCATCCTGGCCCGTCGCGGCAAGGACGCTGTTGGCAAGCGCTTCGGCGGTCAGCGGGCCAGTGGCAACGATCGTCAGGCCATCGGTCGGCAAGCTATCGATCCGTTCGCGGATAATTTCGATACTGTCCTGTTCCAACAATAGCTTGGTGACTGTATCGGAGAATATATCGCGGTCTACCGCAAGGGCCGATCCAGCAGGCACCTTGGCGACCTCAGCCGCGCGCATTACCAGTGAGTCAAGCGCGCGCATCTCCTGATGCAGCAGGCCGACGGCATTGCTATCCGCATCATCAGAGCGAAAACTGTTGGAGCATACCAGTTCGGCGAGGCCATCGGTCTGGTGCGCTGGTGTCATGTCGCCGGACCCGCGCATTTCGGACAGCCGCACGCGCACGCCGCGTCGGGCCAATTGCCATGCCGCCTCACTGCCCGCAAGGCCGCCGCCAATTATATGGACCTGGTGTCTCATGGCGGTTCGCCTAGCAAACCCCCTTGCAGTTGCGCAATCAAAAGACGATGGGAGAACGATGGGGCAGGATCTCGCGCACAAAAGACCATGGCTGCTGGCAAGCCTCGCCTTTGGCTTAAGCTATCCGTTGAGTTGGGGGATGGAGCTTTCCAACGCCGTCGCCATTGGATGGAAAATGGCAGGCGTTGGCCTGCTGGTCGGCTATGCTTTGCGCAGACATTCAACGGGCGAATTCCTGATGCTGGCTGGCGTCATGGCTTTATGGTCGTTGGGTGATGGCTTGCTTGAGCGTGACCTGGTTCAGGGTGCGCTGGCCTTTGCCGCGGGCCATGTGGTGGCCATTGCCCTATTCTGGCGGCACAAGCGTGTGCACCCGGTGTTAAGCCAAAGGGCGCTGGCGCTGGCAGTTCTGCTGCTTGCCCCAGTGATTGCCTATATGCTGCCGCACAACCGCGAATGGGGGATGCAGGCAGCGCTGTATACGCTGTTTGTGGCGGCGATGGCAGCGGCGGCATGGAACAGCAATTTTCCTCGCTACCGCGTTGGGCTGGGCGCAATGGCCTTTGTCGCCTCAGCCCTGCTGATTTTTGCACGCATGGGCCCGCTCGCCGAGGCAAGCTGGGTCGGTTATGCCATTTGGGGGCTTTATTATGGCGGCGTGCTGATGATTGCGACTGGCGTTGTCACAACCTTGGTGAAGCGCGGCCATTTCGGCCCGGATGATTGAGCGCCTGGACCAATGCAAAGTCGCGGCGGGCCAGCCAAGTTCGCTGAAAAAAAGTCCCGGAAAAGCGCGCATGTTTACATATTTATGGTATGAATCGCGGGGGTTCTTTGCACCGTGGAGCAGATGGCAGGCCCTTTTAGCTCATAGGGCAGTTGACGATGTCCGCTGGCAGTGTGACAGGAAAAATCCTACATTGCAACTGGGCGATCCGGCCCAATTCTATCCTGACATGGGCGGGTGAAAAGGCGGCAATCGCTACCGGGACTTGGGTTTAAGGGGCTGATAGCCCTTTGGGGCGGCTGGCCAGTCTGGGTTCCAGTTTCCCTTTTTCATGACAGCGCGAGCGCGATGATAGACCGTAGGCGGCGCAAAATTCATGCGCTTACGGGCAGCAGCCAGTGGCTCGCGCAGCAGCGCAACAATATCCTCCTCCGCCACATAGCGTGCGGCTTTTCCGATCCTTTGCGCTTCGCGGACAGCGCCGAGCGTTGGCACCGGAAAGCCGATGCGTCGCCGCAGCTCCAATGCACCTGCATAGGCAATGAAAAGACGGCCATAATTGCCCGTCTGGGAATAGGTGAGGGCAAAGAGGCACTGTTCGCCAAGAACGTCGCGGCCATATCCCGTCAGAACGTGCATCAAATCATGCGTATCACGCAGCCGGTCAATATAGCGCTGCATCCCATCGTCATAGCGCGGCATTGCCCGGCTGAAACGGCGATATTCCTGCTCCAGCCCGGCGGCAGTCAGCTTTTCGCGTTCCATGAAATCAACATAGACACGCCCCACGCTGCCTTCCGGCAATTGGCGGAGCGTTTCATGGTCGTCGAGAATGTCGATCAGGCGAAGCCGGCTGTCGAGCAACCGCTGCCCCGCCGGACTGTGCCAGAATGTGCTGGCAATCCGCAGCGATTTGCGCCCGCTCAACGCAGCCATGATTTGGAAGGCCTGTTCGGTGTCTTCGGTATCGGTGATCAGATTGATAAAGTGCCGGACTGCCTTGAGCGGCCGCAGCCTGCTGCGTGGACGGTCCGCATGAAAAAAAGGCACTGCCGACATTTTACCAACCCATCGAAAGCGATATTGCGACCAAAGCGACATTGCGACCAAAGGCCCGAGTCCCAAAAAAGGCTATCATTGCTTCCCATGATTGCAAGCCGCAAAACTGGCCGCACGCGCATACCAGGTACCGTAATTCCCGTTGCGGGATGTGAAAAAGGATAGACGATAAGACGGCCAGACGAGGCCGCTCAAACCGGAGCCGTCCATTCGTCTTTCCGTCCCGCCGTTTTTACCAAAATTGGGCACCCTGCCGTCTTCCTGCCAAACGGGAAGGGAAGCACTATCACAGCTTTTCAATGCCCGCTCCGGTCCAATATGTGAACGAGGCCCTGAGGAAAAGAGGGGGGTAAGGCGGGCATTGACCTTTCTTTGTCTCCTGCCTCTTTTCCCTATCTATCGCTGTTGCTTTTTGGATTTGCAATTTTCAGGATTGATAACCGTCAACACCGTCACCCCGCATTTGACGCAGGGTTAGGCTTGTGGGGGCTCTCCGGAAAAAGCCAAGCCCCGCATCACGTGCGGGGCGACGGGCCTATTTCAGTAAACCGCCAACCTAATCCTGTGTGAATTTTCGTAATTAATCACTCTGTACAATTTCGAAATTCATTGGCTATGCTTATGCAATGAGCAAAATGTCCTTCGAAGATCCATACTATGACAGACTGCGTCTTTTTTTGGATGCATCGAGAAATGAGACCGACCGAGGTCGAGCGCTTGTCGTATCTTCATTGATCGAAGAGATGTTGGAGGAAGTTATAAAGGCATTTCTCTTGGAGAATTCTGCGACGAAAAGTCTATTTGATGCTGCTAATGCGCCGTTGTCAACCTTGTCAGCAAAGGCTTCTATTAGCAGGGCGCTTGGCTTGATCTCTGCTGAGGAATTTCGCGACATTACTGCAATTAGAAAGATTCGAAATGCTTTTGCTCACAGCGTAATGTGTTCGTTTGACGATCCAAAGATTTTGGACTGGGCAAGTACCTTGAAAGTTGGCATGAAGTATCTCGATGCTTTGGAAAGCGGCAACAAATCGCGCGTAGACGACCCTAAGCAACGCTTTGGGATGGTGACCACATCAATTATAACTTCACTCTACAATCGTGCCCACTATGTTCGAAAGCAAAAGCTTAGAGACAGTTCTTGGCCAGCCTGATATCGGCCCCTCCAATTCCGAGACACTCTGCTAATTAGCATCGGCACTTTCGTTGTTAATCTCACCATCCCCATCCTCATCACTCTCCTCAATCTTAGCCGCGCCAACAACATGTTCATTGTCTTCCACATTGAACAGCCGCACCCCGGCTGTGCCGCGCCCCAGCACGCGTAGGCTGTCCAAAGGCATCCGGATCAGTTTGGCCTGATCGGTTACCAGCATCAACTGATCGCCCTTGGTCGCTGGGAAGCTCGCCACCACAGGGCCGTTGCGCTCGATATTGTCGATATTGGTAATCCCCTGGCCACCGCGTCCGGTGCGGCGATAGCCATAGGCGCTGCTCAGCTTGCCATAGCCATTGGCGCAGACGGTGAGGATGAATTGCTCCTTTTCCGCCATCTCAGCGATGCGTTCCGGCGTCAAAGTCGGCTCGCCTTCCTTCTCCGGCTTCCACGGGGCAAAGCGCAGATAGTCCTCGCGTTCTTCCGGCGTTGTGCCAACGCGCTTCAGGATGGAGAGCGAGATGACCTCGTCCCCTTTCGCCAGCTTCATCGCGCGCACGCCGGTCGAGGCGCGGCTCTGGAATTCGCGGATGTCGTCGGCGGCGAAGCGGATCGCCTTGCCCGCGCGGCTTGCGAGCAACACATCGTTATCGGGCGTCAGCAGTTCGACGCCGATCAGTTTGTCGTCGGCATCCTCGCCCTCAAACTTCATCGCGATCTTGCCGTTCGACGGGATGTTCGCGAACGCATCCATGCTGTTGCGGCGGGCATAGCCCTTGGCGGTCGCGAACACGACGCTGAGGCCGCTCCATTCGGCTTCATCCTCGGGCAGCGTCAGCACGTTCGAAATCGTCTCGCCTTCGCCCAGCGGCAGCAGGTTGACCATCGGGCGACCCTTGGTCGACGGCCCGCCTTCGGGCAGGCGCCAGACCTTGAGGCGATAGACCTTGCCAATGTTGGAGAAGAACAGCACCGGCGTGTGCGTGCTCGTCACGAACAATTCGGTGACGGCATCCTCATCCTTGGTCGCCATGCCGGCGCGACCCTTGCCGCCGCGGTTCTGCGCGCGGAAGGTGGCGAGCGCGGTGCGCTTGATATAGCCGCCATGGGTGACGGTGACGACCATCTCCTCGCGTTCCATCAGGTCTTCATCATCGACACCGTCCCAGCTGGGGGCGATTTCGCACAGGCGCGGCGTTGAAAATTCGCTGTCGATTGCCTCCAGTTCGGCACGCATCACTGCGTATAGCTTCACCCGGTCGCCCAGGATTGCCAGATATTCGGCAATATCAACGGCCAGTGCCTTTAATTCGTCGCCAATTTCGTCGCGGCCAAGCGCAGTCAAGCGGTTGAGGCGCAGGTCGAGAATTGCGCGCGCCTGTACTTCGGAAAGCTGATAGCTTTCACCGGCAATTTCGGTCTCAATGGCCTCAACCAGACGGATATAGGGAGCGATCTCGGCGATGGGCCAGGGGCGCGCCATCAACGCCTCGCGGGCGTCCGCCGGGTTGGCCGAGCCGCGGATGATTTTCACCACTTCATCCAGGTTGGTGACCGCAACGACCAGCCCCAGCAGGATATGCGCCCGGTCGCGTGCCTTGTTCAGCTCAAATTTGGTGCGCCGCGTGATCACATCTTCGCGGAATTTGATAAAGCTTTCGATGATGTCGCGCAGGGTAAGTACTTCGGGCCGCCCGCCACGAATGGCCAGCATGTTCGCCGGAAAGTTCGATTGCGCCGGGCTGTGTCGCCAAATCTGGTTCAGGACAACGTCCGGGGTCGCATCCTTTTTCAGGTCTATGACAATGCGAACGCCCAGCCGGTTCGATTCGTCGCGGATGTCGGAGACGCCCTCAATCCGCTTGTCCTTCGCTGCCTCGGCCAACTTTTCGACAAGGCCGTTTTTGCCCACCTGAAACGGAATGGATGTCAGGACGATGGAGCGGCGCTCTCCCTTGCCTTCCTCAATAACATGGCGCGCGCGCATGACGATGGAGCCCTTGCCCTCGCGGTAGGCGTTGCGCGCTCCCCCTTGTCCCAAAATCAGCGGGCCAGTGGGGAAGTCGGGGGCCGGGATATGCTCGATCAGCTCATCAACGGTGATCGCCGGATTTTCGATAAAGGCAAGGCAGGCTTTTATGACCTCGCCCAGATTATGCGGTGGGATGTTGGTCGCCATACCCACGGCAATGCCGCCCGCGCCATTGACCAAAAGGTTAGGAAAGCGGGCAGGCAACACCTGCGGTTCCTGACGACTGCCGTCATAATTGGGCTGAAAATCGACGGTATCTTTGTCCAGATCATCCAGCAGCGCGTTCGCCACCTTGGCAAGCCGTGCCTCGGTATAGCGCATCGAGGCAGGCGGATCGGGGTCCATAGAGCCGAAATTGCCCTGTCCATCGATCAGCGGCACGCGCAAGGACCAATCCTGCGCCATGCGGACAAGCGAATCATAAATCGCGCTGTCGCCATGCGGGTGGTAATTGCCCATAACATCGCCAACGATTTTGGCCGATTTGCGGTAAGGCCGTCCGGCGACGAAGCCGCCCTCTTCGCTGGCGAACAATATGCGGCGATGCACTGGTTTCAGACCATCGCGCACATCGGGCAGGGCGCGCGCAACAATAACCGACATGGCATAGTCGAGATAACTCGACTTCATCTCCTGCGTTATGTCGACGGGCGCAATATCCCGATGGTTTTCAGGCTGTTCCCCGGGCAGATTTTCGTCACTCACGTCCGCTATTGTCCTGTTGTCTTTTTGGAAGGGATGATCCTAGCCGAGGGGGGCCGCAATAGCCACCCGGCGACCGGCAAAAGGCACGTTTGTCTACAGTTTATCCACAGATTCGGCCCCCAGCAGGCGAAAGCGATTTTACACCTTTGTTCAAGCGTAATTCAGCCATCGGTCGCTATCCCGATTGCCTATCGTGGCGGAGAGCCGTAAAGCCGGGGAAAAGATTACCGGCGGTGCGCGTTACCCGCCATTTTTGCGTGGAGAGTATGAATGAAAGCCGTTTCAAAATTTGCCCTTGGTCTTGCGCTTGCGACAGTGCCACTGATGATGGCGGCAACCCCGTCATGGGCGGAGGAGAAGCCCACCAAGGAGAAGAAGGCAAAGAAGGGTAAGGACGAAAAGCCGGCGGAGTTCAAGGTTTCTTTGTCCAAGGAATTCAACGCCGTATATGGCCCTGTTGTTAATGAATATGTTAAGACGAAGGACGCGCTGAAGGCTGCGGAATCGTGGGAAGCGATCAAGACGGCGATAAAGACACCTGACGATCAGTATCAGGCGGGCGTTTTTGGCAATCAGATCGGGCGTGAGGCCAACAACAGCACATTGCAATATCAGGCTTTTGACATGCTGTTGGCGTCCAGTAAAACGCCCGCGGACCAGCGTCAGGCCTTTATGTTTCAAAAGGCTGCGGTGGCCTATGATTCAAAGGACTGGGCCAATGCCGAAACATGGCTGATCCGCGCTTATGACGAGGGCTACCGTTCAAAAACCATTCGTGGCGGCGTCGAAATGTTGATCGCCGACACGTTGAATTTTCAGAAAAAATATCCCGAGTCGCTGGCGTGGATGGAAAAGTCGCTTGAAGCGAGCAAACAACCTGGTTTTGCCGCGCTGCCCGACAGCTTTTTTCCGCGCGGTGCCAATGTTGCGCTGAAAACCAAGAACCCGGCGCTGATCACGCGCTGGATGACCGAGCTCGTGCGCAACAACCCGACACCGGATTTCTGGCATGACGCGCTGATGCAGACCTATGCCGCTTCCCAGCTCGACACGCAGGAGGAACTCGACCTCATGCGCTTGCTGCGCACGGTTGGCGGGATGAAATATGAGCAAAATTATTCCGCTTATGCGACGGATGCCTTGATCGCCTTTTTCCCGACCGAAATGAAAGCGGTATTGGAAGAGGGATTTGCTGCAGGCACGATTTCAAAAAATAATGCGACCTTTGGCGGTCGGTACAGCGATGTGCTGGAAAAGCTCAAGATCGAGCCGTTTTCCATTGCTGTTCTCGATCAGGACATTGCGTCGGCAAAAACGGGCGCTGCGTCTGCCTTTGCCGGAGATATCGCGCTGTCAGTAGGCGAATATGCCCGCGCAAAAGGTGCCTATGAAGCAGCAATTGCGACCGGGTCGATCGTCGACAAGGAAGGCAAGGACCTGATGGAGCGCACGGTGATGCGCCTTGGCATTGCCAAGTTGAAGCTGGGCGATGTGGCTGGCGCGCAGGCCGAATTTGCAAAGGTAACCAGCGCCGGACGCAGGTCCGTGGCCAGCTATTGGGCACTTTACGCTGAACAGCTGGCGAAAACCGCGCCCGGGAGCGCTGCCTGAGAATGTGAGGGTAACCCCCGAAAAGGGGGTTATCCGCCCACGGGGGCGATCTTTCCGCCTGTGAACCTGAACTGGCCGTTCTAGCCGTTCACCGGTACGCCGGGCTCGTCCTTTGCCGTGCGGATGGTCAGCGATGTTTTGACGCTGGAAACATTGGGTGCTGACGTCAGTTTTGACGTCAGGAATTCCTGAAATGTTTGAAGGTCATGGGCGACGATCTTCAGGATGAAATCAATCTCGCCGTTCAGCATGTGGCATTCGCGCACTTCGGGCAATGCCCGGACATGCGCCTCAAAGGCGCGCAGATCATCCTCTGCCTGGCTTTTCAGGGAAACCATGGCGAAAACCATGATGGAATAGCCCATTGCGCCGGGATCGATCTCTGCGTGATAGCCACGAATCGCGCCCGATTGTTCCAATGTGCGCATCCGGCGCAGGCAGGGCGGGGCTGTCAGCCCTACTTTGGTTGCCAGCTCAACATTGGTTATCCGGCCATTTTCCTGCAATTCTGCAAGCAGTTTAAGGTCGATTGCATCAAAGTTCATGGCTGCCATGGCTCGTGAAATATCCCTGTCCGATTTTGGTGCAAAGCTATAATATTATTATAGCAATATGCAATTGTCCCATAGTGTGACGCGGCAAATTAGCCGCTTTTGCACCGCCGTCCATCTCGCTATCGCCTGTCTTGGGACCAGAATAAAAGGGACGGGAAACAGGCATAAGTGCGCGTCGATGACCGCCTCAATACGGCTTTGCTGAACAGCGATAAGGCTGAGCGCACTGACGCGCGCGGTCAATGGCGGCAATTGATCGACCTGTTGGCGCAGAATCCCGTCGGCCAGGCGCCAGACCGGATTGCGGCAGGGTTGATGCGCGTGCGGCAGATGCGCGACTCAGTTGCGCTTGACCACCGGGTTTCGGCGGTGGCGGCACTGCATGGCCGAATATTGTCGGCTCCGCTCGTGCAACTGCTCGCAGGCGATGCGCCCGCTGTTGCAGCCGCAGCAATTGCCGGTGCCCGGCTCTCCGACGATGATTGGGCTGATATGGTGCCGCACTTGCCAGTGCGGGCGCGCGGATTTTTGCGCAATCGGCGCGATCTGGGAGCAGCGACGCAGCGCGCACTTGCGCTTTATGCAGGCGGTGATTTTGTCCTGCCTGTACCGCCTTCCCAGGGACTTGTTGACGTGGCGCAAACGCCGCCTCCACCTGCAACGGCGGCTCAGGGCAAGGCTGTTCCGGTTGCAGAGGTGATCGAGCGGTTGGAGCGTTGGCGGCGTGATCATGACAATGAGCTTACCCGCACCGATACGCCGCAGCTACCCTTCGCCCCCGGTGCTGCGGGGGCTGCTGCTCCTGCAACCGAAATCCGGTTTGAAACCGATGACAATGGCACAGTGATCTGGATTGAGGGTGCGCCCCGAGGCTCGGTTGTTGGCGTCGACATTGCCCGCCCAGCCTTTGACAATGGGCCCGGCCCGGATGCCTATGGCGCTGCTGCCTTTCGCCAGCGTATGCCCATGGAAAATGCCCGGATGCGGTTGCGCGGCGCATCCGTGGTCGAGGGTGACTGGCGGATGAGCGCATCGCCCTTTTTTGATGCGACTAGCGGCCGTTTCCGTGGGTTTCGGGGAATTATGCGGCGGCCCATGGTCAGCGAAACGGCCGATATTGCCCCTGATCCAGTCAAGCAGGCGGAGCAGTTGCAGCAGATATTGCACGAATTGCGCACGCCGCTCGGCGCGATTGTTGGTTTTGCCGAAATTATCGACCACCAGATGTTCGGTCCGGTCGATGATAGCTACCGGGCGCTTGCAACCGATATTTTGACTGACGCAAATCAGCTTTTATCGGGTTTTGACGATCTGGCGCTGGCGGCGCAGCTTAATCGCGGGGCATTGCCGGATATGGCCGGGACAACAGATTGCGCCTGGCTTACCGAACGGCTTGCGGCGCGCTTACAAACAGTGAGCGACAGTCTGGATGTAGAGGTGAATCTGTCCGTGGCCGATCCGGTGCGTCCCTTTGCGATGGCGCAGGATATGGCAGAACGCCTGTTTTCTCGGCTGCTGGCGGCAGTGATCATGGGCTGCAAACCCAAGGAGGTGCTGCGGGGGCGTTTCAGCACAGAATTGGGCAGCATAACCAGCAACCGCTTTGTGCTGACGCTGCCATCAAAGCTGGTCGGGCAGGGCGAGGACATTTTGTTGGCGAGCGAACCCGTTGGCGGCTATTCGCCCGGTGGCTCCCCGCTGCTGGGCCTTGGCTTTTCGCTGCGGCTTGTCCGCAACCTTGCGCGCAATGTTGGGGGCAGTTTACAATTTCAAAACGAAAAATTGCTAGTTACCATTCCAGCAGCGCAGGATGATCGGCATCTGTCGAGGGATCAAAGGGGTGACTGAACATGGGGGGCAGGCTGGAACCGGCGGTTGATCTCGATCAGCACGCGCCCGCACCCGTTCAATTTATCGACTTTGATTTTGATACTCCACGCTTTTTGGTCACTGTTGATACCGAAGAAGAATTTAATTGGAACGGTCCCTTCACCCGCGATGGCCATGGGACGCAGCATGTCAGCGCCATTGACCGGTTCCAACAGCTTTGTGACAGCCATGACGTCAAACCGGCCTATCTGGTCGACTATCCCATCACCCGTGATGACGCGGCAGCCGCGCTTCTCGGCGGCTATGTTCAGTCAGGCCGCGCCGATGTGGGCGTGCAATTGCACCCTTGGGTTAATCCTCCATTTGAGGAAGAGGTCGATACTTTCAACAGCTATGCCTGCAACCTGCCGCCTGCACTGGAACGGGCGAAGCTGACGGCACTGCACAGCCTGATTTGTGAACGCTTTGCGGTCAGACCTATGATCTATCGCGCCGGACGCTATGGTGCGGGCCACGAAACCCGTCAAATTCTGTATGATCTGGGCGTGGCAATCGACACTTCGGTGCGCTCGCTATTTGACTATTCGGCCCATGGCGGTCCGAATTACGGAAAATGCCCACTTGATCCCTATTGGATATATGAGGGCAAATTATTGGAGTTGCCTGTTACCAGCGTCTTTGATGGTCCGATGCGCGGCGCAGGAAAGACGCTGTTTACACAGGTCTTCAAAAGTCCGGCGTCACGTGGCCTGCTGGCGCGCACCGGAATGCTGGAGCGTATTGCACTGACGCCGGAAGGCATTCCGGCGGAAAAGGCAGTGCGCGCCATCGATCTGGCGCTTGCGCTGCGCGTGCCAATCCTGAATTTCTCTTTTCATTCGCCATCATTGGCGGTGGGCTTCACCCCTTATGTGCGAAACGAGGCCGATCTGGACGCCTTTTACCGCTGGTGGGAGATAGTTTTTGCGCACCTTGCGCAACGCGGCGTGCAGCCAATTTGCGTCAAGCAAATCTACCGCGGTGCTGGAATCGAAGCATAAGGGCAATATTGCCCCTTGCTTTTGCGCCGCCGCTTCCGCTATCGGCGCGGGCCTGATGGTTAGAGGGTTCGGGCCTGTAGCTCAGTTGGTTAGAGCTGGCCGCTCATAACGGCTAGGTCGGGGGTTCGAGTCCCTCCGGGCCCACCATAATGCTCCGTGTCGGGGAGTAGCGCAGCCTGGTAGCGCATCTGCTTTGGGAGCAGAGGGTCGCAGGTTCGAATCCTGTCTCCCCGACCAAACCCCCTTTGGGTGGGGAACAGCAGACCGGAGGGCAATCCTGTCT
>CAZNEO010000037.1:0-23409 GCA_964572205.1 uncultured Sphingorhabdus sp.
CATCGTAGTTTTCAAGGTCAGCTGTGAAGCGCACCCGGCCGCACTGGCAGCCGCCCGTGAGGGTTTCGGTCATGCGCGCTTCTCCAGACCCTTTTGCTGCATCCGCCAAAGCGCCATTTCGATCCGGTCCTGCCCAAAAAAGGGTTCGCCCTCGAACACCAAAGTGGGCACGCCCCAATGGCCTGCGGCCTCTAGTGCGGCCTGGTTGGCAGCGATTTCAGCGTCCAGCGCTTCAGCATCGCTGACCGCCTCGGCATCCAGCTCCGCCAAATCCAACCCCGCGCGCGTCGCCGCGTCGGCGAGATGCGTGCCTTCGTGCCAATTCTCCGCCCCACCCCAGATCAGGCTGGTCGCTTCATGGGCGAACGCCAGTCCCCTTCCCCGCCGCGCCGCCGCCTGCCCCATGCGGACAAGGCGGAAGATATGCGGCTGTTCCGCCGCTATTTCGCGGGTGAAGACATTTTGCACAATCGGGTCGGGGCGCGGCGGGCCAAAGGGGATGCCGTGAAACTGCGCCACCCGCATCATGTCGAGGAATGTATAGCGCAACCAGTTAGGATGGCTGCGTTCAAAGAAATCGGGTTCGCGGATGGCCAGCGGATAGACCGGTCGCAAGGCAATATCGACCGCCCACTCCTCTGCGATTGCCCGGTAGCGGCCAATGGCGAGGTAGGAATAAGGTGAGCGGAAGGAGAAATAGAGGTCGGCTGTCAGGGTCATGCGGCTTTGTGCCACCCTAACGGCGTGAAAAACAAGCAGTATCGACGCCTAGTCCCGCCCGTAGATCGAACGGAAAGCAGCAATCTGGCCCGACAGCATCACAATCTGATGGATTGCACCGGAATGCTTCGATAACTGCATTT
Source organism: uncultured Sphingorhabdus sp. (assembly GCA_964572205.1). GTDB lineage: Bacteria > Pseudomonadota > Alphaproteobacteria > Sphingomonadales > Sphingomonadaceae > Sphingorhabdus_B. The sequence goes on from CAZNEO010000037.1 coordinate 864, forward strand.
TGCCCTTGCAGGCCGGATTGGCGGCGATTCCCTTCGCCGCCATTTCAAAAACCGCAGTGTCTCGTCCGCTTTCAAGCCCGATATTGGCGTAGATATGGGTCGTGGCAGCGCAGCTCTCCGCCATTCTACCGATCAGCGACAGATCATGGCTGAAAGTGGGGCTGAACGCATAAAGCCCATCAAATCCGTGCCGCCTTTGCCGGGTCGGCAGATCGAGCACATAAAACCCGCCAAGCGAGTGACCGAAAAGATAGCGTTTCCGTGCCTTACCGAACTGCCGCTCAATTGTAGACCGCAGTTCGCGAATAAGGAAGGCATCGAACGCTGCCGCCCGTCCGGAAATATTGGGCCGCCATGACGCGGGTTCGACCTTCGCGGGGCGGAAATCGACGTTGCGTTGACCTTCATCGTGGATCGCCACGATCATCGGCCGTTCGCTGCCCGATAGCCAAGCGATCAAAGTGCCATGCGCGGCGGGCAGCAGGCCGTGCCGATATTTGTCGCCATCAAGCGAATAGAATGTAACGGCAGGGTTACCTCCATAGACCGTAACTTTCCGCGACTCTCCCAAAAAGTCGGAGTAGATCGAGGTCTCGATGCGCGCGCAATAGAACCATAAGAGATGGAGCGAATAACCGAGGCTCGTAAGCACCAAAACCAGCAGGGCAACTGGAAGAAAGCGCCGCAGGCCATTATCGCGCTGCCCGGCTTTCCTATCGACGCGGGTCAAAGGTCCAGCCGCCAGCGCCAGACAACACCCTCGTCAGAGTCAAAGCCTTCACCGTCGCGGACAAAGCTGTTCGCTCGCAATACCCCGGTAGAGGCGTTTTCTTCGCACAAAGTGTGAGCCAAAACGGTCTTCGCTCCATTTTTCCGGGCAATATCGATCATCCCCGCAGTCACCGCCTTGGCTACTCCGGTCCCCTCATGCTTTGGGAATGTCAGATAGCCCAATTCGATAGAGCCGTTATCTGCGAGCCCCCCCTTGAACCCGCCAAAGCCGACAGGGGGACCCCCGCGCCGCCCGATATAGCCACACCATGGCGGCGTATGCTGCTCAGACGCAACAGAGACCATCGCCTCAGCAAATTGTCCTGTCACCACCGGATCGAACAGCTCGGCTTCGCCCGCGCACGGTGACAGGATAATCGGTTGACGCAAATCAAGCAGCCTTCTTCAAATGCCGCCGCCCCAATAGCTCCGCAATCTGCACGGCATTCAGCGCCGCGCCCTTGCGCAGATTGTCCGAAACGCACCACAGGCTCAGCCCATAATCCACCGTTGAATCGTCACGCACGCGGCTGATAAAGGTGGCATAGTCGCCCACGCACTCCACTGGGGTCACATAGCCGCCGTCCTCGCGCTTATCGACCAGCATCACGCCGGGAGCTTCACGCAGGATTTCCTGCGCCTGCTCGGCCGATAGTTCATTTTCGAACTCGATGTTGATCGCTTCCGAATGGCCGACAAACACCGGCACGCGAACGCAGGTTGCGGTGACCTTCACCTTGGGGTCGAGGATTTTCTTGGTCTCGGCAACCATCTTCCACTCTTCCTTGGTCGAACCATCGTCCAGGAAATTGTCGATGTGCGGGATGACGTTGAAAGCGATCTGCTTGGTGAACTTCTTCGGCTCTGCCTGGTCACCGACAAAGATGTTGCGCGACTGTTCAAACAGTTCATCCATGCCTTGCTTGCCCGCACCCGATACCGACTGGTAAGTTGCAACAACAACGCGCTTGATCGTTGCGGCATCATGCAGCGGTTTCAGCGCGACGACCATCTGCGCGGTGGAGCAGTTGGGATTGGCGATAATGTTTTTCCGGGTGTAGCCGTCAATCGCCTCAGGGTTCACCTCAGGCACGATCAGCGGCACATCGGGGTCCATGCGATAGAGCGAGCTGTTGTCGATCACGGTGCATCCCGCCGCCGCTGCTTTGGGCGCGTAGATTGCGGTTGCATCCGATCCAATGGCGAATAACGCAATGTCCCAGCCTGACCACTCAAAATGCTCGATATTCTGAACCTTCAGCATCTTGTCAGTCTCGCCAAATTCGATCTGGTCACCTGCCGAACGCGACGAGGCGACGGCAGCGATTTCATCGGCTGGAAACTGGCGCTCGGCCAGAATGTTCAGCATTTCGCGGCCGACATTGCCTGTCGCGCCCGCAACAACTACGCGGTAACCCATATCTTCAGTCCTTATTCTTCACATTCTTGTTTTTGACGGTGCGATCGAGGAAGGCGAGGATCGTCTTCCAAAGATGGACGCTGACCTTTGGTCCAGCCACGCGGTGCGTTTGCCCCGGATAGACCATGGTTTCAAAATGTTGCGCATTGCCCTGCATCGCAGCCATCAGCGCAATCGAATGGTCAAAAACCACATTGTCATCGGCCATGCCATGGATCAGCAGCAGCGGATCGTTAAGCTTTGCCGCGTCCGGCACGACATTGGCCTTGGCATAGGCTTGGGGTACTTGCCGCGGATCACCCATATAGCGTTCGGTATAATGGGTATCGTAAAGCTCCCATTTGGTAACCGGCGCGCCTGATACACCGGCGGCAAAGGTGCCAGGCGCAGCTTGCAGCAGTTTCAACGTCATATAGCCGCCATAGGACCAGCCATAAACGGCGATTGCCTGGGGATCGACATAGGGTTGCGCCTTGAGCCATTCGACACCGGCAAGCTGGTCGGTGACTTCTACGCCGCCCATGGCCTGGTAGAGATGGTCCTCAAAGGCCTTGCCGCGATCCGGCGTGCCGCGCCCGTCCACCGAGAACACAATCCAGCCCTGTTGCGCCAGATATTGCTGCAACGCACCTCCGCCCCAGCTTTCGGTTACCTGCCGCCCGGCGCCCGGCCCGCCATAGACCTGCACGAAAACAGGATAGCGTTTGCCCGTCTCCATCTTGGGCAGCAGCAGCTTGGTTTTCAATTCGGTTCCGTCCGCCGCCTTGATTGTGCCAAAGGTCGGCGCAGTATGACGGCCAAGAAAGGGCGCATAGGGGTGGCTGCCATCCAGCCGGTTTTCCTCCACCCAGGACAGGCGTTTGCCACTGGCGTCGGCAAGATAGACCTGTTCGGGCTGGTTGGGATTGGACCGGGTGATGATCGCCCGGTTCGCCGCCCGGTTCATGGTGACGGCATGGAAACTGCCCGCTTCGGTCAGGCGCTTCAATTTGCCACCTTTCAGCGGGACAGCGTAAAGATGCTGCTGCGTGGGCGTATCTGCATTGCCGGTGAAATATATCCGGCCCGCCTTTTCATCCACGCCGACAACGGCCTTTACCGCCCATGGCCCTTTCGTCAGCTGCGTCCACGCACCTCTGTCAAAGCGGTAGATATGGCTGAACCCATCACGTTCGGATGTCCATAACAGGCTGCCATCCGCCAAAAAGCGCAGATTGTCATGCAGGTTGAGCCAGCTGTTGCTGCTCTCGCTGAACAGCGTTTCGGATTTGCCCGTGGCGGCATCGACGCGCAGCACGTCCAGCTTTTTCTGATCGCGGCTCTGCCGCTGCACCAAAAGCGCTTTGCCGCCGGGCATCCAGTCGACGCGCGCGACGTAAATATCGGGATTTTCGCCAAGGTCGGCCTTAACATGGCTGTCAGCCGCCATGTTCCAGATGAACAGGTCGACCCGGGCATTGTCCGTGCCGGCAAAGGGATAGCGCTGCTCATAGATGCGCGTGCCCTCGGCACCAATGGCGGACCGGGTCGCTACTTTGACCCCGCTTTCGTCCACCCGCGTATAGGCAAGCGCGCTGTCATCAGGAGCCCACCAATGGCCGCGCGTGCGATCCATTTCCTCCTGCGCGACAAATTCTGCGACGCCAAAGGTCACGGCGCCCCCGCCCTCTGTCGTCACAGCCTTTTCGCTATCGCCTGCCAGTGCGCGGACCATTAAATTCTGGTCGCGCACGAAGGACACATGGCTGCCCTTGGGGCTTACCGTTGCGTCAAGTTCGCTGCTTTGGGTCTCGGTCAAACGGCGGACATTGCCAGTCAGGTCGGCAATAAACAGATCGCCATCAACGGGCACCAATATGGACTTGCTGTCCGGCGACCAGCTGTAGCTGACAATCCCCTTTGTGCCGCCAATACGCGCACGTTCGCGCTGCATTTTTTCGGCTTCGCTAATCTCACCACTGGTGCCAAGCTTGGTGGAATCGACCAGCATCCGCCATTCACCGCTGCTGCTATCAAGGAACCACAGGTCGAACCGGTCCCGGTCATCGGCGCGCGGGCGCAGGCTGGTCAAATATTGACCGTCCGGAGAAAGGGCCACGGCACGGGGTGTCGGCCCGTTTATCGCTGGGCTGGCAAAAATCCGCTCCAGCGTCAGTTCGCCTGCATCACTGGCCAAAACAGGGTCAGCAGCCATGGTCAGCGCCATTGCGACAGCAAGCAGCCATTTTTTTCGCATCCTCAATCTCTCCAACAAAAAAGGCCGGGGTCCTGTATCGGATCCCGGCCCTTTCGGTTATCTGGACATTACGCAACCAGACGGGATCAGCCTTGGGCTTCCTGTTTGGTGGTAATCTTGCGTTCTGCAATGCGTGCCTTCTTGCCGGTCCGGCCGCGCAGATAATAAAGCTTGGCACGACGCACAGCACCGCGGCGCACAACCTCAATGCTTTCGATATTGGGCGAATAAAGCGGGAATACGCGCTCCACGCCTTCGCCGAACGACATTTTGCGAACAGTGAAGTTCGATCCCATGCCCTTGTTCGACCGTGCGATGCACACGCCTTCATAATTCTGGATACGGGTGCGCTCACCCTCAATCACCTTCACGCCGACTTTCAGCGTGTCGCCTGCCCGGAACTCCGGGATTTGCTTGTTGGCGGCAAGGGCAGCGATCGCCTCTTGCTCAAGCGTCTGGATCAGGTTCATCCCTGTTCTTCCTTCTTCACGCCGCGCGCCAGAGGCAGGTCAGTCCCGAACGCCCTTATGACGTTCCCAAAGGTCTGGCCTGCGTAACCGTGTGTCGTTCTCAGACTGGCGTTTCCGCCATTCTGCGATCTTCGCATGATCCCCCGATCGCAGCACTTCAGGGATCGTGCGCCCTTCCCACTCAGCAGGTCGGGTATAGTGCGGATATTCTAACAAACCCTGTTCAAAAGATTCGTCGTCCCCGCTTGAAGCCGCGCCCATTACGCCGGGAAGCAGGCGAATGCAAGCGTCGAGTAGCATCAAAGCACCCATTTCTCCGCCGGACAAGATGATGTCGCCCATGCTGACCTGCTCGATCTGCGGGCGCGCCTCAAACAGCCGTTCATCAAAGCCCTCAAAACGCCCGCAGATTATCGTGGCGCCAGAGCCTTGGGCGAGGGTGCGGATGCGCATTTGCGTGATCGGCTTGCCACGCGGGGTCATGGCGAGAATGGGCAAATCCGGTTCTTTTTCAATGGCATGATCCACTGCTGCCGCCATGACGTCAACCTTCAACACCATCCCTGCCCCGCCGCCTGCGGGCGTATCGTCGACCGTGCGATGTTTATCCGTCGCAAAGTCCCGGATGTGGATGGGGGAACAGGACCACTTGCCTTCCTCCAATGCGCGGCCCGCGAGCGATACGCCGAGCGGGCCGGGAAACATCTCTGGATAGAGAGTCAGGATTTGAGTTTGGAAGGTCATCTTTTGAAGATAGAGAAAGCCCATCGCCAGAACCGTGCCTCAAGCAAGGCCAGATTGGCAAGAAATGGCGGCATGCCGACGTCTTCGAGCTGCTGGCTCGTGGTTTCCGGCTTGAACACGATGCGGAACAAGGCGACAATGAGCCGTAGTTCGATAAACACCAGCACCGCAAGGCCGCAGTAACGCAGCCACGAGAGTTGCAGCAGCCAAACCTGTTGATCGACCGGTACGATCTTTGTCGCTGCCCATATGCCGAGGCACTGCAACGCAATGATGCGTCCGATCATGGCGTTACGCGTCAGCTTTTTGCGGTAGCATATCAGATACAACAGCGGCAGAGTTATGAAAGCATCGAACAGCACTGCTACTTCCCACCCGGCCAAGTCTTGGCTCGGTAAACGTGCCGCCAGCGCCCATGCAACCGCTACCAATGCCAGCGCAAGCGGCCAGAACCAATGCTCTTTCAATCGCTCGGTCATTTACTGCCTCCCATCAAACCGTCCAATTCTCTACCTTCAGCCCCGGCACATCGGCGAAATGCTTTTCGTTGTGCGTCACAACGGTAAGATCAAGCGAGAGCGCGTGTGCTGCGATCAACTGATCATAACTTGCTCGTTTGAACGGCAATGTCGCATAGGCTCGGGCGGCCTGATAATCGAAAGGGACGACCGCCACCTTTTGCGCAAAGCGTGACAAACGGTCAAACGACGGCGGTTTGCCGCTCACTGAACCATAGGCAACCTCGGCAAATGCAATCACTGAAGTGACGAGTTCGCCTTCGTCGCATTCCGCCATTCTCGCACGCAAATTAACATTGTCGCCCAGCAGCGCCGCGACAATGATGTTGGAATCCAAAAGGAATTTCATTCGCCAGGCATATATTTGGCCCGCCATTCGGGATCGTCCCAAAGCAGCGGACGTTCTTCAAACACGCGGTCCTCGTCTTTGATATATTGCAAGCCTGTTCCTTTGGCGATTCCCCAAATGGCATCAATGTCAAACTTGCGCTTGGGCTTTTCCTTTGGTTCGAAGATCAGTTTTCCATCTTCGGCTACCACAGTCCAATCTTCGTCGGGTTTTACACCAAGCGCAGCCGGGATCCGCATGGCAACCGAATTGCCAGATTTGAAGCTTTTAGCGGGATATTCTTTGCCCATGCCAATCTCCGTATATACGTCATGTATATACTAATCGACGAATGCCGCGTCAACAACGATATGTTCTTCCCACTGGGGTACGGCCTTCTTACTCATTGGCACCATGAATTTCTTGCCATCCGGCTTCTGGATTTCGAGCACATCGCCAGCGCCAAAATTTTCGACGGCAATGCAGGTTCCAAGGTCACTGCCATCGGTCGAAACACAAGCGAGGCCAATGAGGTCACTGTAATAATATTCGCCTTCCCCCAATGTCGGCAGTTCGCTGCGGGGGACAGTCAGCAAAGTGCCGCGATGGGCCTCCGCCGCATTGCGGTCGGTAATTTCGGCGAAGCGGGCGATGGCCCCGGCCTTATGCGGCTTTACTGTTTTCAGCGTCAGCGCGCCGCCATTATAGCTTTTGTGCCGTTTCAGGCTGTCGAGACTCTCGGCAAACAGCTTCAAACGCACTTCGCCCGTCACGCCATGCGCGCCCGAAATGGCGGCAAGCGTGACGGTGCGGTTGTCTGACAAGGATTAACCCTCAGCCTTTTCTTCGCCGGCTTCGTCAGCAGGAGCGTCAGCGGCAGGCGCTTCCTCAGCGGGAGCCGCTTCTTCGACCACCGGAGCTTCTTCAGCAGCGGGTGCTTCGGCAGCGACTTCCTCAGCTACTTCCTCAACCGCGGGTGCAGCAGTTGCTGCTGCCTTGGCTTCTTCCGCTTCGGCAAGCTTTGCCGCCCGGTCTTCGGCGCGATCCTTGGCTTTCTGTCCGGGCTCACCCTTTTTGGGGTTCACCTTCGCCGCGCGTTCCTTGACGCCAGCAGCGTCCAGAAAACGGGCAACACGGTCTGAAGGCTGAGCGCCTGCGGCCAGCCAATGCTTGGCGCGGTCACCATCGATAACGACGCGGCCTGCATCATCCTTGGCGAGCAGCGGGTTATAGCTGCCAATACGCTCAATGAACTTGCCGTCACGCGGTGCGCGCGCGTCGGCGACCACGATTTTGTAATAAGGGCGCTTTTTGCTGCCGCCGCGCGACAGACGCATTGCCAATGCCATGATGAAATACCTTTCTGTTAAATTCAATATTTTGAGATGATTACTTCTTTTTATTCAATAAATTTGCGAGGTCTGGCGGAAGCCCCCCTGCCCCGCCGCCAGGCATTCCGGGTAATCCGGGAAAGCCGCTGCCGCCCATGCCGCCACCCAGCCCGCCTTTGGGCAGGCCGTGCATCGACTCCATGGTAGCGCCGAGATCACCGCCGGATTTTCCGAACATGGCAGCCAGCCCTTTCAGCCCGCCCATTTTCTTGATCCGCTTCATCGCGCCTTCCATCTCCTTGTGCATTTTCAGGAGACGGTTGACCTCTTGCACGGTGGTGCCCGAACCGTTGGCGACGCGGATCTTGCGCTTGGCATTAAGCAGATCGGGCTTCAAACGCTCCTTGGGCGTCATTGATCCGATGATTGCGTCCATGCGGTGGAGGATTTTGTCATCCATGCCGCTTTGCGCCATTGCCGCCTTGGCCTTTTTCATGCCCGGCATCATGCCAGCCAAAGCGCCAAGCCCGCCCATTTGCGTCATCTGCCGCAACTGCGTGCGCAGATCGTTAAGGTCAAACTGTCCCTTGGCCATTTTGGCGGCCATTTTCTCGGCATCTTCGGCTTGAACTACTTGCGCGGCGCGCTCGACCAGCCCGACGACATCACCCATGCCGAGGATGCGACCCGCCACCCGCGCCGGATCGAAAGCCTCGATTGCGTCAAGTTTTTCGCCAACGCCTGCAAATTTGATCGGCTTGCCCGTGACCGCCCGCATCGAAAGCGCCGCACCGCCGCGTGCATCCCCATCAAGCCGGGTCAGCACCACACCCGTGAGGTCAACCTGTTCACCAAAGGCCTTGGCCACATTGACGGCGTCTTGGCCCGTCAGCGAGTCCACCACCAACAGGATTTCCTGCGGCTTCGAAACCTGCGCAACAGCCTGCATTTCCTGCATTAACTGCTGGTCGACATTCAGCCGCCCAGCGGTATCCAGCATCAGCACGTCAAAGCCTTGCAGCTTGGCGGCCTGCATGGCCCGTTTGGCGATGTCGACTGGCTGTTGGCCTGCCACAATTGGCAAGGTCGCAATATCAATTTGCGTGCCAAGCGTTGCCAGCTGATCCTGCGCCGCCGGACGATTAACGTCCAACGAGGCCATCAGCACCTTTTTGCGCTCTTTTTCCTTAAGCAGCTTGGCAACTTTGGCGGTCGTCGTCGTCTTGCCCGAGCCTTGCAGGCCGACCATCATGATGATGGCAGGCGGAGCAACGGCAAGGTCAAGCTCGCTTGCCTCAGCGCCCAGCATCTCGACCAGCGCATCGTTGACGATCTTCACGACTTGCTGGCCCGGCGTAACCGAACGCAGCACTTGCTGGCCAACGGCCTGCTCGGTTACTTTTTCAACAAATTCGCGGGCAACGGGCAGCGCCACATCGGCCTCAAGCAAGGCAACGCGCACTTCGCGCATCGCCTCGCGGACATCAGCCTCATTCAACGCGCCGCGACCGCGCAGGCGATCAAACACGCCTCCCAACCGGTCGCTCAGCTTGTCGAACATGGCCTTTTCCTTACGCTTTCCGGCAAAAACGCACAAAACGCCGGTGGGCGAAACCTCGCTGACCGGCGTGCGTCCTTGACCGCATATGTTGCTTTCCCCAAAACGGGGTCGGCGGGCCACTAGGACAAAAGCCCGAGCAACGCAAGCCCGCTTCATCGAAAGCTTCGGTTAACCGAAAATTGACCTTTAAACGGCACAGCACAAGCAGATGTGTGTGGGGCAATTTGGCAATGGAACCGGATAGCGTTCAGTCGGACAAGTTGGGCGAGATGGGCGAAAAAAATAAAGTCCGCGCCCTGCCGGGGTTTCAGATCATATTGATCGGTGTCACGGTATCCCTTTTTGTCTATCTCGGCGGCTCGGTCGGCGCACAGCTTGTCCGCCAATATGCAGGTTCAGCGCCTGCCACTGACCAAGCGATGGTTTCAGCGCTGCTCCTCAACATTGCCCTGATCCTGCTGATCTGGCGGCGCACAACATCCCTGTCGAGCGAAGTCGATGTCTATCGCCAGGCGGAGGTCCGCGCCCAGCACCTCGCCATCACCGATCCGCTGACCAATTTGTTCAACCGCCGTGCGATCAAGGAAAAAACCGCTGAACTGTCGGCACGCTCCTCACGCCGCGGCAAATCGGTTGCCTTCATGATGCTTGACCTCGATGGGTTCAAAAAGGTCAATGACCTGTACGGCCATGATTGCGGCGACCATTTGCTGCGCGAAGTGGCTGACCGGCTGCGCGATACAGTTCCACCGTCCAGCGTCATAGCCCGTCTTGGCGGCGATGAATTTGGTATTTGCATGGTGTTTGAGCCCGAATATCCGGAAACGGTAGACCGCGTCGCGGAGGATTTGATTGAGGCTTTGGCCCGACCAGTCACCATTGGCGAAATCGACCATAGCGTAACAGCATCCATTGGTATCGCCCGGCCGGAGCTTGACTGCGACTCCATCGATGTTCTGATCCGCCGGTCCGACATTGCCCTTTATGCCGCCAAGAAAAATGGCCGGAACGGCTTTTGCTGGTTTGAAAATGGGATGGAAGTGGAGCTGCGGACCCGCAATTCGCTTGAGGCGGACATCCGGGCTGCCATTCCCAACGGCGAATTTGTGCCCTTTTTTGAACAACAGATTGACCTTGCAACCGGTGAGCTCAGCGGTTTTGAAATGCTGGCCCGCTGGGTATCGCCAGTGCGCGGGCTGATACCGCCCGATGAGTTTATCTCGGTTGCCGAGGACACCGGAATGATCGGCGAATTGTCGCTGGCAATCATCCGCAAGGCCATGATGGAAGCCAAGCATTGGGACCCCAAGCTCAGCATTTCTGTCAATATTTCCCCGGTTCAGCTCAAAGACCCCTGGCTTGCCCAGAAAATCGTCAAGCTGCTGGTGGAAACCGGGTTTCCGGCAAACCGCCTTGAAATTGAAATCACCGAAAGCTCGCTTTTCAAAAATCTCAGCCTTGCCCAATCCATTGTCGGCAGCCTGAAAAATCAGGGTATCCGGATTGCGCTTGATGATTTTGGCACCGGGTACAGCTCGCTTGCGCATTTGCGCGCGCTTCCCTTTGACCGCATCAAAATCGACCGCAGTTTTGTCTCGACAATGACCACCAACAGCGAAAGCGCAGCGATTGTCAGCGCGATTGCGGGGCTTGGCGCCAGCCTTTCCGTGCCGATCACTGCAGAAGGCATTGAAGATGAGGCGCTGGTGGCAAAGCTTGTTGAAATCGGCTGTTCCAAGGGACAGGGCTGGTACTATGGCCAGCCTTTGTCGATTGACCAGGTTTCTGCCCTTCTGGCTGAAAAGGGCCTGTTGGTGAAACGCAGCGAAGCCAATATTTCGCATCGGATGGAGCAGGCCGAGCCGCAATATCGCACGGCTTGACGCGATCCGTAATCAGCGCATTGCCATAACCCTTCACTGGCTTTCGCTGGACTGGCTTGCGCTCCTCGCCTAATGGCCCGCCATGGACGAGCGGCGCTTTCACAAAATGCATGGGTTGGGCAATGACTTTGTCATTATCGATGCGCGTGCACGGCCGCTCGAGATAAGCAAGGCGCAGGCCCACGCGATTGCAGATCGCCATATGGGTATCGGTTGCGACCAGTTGATACTGCTGGAACAATCCACCCTTGCCGACGTCAAAATGCGCATTTTCAACGCGGATGGCGGCGAGGTGGAGGCCTGTGGCAATGCAACCCGCTGCGTCGCGCTACTCCTAGGCAAAGCTGCACGCATCGAGACGATGGCAGGCCTGTTGGAAACAGCACCGGACGATAGCGGTGCGCGCGTGACCCTTCCCCCACCGGCGCTTGACTGGCAGCTTATCCCCCTTGCCATGCCCATGGATGTGATGGACATGCCCGTGGCATGGGACGAATTACAACGGCCAATGGCCGTCAATGTCGGTAACCCGCATGTGATATTCTTTGTCGATGATTGCGATCAGGTCGACCTTGAAAGCCTTGGCCCGACCATTGAGCATGACCCGCTTTTTCCAGAGCGGGTCAATGTGAATGTAGCAACCGTTGAAAATGCCCACCGCGTCCGCCTGCATGTGTGGGAACGGGGCGTGGGCCTGACAAAGGCGTGCGGAACCGGGGCCTGCGCAACCGCCGTTGCCGCGATACGCTCTGGCCGCGCACAGTCGCCGGTCACGGTTGTGCTGCCCGGTGGAGAGCTGACAATCGGCTGGACCGAGGGCGGCGTGATTGAGATGACAGGTCCCGCAACGCATATATTCAGCGGCGAAGCAGACTGGAGCCGCTTTGGATGAGCGCCGCTGAAGTCATCACCATGGGCTGCCGGCTGAACCTCGCCGAAAGCAGCGCGCTTGCGCAGCAGCTTGGCGATGAGGCCAATCTGGTCATAGTCAACAGCTGCGCTGTGACCAATGAAGCGGTCAGGCAGACGCGGCAGGCAATCCGTCAAGCACGGCGGCGGCGTCCTGAAGCGCGCATCATCGTGACGGGCTGTGCCGCACAGGTAGAACCTGGCAGTTTTGACGCTATGCCCGAAGTCGACGCCGTGCTGGGCAATCAGGAAAAACAAAGCGCGCAGCTGTTTCGCCATGGCCTGAATGATCGGGTGCGCGTTTCTGACATCATGGCAGTGCGCCAGACCGCGCCGCATCTTGCGACGGCATTTGATGGCAAAACCCGCGCCTTTGTCGAGGTGCAAACCGGCTGCGACCATCGCTGCACCTTTTGCATTATTCCTTATGGCAGGGGAAACAGCCGCTCCGTGCCTGCAGGGCTGGTTGTGGAGCATATCCGCAAACTGGTTGATGCCGGATGCCAGGAAGTTGTGCTGACCGGTGTTGATGTCACCAGCTATGGCCATGATTTGCCGGGCAGCCCGAATCTGGGCCTGCTGGTCGAACGGATATTGAAACATGTCCCCGCCCTGCCCCGGTTGAGGCTTTCGTCCGTCGATGGCGTTGAGATAGACGAACGGCTGTTCGCCCTGTTGACCGGCGAGGCGCGGATGATGCCGCATGTGCATTTATCGCTGCAATCAGGCGACAATATGATCCTGAAGCGGATGAAGCGGCGGCACAGCCGGGAGCAGGCGATAGAGCTGGTCGCGCGGCTGAAGGATGCCCGCCCGCAAATAGCGATTGGTGCAGACATCATTGCCGGGTTTCCGACAGAAGATGACGCCATGTTTGCCGCAAGCCTTGCCATTGTCGCGGAATGCGCCATCGTTCACGGCCATATCTTTCCCTATTCGCCCAAAATTGGGACGCCCGCCGCGCGGATGCCGCAACTGCCAACAGCGGTCATCAAGGCACGGGCAAAGGTGTTGCGCGATGCCGTTGAGCGGCAACGCAGCGACTGGCTTTCGGCGCAGACCGGCAGCGAAAAGCAGGTTTTGGTCGAAAATTCGGGGTGCGGCGGCCATGCCGAAGATTTCGCCATGGTCGAGCTGGCCGAGGCGGGAGCAGCAGGAACCATTGTCAAAGCCCGCATCAACGGGGCAAAGGGCGGAAAATTGCAGGGAAGTATCATTCTATGAGCGACCAGACCGGATGGCGCGACAAATTATTTGGCGGGTTCAAGAAAACCTCGTCAAAACTGGCCGGAAATCTGACTGGGCTGGTCACCAAGGGGAAGCTGGATGCCGATGCCCTGGATGGCATTGAAGAGGCGCTGATCGTCTCTGACCTTGGCCCGGCAATGGCAGCGCAAATACGCGAAAAACTGGCCAGTGGACGCTTTGACAAGGGGATTGATGACGAAGGCATCCGCCAGATTGTCGAAGATGAAATCGCCGAAACGCTGGAACCGGTTGCTAAGATGATTGAGGTTGAGGCCTTTCCCCGGCCACAGGTCATATTGGTGATTGGGGTCAATGGTTCGGGCAAGACCACGACCATCGCCAAGTTGGCGCACCTGTTCATGGAACAGGATTATGGCGTCCTTCTGGCAGCAGGCGACACATTCCGCGCTGCGGCCATCGGCCAGCTGAAAATCTGGGCGGATCGTGTTGGCGTGCCGATAGTCACCGGACCAGAGGGCGGCGATTCCGCCAGTATTGTTTTCGATGCGGTGAAAAAGGCGACGGCCGAGGGTATTGATGTGCTGATCGTCGACACAGCGGGGCGGCTGCAGAACAAGCGCGAGCTGATGGACGAGCTGGCCAAAATCCGCCGCGTCCTTGGCCGCCTGAACCCGGCAGCACCCCATGACGTCGTGCTGGTGCTGGATGCAACAACGGGGCAGAATGCGTTGTCGCAGATCGAGACATTCCGGGAATTTGCGGGTGTGACTGGTCTGGTGATGACGAAGCTCGACGGCAGCGCGCGCGGCGGCATATTGGTCGCGGCGGCCAAACAGTTCGGCCTGCCCATCCATGCCATTGGCGTCGGTGAAAGCATGGAGGACCTGCGCCCGTTCAACGCCCGCGATCTTGCCAGAGCAATCGCCGGAGGCGCGGCATGAACGAGGCGGCTCCCGCGCAAAAGCCCCATGGCGCATTTACCTTTGCCCTTGATTTCGGGCCTTTGCTTTTGTTCTTTCTTGCATCGAAACTGGGCGCATCCGATGCTGACCCCAAGCAAGGCGCGCTGATCGGCACGGCAGTGTTCATGCTGGCAATATTGGTAGCAACGATTGTGTCCCAATGGAAATTGGGGCGGATTTCACCCATGCTGAAACTGACAGCGGCGCTCGGCGTCTTTTTCGGTGCGCTGACACTGTGGTTCAACGACGAACGCTTCATCCAGATCAAGCCCACCATCATCTACGCATTTTTTGCAGCATTGCTGATCGGTGGCTGGCTGCGCGGCAAGGCGATGCTCAAATATGTGCTGGAGGCGGCATTTGAGGGGCTAAGCGAGGACGGCTGGCTGAAATTGTCGCTGAACTGGGGGCTCTATTTCCTGTTCCTGGGCCTCGCAAATGAGGTGATGCGCAGCACGCTGGATTTCGACCTGTGGCTGACCCTGAAAGTTTGGGGCGTTACTGCCCTTTCCTTCCTTTTCTCCATGGCCAATATCCCGCTGCTGATGCGCCATGGGCTCAAGCTGGGCGATGAGACCGCGGTTCCGCCGCCGAATGGGTAGCTTGCTCTTGTAACGCCGCCTCGGCTTGTCTAGGCAGTCGGCCAACTGGTTACAACATCCAAGGGGAAGCAAAATGGCGAAGTTTTTTGGAAATCTGCATGCAGTGCTGGGGGTTGGCTTGCTGCTCTCGCTGGCCGTCATGTTCGGATTGAACGGCGACGGCTTGACCGCGCAGACGGTAACACGATGGTTGCACACATTTTTCGGCATCGTCTGGATCGGCCTGCTCTATTATTTCAACTTCGTGCAAATTCCGACCATGCCTAAAATCCCGGCGGAACTGAAACCCGGCGTGTCAAAGCATATCGCTCCTTCCGCACTGTTCTTCTTCCGCTGGGGCGCCGCGCTGACGGTCCTGTTCGGCCTGATCATTGCGGTGCAGGCAGGCTATGCGCATCAAGCCTTTATGTTGCAGGACCCCTTCAAGCTGATTGGTGTCGGCATGTGGCTGGCGCTGATCATGGCGTTCAACGTCTGGTTCATCATCTGGCCGAACCAGAAAAAGGCGCTGGGCATTGTCGAGGCTGATGATGCGACCAAGGCAAAGGCCGCAACCACGGCAATGATGACGTCGCGGCTGAACACCTTGCTGTCCATCCCGATGCTCTATTGCATGGTCAATTTCGGCTGAAAACGGCGATCAGCCCCTAAAAAAAGGCGGCCTTGGCGGGCCGCCTTTTTTTATCCCAGCAGGTCATGCTTCTTCAGGCTGTGGCGAAGCTGGTCATAACTCAGGTTCAGCGCCTTTGCGGTTTGCCGCTGATTATAGCGATTCTGCGCCAGCGCCTGTTCCAACAGCGCCTTTTCAAAGGCCTCGGTGGTTGCCCGGAAATCCCCCACCTTGATCTGCGCATCGCCAATGGCGGACAGATCAGTAGAATGGCGGACGGGTAGCCCCCCGTCATCGTCATCGGTGCGCTCGCTCTGTCTGGCATCAGCAGCGGCAGCGGCGGCAGGCAGCGGCGTCCACGGGCTTTCAAACGGGTCAAACTGGACATAATCTACGGGTTGCGCCGGGTCGCCCCAGCGATAGACCGCCCGTTCGACCACATTGCGCAATTCGCGCACATTGCCGGGCCAGGGATAATTGTCCATCGCCCGCCTTGCCAATGGGCCAAATCCCGGCCAGCTATCCCAATTGAGCTCGGTTGCCATGCGCCGCCCGAAATAATTGGCCAGCACCTCTATATCGCCTTCGCGCACGCGAAGCGGGGGCAGCGTGACGACCTCAAAACTCAATCTATCGAGCAGGTCGGCGCGAAACTTGCCACGCTCTACCAGCTGCGGAAGATTTTCGTTGGTCGCAGCGACGATACGAATGTCCACGCGAATGGGGCGTGATGAGCCGATACGCGTCACCTCACCATATTCAACCGCGCGCAGCAGCCTTTCCTGCGCACCCATGCTAAGCGTTCCAAGCTCGTCGAGGAAAAGCGTGCCGCCATCGGCCTCTTCAAAGCGGCCTTCGCGGGCACGGGTTGCGCCTGTGAAAGCGCCGGCCTCATGCCCGAACAATTCCGCCTCGATCAATGTTTCGGGAAGCGCAGCGCAGTTCATCGTCACCAGCGGTCCGTCCCAGCGCGATGACAGGCGATGCAGGCGCTCTGCGATCAATTCCTTGCCTGTGCCGCGTTCGCCAATCACCAATACCGGGCGGTTCAGCGGGGCAGCCCGGCTGGCGCGCTCGACGGCATCAAGAAAAGCCCCAGACTGGCCAACAAATTGCGTGCCCCGCTCCATCCTGCAACATTGGCATATTTCACCATATGTTGGCAACTATTACGAGCCCGTTCGGCATCAAATTTGCCTCCACCTGACAATATTGCTGGGATTTCCGCCATTTCGCAAAATTGGCACACCCCATGCAAAGACTATGGCAAGCCACCGGATAGGGGCGGAAATGACAGGAAAGATGACAGATATGAAACCGACTTCGCAAAGCCAGCCTGAGGCAAAGGGCACCAAGACAGGCGCAACGATTTCGCTCGCACTGCTCGTTGCCTTCGGCCTTTCCTCCTATCTGAACCAGCAGGATAAAGACTTTAATCATGCAGCAGCCGAACATTCCAACCGGCCGACCGTCATCAGCGCTTACCTTGCCTGATTTCGACCGGCCTCGACCGGGGCGTAACAGCTCTCCCCCAGCTCCCCCAACAGAGCTTGCCCCGGTCACCAGTTTTCGTAACATGGACCTGGACGCAGGTCGCAGTTTTTACCGGAGTATCCCAATGGGCATTTTTTCCAGGACCCGAGACATTATCGCCGCAAACGTCACCGACCTGCTCGATAAATCGCAGGACCCGGCCAAGATGATCCGCATGATCATCATGGAAATGGAAGAAACGCTGGTCGAAGTTCGCGCCAGCGCCGCACGGACGATTGCCGATAAAAAGGAATTGCAGCGGCACATTGCCAAGCTGGACCATCTGGAATCCGATTGGACCGAAAAGGCGCAGCTTGCCCTGTCAAAGGACCGCGAGGACCTTGCCAAGGCGGCGCTTGTCGAAAAGAAAAAGGCAACTGACATGGCAGTGCAACTGCGCGCCGAGGTCGAAGTGCTTGATGATGCGTTGAAAGCATCGGAGACCGATATCCACAAGCTTCAGAAAAAGCTGATGGATGCACGCGCCCGCCAGAACGCCCTGATGACTCGCCTTGAAAGCGCGGAAAATCAGGTCAAGCTGCGCACCATGTATAATGGCGACAAGGTCCGCGATGCCTTTAGCCGCTTCGATGACCTCGAACGGCAGGTTGACCAGGCGCAGGGCTATGCCGACGCGCTGGCCATTGGTGCCGACAAGCCCCGCACGCTGGGCGACGAGATCGACGCGCTCAGCTCTGTTGATGAAATCGACGAAGAGCTGGCCGCGATGAAAAAAGCCATGAAACAAAGCCAGCAGAAGGGAGGCTGAGCCGATGGAAGATGTCCTTGTTCCAATTTTCGTCGTGGGGATGCTGTTCATCGGGCTGCCATGGCTGGTGATGCACTATGTCACCCGGTGGAAAACCGCCGCGACGCTGACCAATGATGACGAACGGATGCTTGGCGATATGCACGAGCTGGCACGCCGCCTCGAAGACCGGCTTGATACAGTGGAGCGGCTGGTATCGCAGGACAATCCGGACTGGCATCCGCGCCGACTGGATCATGAAACCGATGAATATCTGTCCGACAACATCCGCAAGCTGGAAAGGAACCGCTGAGATGTCTGGCACGCAAACCAAGTTCTATCTCGACAAGCAAAATGCCAAATGGAAGGGCGTTTGCGCCGGGATTGCCGACTATACCGGCGTCAATGCCCTCTGGGTCCGGCTGGGCGCAGTGATGCTGACGCTGATGGGCGGCTTCCCATGGACGCTGATCGCCTATTGGATCACCGCGTGGATGGCCGACAAAAAGCCGGTTCATCTTTATTCGCAGGATCAGGAAGAGCAGAAATTCTGGCAAGGCGTGCGCCAGTCACCGGCCCGCACGACCCGCGATATTCGGTCACGTTTCCGCGAAATTGACCGCCGCCTGGCCGACATCGAAATTTTCTACACCAGCAACAACAAACAGCTGGCCGACGAGATTGAAAGCCTGCGCTAAGGCGCCGCTTAAGGAGGGAATGTCATGCTTGAAGGACCGACAATGATTGTCGCAATTGTGGCAATTTGCACAGCCGGCTGGCTGATCAACAACTGGATCCGTGCCAAGCATGGCTATCCGCTGGAGGATGAATGGGGTGGCAAAACGGCACTGACCGATGGCGATTACCCCGAGGTTGACCGCAAGGTGCAACTGCTGACCAACGAAAATACGCAGCTCACCGGCAAGTTGAGCCGTCTGGAAGAGCGCGTCGCAGTGCTGGAGCGGATTGCAACCGACAAGGGTGTACGCCTCGCCGACGAAATCGAAAGTTTGCGCTGAAAGCGCGAAAGGGAGTTAAATCATGATCGAGAACCAGATTGCCAATCTGTTGCCATTCATCATCATCGGCGGCTTGCTGATCGGATTGGCAGGAACATTCGGTTGGATATACACGACCCGCCTGCGTATCAAAAATGGCTATCCGCTGGAGGGGATGTGGGGACAGAAACATTATCCTAAGGTCGATCAGGAATCGATCGAACGGATAAAGCTGCTTAGCCAGGAAAATGCGCAACTGCGCGCCGAGCTTGGATCGATCAAGGATCGCCTCGTCAGCGTTGAAAAAATCGTTGTCGACGACACGCATCGCCTGACCTCCGAGATTGAGGCCCTGCGCGGACCTGCAAATTAGAAGGGAAAGCAATGAGCCCCATCCTCATCCCCATACTTGGCATCAGCTGCGGCCTGCTTGCCATCTTTGCCGGGGCGATATTCCGCCCCTGGATCAAGATGAAGACCCGACAGATGGAGCTGGACGCGCAGATGGTGGCTGAAAAAGCCGCTCAATATGCCGCCGACAAGGGACGGCTCGAAGAGCGGGTGGCGGTGCTAGAACGCATTGTTACCGACCAAGGTTACAGCCTTGCCAATGAAATTGAGGCACTGCGCACAACCCCGCTGAATTTTGAACCGGTGCATGAAAAGGAAATCACGAAATGATCGGTGACCCGTTTACCATGGTTGTGGCGATTGTGCTGATTGCCACCATCGGCAAGGTGCTGAGCTCCAAATATAAGGCGCAAAATGGCATTGTTGAGGACCAGGATATGCTGGGCAACAAGACCCAGCGCCTGTTGGGCAAGGGCGACAACCAGGCCTTGCAGGATGAAATCCGCAGCCTGAAAGACAGGGTGCAAGTGCTGGAACGGATTGCCACTGACACCAGCAGCGCGAACGATATTAATCGCCAAATAGAGGAATTGCGCCAGAGATAGGCGCAGCGAAACGGGAGCGGAATTGAAAGGATAAGCCATGCCTTATGATGCCAATTTCTACCTGATCATCGGCAGTTTCATGCTGGCGGCCATTGGCCTGGTCGCGCTAGCTTCGCTGCGCGGCTGGCGCGAATGGATCGAGCTGAAGCGCGCAGAACTGGACGCAATGCAGCCGGGCAAAGAATTGCCCAATCCGTCGGCCGTTTCGCGCATCGAGGTCGCAGACCTTAAGGAACGCGTCAAAAAGCTGGAGGCAATTGCCGCGGGCATTGATCTGTGAGCGCAAGCGCCATATCGCCTGCCCCATGACCACATTGCCCGATATCCGCGACGAATATGAATTTCTTGACCCCGACGACCGCTATCGACTGCTGATCGACCTAGGCAAGGCTTTGCCGCCAATGCCCGATGCGTTGAAAACCGACGCAACGCTGGTCCGCGGCTGTTCGGCCTCGGTATGGGTGTATCCGGTCGCTGAAAAAGGCGCGCTTACGTTCCTTGCCGACAGCAACGCTGCCATTACCAAGGGGATAATCGCGCTTGTCCTGAAAACGGTTGAGGGCAAGACTGCCGCTGAAATCGGCGCAACCGATATAGAAGCCGCACTTGCCCCGTTCGATCTCAAGAACCAGCTGAGTTCCAACCGGACGCAGGGCATCCCCAACATGATCGCGCTGATCAGGGAGACTGCTGGGCGTTACGCCGCCTAGACGATGATAGCATTAGGGCCAGGCGCTGTAGCCCTGAGCCCACCCAAGGGTGTTTCTCGGCGGGGCACTCTTCATCAGGTACCTTGCGCAGCAGTTGCGCCCAGCCAGTTGGATAGGCGCGGCATCCGCGGCAGGACAAAACGGTCAAAAAGCCAAAGCAGTATCAGCGACGCGGCAAGCAGCGGGAGCATTGCGGCGAGGATAAGCAGCGTTGCGACCATTGCCCTGCTGCGTACCGGGCTGGATGGCAGGGGCGGTGCGCCAAGACCGCTTTCGGGTTTTCGCCGGCGCCACATGACAAATCCTGAGATGACCAGCATGACCAAGGCCATGGCAGTGAACAACCCAATGAGCTGGTTAATCCAGCCGAACAGCTGCCCTTCATGCCAGGCGATGCCATAAGAGATGGCCTTGTCGATGGGGTGCTTCTCGGCAAATCCCTTGCGCGCCATCTCCATGCCGGTTGCCATGTCATATGTGATCGTGACGTTCATCGGGCGGTTTTGCGATTCAGATTTGACCGTCCAGACCATAGCGGTCGGCCCGCCGCGATCCGGCGCGCCCGGTGGTTTGACCAGTACCGGAAAGGGCAGTGTTTCGGCACGGGCTTTGGCGACGATTTCGTCGAGACCCGCAAGTGGCACGCCCGCCGCCTGCATTTTCAGCATGGCATCATGATCATGCCCGGAATGTTCGTCACTGCCGATCTTCCAGTCTGGCCGATCCTTGGTCCAGCCCATTTCGGCACGCACGGTCTTGAACGCATCGCCCCAGACACCGGCCCATGGCAATGCCGTGACCAGCAGCACCAGCGCCAGCCCCGACACCCAAAAGCCAGTGACGGCATGGATATCGCGCCAGAATGCGCGCTTACCCAGCGACAGCCGGGGCCATAGCACACCAGCCATCCCCCTGCCCTCTGGCCACCACAGCCAAAGCCCCGACAGGATCATGACAATCGCCCAACTGCCGGCAAGCTCGACGACATAGGCGCCCCATTTTCCGGCCATCAGCTCGCCATGGATATTGGCAACAATGGCACTGATCCGCTTCTCGGGATCGATACGGCCCAGCACTCTGCCCTGCGGCGAGACAAAGACGTCGGCCATCGTGGCACTGTCACCCAGTGCCAGATGGATTGCCGCTGCATCACCGGGCCGTTCGGGCAGGCGATAGCTGTGGAATTGAGACCCCGGAAAAGCCGCCAAGGCAGCCGCCATTTGCTTGGATGGCGAAACAGCCCCAGCGGTCGGCAGGCCAGTGAAGGCACGCTCTTCCCAACGGTCAAGCTGAGGTTTGAAAAGATAGATGGAACCCGTGAGCGAAAGCAGCAACACGAGCGGAAGCACAAGCAGCCCGGCATAAAAATGCCAGCGCCAGATGGTGCGGTACAGAGCAGCGCGGCGCGGCGCTGCCGATGGGTCGGATAACATGAAAATTCTCCTGAAACGAGCATGGGAAGCCGCGCGGGGCGGCATCGTGTCAGATCAGGATCGGCGGCCCAGTTTGCGGAGGCGGCGGTGCGGCCAGACCATGACCGATGGCAGCAGCGGGTCGGGGCGCGAAATGCCGTCCCGCCGGTGCAACTTCAGCCTCGGGCATGGCCGATGCTGAGGGCAAATCGGCAAGCGATGCCGATGCAACAAAGGGACAGGAAGCCTGCACTTCATCCGCTTCGTCATCGGGATTTTCGTCATGCAGCGTGCCGTTTTTGTCGAGCCACATGCTTTGCGACCCGACACCCATGCACACGGTGATTTCAAACGCCTTCCCCGGACTGGGCATCCATCCAGCGGGAATTAGCGCCTTGGCAAACAGCGCCAGCGACAGCAGCAAGATTAGTGGATAATTGCCCCTCACCCCTTCCACTCCCGCCGCTCTTCTGCCGCGCGCAGCACGTCGTAGGCGGCCTGCCCTGCCTGAAATGCCTTGGCGGCATCGGCATTGCCAGGGTTGACGTCGGGGTGGGTTTCCTTGGCGATCTTGCGCCAGGCCTTTTTGGCATCTTCAAAACTGGCATCGGGATCGAGGCCGAACAGTTCCAGCG
>CAZNEO010000038.1:0-22854 GCA_964572205.1 uncultured Sphingorhabdus sp.
TGGGCGCGGACCTCACTTATTCCAATGAGCGCGTGGTGGGCGGTGAACCAGTCGCTGACATCACCGCGCGGCATTCGGCGCTAAAAGGCATCGAAGTCCCTCCCGATGTTGCGCCCAGCATGATCGACGAATTCCCGGTCTTCTTCGTCGCCGCCAGCATGGCCGAGGGGCGGACGGTTACCAGCGGCCTTGACGAATTGCGCGTCAAGGAAAGCGACCGGTTGGCGTTGATGGCCACAGGGCTGACTGCGATTGGCGCGCGGGTGGAAGAACGCGAGGACGGCCTTGTCATCGACGGCAGCGGCGGTGAGGCTCTTGCTGGCGGCGCGACTGTGGCAAGCGCGCTCGATCACCGGATTGCGATGAGCTTTGCGGTTGCAGGGCAGAATGTCCGTGCAGGGGTAACCGTTGACGACGTTTCACCCATCGCGACGAGTTTTCCGACATTTGAAGCGATGTTGGCTGGGCTGGCCGAATGATCATTGCCGTTGATGGCCCTACTGCTTCAGGCAAAGGCACGATTTCCAAGGCGTTGGCGGCGCATTACCACTTGCCCTTTTTGGACACGGGTTTGCTGTACCGCGCAGTCGGGCGGCAGGTGGCTTTGAACGGCGGTGATACTGGCAATCCGGCGGATGCGTGGGCGGGATGCGGCTTCCCCGATGACCTTCTCGACGACCCGGTCTTGCGCACGGAAGAGGTTGGCGGGCTTGCCAGCAGGGTTTCGGTGCATCCAGAGGTGCGGGCAGCGCTCCATCAGCGCCAGGTTGATTTTGCCAATCAGCCCGGTGGCGCAGTGCTCGATGGGCGGGATATCGGCACGGTCATTGCCCCCCATGCCCATATCAAACTGTTTGTCACGGCCAGTGCCGAGGTGCGGGCAGGAAGACGCTGGGCAGAGATGCTCGATCGCGGGCTGGATGTTGATTTTGAGAATATCCTTGCCGACATCAAAAAGCGCGATGAACGCGATGCGAACCGCGCCGCCGCCCCGCTGAAACCGGCGGCAGGCGCCATCTTGCTTGATACTGGCGATTTGACTATAGGCGCAGCCGTTCAGAAGGCGATAGAGCTGGTGGACGCTGGAATAGAGAACCGGTTACGCTAACAGACCGGCCGCACCAACAACCAATTTGGGGCAGGGCACAAGGTACCGCGCAGGGGCCTTGGCAACGCGCCCTGTTTTGCTGTGTGTGAAGTGCGATTTCAGTGTCAACTTCCGCTATTTTCTGCCGTTTTCGGGGCACTGCATGGGCATGGGGTCCATGCGGTATTTCTGGTCAAAGACCATCGGAACCAACCGATTGGCCGGATAAAATGTAAGTGAAGGACATCAACCCTATGGCATCATCTGCCACACCCACACGCAGCGATTTTGAAGCGCTGCTCAACGAATCACTCGGCGGTGCAGAAGGTGGCTTTGAAGGCCGCGTCGTTAAAGGCACCGTAACCGCAATCGACAATGACCACGCAATGATCGACGTCGGCCTGAAGAGCGAAGGCCGCGTTGCGCTGCGCGAATTCTCCATGCCCGGCCAGCCCTCGGCGCTGAAAGTCGGTGACGAAGTCGAAGTCTATGTCGACCGCGTTGAGAACATGAACGGCGAAAGCGTGCTGTCGCGTGACCGCGCGCGCCGCGAAGCCGCATGGGACAAGCTGGAAGGCGAATTCACCGCAGGCAACCGCGTCGAAGGCGTGATCTTCGGCCGCGTCAAGGGCGGCTTTACCGTCGATCTGGGCGGCGCTGTAGCGTTCTTGCCCGGCAGTCAGGTTGATGTGCGCCCCGTGCGCGATGTTGGCCCGCTGATGGACCTGGCCCAGCCTTTCGTCATCCTGAAAATGGACCGTCGCCGCGGCAACATCGTCGTCTCGCGCCGTGCGATCCTCGAAGAAACCCGTGCCGAACAGCGCAGCGGCCTGATCCAGAACCTCGCCGAAGGTCAGATCATCGATGGTGTTGTCAAGAACATCACGGATTATGGTGCGTTCGTTGATCTGGGCGGTATCGACGGCCTGCTGCACGTCACTGACATCAGCTACAAGCGGATCAACCACCCCGGCGAAATCATCAACATCGGTGATACCGTCAAGGTGCAGATCGTTCGCATCAACAAGGATACACAGCGCATCAGCCTTGGCATGAAGCAGCTGGAAAGCGATCCGTGGGAAGCCGCTGTCGAGAAATATCCGGTTGGCGCAAAGCTGCGCGGTGCCGTTACCAACATCACCGAATATGGCGCATTCATCGAGCTTGAGCCCGGCATCGAAGGTCTGGTCCATGTCAGCGAAATGAGCTGGACCAAGAAGAATGTGCATCCCGGCAAAATCGTCTCAACAAGCCAGGAAGTCGACGTTCTGGTTCTTGACGTTGATCTTGAAAAGCGCCGCATTTCGCTTGGCCTGAAGCAGGCTCAGTCGAACCCGTGGGAAAGCTTTGCAGAAAAGCATCCGGTGGGCAGCGTCGTCGAAGGCGAAGTCAAGAATGCAACCGAGTTCGGCCTGTTCATTGGCCTCGACGGCGATGTCGATGGCATGGTGCACATGTCGGATATCGCATGGGGCATTTCGGGCGAGGATGCGCTTCACCTGCACCGCAAGGGCGAAACGGTCAAAGCCGTTGTCCTGGATATTGATGCAGAAAAGGAGCGGATTTCGCTTGGCATCAAGCAGCTGGAAAAAGGCGCGCCGACCGCTGGCGGTAGCGCTGCTTCGGCGGGTGGCCTGAAAAAGAACGCAACCGTCACGGTTACGGTGCTTGAAGTCCGCGATGGCGGTCTTGAAGTGCAGGCAGGCGACGATGGCGCAACGGGCTTCATCAAGCGCGCCGACCTTGGCCGCGACCGCGACGAGCAGCGCCCCGACCGTTTCCAGGTTGGGCAGAAGTTCGATGCCATGGTCACCGGCTTTGATCGTTCCAAAAAGCCGAATTTCTCGGTCAAGGCGTTGCAGCTGGCCGAAGAAAAGCAGGCTGTGGAGCAATATGGCTCGTCCGATTCGGGCGCATCGCTGGGCGATATCCTTGGCGAAGCCTTGAAGAGCGCCAAGAAGTAAGCTTTTGCAACGGATTGCAGTGGCTTGCCGCTGCGAAAAAGGGGGGTGTGCCGATCCGGCACGCCCCTTTTTCTTTGGTTTGCCTATTTTACAAATGATCGATAATTGCGTTGTCAGCCGCGCAGTTTTCTGTCAGTCTTTCATGCTGTTGAGGGGAGCCATCCGAGTCTTTCGAGATATTGGCGGGAAGAGGAAGGCGGTAGACATGATCCGTTCAGAGCTTGTGAAAAAGCTGGAGGCTGAAAACCCCGGCCTTACCCCGGAAGAAGTCGAGCGGATTGTCGACCTGTTTTTCAACCAGATTATCCAGCGTCTTGCCGATGGTGGCCGTGTGGAACTGCGTGGCTTTGGCGCGTTTTCGACGCGTGAACGCAACCCGCGCAAAGGCCGTAACCCCCGCACCGGCGAAGCCGTTGATGTGCCAGCGAAGAGCGTGCCTTACTTCAAACCCGGCAAGGAAGTGCGCGAGCGTTTGAACAAATAGGTCCTGACCCTAGCTTTTCACTCCCAAAAAAATTGACCTTGGGCCTTATGCACTGCATGGCACTGGCCAATGCGGACGTGGCGAAATCGGTATACGCAACAGACTTAAAATCTGTCGCCCTTTGGGCATGCGGGTTCAAGTCCCGCCGTCCGCACCATTGCATCGGTTGCGATGCCTTGCGGGGTCTGCGCCTTCTGCCTAAACGGTTGGTGTGCGTGCGCTGCTTTTCCTGATCTTGCCTTTGCTTGCAGCATGTGGCCCGGAGGCTGCACCTGTTCGACAGGCTGAAACCGATACACTCGTTCGCCTGACTGACAATGATGCGCGCGGGCTGGACCCGCAAATGGTTTCCGACCTTGCATCGACGCGCATTGCTGCCGACCAGTTTGAAGGGTTGACCCGCTTCAACGCGATGGGAGAAGCGGAGCCTGGCCTTGCAGAAAGCTGGACGATCAGCGCGGACGGCCTGACCTGGACCTTTGTCCTGCGCCCCGGGCTTCGCTTTTCTGACGGGCAGCCACTGTCTCCAGCGGTTTTTGTCGCGGCACTGGCGCGTATACGCGACGAAAAAAGCGGTTCTCCGCACGGCGCGCTGTTCGGCGGGATTGAAGAAATCACTGCCGTCGGGGAGCGACAGCTGATTATCCGGCTGAAAAACCCGTTTCCCGAGTTGCCGGCGTTGCTGGCCCATCCGGCAATTGCGGCGCTGCCCTTTCACAGGATCGGTCTGGTCGGCGAACAATGGACGGCTGACCGGCCCTTGGTTACCAGCGGCGCCTATCGTCTGACCGACTGGAAACTGAATCAGCAACTAACGCTTCAGGCCAACCCGCGCTGGCATGGCGGGCGTCCGGTATCATCGCGCCTGCTGTGGCGGCCAATGGACAATATGAACAGCGCGATGCGAATGGTGCTGGCAGGTGGAGCGGATATTGGCAGCGACTATCCCCCGGCGCGCCACAATTGGCTTAAGCAGAAATATCCTCGGCTGGTGCGCAGCGCGCCATTTTTGGGCACTTATTATTTTGCCTTCAATACCCGCAAAGCGCCGTTCAATGATGTCCGGGTCCGCAGGGCATTGGCAATGGCAGTCGACCGCGATTGGATTGCCCGCAAAATGGTCGCTGCCGGCAATGAACCAGCATGGGGTCTGTTGCCGCCGGGATTGGCGGGCGAAGCGCCGTCCAGACCCGACTGGGCTGAATGGCCACGGGAAAGGCGGCTGGCCGCAGCGAGAAAATTGTTATCGCAAGCGGGCTATGGCCCCAATCGTCGCCTGAGTTTTGAAATCCGGTTTAACAGTTCAACCGAGCATCGACGCGCCGCGGTGGCCATGGCGACCATGTGGCGCGAAATAGGGGTGGAAGCAAAACTGCTAAATAGCGAATCCAGCCTGCACTTTGACAGTCTGAAAAGGGCCGATTTCCAATTCGCCCGTTCGGGTTGGATTGCCGACCTGCCCGCGCCCGAAAATTTTCTGGCGGTTCATCGCAGCGATGCTGGTGCGCAAAATTATTCGGGTTATGCCAGCCCCACCTATGACGCCCTGCTTGATGCTGCGCTGGCAGAGCCGAATGCTATGAAGCGCAGGGGAAAAATGCGCGATGCCGAACGCCGATTAATGCAGGACATGCCAATCCTGACGCTTTACCATTATAGTTCCCGCGCGCTCGTGCAGCCTTATGTTACTGGTTGGCAGGACAATCCGGGGCATGTGCACCCCAGCCGGACGCTTGGGGTCAGACGATGAAATATGTTGCTCTGATCTTGTCGCTGCTGCTGCTTAGCGCTTGTGGCCCGCGGATCGATAATGACCGGATTCGCGTCGACATCATAGAGAGCCAGCCACGGCCGTTATCGGTAACGCAGCTCCCTCTGCCTCCTGCATCGGCCTATTTGCGAAAGGCAACGGCGCAGGGGTTGGTGAGCTTCAACCTAGAAGGCGCGGTTGTTCCTGCGCTGGCTTCCCGCTGGATTACCACCGACGATGGGCTGAGCTATATTTTCCGCCTGCAGAAAACTCGCTGGAACGATGGCAAGGATGTGAGTTCCGCGGAAGTTGTGGCAGCGTTGCGGGCGCGTATCGCGGAGCTGCGCGAAAGCCGTTTTGGCAAGGAACTGGCCATCATTGACCAGGTTGTTCCCATGACCGGTAAGGTCGTTGAAATTCGGCTGAAGGCACCCATGCCCAATTTGCTGGAACTGCTGGCGCAACCCGAATTTGGATTGCTGCGCCGTAATGTTGGCTCAGGTCCTATGTTGGCGCGTAAGCAGAACAATGCGATGCGGCTGGCTTGGCGCATTGATGAACCGGGGCAGGGGATTGTTCTGGACGGACGAACGGTCACTTTGTTCGCACATGATGCAGCGACCGCCTTGGCCCGCTTTGCAGACGGGCAAAGCGACCTTGTTCTTGAAGGGCGCTTTGAAAGCCTTCCCTATCTTGCGGCGACCGAGCAGAATGAGGCCCCGACCTATGATGCGGCCCCCGGTATGTTCGGATTGCTCTTTGTTGCCAGCGGCCCATTTCTATCTGATCCGGCCAACCGGGAGGCCATCGCCAAAGCCATCGACCGGCCCCGGATGATTTCCGATTTTAACATCGCCGCGTGGAAAGAGATGCTTACGCTGGCGCCGGAAACGCTGCCCAACCGGGCAGAGCTTCCGCGGCCGGATTGGGCTTCTCGCCGGATCGATGTGCGCAAGGAAGAGGCGCGTTCCGTGATTGGCAGTTGGCAATCGGCCAATGGCAAGGTCCGCCCATTGCGTATCGCCATGCCGCGCGGCCCCGGTGCACGGATCATGTTTGCCCGGTTAAAGAGCGATCTGGCGGCGGTCGGCCTTGATGCAGAGCGGGTCACCTATAACCAGCCAGCCGACCTGCGGCTTGTGGACCAGGTGGCCGATATCTCGTCGCCTGCCTGGTATATTGAACAATTGTCCTGCGAAATGACCAGCATTTGCAGTCTGGAGGCCGACGAGCTGCTTTTGCAAGCGCAAAGGGCCATTGATCGGGAAGAACGCAAGCGGCTTTTGGGTGAAGCTGAGCTTGCCTTGCAAAGCCTGCGCAACTTCATTCCTCTGGGTAATCCGTTGCGATGGTCGCTGGCGCGCAACGGTTTGAAAGGCTTTGCCGCCAACCCGCGCGGGCTGCATCCCTTGCAATATCTGGGACGTGACCCGACATAGGGAGGATAAGGAGTGTCGCGATGCCGATTTCGCAGGACCAGTTGAATGAGATGGCCAAATCGCTGCCGGCCTTGTCAAAGGCGCCCCATGCCGTGCGGCAAAGGGTTGAGGCAATGGAGGCACTGCTGGAACGTAGTTTTCACATCCCCGGCACAAAGGTTCCGGTTGGGCTTGATTCCATCATTGGGCTGGTTCCCGTTCTGGGGGATATCATTACGGCGGCGATGGGGGCCTATATGGTGTGGGAGGCACGCAACCTTGGCATGTCAAAATGGCAGTTGATGCGCATGACTGCCAATGTTGGTTTCGATACCGCACTTGGCGCAATTCCTGTGGTCGGCGATGCCTTTGACCTTTTCTGGCGGTCGAACAGCAAGAATTTGCGCATCATCAAGAAACATCTCGACAAACATCATCCCGGCACGCGGGTGATTGAGGGGTAGGGGTCAACCGCCGCGCCAGATTTTCACCTCTGTCTTGCCCCGCGCGCCGCTGGTGAAGGCCGGGCAGGCCATTGGCCTGAAATCCTTGCCAAGGCAGATGCGCACTTCCTGTAACCAGCCGCGTTCGTTGGTCTTGATTCGCACTGCGCTGGCCGGAAGGCCATCATTATGGCTGGCAAAGACATCGGCCAATCCTGCCGCCGTCAGCCGCGCTTCACCCGCTTTGCTACCTTGCCGAGACAAGCGGTCCATGTCCGGGAATTCGATGGCCTCAAACAACAGTTTTGCCGCGCCGAAATAGGTTTCGGCCTTACGCGCCATACAGCTGCCATGCTTTGCCCATTCATGCTGCAACAGCTGGACCGATGGCGTCATGCAGATATTGTCCGAGACGGTTTTGCGCGAGAGCAGCCCGGCCTTCCGACACCATTGGGGATAATCGGGACCCTTCGTTTCGGGCCAAAGTCCGTGCAGGATGAAACCAAAATCCCCGATCCTGCCATCGCATTGCAGGGCCGCGCCGGGCGCATTTTTCTTTGCGCGGCAATATTCCGGGCTCCAACTGAGTGCGAGCAGATAGCGGGTGACTGGTGTCCGGCGGACTTCGCCCGGCGGCTGCGGCTCGATCACCGGGCGGGGCAGGCTGGCAGGCGGCCTGCATTGCCACGCCTGCGCCAAAGCAGGGTGATGCGCCGAAGACGTCGCCAGCAGCGCTGCGGCTGGCGCAAGCCATGCAAGCTTAGGCCACATCGAAATCCAGCCCGATATCGGCGGCTGGGGCGCTTTGGGTAAGCCTTCCTACGGAAATATAGGTAACCCCCGTTGCCGCCTTTGCGCGGATTGTTTCCAGCGTCACCCCGCCCGATGCCTCGGTCGGCACGCGCCCGCCGACCAGCGCCACGGCCTCGACAAGCATCGCCACGTCCATATTGTCGAGCAGAAGATGCGTTGCGCCAGCTTGCAGGCCGGGCTCGATCTGCTCCAGGCGGTCGACCTCCAATATTATCCGCTCGACGCCCGCATCCCTTGCGCGGCGCACGGCCTCTGCAACACCGCCTGCAACAGCGACATGGTTGTCCTTGATCATCGCCGCATCCCAAAGGCCCATGCGGTGATTGGTCGCGCCGCCCATGCGCGTTGCATATTTTTCCAGGACACGCAGGCCGGGTATCGTCTTGCGGGTGTCAAGCAAGGTGCAGCCAGTCCCGGCAATGGCCTCGACATAGGCGCGTGTCATGGTCGCGATTCCTGACAAATGCTGGACGGTGTTCAGCGCCGAACGCTCCGCAGTCAGCATGGCGCGCGCATTGCCGCTCAACCGCATCAAGTCACTGCCTGCAACGACATGCTGCCCTTCTTCGGCGAGAAGTTCGATTTCCATGGCGGGATCAAGATGGCGGAAAAAGGCAAGCGCAATGGGCAGGCCAGCGACAACAATGGCGTCGCGGCTGTCCATCACGCCCGAAAAACGCAGATCGGCGGGGATCACACTTTCGGATGTTACGTCCCGGCCGGTTGGCCCCAGATCCTCGGCCAGGGTCGCCCGGACAAAGGCGTCGAGATCGAAATTCTCAAGCGCAAAGGTCATAGGGAAACCCGCAGAAAACTGCACAAGTTGATAGTGAAATCGACATTTTCGGAGAGGCCGCATGGGCGTGAATTTATCATGGCACCAGCTAATCCGAATCGGGTATTGTAGGAAAGCAAAAAAGGGCGGAGCCATTGGCCCCGCCCCACCCCGGTTCACCCCAGGATTTCGCTGTTACTGGACGGTCACTTCAACGCGGCGAGCCGCGGTGTTGTCTCCCGACATGTCGGTGGTTTCATCCGGCTTCACCAGTTCGATGGCGGTTGCCGGGATGCCAAGTTCTTCCAGCGCCTTGGCCACAGCCTGCGCCCGCTTTTTCGACAATTCCGCATTGGCGGCTGCATTGCCGGTCGGATCGTTAAAGCCCGATACAGCGAGTTTTGCCGCCGGATTGGCATCGACATAGGCCTTCATTTCGGCTGCCTTTGCCGCAAAATCATCCGCAACGGCAGACTTGCCCGTATCGAAATAGACCGTCAGCATGGGTTTCGCATTTTCCTGCGTGGCGACAACGCCAGACCCCTCAGGGATAGGCTCGGGCGCAGGCGCGGCGGGCGCAACCGCTGCCGGAGCAGCAACAGGCGCAGCGGGCGGAACCGGCGCTTCACGTTCGCGTGTCACCCACCAGGCAAGCAGTGCGGCAAGGATGATCGCGCCCAAAACCGCCAGCGCAACGCCGCAACCCCAGCCAATAAAGCCGCCATCCTCAACATTGTCGCCAACCGGATGCGCATCGCCCGCAGCTTTGCCAGACGCTGTTGCTGAAGCCGAAGCTGAAGCAGCGGAGGCTGCTGCGGTGTCGGCGTCTGCGTCACCTGCTTTGGCCGCTGTCCCCATGGCCGCGAGCCCAAGCGCCGCTGCGCCAGCGCCAGCGGCTGCCGCGCCGCCGCCATTGACACCGCCAAAAATGCCAAGCGCGCCAAAATGTTTGGCTAGGAGGTAATAGACCGTCACGCGGTTTTTCGTCCGGTCGGCCTTCATCACTTGGCCGACGGCCAACACAGCCTCGTCCAATGTTTCGTCGCTGTCGGTCAGGGCGAGCTTCTTCTTTAGATAATTTTCGCGGACGAGCGTGCGCTCTTTCGGATCGGACATGGCAACCAGCGCGCTGTCGCGTTTCCTAAGTGCGATCCCGCAATATTTCACAATTGCGGCAACCACGCCTTCATCGGCGTCTGCATCATATTTGCGGACGTCCACCAACCAGTTTTCAGCCATATTGTCCCACCTTCCTCACACTAGACTGCATTTTTGCAGCAAGCTTCTCTCCGCCTCGCGGAATCGCCCGCGCCCCTTGGAATATCGGTCAACAGCTATACCGATGACGCCGTGACGCCAAGCAACAATGGCATCCTGCGACTCCGGATTTTGCCAGTTTATACAATGCTTTTTGCACCTTGGCGAATCGGACGATATCGATTGCCGAACGTGCATCCTCGCCCTCCGATATCCCAATTGACATTATGGCCATATATAGCCATAATGGAGGCGGCTATGGCGCATTACAGTGTTGCAACAACAAAGGACAATTTGTCCAAACTGATCGACAAGGCACTGGCCGGGGAGGAGGTGGTCATTACCCGGCACGGGAAGCCTGCGGTGGAGTTGCGGATGGTGCAGGCGCCGGAGAAACCCGTTCGCAAGGGCTGGGCGGAGTTTCAGGCCAGACTCGACGCCTTACCGCCGATGGTCAACACGGGACGTCCATTGATGGAGCAGATCAAAGACGAGTATAAATATTGAACGTCTATCTAGACGCATGTGTGATCGTGCCGCTTTTCATAACAGAGGCTTCGACCAATTCTGTCCGCGCTTTCGTATCGCGTCGCACGGGCGCATTGACGGTGAGCGACTTTGCAATCGCAGAATTTGGCGCGGCCATATCTTTTCAGGTCAGGACGGGGCGAACAACCGCTCAAGCCGCGATGGCATTAATGGCTTTGTTCGACGACTGGGCAACTTCGGAATGCGACTTAGTCACGGTCAATTCCGACGATATTGCTTCTGCAAACATGCTGGTCCGCCAGTTTGATCTGAAACTGCTCACGCCGCATGCCATCCATCTCGCCATTTGCATCCGGACCGGATTGCCGCTGGTAACGCTGGACCAGCGGCTTGCGGCCGCTGCACTGGCGAAAGACGTTGAGGTGGCGGATCTCAGTGTCTGATTAGCGCGCCCCCAAATCCCCCTTGCCAACGGTCGCGCTGGCCATTTCCAGCATCCGGTCCAGGCTCTTTTTCGCTGCCAGCCGCACTTCCTCATCCAGCTCAATCTGCGGCTGCAAATCGCGCAGCGCTAGATAGAGTTTTTCCATCGTGTTCAGCGCCATATAGGGGCAGATGTTGCACGCGCAGTTGCCGTCCGCGCCGGGCGCGCCGATGAAATTCTTCTCCGGCAGCGCCTTTTGCATCTGGTGGATGATGTGCGGTTCGGTGGCGATGATCACGGTGTCGCCGGGCACTTCCTTCGCATATTTGAGGATGCCTGACGTCGATCCAACATAGTCCGCATGATCAATGATATGGGGCGGGCATTCGGGGTGCGCGGCGACGGGGGCATCCGGGTGCTGCGCTTTTAGCTTCAGAAGTTCAGTCTCGCTAAACGCCTCATGCACAATGCACACGCCGGGCCATAGCAGCATGTCACGCCCGAATTTTCGGCTCAAATAGCCGCCAAGGTGACGGTCGGGGCCAAAGATGATTTTCTGCTCCTTGGGGATTTGCGCAAGGATGGTTTCGGCGCTCGACGAAGTGACGATGATGTCGCTCAATGCCTTCACCTCTGCCGAACAGTTGATGTACGTCAGCGCGATATGATCGGGGTGTTTTTCGCGGAATGCCCTGAACTTGCCCGGTGGACAGGCATCCTCAAGGCTGCATCCGGCGGCTATATCGGGCAGGATCACTATTTTCTGCGGGGACAGGATTTTCGCCGTTTCCGCCATGAACTTCACCCCGCAAAAGGCAATCACATCGGCGCTGGTTTCTGCCGCGCGGCGGGAAAGCTCCAGCGAGTCCCCGACAAAATCGGCAAGATCCTGAATTTCCGGCTTTTGGTAATAATGCGCAAGGATGACGGCATTGCGTTCCTTTTTCAGCCGATTGATTTCGGCGAGCAGGTCAAGGCCGGCAAGGCTTTCGCGGGAGAGAGGGGCGTTCATAAGTGGCTCCGGTTTTGCGACTATTCTTTGTGGCTTCGTGGCTTTGTGTGATTCAAATTATTTCACAAGAAGCCACAAAGCCACAAAGATATTCTCATCGGCGAATAACTTCTTCCAGCGGCGTTGACAGGTCCCAACGTGTGTCCACCTTACCCACCAGTTCATCGCCATATTTCGCCTCCACCTTTGCCGTAATCCCGGCGGCCTTCAGCGGCACGGCAAAATTCTGCGCAATCGCACGGCGCGTGGCATCGCGGGCAAGCCGCATCGGCACTGGCCCTTTGGCCTGCTCAATCAGTGCGGCCTCACCTTTGGCGCGGTTGGCCTTGTCCAGCGTGCGTTCGGCATCGGTCAGGGCAATCAATATCCCGCCCTCGCCATATTCTTGCATGGTGGCCAGATCGATCTGCGGGCGCGATACCTCTATATCGGGGATGCGCACACGCAGCGTGTTGGTTTGCGCGTCCCAGCGCACATCGTTTGATGCGAGTTTTGACAGATCGACCTCATAACGCACCAGCCCCTGCATGATCAGCGTCTTGCGCGCGGTAAGGCCAAAGCGTTTTTGTTCGCTGGTGACAACGGCGCTATAGTTGGCAGCAAAGCTGGTCAGCCGGTTCTGCTCGCGCATCCCTTTCAAACTGGCGCTGGCGACTGAGTCGATGTTGGGCGCAGTGGCGCGTTCAACCAGCCAGATCCCGCCTAGCAGCAGCAGCGCCAGAAGGCCGAGCGCAATTAGCAGCCGGTTTATGCGGTCAGGCGCCATATCTCGGCCTCTACCCCAACGCGCCCCTGCCGCTCCAGATCGATGAGATGGGCAAGCACACTGCGCCCGGCCGCGCCTTTCAGCCGGGGATCGAGCCCTTTATACATCGCCTCGACCATTTCCGGGATCGGGCGCGGGCCCTTGCCCAGTTCGCGCAGTATTTGTGCTTCGCGTTGCCGCCGGTGGCCGATCATTCCGCGTACCAGCTGCCGCGGCTTGTCCACCGCCGGACCATGTGCCGGATAATAGACGCGGTCATCGCGATCATAGAGTTTCTGCAAGCTTGCCATATAGGCCGCCATGTCGCCGTCCGGCGGTGAAACGACGCTGGTCGACCATTTCATCACATGGTCGCCCGTGAACAGCGCCTTTGTTTCGACCATGGAAAAGCAGAGATGGTTGGATGTGTGTCCAGGGGTTGCCACGGCCTGCAAGGTCCAGCCATCGCCACGGACATATTCGCCATCGGTCATCACATGGTCGGGGGCATAATCAGGATCGAATGCGGAATCGGCGCGGGGACCGGAATCGGTGATGGCCAACGGTGCACAGCCGATGATCTGCGCGCCTGTCGCTGCCTTTAGCGGGGCGGCAGCGGGGCTGTGGTCGCGGTGCGTGTGCGTGCACAGTATCGCTGTGATACGTGCGTCGCCTGCGGCCCGGATGATTGCCTCGACATGGCCTTCGCCGTTCATGTCGCCCATGCTTTTGCCAGAGCCTGCGGGGCCGGGGTCGATCACGGCAATCTCGCGGCCTGCCCCCACCAGCCATGTCTGCGTGCCGGTAAAGGTATAGGGCGATGGATTGGGTGCCAGCACGCGGCGCACCAGCGTTTCGTGACGCTCGGTCTCACCGGCACGGATGCTGTCGGGCCATTCTTTCATGAAGGCGCTATGGCGCATCTGCCGACAAAGAAAAAGGGGCGGCACAATCGACCGCCCCAGTCATTGGAAAATCTATAGGGTAGACCCTATGCTGGGGAGCATGATTTTCCGAACAGGTCCTGACCCTAGGCGTCTCCACTGCCCGAGGCGTCATCTGACACCTCCTTTTTCATGCGCTCAATTTGCACATCGAGGCTGTCGGTCACCTGTTTGCGGATCTTTTCGGGCATGTCATCCTCCTTGGCGATTTCATCGCGCGCTTCGGTCAATCCCTTCAGCGCTTCCATCTTTGCAAGCTTTGCCTGCCCCTTGCCGCACATGACGATTTTAACGCGCGACTTGTTCACCCCGTCAAAGCCGCTGACATCGGTGCTGACATTTTCGCCCTCTTCGCAATTGGCGGTGATTTCACGGATATCGATTTCGGGGATATAGCTGGAAAAATCCATGGCGCTGACAATCTTCAGCGCTTCCTTGACATGGATATCGGCTTCGGCCGCTATGGCGTCGGCGCGTGCAACCTCTGCATCCTCCATCGCTGCATCGGCATCTTCGCGCGATTGTTCGGCCTCAGCCACCATTTTTTCAACTTCGGCATCGGTCAGCTCGCGGTTGGAGCGCAGGATTATGGTTTTGCCGTCCTTTTCAATTTTTTTGACAAAGGGGGTGTCCTCGTCACCAGTCAGGTCGACGGTGTCCATTTTACCGTCCTTGCCCTTGATCATTATGATTTTGGTCTTGTGCTTGGTGACTGTTTTGTCCGCATCGGGCGCGGCGCTTTCTTCGGCATAGACGGGCACGACGGTTGCGGTCAGCGGCAGGGCAATTGCCGCAGCTGCCAATATTGCAATCTTGCCCGCCGTGCGGCGGCCTTTGCTGATGTCGGTCATCATCACTCTCCTTAATCTTTCAACAATGGTGCGCGGGCGGTTAAGCGCCATGGCCATGGCCAGCGCAGGAACGGGTTCGGTTGCTGAGCGGGCAAGCGCGCGGCCATAATGCTGCCGCGTGGTGGTATCGGTCCCGGCCAAGACACGGGCGTCACAGGCCGCTTCCTGGTCAAAACGAAAGGCACTCCATGCCATCCACGCCAGCGGGTTGAACCATTGCAGGCACAGGAAGATGAAGGCAGCGAGATTTATGAAAAGGTCACCGCTGCGGTGGTGCGCAAGTTCATGGGCAAGCGCAAGTTGGCGCTCTTGTGCGTTGAAAGTGCGCGTGAAATGATCGGGAACGGCAATATAGCGGCGCAGCAAGCCAAAGGCCAGCGGACCGCCAATCCGGTCGGTCTGGATCACACGGATGTCGCCAATGCGGTCGATTTCCACAGCATCGCCGAGCAGTTCATCGCGCAGCGCAATATAGCGCATCATTTGCACGATGAAGAGCAGCGCGGCTCCGCCCAGCCACAGAGTCAGGCCGATCCCGGTCCAGTCAATCGCGGGCGCAGACGATGCAGTTGTCGCAGCCTCGACAACGGTGATCGGCGCTGCCGCTTCGTTGACAAAGACCATGTCCGCCGCCGCCGGGGCAGCGACTTCGCGGCTTAATGAAGGCATGAGCGCGCGCATCGCGGGCAGCAGCCAGAGCCAATAGGCAACGCTCGGCCCGAAATGCCGCGCGACCGGCCCCCGGATCATCAGCACCAGCAGCAAAAGCGCGCTGGTCGCCAGCAAGCTGTCGTAAAGCCAATCAGTCATGACTTCTTCTCCCGCAATAGCCTTTGTATTTCTGCTATGTCCTCGTCCGAAAGCGTTTCCTGCCCTGCCAGATGGGCAAACAGCGGCATCAGCTTGCCGCCAAAAAACCGGTCGACCAGCCGCCGCGATTCGCCCGCGACATAGGCCTCGCGTTCAACCAGCGGTGAATAGAGAAACCGGCGGCCATCCAGATTATGGGCAATGGCCTGCTTTGCCACCAGTCGCGATAGCAAGGTCTTGACGGTGGCAAGTGACCAGTCGCGCTGCGCGACGATACGGCTTGCAACGTCCGTCGCTGTCAGCGGCGCTTCGTCCCACAGCACTTCCATAACGGCAAGTTCGGCATCACTGATGCGCTCGGTCGGATTTTGGGCCATTATCGTTTCCCTGATTAATGACTACAGACGTAATCGTCGCGACTACGTTTGTAAATATCACTTTCGACCAACGACATGGGCAGAGCTATGAAGGTCTTGGCGTAAGCGCCCTCGCTCCCTTTGAATCAAGATCGCAAACCTAGGAAATGGGCAGGTTTTGCACGACAATCCTGCATTCGGCCTCGACCAGCACGGCATCGGGCCGCAACGGTGCGACCGGCGCGCCGGGGGTGCATGGTGCCAAGCGAAACTGGATATCGGGCAATTGCACCCAGCGATAGCGGCCATCCTGCTCCGCAAATTTCAGGCGGACGCGGCGGATCGCGTTGCGTAGCACGCTATCGTCCAAAATCGCACCGGCACTGGTGATGATCGTGCCGTAGAGCGGACGGCCATTGGGGGCGATCAGCAATCGCGCCGATACCACGCCCTCCAATTCCTGGCGCCTGGCAGCTGCGGGATAGTCACGCGCTATAATGAAATCGCGGCGCAGGCCCTGCGCCTCGCCAACAAGGCCAAAGTCGACAGCACCACCGGCACGGGCAATATCGGCCTCAATCAAGGCTAAGGCAGCCTCGCTGCCCGCCATGGCCAGCGAAGCGAGCGTTGAAAGGCCCTGCGCCTTGGGAAGATCGCCGCCGCCCTGCACCTGCTTGTCCAACCATGGCAACAGCGCGCCTTCCGCCTGCTTTGTGCCATCCATGTAAAATTGCGCCAGCATGGCACTGGCCTGCCATGCAGTGGCCTCATCCGATTGGGAAAGATAGGCGGTAAAGACCGGCAACAGCTCGCGGCGGGCGGCGGCGGCCATTTCTTTTCCCAAAGGCAACATCGCTACAAGTTCCTGCACGGCGCTGTTCCGGATTTCAGGGTCCCCGCTCTTCAAGCGCGGTCGGACTATTTCGAAATATCGGATCCTTGCGTCATCAAGATAGGGCGCGGCCCTCTTCAAAAGCGATACGGCGCGGGCTTCGCTATTGTCGATTGCTGGATTTTCAAGCAAATGACGAGCGGCCCTATAATTCAAAGCAGCGTTCGAAAGCAGGTTTTGTTCAATATAGGCGACCGCCGCATCGGGATCATAACGCGGCGATTGCGGATCTAACAATGCGTCGGCCATTGTCTCGTCACGCCGCCAGTTTTCCCGCGACCCGCCCAGCAAATAGGCCCAGACGTCGTCACGCGCTATAAAGGCATGCCGTTCTGCGTCGGTCTGTTTCAGCGATTGCATTTCGACAGAACCGCGCACCCACATAATCTGCCCGATTTCAAACCAGCGTTCCTCGGTCAAGGCAGCGTCGGCCACCAGCGAATAGCTGCCCAGCTGTTCAAGATAGCCGCGCGGAACATCAAATGGGGCGGCCATGACCATCTGGTTGAGCAACGCAACCGACAGGTCCGGCAGCGCGCGGCAGCCATAACGCCCATCCAGCAGATAGCCCGCAGCATCGGAGATATCGCGGTCGCTGATCGCTGGGTCGTTGATAATGCTTTCCAACCTCGTGCGTTGACGCAGGATTTTCCGGCAGAGCGGACCAAATTTCTTTCGACGGGCGCGCTCCTCTGCCTTCCATTTTTCTTCATCAAAGTAATGGACCGTCGGAACAGTGAAGGTGGTTGACGACAGCAACGGGGCAGAGCCTGAAAACAGCAATAATGCAAAACCCGTTGCCAGCATCGTTTGGCCCTTTCCCAGATGCAGCATCATAGGCCATCGCCGGGATTGGTTCCATTGCTTATTGACTGGCGAGCGCAGCCTTGATCTGGTCCAGCAGCCATGTCTTTGACGCTGCATCGGCAAAGCTGTGTGAGGCTGTTGCAAAACTGCGCAATGCCGTTTTGGCACGCACCGTTGCAAAAGCCTGATCCTGCCATGCTGTCATGAATGCCATCGCCGTCGTATCGCGTTCGGCGATCAGGATGGTAGCGGGGATGGACGCAGCGGACAATGCATCGGCCACGCGCGCAGCCAAGCCACTGGGCTTTTCCTGCTGCGCTGCTCTCACCAATCCACCAGCCAGTTTTTTGAGGTCAATCTTGCCGCTTAACAAGTCAAGCAAGCTGCGCGGATTTTTCAGGCGATTCCAGTAACGACTGCGGATCGCCGCTGCGCTCGGGCGGGTTGGGCCCTCCTCGCCGCTGGCTTCAATCACCCATGGATTGGCGAGTAACAGGGCGTCGATGCCAGTGCCGGAATGGAATAGGGCAAGCGCGCTGGCGGCATCGCAATTGCCAAAGGCCACCAGACGCTGGATGCTTGGCATTTCGCGGCGCATCGCTTCGGCAGCAGCAGTGATGTCAGGCCCGCTGCTTTCAAAGCCGCCATTATCCCCTTCGCTGTCGCCAACGCCGCGCCGGTCATAACGCAGCACGGGATGGCCCATTGCTGCGAAATGCGCCGCCATAATGGCCTGGCCGGAATGGGCCCCACTGCGAATTTCATTGCCGCCGCTGACGATCAGCAGGCCGACAGGGTTGCTGCCTTCGTCCAGCGTGCCGGAAAGCTGCTCACCGTGGCAGTCGAAACGAATCATCCGCCGCATGATGCACTCCAGCGATCAAGGTCGGCGGCAATCGCGGCGGACATGGTGGCATCCTCGGCTGGTTCCGCGCGCAGCCACAGCGGCGAACCGGCAACATCCTCGCCAAGCTTACGGTCCAACAGGGCATGGGCTGCTGCGGGCTCGGCGCATTTTAGCTGCGCGATCATGTGCGGGCCAAGGCGGTTTCCGGCCAGCTCAATTGGCATATTTTCCGCCTGGGCCATCAGGTCGGCTTCGCTGGTTGCAACGCCTGCTTCCTTGTCTCCGGCGATCCGGGTGCGGACCATTGTTTTCAGGATCGATGCTCCCTTGACCGGGGCAAGCCGCCAATGGGGCAGGGCAGGGCGATCATCGATCAGCGCGCCGCCGCGCAATGCGGCAATATGGGTCGCGCCAAGCGTTTCTGCACAGTGCGCCACGGCATCGCGCCAGACGTCAAGGTTTTGCGCCTCAAGCGGGGCAAGACTTTCATTACAACCGGGCAGATCAATCAACAGGCTGCCAATGCCGCGCGCTTCAAGGTCGCGCATGGTCTGTACCAGCATCCGGCGCACTCGGTTCATTTCGTCGAACAGCGGCGGAACAATCAATATTTGCCGGGCAAAGCCAATCCCGAAACAAAGGCAAAATTCATGGCGCCCGCCATGGCGATAGCTTCGGCAAAAGGCGGGCGTCACGCCTTTAATCCCGATTGCCTACCTTGGCCTTGGCAAAGGCCACCAGACTGCCAAAGCTTTCAAACAGTTCGCCATCAATTTCGTCATCGTCAATCATGACATCCAGCCTGTCCTCCATTTCGGTCAGCAGGCCTGCAACCGCCATCGAATCAAGTTCGGGCAGCGCGCCGAACAGTGGCGTGTCATCGGTCATCGCAGCAACCGTAGCGGGCGCAAC
The DNA here is from genome assembly GCA_964572205.1 of uncultured Sphingorhabdus sp. Lineage (GTDB taxonomy): Bacteria > Pseudomonadota > Alphaproteobacteria > Sphingomonadales > Sphingomonadaceae > Sphingorhabdus_B. Next base: position 19,081 of record CAZNEO010000038.1, read on the forward strand.
GCCCAAAACGTCGATCAGCAGGGTTCGGATAGTGGTTTCGGTTTCGTCTTCGACAAAGGGCATTTTTTTCGGCTTTCTATTTTTGGGAACGATAGGCGCGCAGCATGTGCCGCGCAATGTGCGGCCAGTTGGCGGGATGGTTTGGCCAGAATATTTCCAGCCGGTATCGCGGCCGCATCGCTTCCATCCAGTCCGCCTTGTAACTGTCGCTGCCTGTGCCGTAATCGATCAACTCGGCATGATCGACATCAATCACATGTTGGAACATGGCGGCTGACAGCAAAGTGCCCGGGGATGCGGACAAATGCCGTTCATCATAAGCAAGCTTGTGGATCAGCGCGGTGCCATTTTCCATGGTCCAGAATTGCGCGGCAACCGGCTGCCCCTCAATATAGGCAAGGCCAAGCCGCAATGCACCGGCCACGCCCTCCCGCTCGGCCAGCTGGCGCAGGAATGCTGGGCTGCCTTCGTGCGGTTTCCAGCTTCTGGCATAAACCTGTTCATAATCCGCCCAGCTTTCGGGGGAGAATTCGCGGTCGATGCGGATAGTTACGACGCCGGTTTTGCCCTTGCGCTTGACGGTGTTTTTCAGGCGGCTTGGGCGGCTTTCCCAATAGGTATCGAAACTGCGCCCGCCGACATGCAGCACATGGTTTTCATCGCACGGCGTCCGGAATACTGACCAGCCCGTCTGCGCAAAGGCGGCGGCAATCAGGGTCGCACTCTGATCCTCGTCAGGGACAGGGGACAGGGAAAGCCGCCGTGCCTGCCCGCGCACAGTCTGCGCAGCTTCGCGCAGCAGGGCAAGGCGCGTGACCTCGTTCGGCGCAGCTTTGAAAACCGGACGCCAATGGAAATTATACCAGTTGGCCAGCGCGGCATAATGGCCGCGTCCCTGCTGCATCAGGGTCAGCCATAATTCCGCTTCGCCATCCTGCGTGCGCACCAGCAGTGGCGACCGGTCGCGCAGCGCCATGCGGTGCAGCGTTTCGCTCCACTCCAGCCGGTCAAACAGCGCTGCTTGCTGCTCGCGGTCCAACGCGCCAGCCGCTGCCGCTTGTGCGGTCAGGAAATTATGATGATATTCACCTTTCACTGGCAGAAATGGCCCCCAATTAACCCTGTTCGTTCAAGCAGATGGCCCAATGACCGACGATTTTCCAGCATTTCCACTTGATCATTTGCCCCTGCGTGGTGCGGCGGATGCCCCCGCACTGCGCCTCAAGGAAAGGCTGTTTAGCTATCAGGCGTTAAACATCCGTATCGGTCGGCTGGCAAAAATTTTGGCGGAGCAGGGTTTTGCCGCTGGCGCGCGTGTTGCGACCTGGCTGCCTAAGACTGAGCTTGCCTGCCTGATGCCGCTGGCCGCTGTGCGCGCCGGGCTAGTGCATGTGCCGGTAAACCCGCTGCTGAAACCTGCGCAGGTCGCGCATATCATGTCCGACAGCGGCGCGGCTGCTCTGGTGACCAGTGCGGTCCGGGCAGGGCAGTTGGATCAGGATTATGCGATACTCGACGAAGCCGAGGTGCAGGCCTTGCTTGACGACGAGAGCATCGCCCCATTGCCGCCTCTGCCTGCCGACGCCGATGTCCATGGCCTTGCCGCCATCCTTTATACCAGCGGTTCGACAGGCAGACCAAAAGGCGTCATGCTTAGCCATGCGAACCTGACAATTGGTGCCGTCAGTGTCGCAAGCTATCTGAAACTTCGCGCCGATGATGTGACGCTGGCGGTGCTGCCGCTCAGCTTTGACTATGGCCAGAACCAGCTGTTTTCGACCTGGCAAGCGGGCGGTTGCGTCGCCCCGCTGGATTATCTGACTGCCAAAGACGTAATAAAGGCATGTGCCAAATATGGTGTCACAACGCTGGCCGCCGTTCCGCCGCTCTGGGTGCAGTTGACGGAGCAGGAGTGGCCGACGGAAGCAACCGCAACGATGCGCCGTCTGACTAACAGCGGCGGTGCGCTGACGCCCACTTTGGTCAAGGGGTTGCGCCATGTATTCGGCGCGAAAACTGACATTTACGCCATGTATGGCCTGACCGAGGCCTTTCGGTCGACCTATCTTGATCCATGCTTGATCGACGATAATCCGGTCAGCATGGGCCGCGCCATCCCCCATGCCGAGATCATGGTGGTGGCAAAGGACGGCAGCGAAGCCGCCCCGAATGAACATGGCGAACTCGTCCATGCCGGGCCTCTGGTCGCGCAAGGCTATTGGCAGGATGCCGAAAAAACCGCCGCGCGCTACAAACCTGCGCCATCCTTTTCGCGCTATGGTGGCTTGGCTGTGTGGTCGGGTGACACAGTGTGGCGCGACGCCGATGGCCTGCTCTATTTTGTGGGCCGCGATGATGCGATGATCAAAACCAGCGGCAACCGCGTCTCCCCCACGGAGGTGGAGGAAGCCGCCGTTGAAAGCGGATTGATCGCAGAGGCCTGCGCGCTTGGGCGCAAAGATGAACGGCTGGGCGAGGCCATTGTGCTGTTTGTGCGGGCGTTGGGCGCGCCGGACGAAGACAGATTGCGCGCGCATATGAAAGCAGCTCTGCCCAATTTCATGCAGCCCGCCGACTATGTGTGGCTGACGGAGTTTCCGAAAAATGCCAATGGCAAACTGGACCGGGATGGGTTGAAGAGATTGCTGGCTTGATTTGGTCCTTTGGATGATCTATCTTACCTTGATCTTACAAATGGCAGCCAGCGATGGGATTTCTGGGGCGTATCAGCACAATAGTATCCACGAAAGGGCAGGTCATCCTGCCCAAAGCGATTCGTGACAAGCGGCGCTGGTCGGCAGGGACCAGGCTGACGGTCGAAGATACGCCCGACGGTGTGCTGCTAAAGGCCGTCCCCATCTTCGCGCCCACGGCGCTGGATGAAGTGGCTGGCTACCTCCACCATGGAGGTCCGCCCTTGTCGGTTGAGGACATGAATGCTGCGGTTGCGCGCGAGGCAAAGCGCCGTGCGCGCCGTTGATACCAATATCATCGTTCGGCTGCTAACCGGCGATGATCCGGAACAGGCAGAGCGGGCGAAGCGCGTTTTTGCGGGCGGTGATATCTTCTTGGGTATTACTGTGATCCTTGAAAGCGAGTGGGTGCTGCGTTCCGGATATGGGTTCTCGGCTCTTGAAGTCGCCGATGGCTTGCGGCGGATTGCTGGCTTGCCAGGCGTCGAAATCGAGGAGCCTTTTGAAGTTGCAAGGGCGCTAGACGCTGCGGCAGGGGGTATGGACTTCGCCGATGCACTTCACCTCGCACGAAGCGCAGATTGCCAAAGCTTTTTGACCTTTGACCGAAAACTGGCCAAGCAGGCCAGCAAGCTGGACTATCTGTCTGTAGAGCTCGTTTAAAAAAACCGGGAAATCGATGGGATGGCTCACCCCATCTTGCGCACAAAAACCGTCCCCGCCGAATAGCCCGCCCCGAACGAGCAGATCAGCCCGGTGTCGCCGACCGCCAGATCGTCCGAATGTTTGTGAAAGGCGATGATCGATCCTGCGCTTGAGGTATTGGCATAGGTGTCGAGAACGGTTGGGCTTTCATCCTCGTCCGCCTCATGCCCCAGAACGCGCTGGGCAATCAGGCGATTCATGCCGGTGTTCGCCTGATGCAGCCAAAGGCGGCGAAGGGCAGCGCTTTCCAGCCCCAGATCAGCGGCATGATCGACGATCATTTGCGCGACCATGGGCACAACCTCTTTAAAAACCTTGCGACCTTCCTGCACGAACAACTTGTCCGTGCGCGGGCCGCTTTGGTCGACAGGGCCAA
>CAZNEO010000039.1:0-22465 GCA_964572205.1 uncultured Sphingorhabdus sp.
AGCGTCTGGTTTTCCGGCTCGATCTTGACGCCTTCTTTCGCCTCGACAGCCTGGTGCAAACCGTTGGACCAGCGGCGACCCTCCATCATGCGGCCGGTGAATTCGTCAATGATAACGATCTTGCCGTCCTTGACGATATAGTCGGTATCCAGCTTGAACATGACATTGGCTTTCAAGGCCTGGTCTAGATGGTGCACAACCTGGGTATTTTCCGCATCATAAAGATTGCTGCCGACCAAGAGCCCCGCAGCCTCCAGCAGGCGTTCTGCCTTTTCCGTCCCATCTTCGGTCAGCGTTACGTTGCGGCTCTTTTCGTCCGCCTCATAATCCTCTGGCACCAATTGCAGCACAATCTGGTGCACGGCTTGATAAAGTTCCGATTTGTCATCGGTCGGGCCAGAAATGATCAGTGGCGTGCGCGCCTCGTCCACCAGGATGGAATCGACTTCATCAACAATCGCATAGTTGAAAGGACGCTGCACCATCTGTGCGCGCTCCATCTTCATATTGTCGCGCAGATAGTCAAAACCCAGCTCGTTGTTCGTCGCATAGGTGATGTCGCAGGCATAAGCAGCCCGGCGCTCACTCTCGCTAAGGTTGGGGACGATCACACCAATGGTCAGGCCCAGAAATGTGTGGATTTGCCCCATCCATTCGGCGTCGCGGCTGGCCAAATAATCATTGACCGTAACGACATGCACGCCCTTGCCTTCAATGGCGTTCAGATAGGTCGCAAGCGTCGCCACCAGCGTCTTGCCCTCACCCGTGCGCATTTCCGCGATTTCGCCGCGATGCAGCACAATGCCGCCCACCATCTGCACATCGAAATGACGCATTCCCAATGTGCGCACCGATGCTTCGCGCACCGTGGCAAAGGCTTCTGGCAATATGTCGTCCAGCGTTTCACCCGCCTCAAGCCGGTCGCGGAACTTTTGCGTCTGGGCTTTAAGATCCTCATCCGAAAGTGATGCAATGCCGGGTTCAAGAGCATTGATTTTTGCGACGATTTTCATCGTCTGTTTGACATAGCGGTCGTTTGACGACCCGAAAATGGCTTTGGCAACAGCGCCGAGCATAGGAAATTCCTGAATCTATTGTGTAAAGGTCAGCCGCCTGACAAAGGCAGCGCTACGTTCCGCAAATGCGGCAAGATAGAGTGCGCTAGCGACTATTCGCGGGCAGCATCAAAACGCGTTACAGGCGTATCGGCAACAACAGCAAAGGGCAGCTTTGGCCCGGATGCGGTCGTCTGGACCACAGGCGATGGGGTGGTGCGAAAGACGCCTCCCCGCGCGACATCGGACACAACGGTGTCCGCAACGGCAACGGCGCTTTGCGCTACTGGAGAGGTTGCAATGATCTCTGCACGCGCAGCTTGAGCGGCAGAAAAGCCGCCCAACAACGCAAGAAGATAGATCAGCAGACGCATTGCATCACCCTTTTAGTCTTGCGGGCCTATAGATAGGGTTAATTCGATAGTCCATGCCGGATTGTCACGGCGCCTGCATCGGCGATTTGGGCAGCACATCAACAGTGGGCGGCCTTTTCCACGCATCGGGCAGGATCCAGCTGATCAGGTGCCGCGTAGTGCCGCCCACTGCTTTGCCACTGGCATCGCGCGACGGCACAAAGGTCCAGCGTCTTGCAACTTCGCAGGATTGCCGGTCCAACAGGTCATGCCCCGTCCCTTCCTCGATCACGCAATCGGTTACTGTCCCGCTATCCGATATGGTCAGCACTATGTCGGCATAGCCGCGCATCCCGTTTTCCAAGGCTTCCAATGGATAATCGGCCTCGTCGAGTTCTATTGTCACGCCATAGGTCGGTTGCGGGCCAAAGGGGGTGAAATCGGTTTGCCGCGCAAAGCTTGGCACCGCCGGGATTTTCCATGCGACCCGGTTCCGGTAATGACCCTCGACAGGCTTGCCGGCATTGTCGCGTGCCGGAAAAAACCGGGCGCGCCGCGTAATGTGGCGACAGGTCGCCTGGTCCAAGGAGGTGTAGCCACTGGTCATTGTGACTTCGCAGCCCCTTACCATCCCGTCAGGACCGACCGTAAGGCTGAAAGCAACCGTTCCCTCTTCCTCGGCGCGCAGCGCATGCGACGGATAGTCCTCGGTTCTGACCCATAGGCCGGGATTGTTTGAGGGCACAGGTTTGCTGCTCGCCGTTGGCGGCGGAGCGTTAACCCTAACCTCAAATGGCCCGCCGGGCGGGCTCTCCGGCGGACAGGCCGAGCGTTGGGTCACCCATGTGCCATCGCTACATTGATGGGCTGGCGACTCTGCTTTCTTCACATCGGTTGCGGCCAGCAAAAGAAGCACGTAAGCGATCACCAATTCACCCTCCGTTCCCGCAACGATTATCGAGAGAAATGCGTTTTGTCAGCACAATCGCCACTTGCCCTGCCCTTTCCGGCCATGCCCACAATTGCGGGGGCGACCCCGCGCGTCGCCCGCGCCCACTATAAGACATGGGACCGTTGCGACCTGACTTTCGTTGAGCTGGCCGAGGGCACCAGCGTTGCAGGCGTTACGACGCGCAACATCTGCTGTTCGACCGAAGTTGAGATTTGCCGCGAGAACATCCGGGGCGGCCGCGCCCGCGCGCTGATTGTCAACGCGGGGAACAGCAATGCTTTCACCGGCTATCGCGGGCGCGAAGCGGTGATGGCCATTGTCGATCAAGTTAGCGCCCACTTAGGCTGCTCTGCGCACGAGGTTTTTGTTTCATCAACAGGTGTCATTGGCGTCCCCTTGCCCAAAGAAAAGGCTGAGGCTGGGTTGCGGGCAGTTTTCGCAGCGCAGCCGTGCAGTTGGAAAGAAGCTGCAGACACCATCGGTACCACGGACACTTTTGCCAAAGGCGCGGTCGCAACTGCTATTGTCGATGGCCAGCGGATCGAGATTGTCGGCATCATCAAGGGCAGCGGCATGATCGCCCCGGATATGGCCACAATGCTAGGCTACATCTTCACCGATGCGGCCGTTGATCCAGCCTTTTTGCAAAAATTGCTTTCCGCATCCAACGCGCAAACCTTCAATTGCATCACTGTAGACAGTGACACTTCGACGTCCGATACGGTGCTGGCATTTGCTACGGGCAAGGCAGGCAATGCCGCGCTTAGTTCCTTTGTCGATGCAGGCGCCGATGCCTTTGCCGCCGCATTGCATGACGTTTGCCGCCAATTGGCCCATCTTGTGGTCAAAGATGGCGAAGGTGCGCAGAAATTTATCGAGATTGAAGTAACGGGCGCTGTTTCGGATGACAGCGCCCATCGCCTCGGTATGGCCATCGCCAATTCACCGCTGGTGAAAACCGCCATTGCCGGGGAGGATGCCAATTGGGGCCGGATTGTCATGGCGGTTGGCAAAGCAGGTGAACCCGCTGACCGTGACCGGCTATCCATCCGTTTCGGCGGTATCGCGGTGGCGGCAAATGGCTTGGCCGTAGAAGGCTATGACGAAGAGCCGGTCAATGCGCATCTCAAAGGACAGGAAATACGCATTTCGGTAGATATTGGCCTAGGCGAGGGTCGCGCGACCGTTTGGACGTGCGACCTCACCCATGGCTATATCTCGATTAATGCGGATTACCGGAGTTAAAGCGCGCTTTCGAGCCAGCTTTTCAGCTGGGCCTTTGGTGCAGCCCCGACTTTTGTATCCACGATCTCGCCATTTTTGAACAATATCATCGTCGGAATCCCGCGGACGCCATATTTACTTGGGGTGTCGGGGTGGTCGTCAATGTTCAGTTTGGCAATGGTCACCTTGTCACCAAGTTCGTCACTGATTTCTTCCAGCGCGGGGCCGATCATTTTGCACGGCCCGCACCATTCGGCCCAGAAATCCACCAGAACCGGCTTTTCCGATGCCAGAACATCATTGTCAAAATTATCGTCGCCTACTGCGGTCGTCGCCATGATAAACTCCTTTTCTTTGGCTTGAGATGTATGGCGCTGCGCAATGGGTTGCAAGCAGCAGCGGGCAAAAGATTTGCTTGGGTCAAGGTGACACAGGCTTGTGCGGTGCGAGCGCGGCATCGCTTAAGGTTATAAGCTTGGGAACAGCTGTGTAGAGCAACGCTGCTTCGACAATAGCATCGGGAAATATCGTCTTCAGCGCCGCCACATAATGCGCCATTTGCCGCATCAACGGAATCGCCACCTCGCCTTCAGTGGCGGGTGCGCGCCGCCCGGTCTTGAAGTCGATAACGCGCACGCTGTTACCCTCGACCAGCAGGCGGTCGACACGGCCGGAAACAACCACATTGCCTACCTGAGCGGCCAAAGGCACTTCTGATCGGGCGCGCGTTGAAAACAGGCTGCCCCATTCGGGATGTTCTATGACCGCTGCTATCTCTTGGACCGCCATGGCATGGTCAAAGCTATGCGCAGGGTCCTGCCGTGCCAGCCATGCCAGCGAGGCCCGGGCAAAATCACCAATATCGCGGCCATCATAAAGCTGGAAAAGCATGTGCAGCATCCGTCCCCGACGCGCCGCAATTTGCAGATCGGCACTTGCTGGCGGTTCGCCAAACAGGTCATCATCCAATTTCGATGGCGAAAGCGGCCTTGGCGGCGTGCTTTCGGCAGGTGCCTTGTCGAGCAGCCATCGCGGCAGAGCGACATCAACGGCAGAAACACTGGCCGGGCCTGCGCGGCCAGCCTCTGTCCCTTCCATCAAATAGCGCATGCGGGACCCCCAAAGCGTGCTGTCTTCCCATTCAACGCCCAATTGCCGCATTGCTGCCTCTAGCGGTTGAAACCAGCTTTTTTGGGGCACTTCGCCATTCGTTTTCACCCCTAGCGCACCTGCGACCACCAACCGTTCCGCCGCGCGGGTCATGGCAACATATAACAGCCGATAATGCTCTTTCAGCTCCGCTTCCTCGGCGCGCGCCGCGATTTCTTCCAGTCTGCCTGCACGGTCACTTTTTTTGATCGGCAGCATGGGCAGGCGCAAATCCTTGTCTAGGGCAAAATCGATACCCGCTGAACGGTCACCGCTTTTGAGCGGATCGACCGTTGCATCGGCCAATATAACGACCGGGGCCTGCAAGCCCTTTGCCCCATGTACGGTCATCACCCTGACATCGCTGCTGCTGGCTAGCCCCTCGCGCTTGACGATCTCGCCGCCCTTTACAAACCAATCCAGAAAGCCTTGCAACGAAGAACCACCCTCGGCCTGATAACGCAACGCCTGGTTTAATAACTCTTCAATGGGTACCAGTGTTTCGCTGCCCAAGCGGGCCAGAAATTTTGCTCGGCCTCTTGTCGTGCCAGACAGGATATTTTCAAGGAACGCGTAGGGCGTCATCATGTCGGCATTTGCCAGCATGTCACGCAGCGGCTGCAGATCGTCTGCAATACTGGCCTGCGCACGCAAATGCCGCCACAGCCCATGCCCCTTTTCACGGTATCCATGGGCAAGCAATTGCTCCTGCGTCCAACCGATCAGGGGCGAAACCAGCAGGCAGGCAAGACTTAGATCATCGCCCGGCTGCAATGCGAAACGGATAGCAGAGATCAGGTCCTGAACCGCAATGGGCTCGCTGATCCGCAGGCGATCGATACCCGCGACAGGGACGCCTGCGGCATGCAGCCGTGAAACGATAAGCCCGGCCAACTGAGTCCGCTTACTCAGCAGGATCATGATGTCGCCGGGAAGCAGTGGTCTGCCGGTTGTTGCCAGAACCGGCCTTTCGTCGATCAGATTGCGGACATATTTTGCGATCCTGTTCGCAAGGTTCAGCTTTTCCTCGCTCATCCAGCTTTCATCAGCCTCGCTGTCCGGCTGGTCCGCTTCCTGATCCTGCTCGCCTCCGAACGGATAGACAGGACGCATCAATTCGACGCCGCCGACAAAGGGCAGCTCGCTCAAATGATCAGCGATGGGTTCATCGATGCCCAGTGCCGGCGCACCCAATTCATCGATAACGACATTGACGAAATCCAGTATCGGCGGCGTGGAACGGAACGACTGCGCCAGCGTCACGCGATGCAATATCTTACCAGACGCTTCAATATCGGTCGCAAACTGCTCGCCTGCTTCCTTATAGCGCTCCGGGTCGGTCCCCTGAAAACCGTAAATTGCCTGTTTATAATCGCCGACAGCAAAGATGGTCCGGCTGGCTTCGCCCTTGGCAGCAGCTCCGGCGTGAAAATCGCCTGCGATTGCGCGGATAATGGCCCATTGGGCTGCATTGGTATCCTGCGCCTCATCGACCAGCACATGGTCAATGCGCCGGTCCAGCTTATATCGGACCCATAAGGATATACCGGGCCGGTTCAGCAAATCGGCCGAGCGCAGGATCATATCATCAAAATCAATCAGCCCGCGCGCATCCTTCAGTTCTGCATAACGCAGAGCAAAGGCTTTCCCTGCAAGCAGCGCGGAGGCATGGCGGTCGGCGTAATGCGAAAGGCTGCGCAGTGCCAAAAGGCTGTTGGTCCATTGGACCGCAGCATCGGCCAATTGCGGGAAGGCAGGATCCTTTTTGTCAAATAGCTTGACTGTTGTGCCCGCCTTTGTGGCCCAGCAACTGTGCAAATCATCCAGCATCTCGGCTCGCGCTTTGGGATCGAGGCTCAGCCAGATCGCGATCCTGTCTGCGCGCTTTTGGCCCGTGTCAGTGGCCCAGCCTTTGTTATGATCAAACTGTTTCCTGATAAGCGGCAGGTCAATGGCATCATCGGCGCAGCGCCTGGCCAATTCTTCCTCAACGGGTCCTTCAAAATCCAGCCCGATCAAACGGCGGGCAAAAACAAGTGCGCCGGGGCCATCGGGCATGGTGCGAAGTGTGTCGGCACGCGACGCGCATTTTTTCAGGAAAGCGAATGCAGCATCTTCGCCAAGGTCGAGGCTAAGGCGCTGGATATTGCGCACGATCCAGTCATCACCCGCCAAATCAGCCGAACGGACAAGGTCAGCCAGCGTATCATTCAGCAATTCATCCAGCGCCCTGCCCTCAACCGGTTCAAAGCCAGGTGTCAGACCGGCCTCTTCCGGAAAAGAGGCCAAAAGCGATTGGCAAAAACCATGGATCGTCATGATTTGCAGTCCGCCGCCGGGCGCATCCAGCACCTTGGCGAAAAGTCGACGTGCGCGTGCTCTTCCCTCCGGTCCGCTATCGGCCCCCAGCGCTTCCAGTTCGTTCGCCAAGTCGCCGCCCTTCATCTGCACCCAGCCTCCAAGGCGGCGATTGATCCGTTCGGCCATTTCGGCAGCAGCGGCTTTGGTGAATGTCAGGCACAGCAGGTTGTCGGGGTTGACGCCGGGTTCTAGCAAAAGCCGCAGGACACGCGCGGATAGCACTTGTGTCTTGCCCGACCCAGCCGATGCACTGAGCCAGATATCGTCTGCGGGGTTGACGGCGGCATGTTGCGCCTGCGTCAGCCGATCCGGCGATTTGGCAGAACCGCTCATTGCCCACCTTTTGCAGGCGCACGCCCGTACCATTCTGAGAGTCGGGCCAATTGATCATAGTCGGCACCAACAGCAAATTCGGGGTTCAGCTTTGCAACAAAGGGCGCATCGCCAAGGATCCACTGCCGAAAGGCAGTTTCGGCAGCATCAAAGGCAAAGCCGGTAAAGTCCGCCCGGATATGGTCCGCAATTTTTTGGGAAGCCAAAGGCGCGACAATTTTGCCAAAGCCTCCGTCGCCGCGTTTGTTCAATGTCCAATATTCAAAGGTTCCAGCTGCACCGCTAACCCGTTCAAAGCCGCCGTCTTGCGCGATGACGCCGATCAGACCCAACTGCAGGGCGTAGCCTGCGGCAATTTTGCCAATCGCAGGAGCTGAGCCGGTTTTATAGTCAATGATCACCAGTTTTCCGTCACGGTCGCTGTCGATCCGGTCTGCCTTCGCCGACAGGGTAACGCCCGCTATCTTTGTATTGCCCCAGCATTCCGCCCCGAGCAGCCGCCTTCCCTCCTCCTGCTGGAGCCGGACGCTTTCGTTTGCCAACCATGTAAGCGCCGCGCTGATCCGCGGTTGCCACAATGTACGCAAAACCGGGCTGATCGCCGGGTTAGCCAACATTGCATCGGCCCGCTCGATCAGCTTTTGAGGGGCAAGCGCGTCGGATTTTGCCCACTCCTCCAACAGGGCGTGAATGGCTGTGCCACGCCACGCCGCATGAGGGGCTGCATCAACCTCAGCTAGCACCGGCAGATCCAGAATTTTGCGCGCATAAAATGCGAAAGGATCAGCCCTCAGCACATCGACCTGCGTCACGGAAACCGCAACCTTTCGCTGTGTGGGGCTAGGCCTGACCGAGGGCGGTTCAACTTCGATTTTTGGCAAGCCTTGATCCAAAGCCCGCGCGAGCCTTGGCGCATCTTCCTCGATCTTCAGCGAGGATCCTGCCAGCGCCTGAATGCGGAGCAGGAAGCGCGATGCCACAGTGGGGCCAGCACGATCCCGTTCGGCCCGGCTCAAGACAATCTCATCCGATCCCAAAAGGCTGAGCAGGTCGTGCGCAGACAGCCCGATATTGCGTTCCAGCCCCGGAAGGCCAAGGTCCCGGCGCAGACGCGGTGCCAACCATGGATCGGGGGATGGCAATTGCGGCCAACTCCCTTCATTCAGGCCGCCACAAATGACGAAATCTGCCTGCTGCAATCGGGCCTCCAACAGCCCATAAAGCGACACACGCGGATGGCTGCCATATGCTGGCCTGACAACTTCACCTTCCAGCAATTGCTGCAGCAGGCGGGGCGCGATGTTGCGATCGACCTCTCCTATTCCGGAAAGGTCGCACGCGGCATAATCCTCAAGCAATTGCGCAACGTGCCGCCCGGCCTGACCCAGCCAGACTCGCCCTGCGCTCAATTCCCCAGCGATACGCGACAGTGCGTCAATAAAGGCAGGAAGCGGCAACGCATCCGCCCCTTCAAACGGCGCAAAAACGCCTGCGATGCTATTCCACCACGACAATAGCGGACTTTGCGACTGCCCCTGTGGTATCGCAGCACGGACAGCATCAGAGATGGCACCGATACCAATGCCCTGCCGCGGTCCGCGTAGCTCTGCGTCCAGCAGTCGTACCGACTCAAGCCATTCAAGGCGCTCCTGCCCGAAACCGGCCAGCGGATGTTTGAGCACGGACAAAAGCGAAACCGGACCACAGCAATCTTGAAAACAGGCTGCCAAGCCTAACAGCAACGTGGCCGAAGGCTCATCAAGCAGTGGCTGACCGGCGCTGTCATCGATAAAAATATCCCAGCGCCGCAATTGCGCCGTGACGCGCCGGGCGAGTTCCCGATCAGGGGTAACGAGCGCGATCTGTCGCTCTGGCTTTTCAAGTGCCTGCCGGATCAATATCGCAATGGCCAGGGCTTCTTCGGCGCTGTCAGCACAGACCATGACCCGCGCCTTCGGCAGCGTCTTCTGCGCGTTCGCAAGGTCGCTCCAGCCCATGACACGCTCTGGGCTGTCAAAAACCCGCTCGGCGCTGATGTGCGACGCGCTCGGCATTGTGCCCGGGAAATATTCCAGTTCATCCCGGCGGATTGCCATACGGTCGAACAATTGTTTCAGGTGGAAAAAAGGATGGGTTTCCTCTACAATATCAGGCGCACCGTCACGCCGGATTGGTCCCAAAGCGTCCCAGTCCGCCTCGGCCATGTCCAACCCGGCATTGGGCCAAATGAGCATTGCACCCGGCAAACGCGATACAGCGCGCAGCAGCCGGGCCACCGCAGGCGCTGAGGTTGTGATACCGGCGGCGACCAGCGGACGATCCGTCGGAAGGGTTTCGGCAAAACGGGACAAAAGCATGTTGCGCCGCCGCGCGGCACTCACCCGATTGCGCTTTGCCAGTTCGGCCTCGTAAAGCCGGGCAAGCGCCATAAAGTCGCCATAGGCGGCCTGCCAATGCGCCTGAAGCTCCTCGCCAATTTCGCATTTTTCCAGGTCGGAAAGGCCCTTTTCTTCGACTTCCAAGGCGTCGAGCGCAGTTGCAAGGTGCCGCGCAAGCTTCATCGCTTCGACGCTGCCGACACCGCTTCGCTGCTTTCGGATCAGGCCAGCGAGTAGAATTTTTCGTTCAATCTCGGATATGGCTGGCGGTATCGGCTGAGCGCCAATATGACCGATCGGATCAAAAATAGGAGCGAGTTGTTCATCCAGCGCCAGATCGCCAACCGCCACCATCTGTGGCAATAGCAAGCCGCCCTTTGCATGGCGGACAAATGCCTCAGTCAGGCTTTTTATTGCGCGGTTATTGGGCAGAAGAATCAACGTATCGGCAAGAGCCTCACGCGAGCCGTCATGAGCATTGAACAAATACTGCGCAAGGACATCGACGAGGCTTTCGCCAACGGGAACAGTAAACAACTGGGTTCGGGCGCCGTCAGGCATCGGCACGCAGCGCGGCTTCAGTGGGTGCAATTGCTTGGGGTGCGCCGATATCGAACCAGTCGCCCTGATGCTCCAGACCGAACAGGCGGCCTTTCGTTATCGCACGATCCCATAACAGATTGGTGGAAAATGGCCCAAGGGGCGCATCGTCCAAAAAACCCTTAGAAAGCACCTGGATGCCGGTATAAACATAGGGCGCTGATGTTGCACTGCCGCGCCGGATAAGCCGTCCGTCGCCATCGAGCGAAAAATCGCCTTTGCCACCATGCTGAAAGGCCCGGTCGCGGGGCGCAAGCAACAGCAATCCATCCATAATGCGAGGATCCCAGCTTCGCGCTAACCGGGTCAGCGCATCAACCTTGCCATCGGTCCACACGGCATCGCTGTTGACGCAAAAAAACGAACCTCCACTCAGCAACGGTAGCGCCTGCACCAAGCCGCCCCCTGTCTCCATCAGCTGGCTGCGCTCGTCCGACACCATGACATTCAGGTCTGTGGCATTTTCGGCAAGATAAGCCTCAACCTGTTCCGGCAAATAATGGACGTTGACCACGACGTTGCGGACGCCTGCCCGCCGCAGCGCATCAAGCGCATGGCCAAGCAGCGGCTTGCCCGCAACCTCGACAAGCGGCTTTGGTGTATGTTCGGTCAGCGGACGCATCCGCGTGCCAAGGCCAGCCGCCATCACCATGGCAGTTTCAATTCTCATCCCGCCTGCTCCAATGGCGAAGCTGCGCGCACGTCAGCCGGAATGACTGTATCGAACCATTGCTTTAGCGCGGCGAGATCAGGGTGCATCAGGTCACGCTCAAGCAGCCCCCACATGCGCGGGAGGAAGTCGAGATAACGCGCCTTGCCATCCCGTTTCCACAGGCGCGTAAAGATACCAATGATCTTTGCATTACGCTGCGCGCCCAAAAGCGCATAATGCAGGGCAAGATCATAGTCCGGCTGGGCATTGTCGGTATAATGCGCGATCATCGCGGCTTCGATAGTAGTCGAAACATCACGCCGCGCATCCTGCAATATCGATACCAGATCATAAGCTGGATGCCCGGCCAGCGCATCCTGATAATCGATCAGGCCTTGCGACCCGTCATCCAGCAGCATGATGTTTTCAGCATGATAGTCACGCAGCACCGTCACCCGCGGCACGGCGTGTAACGGCGCAAGCGCCGATTTCCACAGCTGGTCATAATGGCCGACATCGGCCTCTATGCCCATTGCAGGCAAATACCATTCAGCGAGCAGCGCCGTTTCACGCAGATAAGCCGCCTCGTCATAAGGGGCAACGGACGCTGCAGGGGCTTTGGCCAGCCTCACCAGCGTATCGACTGCCTGACGATAGACCGGCAGCTCTTCGTCCGGAAATTCATCAAGATGTTCCCGCATCCGGCTGTCACCGAAATCCTCCAGCAGCACAAAGCCCTGAGACGGATCGGCAGCAAAGATTGCGGGCGCGCGAAATTGATTGTCAATCAGGTAATCCGTCATCGCCACAAAGGGCCGGGGATCTTCATGCGGCGGAGGCGCATGCATCAGCATCGCTTTGCGTCCATTATCTGCAACGATGCGGAAATAACGCCGAAAGGAGGCGTCGCCTGCAAGCGGCGTGACCGTTGCGTCCCGCCAACCGGCATCGTCGAGAAAAGGTGCAAGCTCATCGGGGAGGCTTGTGTGCGTCGACATGATCATCTTTCTTGTAGCGTCAACTCGCGTCGGTCATCATCAATCCGTTCGATCCTAACGGTGAATCGTGCATCTTCCATAGATCGGCCACCATTTTCTGCCCATTCGACCAGATGGACCATTGCCGGATCAAAAAGACCAAGCTCCTCCATGTCATCCGCATGATCAATGCGGTAAAGGTCAGCGTGAACAACCGGAAGCCGGACATCGGGCGGCAGATAATGCTGGGTTATCGTATATGTGGGACTATGCACATCGCCAGCATAACCCAGTCCCCTTAGAACACCCTTGCAAAAAAGGGTTTTACCGGCGCCCAATCCGCCATGCAGCGCAACGATGTCGCCCGCATCCAGTCTGGCTGCCAGCAATTCTCCCGCTTCCTGCATTGCTGTTGGCGACGCTATAATCATGCCGCCTCGGCGCGCGGCAGTGTTATAATCACTGCCGTCCCTTCACCGAGCCGCGATTCAAGGCTTAGCGTGCCGCCGTGCGATTCCACAAGCTGCCGTGCGAGCGGTAAGCCAAGGCCCGGCGCGGCATCCTTGCCCGCTGGCATACCAAGCGCGGCTGCTTGTGCGGATTTGTCCATTCCGGGTCCGTCATCTGAGACTGCAAGCAAGACCTGGTCCTTATCGCCGCTGGCATGGAGCAGCACCGTACCACCCTCCAGCCCATGGACCACGGCATTATCAAGCAACTGGCCCAATGCTTGCGCGAGCCGCTTTTCATCGCCTGCTATGCTGCCAGCATTTCTCTTAATCTCTAACTTTAGTGTCATGTGCCGATCGGCAACAGCCTTTGCTGATGCTTGCGCCACCCCCTCCACCAGCGCTTTTACAGAAATGGCCTTGCGCGACAGGGGCAAAGCGCCCGCCTCGCTTTGGGTAAAGTCCAGCACAGTATTGATCTGTTGCGACAAGCGATCAGCGGACGTGGCGATTGCATCGACATAATCCATGGCCTGGTCAGTCAATTCCCCGGCAATCCCCTGTTTCAATAATTCGGCAAAGCCCGCGATAGATGTCAAAGGCGTGCGAAATTCGTAGCTCATATTGGCCAGAAACCGCCCCTTTATCGAGTCAGCCTCGGCCAGAGCGTCGGCTCGCTCGCGCAAGGCTCGTTCAACCTTCGCCGCATCGGTCACATCAATCATCGCCAGCAGCGCATTGCCATCGGGCAACGGAACCGTCGAAAGCTGGAATGTACGGCCATCCTTGAACAACATTTGGCTGCCCCTTGCTTCCCGACGGCTGATCGTCATTTGCAAAAGCTCACGCAGGACGGAGATTTGAGAGGCCTTTTTTAAATGCTCGGCCAGCGTGCCCAGCAGTTCGTCAAATCGCGGGTGCCGCGCCAGCACAGCTTCCTCAACGCCCCAAATCTCGCCAAAACGGCGGTTCCAGATAGACAATTTGCCGTCGGAGGCGAAAACGGCAATCGCTTCGAACAAGTTGTCAAATGTTGCCGTGCGAACCCGCAGAAGCGTATCGCGCGCACTTGCTAGTTGCGCTTCCTCTGTGCGATCCTCAAAAATCAGCAACAAGCCGCCATCGGGCGTTGGCTGCGCAAGCAACCGCAAGTGCGTACCATCGGGCAGCAGCCAGTTTTCTTCCACCGGCGTGGCATTTAGAAACCAACCTTCACGTTCCGCTCGCCATGCCGGGAAATCCCGCACTTCGGGCATTTTGCCATTTTCGCGCATACGGTCAAAAACACGGGCAAATTCAGGGTTTCCGGCCAGCCATTCGTCCCGAAAGGAAAAGGTCCGCTGAAAGGGAAGGTTGGCAAAGGACAGGGTGCGATCTGGCGCGAATTGGGCAACCCCCGCCGACATTTTGTCCAGCAAGTCGCGTTGCGATTCGGCCAATCGCCGAAAATCACTGCGCGCATCGGTCAATTCCTGAACATCGACGGCAAGCCCAGCAATGCCAGACGCGCCAAGCGGAATGTCAAACACGCGCATCTGTCGCCGCTCACCGGCTATGGTGGTTGAAACATGGCGCTCCAGGGGCTCGCCGGCTTCGCGCGCCTTGGCGGCATGGGTCATGGCCGTTTCGCCGTCAAACGGCTCCACCAGCTCAATTTCATCCGCGATAACTGCGTCGCCCGAAGTGGCGCCGACGGCATTGGCATAGGCCCGATTCACAAAACTCAGGCGCAGGTCAGGACCACGATGCCACATGGGAAGCGGTGCCGATTCAATCAGCCCAGACAGCGCCGCGAAGGCATTGCGGGCCGACCGCGCCTCCTCCTCCAATTTTTCTGCCTCCCGTACCGTGTCGGTCAGGTCGAAAAACCACAAAAGGGCAGCTCCGTTGGGATATATCTGCGCATCTGCAATATTGCCGCGCACCAGCAAGCGACGATCCGAATCCCGCAAACGGACTTTTTGCATGAATGCGCTGCCGCTGCGTTGCGTTTCGCGTACAGCCGCATCCAATGCCTTCCAGTCCGCATCAACAATGCCGCTGTCGCCGCGATCAACCAGATCGGTCATTTGGCCCAAAGGACGATCAAAACCAAGGAGCCGGGCAAATCGGTCCGACGCCTCCAATTTACCATCGCCGCGCACAATGACAGGTGTTGCCGGTGCAGTCTCCAGCAGCCGCCCCAACCGCGCGGTTTGCTTCAGCATTTTCCGCGCCTTGGCCTGAAGCGACAAGCCAAGCCAGATGGCCACTGCGGCCGCAACCAGCCAGGCCCCGATCAACAGGCCAATAATCGCAATATTCAGGTTGTCACCCTGCACGCGCCGAACAATCCCATAGGCAGATTTGCATTATCGGTGCGGTGCATGGAAAGCCCGAAATAGGCAATAAAAAATGGCCCGGAGTCGCCTCCGGGCCATGATTTGGGCAATTGCCCTGTGGATAGATCAACGATCAATAACGATAATGATCAGGCTTGAACGGCCCTTGTTCGCTGACCCCGATATAGGCAGCCTGCTTGGGGCTGAGCTTTGACAGTTTCACACCCAATTTCTCAAGGTGAAGCGCCGCCACTTTCTCATCAAGATGCTTGGGCAGCACATATACGTCATTCTTATACTGGTCGTTGCGGGTCCACAGCTCGATTTGCGCTAGCGTTTGGTTGGTGAAGCTAGACGACATCACGAACGAGGGGTGTCCCGTTGCACAGCCAAGATTGACGAGGCGGCCCTTGGCGAGAATGATGATCTGCTTTCCATCCGGAAATTCAACCAGATCTGTTCCCGGCTTCACTTCAGTCCATTTATAATTGTCGAGCGCAGCAATCTGGATTTCGCTGTCAAAATGGCCAATGTTGCAAACGATGCTCATCGGCTTCATATTTTTCATATGCTCGGCAGTGATGACATCCTCATTGCCCGTTGCGGTGACAAAAATGTCGCAGCGCTGCACAGCTTCTTCCATCGTCACGACTTCATAGCCCTCCATTGCGGCCTGCAGCGCGCAAATGGGATCGACTTCGGTCACCATCACGCGCGCGCCGCCCTGGCGGAGCGATGCGGCCGAGCCTTTGCCCACATCACCAAAGCCCGCAACACAGGCTACCTTGCCCGCTAGCATGACGTCGGTTGCGCGGCGGATGGCGTCGACAAGGCTCTCTTTACAGCCATAGAGGTTGTCAAATTTCGACTTGGTGACGCTATCGTTAACGTTGATCGCAGGGAATGGAAGCTTCCCTTCCTTGGCAATCTGGTACAGGCGGTGGACGCCGGTTGTCGTCTCTTCAGAAACGCCCTTGATCGCCTTTACGCTTTCAGTGAGATAGCCCGGCTTGGCTTTCAAAAAGGCATTGAGCGCGCGGACAAATTCGATTTCCTCGGCATTGCTGGGTTCAAACAGGGTTTCACCCGCCTCAACCCGTGCGCCCCAAAGCGCAAACATGGTCGCATCGCCGCCGTCGTCAAGGATCAGGTTCGCTGTGGTATCGCCCCAGTCGAAAATACGCCCGACATAGTCCCAGTAATCAGCAAGGCTCTCGCCCTTCACGGCGAAAACGGGAATCCCGGCGGCGGCAATTGCAGCCGCGGCATGATCCTGCGTCGAGAAGATATTGCATGTCGCCCAGCGCACTTCAGCGCCGAGTGCGGTTAGTGTCTCTATCAGCACCGCCGTCTGGATCGTCATGTGCAGCGATCCGGTGATCCGCGCGCCTTTCAGCGGTTGCGATGCGCCATATTCTTCACGCAGCGCCATCAGACCCGGCATTTCGGTTTCAGCAATTTTGATTTCAGCGCGGCCAAATTCGGCAAGCGACAAATCGGCAATAACATAATCAGCGGACACGGGAAAACTCCGATCAGAAGGATAGACTGGGCAGCCCCCTAAACGGAATTAGCAGCGAAAGCAAATGCTACATAAAGAAATCTTTATATGACTATTTTGCGGCAACCGTGACCGCGCAATGCCCCCCTGCCAAGCGCGTGTCGATGACGACATCATTGGCAATGCGCAATAGTGAAGCTGCGCTTTGACCGGGCGTCGCCAACGTGGCGGCAATCTGCTTCAGCGCCTTGCAATCAAGGCTGGCATGTCCGCTACCATAGCTGTTGGCGATGCCAATTACAAATTTGTCCATGGCCGCATCGGCGCCGCTGGAGCCGTTGATGCGGACGAAATGCGCGCGCACTTCGCCATTCTGGACGCCAATGACATGGTTGTTGTTTTTCACAAAGCTGTTGTAGTCGTGGAGGAAGTCATCGGGTCCTTTGCGGCAGCGCAACGCCGTTACCATCATCATCATATTCAAATTGGCCACTTTGGCGGCATCGGCCTCTGCCTTTGTCCAGCACGCGGCGGACGGGCTGGCGATGGAAATCGATGCGATTGCGGCGACTGCCCTGTAACCGGCGGCATATTTCATGGTGGTGACCCCTTATTCCCTGACTGTCAGGCAATGGATCACCCGCCGCTATTTACCGATTTTTGAACATAGAGAGTGAAGGAAAATTAACCAGTAAAGCCCTTGATTCCGGCAGATTATATCTCGGCCTGTCCGCGCTGGTCGATCACCCGGCTTGACATCAGCCCAGCGAGTGCCGAATTGCAACGCCAATACTCAGGACCATTTTGAAAGGATGATGATATGACAATTCAGGTTGGCGACAAGCTGCCCGACGTAAAGCTGGTGAAGGCAACTGCCGATGGCCCGGTTCCGGTGCAGTCGTCCGAATATTTTGCCGGGCGCAAAGTCGCGCTGTTTTCTGTGCCGGGGGCATTCACGCCTACCTGCTCCGCGCGCCACTTGCCCGGCTTTGTCGAAAAGGCGGATGAATTCAAGGCAAAGGGAGTGGATGAAATTGCCTGCACGGCAGTGAATGACCCTTTTGTGCTGGGTGCATGGAACAAGGCCGGCGGTTCCGATGCGATCACCATGCTTTCGGATGGCAATGGCGATTTCGCCGAGGCAGTTGGTCTGACCATGGATGGCAGCGCCTTTGGCATGGGCAAGCGCGGCCAGCGCTTTTCGATGGTCGTCAATGACGGCGTGGTCGAACAGTTGAATGTCGAGGCACCTGGCGATTTCAAGGTCAGCTCGGCCGAGCATATGCTGGAGCAGCTTTGATACCGTAATCGCGCTGACACAGTTTTGCACGATAGAAAGGGCGGGCGTCCTCCCGCCCTTTTTTCTTGCCAAAATGGCACAAATCGGGGATTGGCGATCATGACAAAAACAAAAACAGACGAAATCCTCCAAAACATCGCCACCCATTTTGACGCTTCGGTCGCAAGGCTGCGGCAAGCGCTTTCTGCCTATATCACCGCACGGACCCCGCCCGACCCGGCGTTGCGGATGAGCGGTGCATTCACTTACCCCGAACTTGTTATCCGCTATCGGGGACAAGAGACGGGCGATCGCCATAACCTTGCCTTCGGACGGCTTGAAAAAGCCGGCACTTATCGCACCACGTTGACCCGCCCGCACATCTATGCACCTTATCTTGAAAGCCAGCTTACGCTGCTGCTGGAACAATATGACATTGAAATAGAGGTCCAGCCCAGCAGTCAGGAAATCCCCTTTCCTTATGTTCTGGATGGTGCCGATGGGTTGGAACTGGGCGACGTTACGCCGACGGAATTGTCCCGCTATTTCCCGACCACAGAGCTTGCCGATATCGGCGACGAGGCAGCGGACGGATTGTTGATCGCAGAGGAGGATGGTGCGCCGCTGTCGCTATTCGATGCGCTGCGCACCGATTTTTCGCTTGCTCGGCTGAAACATTATACCGGCACGCCTGCAGAGCATTTTCAGCGTTATATCCTGTTCACCAACTATAACCGCTATGTCGATGAGTTTGTGGCTTGGGGATGCCGACAGGTTGGCAAAGGCCGCTATACCGCATTGTCGGGCGCAGGCGGCCTTTACATCAACCCGGAAAGCGCCGACCATGAACAGTTGGTGGCCGATGCGACCTGGCGTCGACACCAGATGCCCGCCTATCATCTGATGGCAGAGGATGGCAGCGGGATCACGCTGGTCAATATCGGCGTCGGCCCCTCCAACGCCAAAAATATCTGTGACCATCTCGCCGTGCTGCGTCCGGAGGCGTGGCTGATGATCGGCCATTGCGGCGGCTTGCGCGAAACGCAGCGGATTGGGGACTATGTTCTTGCGCATGCCTATTTGCGCGATGACAATATTCTCGACCGCGTATTGCCCCCCGAAATACCGATCCCGCCAATTGCCGAAGTTCAGCAGGCGCTGGAGGCGGCAGCTGTGCAGGTGTCGGGAACCAGTGGCGCGAACCTGAAACGGCGGATGCGCACTGGCACAGTCGTCACCACCGATGATCGCAACTGGGAATTGCGCTATACCGACAGCGCGCTGCGTTTTTCGCAGAGCCGGGCGATTGCGATTGATATGGAGTCGGCCACCATCGCCGCGCAAGGCTATCGCTTTCGCGTGCCATATGGCACTTTGCTCTGCGTATCCGACAAGCCGTTGCATGGCGAAATCAAGCTGCCGGGTCAGGCAAACCGCTTCTACGAGGAAGCAATCGCCGCGCACCTCCAGATCGGCATCCAAACCTGCGAACTGCTGCGCGAGGCAGGCAATTCGTTGCACAGCCGTAAATTACGCGCCTTCAACGAGCCGCCTTTCCGCTAGGCTGTGTTCGAGATGCACGTTACAAACCTGTCATAACCCCAAGTAAAACGACACGTTAGCTAGATTCACGGAGGCAACAGGACGGCCATCGACGGTGGCAGGATGATATTTCGTTCTTTTGCAAAACGCACGCATTGCCGCTTTATCCAACCGCTCATATCCCGAAGAATTTGCTACCGAGCATTGGCCAACTTTACCGTCAGGACCGATTTCAACCTGTACGACCACAGTGCCCTGCTCACCTTTATCGAGGCTTTTCCCTGGATAATCGTTCGTTGTGACCGGTATGCTACGGGATTTGGATTCTGGCGGCCTAAAGCCGACAGGCGAAGCGGTCACTTTCCAAACGGGTGCAACGGCGGTTGCTGGTTTTCCAGCTTTGCGAAAAGTTACCGTCTGGCAGGCATGTTCGTCGGCAACCGGGTCTCCGCTCGACCGGATCACAGCGCATTTGCCCATCACATAGCCATTACTGACATATTGTACCTTGGCTTCAGCGCGAACGGGCGCTTCTGCATCAGCCCGAGTCGACAGGAAAAAGAAACCGGGCGGCTGTGCGGCGAACGCCGGTCCCGACGCAAATAGAATTAGGAAAGGCGCTAACCGCATCATTTCGGCCCCAACGCGAAATCGACGGAAAGCGAGACCGCAACCGGTACTTCGTTCGTGACTGGCTGCCTGCGGTTCAGGTCGCGGCGCATTTCCTGCATTATAAGATCGGTTTCCGGTCCCAAAAATTCGCGGATAGCACCGGTTTCGCTGATCCGGATGATGCGCACCACCCGCATTCCCAGCGCGGCTGCATAATCCTCCGCCTGCTTTTTCGCAGCGGCAATGGCTTTTAGCTTTGCCTCGGCCTGCGCTGCCGCCGGATCGGCAGTCTCGATAAGCGGGCGGCGAACGAACTGATAATCCTCAAAACAGCCAAAATCGCCCATCACAGCACGCGCCATGTCCAGATCGGTCATTGCGCCAACGCTGACGCCCACACGTTTTGCCTGCCTGATTTGTGGCTTATAAGGCGCTTTCGGGGAAGCGGCGTCGGCTGCGTCTGCCACTGTATCCCCGGCATAGGCCGCCTCCATTGCTACCGGAACAGCATATTCAACATCGGCGCCCGATTTAAACGGGGCAGAAAAATCGAGAACCACGGATTTCAGACCTGAGATGTCAAACGCCTTGCGCATTTCGCCCTGCATCTCGATCAGCCGCGCTTCCGCCTCGGCCCGTGTCTCTCCCGCCGCCGACAAATCGCAGGCCGTGGACACCTTCAGGATTTTGCTGGCTGCCAAGCCATTTGCCTGCACCTCAAGCAGGATCTCGCCTTTTGCGGTATCGACTTTGCTGAGCGACTCCGGCGCTGCCGAAATTGCCGCCGATGCCAAAAGCGCGGCTGTTGCCAATGCTGCCCTTATCATTCTCTCTCTCCCATTATCCTTTACCGATTAATCTGCGACGAGCGATCCGCCGCAGCAAAAGCGCAACCAGCAGCCCCACAAAGCTTGTCAACCACGCCAGCGATTTGACGGGGCGGACCGTTGCGGCAAGCCCGGCGAGCCTGTCGTCCCCCTGAAACTGTACCGCCTGTATGAACTGCGCGATGGTTTCGGTGTAGTCAGTGACCACAAAGACTGCGGCTGCAACCATCACAAGCACGCCAATCCGGCGCACTGTTTGCGCCCCGTCAGCGCGCATCAGCTTGCCGCCATTCCACGCCCCCCAGCTGTAAATGGCGATAAACAACAGGTCGATCGCCATGCTGAGCCGCGCAAGCCACAGGACGCCATCGGCCTGCCATTGCATCTGGATGGCATTCACCCTTTCCGCGCTGCCCGCAGCCTGATGATCGGAAATGCCGAGCGGTGCGAGGGCATTGGAGATTGACGGGTTCATTGCAATCATCGCCGCAAAAAGCAGCAGGCCAAGCAACCAATATCGCCAGAAACGCTTCTCGACGGGGCTTTCAACCATCGTTCAATGTCCCGTCAGAAAATCATGAAACGCCTGCCCCAGCTCAGCCTTGGTCACGGCGCTCATATGGTTGCCGGGCACGCTGATCAGCCTGCCCTGAGGCAAAGCGTCGGCCAGTGCGGCGGCAGACCCGTTATCCTGATCGTCCTCACCGCAAATAATGCCGACAGGAACGTCAAACTGGGCGATAACGTCCACTGGCGTATCGACAAAAGTGTCAAGAATGCCCCGCAGCGCCACCGGATCGCCCCCGGTCGTCTTCAAAAATGCCTCGGCCATGAAAGCGGGCGAGCCGCGCTCATGCCTGCCAAGGTTGGTGAGCACATGGCGGAAATGCGCACTGCGCTTTTGCGTATGCGTTAGTCCGTCCAGTCCCATGCCCGAAATAATTGCTCTGCCCGGCCTGCACCCCCGCGCCAGCATCCGCACCACAGTCCGTCCGCCAAGCGAATAGCCGCCAAGGTCGAAATCATCGAGGCCGAGATGCGCGATCAGCGCGAACTGATCATCCGCCAAAATGTCGGCGGGGTAATAGGATGGATCATGCGGCTTACCACTTAGCCCATGGGCGCGCAGGTCAGGCATGATTACGCGAAAACCCGCATTGGCCAGCAAGGCGGCATGGCCATATTTGATCCAGTTGGTGTCAGCCTCGCTGAAATAGCCATGGATCAGAATGAGCGGACGGCCCGCCCCTGTATCTGGCACCATTTCGCGCACGACGAGCGTTGTGCCGTCCGCCGCCGCAAATTCCGATAAGATAGCCTTCAAACTTCATCCTTCCAAAACCCGCAGAAATCTGCGCAAGTTGATAGTGAAATCGCACTTTTCACATGCGAGCCACGTCACCCGTTGCTTGTGCCATTATTGGCGCATGTAGGACAGGCTTTTTGCGACTTGGCGTCAGAACGGGGACTAATTCGAGTGACCATCGCCCTCGCCCGCCTTTTTCCAGCGTGCGACCAGCGAGGGATATTCGTCGCAGCGCATTTCGGGCAGCCCGCTTGTGTCGAGCCAGGCAACGTGGCGCGTTTCGGTGCCGAAATGACTGGTCGGCACAAAGCATGAAGGATCATCAAAGCTGCCCACGGTCAGGTCGCAGCGTGCGGCATCGGGATATTCGAATCCCAGCGGCGTTCCGCATTCCCGGCAAAAGGGCCTGCGGGCAATCGCGCTCGAATGATACCAGTCAGGCTCGCTCACCCAAGTCCGCTGATCCTTGCGCAAATTGACGAATGCCGCCGCAACGCCGCCCGTTGCGCGCTGGCACATGCGGCAATGGCAGAGATAGGCATCGTAGTTTTCAAGGTCAGCTGTGAAGCGCACCCGGCCGCACTGGCAGCCGCC
>CAZNEO010000040.1:0-22306 GCA_964572205.1 uncultured Sphingorhabdus sp.
TGACCGTTGCTGCCGGGCCGATCCGCAGGCACAGCGACCAACCGCAGTTGGAAGCTGTTCTGGCGATGCAGCACCGCAGCTTTGAAATGCTGGCGACATCGGAACGACGCGGATGTCCGGCAGGGGCGGCGATTACATTTGTCCTTGATTGGCAGGCGACGCGCGGCCTTTTGGACCGAACCGCGCGCATATTGGGGATTGAGGCCCCGCAATGCAGCCTGCCGCATAATGATATGACGCTGGCCGTCGCAGAGATGCTGGCGACGCAGGGGCGATCAATGGAACGCGCCATGCTGTTCGGGGCGGAGCAGTTATTGGCCCAGCAAAAGGGTCTTTGGCAATTGATCGCCGCCCGTCACCAAGTGATGGTCGCGCTGTAAACGCTAGGGTCAGGACCTATTAAATATCCCATTGAGGTTTGAGGCCATTTTGCTCAGGGCTAGGAAGGAAGCCGCCGGGATATGAATATATCTCAAGGCTTGCTGACGACGCCATGGGCAAAATGGGTCAAATCCTTGCGGACGCCAAAATGGCTTCGATCTCAAAGCAAAACGGCCTTGCAGGCAGAATAACTGCCTGACTACGGCCCTTTTGCTTCGATATCTTTGCCATTTTGACGCCTCGAAGGGATATTTAATAGGTCCTGACCCTAAGGGTTGAAGCAGGCTTGCAAAGCCGCAAGCCGCCCCTTAACGGCTTAATCGAACGATTAACCACCGTAAGGACCAACCCATGCGCTTTGACGGCACGCAAAATTATGTGGCAACCGATGATTTGAAAGTGGCGGTCAATGCCGCTGCGACGCTGCGTCGCCCGCTGCTGGTGAAGGGCGAACCAGGTACGGGCAAAACCGTGCTGGCGCAGGAAATCGCCAAGGCCATGGATGCGCCGTTGATTGAATGGAACATCAAATCGACGACCAAGGCCAATCAGGGCCTATATGAATATGATGCCGTCGCCCGTCTGCGCGACAGCCAGCTTGGCGATGAGCGCGTCCATGATATCCGCAATTACATTAAGCGCGGCAAATTGTGGGAGGCATTTACATCGGAGAAGCTTCCCGTCCTGCTGATCGACGAGATTGACAAGGCGGACATCGAATTCCCCAACGACCTGTTGCAGGAATTGGACCGCATGGAGTTCTATGTCTATGAGACGCATGAAACGGTGAAAGCCGTTGAGCGGCCAATCGTAGTCATCACATCGAACAATGAAAAGGAACTGCCCGACGCGTTCCTGCGCCGTTGTTTCTTTCACTATATCCGCTTTCCCGATCGTGAGACAATGCAGGCGATCATTGATGTCCACTTCCCCGGCATCCAGAAACTGCTGGTCAGCAAAGCGATGGATATCTTCTATGAAATCCGCGATGTGCCGGGCCTCAAGAAAAAGCCGAGCACAAGCGAGCTGCTCGACTGGTTGAAGCTGCTTCTACATGAAGACATGCCGCTGGACGTCCTGCAAAACCGCGACCCGACAAAAGCGATCCCACCGCTGCACGGCGCGCTGCTGAAGAATGAGCAGGATGTGATGCTGTTTGAACGCTTGGCCTTCATGGCGCGGCGGCAGGGCGGCTGACAGCGATGGCGTATGACGCCATTGCCATGATTCAGGCCATTATTGATGGCGAGACGCCGCCACGCCCACCCCCATTTGTGAAGACAATGGGCCTCGACAAAGGTGTGCGCTTTACCGAGGTCGATCGCGGCCGTTTCGTCCTAATTTGGACAATAAGCGAAGATTTGGGTCATCATGACGGCTTCGTGCAAGGTGGCATCGTTTCGGTAATCGCGGACAACGGCCAGAGCATGGCTTTTTGGTCAACCAGCACAGAACCGGAAAGCTATTCAACTGCTGATCTGGCAACGCGCTTTTTCCGGCCGATGCAAGCGGGTAAAAGCTTTCGCGTCGAGAGCGTTGTGATCAATCGATCCCGGCGCTTGGGTGTCGTTGAAACGCGTTTTACCGGCATTGACGATGGCAAACTATATGCACTGGTCACCGGAAGCTGGATGCTCACAAAGCGTGATTTCGGCGGATAACCAAAAATCACAAAATATAAGCAATCTCCAGATCACCCCACCTGCGTCCCTTGATACGCAGCGGCACATAAACGTTGCGCACCACCGCCTCCGCCTTGTTACCGCCAGCACCGCTGTGGCGGTAGACGGCCATCATATAATCCTGCTCGCTGGCTTTGGCGACTTCGTCCACGCCCGCAAAAAACACGCGACCGTTGCGACAATAGCGGGTGTCATGCGCCAGATCGCCAGTAGGTGCAGCCGAAAATTTGCTCATGTGCGTTGGCAAAAATCCCTTGGCGCTACTGCAAATGGACGTCAGGATTTCATCACGCGAAGCGCTGATTTCATCAAAGATCGGACGCCAGTTGGCATCCGCCCAGTTGGTAAAGCTGGTGCGATAGCGCACGGGGTTGCTGCCGGGGATTTCGATCAAATTCTGGTCAAACAATGCGTCCATCGACAAATTGCCTGAATCTATTGCGGCTTCGGTAAAGACCCTGATCCGTTCAGCCTGTTCCAATGCCAGTGCGACAAATTCTGTGTCGGCACGCGACAGGCCGCTATGAACCAGCTTGTCAAACATCACATTGGCGCGCCGTTCAAGGTCGCTGATTTCCTCATGGGCCATCGCAAGCTGGCTTTGCATCTGGCTGTTGGCCGCATCCACGGCCATGCGGACACGTTTTGATTCCCCAAGCCCATCATTAATTGCCGCCGTGTTTGCCGCGATTTCGCTGGTCCGGTCATCCACCTGCGATACAATTTCGCTCAGCCCGCCGAGCAGTGTTTCCATGCTGGCAAATTGTGCCTGTGCTGTGCTGCTGCCTTCTATCCCGCTGCCAATTTCACCCGCCAGCTTTTCGGCCTCGGTGGCAAGCGAATTGACGGTGCCCGTGATTTCCACGGCTGCCGTGCGTGAATCGAGAGCGAGCTTTTTGACCTCGGCCGCCACAACCGCAAAGGTTTGCCCGGCTGCGCCCGCCTTTTGCGCCTCGATCGCTGCGTTCAGGGCAAGCATGTTGGTTGTGCGCGCGATATTGTCTATCGATTGGGATGCGCGCTTCACCTGCTCCATTGCCGCAGCAAAGCCAGCGATATGCGTGCCAAGCCTGTTGATCAGCGCAATCATATCGGCAAATCCAGCCATTGATGCGCCGATTGTTGCGCTGCCGACCTCAACCTTTTCGCGGGCCGCATCCGACAGATGCCGTGCATCCTCGGTGGCCTGCGCAACATTGCCGATTTCGGTTGCGAGCTGCTGGGTTATGGCTTCCAGTTCAAGATGCTTCTGCCGCAACACCCCCGCAGAATCGAGCGCGCCAGCCAGCGTGCCTGCCGTATCCGAACAATCGACGACAACTTCGCCGCAGATGCGCGCTGTGTCATCGATCCAGTCATTCAACTCAATCGCCTGGTTTTTCATTGGCTGTGCGAACCCATCCTTGTCGGGGAACGGCGTAAAAGACTATGGTTAGGGAAAGATTAATGGTGCGCCCAATGCTGTTGACGCAGGTGCAGCCAAGAGGCACTGGTCAAGGCGACAAAACGAGAGCGGACCCGATGTTTTTCAACTTTCTCGAAGAATTGCGCAGCGCTGGCATCCCGGCATCGCTAAAAGAGCATTTGGCGCTGCTGGAGGCGCTGCAAGCTGACGTAATTGAGCGCAATCCGGAACAATTTTACTATCTTGCGCGCACTGTGCTGGTGAAGGACGAAGCGCTGCTCGACCGGTTTGATCAGGTGTTCAACAAGGTATTCAAAGGCTTGCTGGCCGAATTCGGCACAGCACAAGCCGAAATTCCGGAAGAATGGCTGAAGGCAGTCGCCGAAAAATATCTTACTGCCGAAGAGATGGAAGCGATCAAGTCGCTCGGCAGTTGGGAAGAGATAATGGAGACGCTGAAAAAGCGTCTGGAGGAACAGCAAAAGCGGCATCAGGGCGGCAACAAATGGGTCGGGACGGGCGGTACTTCGCCTTATGGCAATAGCGGCTATAATCCCGAAGGTGTGCGGATCGGCGGGGAAAGCAAGCACAAGCGCGCGCTGAAGGTTTGGGAAAAGCGGGAGTTCGCCAATCTCGACAACACCAAAGAGCTGGGCACACGCAACATCAAAATCGCCATGCGCCGCCTGCGCAAATTCGCGCGCGAAGGGGCGCTGGATGAGCTTGACATTGATGGCACGATCAACGGCACCGCGCGGCAGGGCTGGCTCGACATACAGATGCGCGCTGAGCGTAGGAACGCCATAAAGGTGCTGCTATTCCTTGATGTGGGTGGCTCGATGGACCCGTTCATCAAGCTGTGCGAGGAATTGTTCAGTGCCGCGACGGCGGAGTTCAAAAATCTCGAATTCTTCTATTTCCACAACTGCCTTTACGAGGGCGTATGGAAAGATAATCGCCGCCGGTTCAGCGAGCGCACGCCCACCTGGGACGTGATGCACAAATTCCCGCATGATTATAAACTGATCTTTGTCGGCGACGCGGCAATGAGCCCCTATGAGATTTCACATCCCGGCGGCTCAGTCGAACATTTCAATGAAGAGGCGGGCGCGGTCTGGATGCAGCGGATGGTCAACACCTATCCGGCAGCGGTCTGGCTGAACCCCACGCCAGAGGCGCATTGGGGCTATTCGCAATCGACCAAGATACTGAAAGAAATCATGAAAGACCGCATGTTCCCGCTGACCCTTGACGGGCTGGACGATGCAATGCGGGAACTGGTGCGTAAGAATTGACAGATTGGGCGGGGCTGCCTTCCCCGCCCGAACCTGCTGCGATCAGCGCAGGATGCTGTCGCGTTTTGTGGTGGCGACGTGCCGATCCACAGGCTGAGGAGCCGGGGCCTGTTCGTGCACCCATTCGGCGACCTTTTTCCCATGCCGCGTCACCGCGCCCATGTTGAAAAAGTGCATCGCGCCAAGCACCAACACGGCAAGCCCGACATACCAGCCAAGAAAGCGCAACAGCTCAGCCGCGGTCGCCACCTCACCTGCGGCGCTGAGCGCCAGTGCGATGAAGCCCAGATTGACAAGGTAGAAGCCGACAACCAGCAAATGGTTGATGCTCGTCGCCAGTTCCGCATCATGGCCAAAGCATCGGATCAGGTAGATCTTGCCATTCGTGCTGAGCGTGTAGGCAACCCAGATGGTCATGCCGATGGCGAGGATCAGGTAGAGGCTATAGGCAAGGATCGTGAGTGTCATGGTCTTGTCCTTTCTTTGGGAGAATAATATTTCGGTTATTTCTGTAAAAATAGAAATTGTCGGATATGCGATCGTTCGGGTGGCATGGTCTTTCTCCTACGATGGATGAAAATTCAGAACCGTCTGGAAAATTGCCGCAGCGTTGAGCTTGTCGAAGCACGCCTCTCAGCCGTAGCGCCATGCCTTGAGACGCCCTTCGACAGGCTCAGGGCGACAGTGAAGTAAGTAAACACCGCTACTCCTTCCCGCCGGGCACGAAGCGAGCGACCTTTGCACCCAGCTTCATCAGCGCGATCAGCGTGGATTTTTTGAGGCCCCGCACCTGCGCATACCAATCGGTCAAAGTGCCAATGAACTCGTGCATTCGCCCGATACGCTCACGGACATGGCCGGGCAGATCCTTGTTCGCGGCCATTCGCTCCTTAAGCTCGGCAAGCTTTGCAACGACCGGATCAATCTCGCGTCGCTTGCGCTCAGCCGTAATCGCCATGAACATGTCCCACAGCTCGGTCTCGGCAACAAAATGGTCGCGCCGGTCCCCCGGCACATGGACGCGGCGGACGATGCCAAAACCCTGCAACTCCTTTAGTGCAGTGGAGACATTGGAACGGGCGAGATCAAGCGCCTCACAAATCGCCTCCGCGTCCAGCGGCTGATCGCTGAGATAGAGCAAGGCATGAACCTGCGCGACGGACCGGTTCGCCCCCCAATGCGTCCCCATCTCACCCCAATGGAGGATGAATTCCAGCGCCTCAGGATATTTTTCAACGCCCATTGCGACTCACTTCCTTCCGTTATTTCTGTTTTTACAGAAATAACGGTATTTATCAAGAGATGTTCGTGTAAGCCGCCATTTCGAGCGCACCGAGAAAACCCAGCGCACCCGCGTCGCCAAATGGCGCCAGCTGCGCCATCATCACGCCACCAACGCCCTTTGCCGGATCTATCCAATAATAGCTGTTGAAAATACCTGCCCAGGCCAAGCTTCCGGCAGAGCGCCCATTCGGACCCGGCTCCGGATTGACGAGGAAACCCAGCCCCCAGCCGGTATGCTGGTCCGGGAAAGTATCGAATGGATGGGCCAGCTCGGGCATCGCGGTTCCCATATGACCTGCACGTAACGGCGCGACCTGGTTGCGCGCCATTTCAGCGACGGTCGATTCCTCCAGCACGCGGTTACCATCCAGTTCTCCACCGCGCAGCATCATCCGCACGAAACGCGCATAATCCTGCGCGGTCGACGTCAGGCCGCCACCGCCCATATCGAACTCTCCGCCGCCCAGGAACATCGGCAGGATAGCGAACCCGCCCTCTGGCGAACGGACGTGCACCTGTGCCGCGCCTTCCGGAAGCGCATTCCGAAATGCAGTAGCTGTCATGCCCAGCGGCCCGAACATGTTTTCGTTGAGATAGGCGCCCAGCCGCTTGCCCGACGCCGCCTCTACCGCCAGCCCAACCCAATCTGTGGCAACACCATATTCCCAGTTTTCGCCGGGATCGAAGAGCAATGGTAATTTTATCGATGCCAGCGATCCCGGCACCGGTTCGCCAGTCGCAGCAAAATAGCGCAGCAATTCGGGCCGGATGAAAAAATAGCCGAGGCCCGACGTGTGCGTCAGCAAGTGCCGCAGCGTGATTGGGCGGCTGGCCGGGCGCAACTGCGGCGTGCCATCGTCCGAAAAGCCGTTAAGCACCTGCGGATTTGCCAGCAGCGGCAAAAGTTCCCCAATCGGTGCGTCAAGATCAAGCGCCCCCCGTTCGACCAGCTGCATCGCTCCCGCCGAAACGATTGCCTTGGTCATTGAAGCGATCTGGAAAACGGTATCCACCTCCATCGCCTGTCCGCTGACGGCATCAGCTTGGCCGTACGCCTCAACAAAACACACGCCATCGCGGTTGGCGATGAGAGCAACCGCGCCGGGAAGGCCAGACGCGGCAAAGGCATTTTGCAAATCGGTCCTGCTTGTCATTGCGCGTATTCCTCTCCGCTTTTCGGACTACGTCAGCTGTACAGCTCCACCCAAGTCGGCGCATGGTCGCTGGCTTTTTCCCGCCCCCGATGCTCCTTGTCCACGCCGCAAGCCACCAGCCGGTCGGCGGCAACGGGGCTTAGCAGCAAGTGATCGATGCGAAAGCCGTGATCCTGCTGCCAAGCCCCGGCCTGATAATCCCAATAGGTCCACACACCGCCCTGCGGATAGTGTGTTGCCAGCGCGTCGGTCCAGCCGTCGGCGAGCAACGCGCGATAGGCGGCGATACTCCCCGGCTGGCGCAGCGCGTCGTCCAGCATTGCCTTAGGCGACCAGATGTCATGATTGTGCGGGATGACATTATAATCGCCGATCAGCGCCACTGGCAGTTCGAGCGCCGCCAGCTCCGCCGCGCGGGCGCGCAGGCGCTTCATCCAGTTGAGCTTATAATCGAATTTTGGTCCCGGTTGCGGGTTGCCATTGGGCAAGTAGATGCTGGCAACGCGCATCCGCTCTCCACGACCATTGGCAACATCGGCCTCCAGATAGCGTGCCTGCTCATCCTCCGGATCGCCCGGAAGCCCGCGCAACGTCAGTTCAGGTTGCGCATTGTGCGCCAAAATGGCGACGCCGTTAAATCCCTTTTGCCCAAACCAGATTGCGCCATAGCCTAGGCGTTCAAACTCTGCCGCCGGAAACCCCTCATCCTGCGTCTTGATTTCCTGAAGGCAGGCAATGTCGGGCCGCGTTTCGTCGAGCCATTCTAGCAAGCGAGGAAGCCGGGCCTTTATGCCGTTGATGTTGTATGTGGCAATGCGCATGGTTTGGTTTTAGCGCGGTTGCGCCCGGATGCCAGTGCGCTTCTGCTGTTAATGCAATTATGTAAAAGAGACGGGAAAAGAGGTGGGGTGAGGTCTAAACTGCACTCTCCCCTTCTCCCGTCTCTTTTACATATATTCCGCCTTCGGCGAAGGAATGCTAAACCGAAAAACTGGAACCGCAGCCGCAACCGGCCTGGGCCTGCGGGTTGGTGACTTGAAAGCTCTTGCCGCCGAGCGATTCGACAAAATCGACGGCCGATCCGCGCACCAGGTCCAGACTGACCGAATCGACAACCAGCTTCGCTTCGCCTGACTCGGTGACCAGATCATCCTCCTCGATACCGTCGGCAAGACCGAAGCGATATTGGAAGCCAGAGCAGCCTCCGCCTTCCACGGATAAACGCAGCACCGGGTCTTTACCCAATTTTTCAGCAATTTCAGCGACGCGGCGCGCGGCGTTGGGCAGCAGTGCGATTTCGGATGTAGCGTTCATGCCAGCCAATATAGGGGCAAAGAAAAGGGGGGCAAGGCGTTGCCGCCATCAAGCCCCCCAGATTTACACCCTCTCCCAAAGGTGATGCGTTACGGTCGGGCAACCTATTCGGTCGGACCGCCCTTTGCTTCGGTAGCAGCGTCCTTAGCCGCGATCAAGGCACTTGACGAATTTGTGACAGGATTAACCTGTGATTCCGGTGGAAAAAAGCTCATCGGATTGACTGGCTCACCTGCAATACGCACTTCATAGTGCAAATGGCTGCCCGTTGAACGTCCCGTCGAACCCATAAAGCCGATGATATCGCCCTGTTTGACGCGCTGACCAGAGGCGACATTCATGCCCGAAAGATGGCCGTAACGCGTCTGGATGCCGTTGCCATGTTCCAGCTCAATATATTTGCCATATCCCGAAAGCCACTGCGCACGACCAACAATACCATCGGCAGTTGCGTATATCGGGGTGCCGACTGGGCCGGGAATATCGACGCCCTTATGATTTTTACGACGTCCCTGAAAAGGATCGGTGCGATAGCCAAAATGGCTGGAAAAACGCATATTCTCAACGGGGTTGATCGACGGGATGGCGATTTCGATTTTCTGCGGCGTCAAGCCAGTGCGACCCCAGCTGTTGTGCAGTGCGCGAAATTCAGGGTCAGATACGCCCAGCGCTGTCTTGTTGGCTTCCAGATCCTCTGGCGTGATGCGGAAAGTATCAGCAGCGGTTGCTGCGGCGCTATTGGCGGATGCCGGGGCTGCAATCAGCGCGATCGACGCGACACCGCCCACACATACAAGCTTCCCAATCAGTGATTGGCCTGCGGCCAAAACGCTGCGAGTCATAAAAGCAGAAACCTTATTATTGCGACCCGCCCCGCCTTATCGACGCTGCAGACTGCTTGAACCCAACTTAGACGGTTTACCCGCCACCCCTTATGTAAAGAACACATAGATTTGGATTTCAGGGCAATGCAACCTGCAGATAGTATTCCCGCGTTAAACCGGCACGTGAACGCGCCGAGTCGTTAAACGGAGGCTTTAACTCACCTTTGAAGTGGCGGTTTACCAGCGTTTTCCAATAGGCCTCGGGTGGTTTTTGCTGGATGCGGCAAGCCGATTCATACCAGACTGTCCCTGCCCCGACGTGCCGGATTTCATCGTTCAAAATACGGGTCAGGATCCTTGCGGTCGATCCGTCTCCCATTGCTGCGAAGCGTTCGATCATAGACGGCGTGACATCCAGTCCGCGCGCCTCAAGCACCATGGGCACAATGGCCAAGCGGGCAAGCGGATCATGCCGGGTGTCATGCGCAGCCTCCCAAAGCCCGTCATGAGCTGGCAGCGCGCCATAATGGCTGCCCAATTGTTTCAGACGGCGATCAATCAGCGCAAAGTGCATTGCCTCGTCTGCGCCCACGCGCAGCCAGTCATCGGAAAAAGCGCGTGGGAAATGTCCGCCAAACCGGCCGACAAGGTCAAAAGCAAGGTCGATGGCAACAAATTCGATATGCGCCAGCGCATGGAGCATGGCAATGCGGGCTCGCGCTGATCCCGCCTTGCGCCGTTTCGGCATGAAGCGCGGCTCCAGCAGTTCCGGCTTTAGCGGCCGGGCGGGATAATCGGGCATTAGCGCGTCGAAACGGTGCTCCAAACGTCCCAACCGCCAGTCACGCGCAACCTGCCGCGCCCGCATCAGCTTTGCTTGCGGGTCCGCGGCTTCAAGCACCGCGCGGCAGGCAACACCCAGAGAGACGAGATTTGCGGTCAAAGCGCCTGCGCTGCGGCCAGCACTTCTTCGGCATGGCCCTTCACCTTCACATTGTTCCAGATGCGCGCGACGACACCATCGCTGCCAACCAGAAAGGTGCAGCGCTCAATGCCCATATATTTTTTGCCATACATGGATTTTTCCACCCACGCCCCCATTTGCTCGGTCGCATCGCTGGCCTCGTCGGACAAAAGGCTTACCGCAAGCCCATATTTTTCGGCAAATTTTGCCAGTTTTGCAGGCTTGTCTTTTGACATGCCATAGACAGTCACGCCCAGCTTTTTGAAATCGGCGGCAAGCGCGGTAAAGTCCTTCGCCTCATTGGTGCATCCTGGCGTATCGGCTTTGGGATAGAAATAGAGCACGAAGGGGCCCGGCAAGCTCGCCAAAGCAACCTCTGCGCCGTTGCTGTCCTTCACAGTGACAGGGGGGAGCGTATCGCCAACTGCCGTCATTTTGCTTTCTCCTTATAGTCGTTCCAAACCGCCCCGATTACAGACTTGGCCCGGTCGATCGCCAAAATCAGGGCATCCCACGTTGCGAAACCCAGAGCCTGCGCCACAAGCGCCCGGGCTGGCTCTGGCGGGGCTTCGCTATCCGGGGCAACCAGCCGCAGCAGCACTAGAAACCGGGTCAATAATGCCTGCCCACCGGCAAAGTCATCCGGCAAAAGTCCTGTAGCAACCAATTGACTGGCTGCATCTGCAAGGTTCGGCGTAAATGCTATGCGATGTTCAAGTTGCAGCGCATGAATGCAGAATTCAGCGTCAACCAGACCCCCTGCGCAAAGCTTGACATCCATGGCCCCTTTTGGCGGCTTATGCTCCGCCATCTCGCCGCGCATTGCAACAATATCATTGCGCAATGGGGCCACGTCGCGTGGCGCATTCAGTATATCAGCAATCGCCGCTTCCACAGCGGTCGCCGGGCCATGGACAACGCGCGCGCGGGTTAGTGCCATATGCTCCCAAGTCCACGCCTCTTCTTTTTGATATTTATAGAAACTTTCAAGGGAAATGCACAACATTCCCTGCGCGCCGGACGGCCGCAGACGCGTGTCGATTTCATACAGCGCACCCGTTGCCGTCTGCACACTCAGCGCGCCGACAACGCGTTGCGCCAAGCGATTGAAATATTGCGTTCCTCCCAGCGGTCGCGGCCCGTCCGACTCAGCGCTAGCATCTCCTGTAAACAGCAGCACAAGGTCAAGATCGGACGCGTGGGTCAGCGCTTGCCCACCCAACCGACCATAAGCAAGGATCACAAGCTCGGAGCCCGCAATGCGGCCATGGGTGTGTTCAAATTCAGCAATGGTGGCAGATGTCAGTCGGCGCAAAGCAACCTCCGCGAGCTGCGCATAGGCAAGCGACACCGCCATCGGATCCTGCCGCCCCTCAATCAGTTGAACACCGAAGGCAAAGCGCTTTTCGCCAACATAGGCGCGGACGATATCCAGCTGCCGCTCATAATCGGCACCACCGATCCTGCCGTCCAGCTCAGCCGCGAGGGCATCTGTGCTGGCCGGCAAATCCAGAGCGCTTGCATCAATCAGCCCGTCGAGCAGCCCGGCACGGCGCGCAAGGGCATCCGCAAGCGTCGGCGCATAGCTCAACACATCGCCAAGCAGCTTCAACAGTCCCGGCCGGGCATCAAGCAAATGGAAAAAATTGATCGCGCTGGGCAGCGCCTCAAGCAAATTGTCGAACCGGGCCATGGCCCGGTCGGGATCGGGAGCCTTTGCCAAGACCTCCAAAATGCGGCGCAGCACATTTTCAAAGGCTTCGCGCGCCGATTGCGACCGGATGGCGCGCAATTGCCCGCTGCGCCAGCGCATAAGCCGCTGGGCCATTGCCGTCGTATCGGCAAATCCGATTGCGGCCAACTGATCCTCCAGCGGCAAGCCATCGTCTGGCAGCCGACGATCATGTTCATGATCGGACCCCGCAAGCCCATCATAAATGGCCGCAGCCCTGCTGACATGCGGCTGTAGCAATGTGATCAGCGCCTCGCCTGCTGCAAGGCCGTGCAGGTGCGCAGCCCGATCCAGCGCATCCTTATCCTCAGGCAGGCTGTGGGTCTGCCGGTCATCAAGCATTTGCAACCTGTGCTCGATCGTGCGCAGCAACGCATATGTATTGTGCAGAGTGCGCGCCTCATCCTCCCCAATGCGACCGCTATCGGCCAACAGAGTCAGTGCCGTACGGGTATCGGCAACGCGCAACGCAGGCTCGCGTCCACCGTGGATCAGCTGGTGCGCCTGCGCAAAAAATTCACATTCGCGGATGCCGCCCCTACCCCGCTTTAGATCATAGCCCGGCCCCAGCATCTGCCCCTGATGATAATGATCGCGTATCTGCCCTGACATCGCCCGGATATTGGCCAATTGGCCGAAATCGAGGCTGCGGCGCCAAATAAAGGGTTGGATCGTTTGCAGGAAATAACGGCCCAGCGCCAAATCGCCTGCAGCGGCACGGGCGCGGATGAATGCCGCCTGCTCCCAAGCAAGCGCGCTCGATTCATAATAGCTGATGGCTGCCTCGACCGGGATCGCAATCGGTGTGACTTCGGGTGATGGACGAAGCCGCATGTCGACGCGAAAGACATAACCATGCTGATCGCGGGCAGACAAAAGCTCTATGACCCGGCGACCAATGCGCACGGCGGCATCAGCAACATCTTCGCGTTCGCGGTGCGGCAGCGTCGCGGGATCATAAAGAAAAATGGGATCGATGTCGGAGCTGTAATTCAGTTCCTGCCCGCCATGTTTGCCAAGGCCGATGACAGCAAAACCCACAGGCTCAGTGTCATAGCGCTCCAGGAACGCGTTGGCGATCGCGCGCTCCAGTGCGGCATCGGCAAAATCGGACAATGTCCGCGTCACCCGGGCCAGATCCCATCCACCTGACAGGTCGGCAATCGCTGTAACAAGCGCCACGCCCTGCCGCTGCTTTCGCAAGGTTGCGCCTGTGTCCGCTTCAACAGTAACGCCAAGAGCTGCGGCAAGGGCTGCGTCAAAATCACCCGTTTTCAGCAACGCCACTAACTCCGGCTGGCGTTCGATCAGGGCCGCAAGAAACGGGCTATTCGCCTGCGCACGGGCCAGAGCATCGGCGATGACGTCCATTAGACTGTCCTTGCTTTACGCTGGCGCGGACGCGCCTCGATCAGGACCGCCTGCTGCCACTTGCCGGGCGCCTTGTCGGTCCGGTGGATGCAGCCTTGCCAACAGCATGGGCGCTTTTTGCCGTCCAGTAACTCCTCGGCCGTGCGGGCAATCCGGCGCTGACGGGTCGCAGGCTGTTTCGCATCATCAACCCAGCAGATAAATTCGTTACGGCCCAGCGCCGTCAGATTTTGCCAACGCGCCAGAATTTCGGGATCGGCCTCTATCGCGCGGCGCATATCGTCTTGCGCCTGATGCACCGTGCCAGAGGGAAAATCGGTCATGTCCCCAGATAATCCCGACGGAAATCCGTGGCAAATGCCGAAAAGCGGCCGTGCGCAATTGCGCTACGCATTGACGCCATCAGGCTTTGATAGAAATGCAGATTATGCTGGGTCATCAGCATCGCCCCCAATATTTCGCCCGAACGGATCAGGTGGTGCAGATAAGCGCGGCTATTTTCGGCGCAGACCGGGCAATCGCAACGCGGGTCCAACGGCCCCTCATCCTCGCTATGGCGGGCATTGCGGATGTTAACCGGGCCAGCCCAGGTAAAGGCCTGCCCGTTGCGCCCGCTGCGGGTCGGCAGCACGCAGTCGAACATGTCGATGCCACGCTCCACTGCCCCGACCAGATCGTCAGGCTTGCCTACCCCCATCAGGTAGCGGGGTTTATCAGCCGGCAGCATGTCTGGTGCATATTCAAGACAGCCGAACATAGCTTCTTGTCCCTCACCGACTGCCAAGCCACCTACCGCATAGCCATCAAAGCCGATGTCAATCAGCGCGCTGGCCGAACGCGCACGTAACTCGCGATCAAGTGATCCTTGCTGAATACCGAACAGGGCCGCGCGGCTGGCATGTTCCTGTCCGCTATCAAATCCCTCGCGTGATCGCTTTGCCCAGCGCATCGACAGTTCCATCGAAGTGATCGCCTGTTCGCGGCTGACGCCGTTGGCCGGGCATTCGTCGAACGCCATCACAATGTCCGAACCGAGCAGCCGCTGGATTTCCATCGAACGCTCTGGCGATAGCATGTGCCGCGACCCGTCGAGGTGGCTTTTAAAGGTAACGCCTTCCTCCGTGATTTTGCGAAGCGCCGAGAGGCTCATCACCTGATAACCGCCGCTGTCGGTAAGGATAGGCCGGTCCCAGCCGGAAAAGCGGTGCAGGCCGCCGAGGCGAGCTACCCTCTCCGCGCCCGGTCTGAGCATTAAATGATAGGTGTTGCCTAAAATAATGTCCGCGCCAGTTGCCCGCACCTCGGCTGGCCGCATCGCTTTTACCGTTGCCGCCGTGCCGACGGGCATGAACGCAGGCGTGCGGATTTCTCCGCGCTGCATCTGGATGGTCCCCGTGCGTGCTTTTCCGTCTGTGGCGCTGATATTGAACGCGAATCGTATACTCATGCGCATCGCCATAGCTGGCAGCACCATTTGGCGCTATGGCAGCGCCATGGGGCGCAACAGCCATACAGAATTGGGTCATCTCGCTCGCCTGCTGGTGGCGGCGGCCGCGCTTGGCGGCTGCGACCGGAGCACGCGCGATATCCGCTATGATGCAGAGGATCGCGGCATCACCATGGCCGAACCCAAACGGGCCGACCGGGAAAAATGCTATGGCATTGCGCTGGCGCAGTATAATGATTGCGCCGCAGGCCCCGGCACCGATTGTGCGGGCACAGCACAAAAGGACTATATGCCCGACCGCTGGAAATATGTTCCGGCAGGATCGTGTGAGGACGCGGGAGGAACTTTGACTCCCGGCGAGGCAAAAACCAATGGGTAATGCCGCATCGTCGCTGGCAGCTGCGACACAACGACTATCGATAATCAGCGATACGCCGCGGCTCGATGCCGAGTTGCTGCTGGCCCATGCGCTGGGCATATCGCGCAGCGAAATGCTGCTGCGCCTGCCAGATCTTGACGCAGTCGATGCCTTTACCGACTTAATTGGGCGTAGAGCGGAGCATGAACCGGTCGCCTATATCATCGGTCGGCAGCATTTTTGGGACCTGGAACTTTCCGTGACGCCGGATGTCTTGATTCCGCGCGGCGACAGCGAAACCCTGATCGAGGCGGCACAGGGCTGTTTTCTGCATGAGCCCCCAAAGCGCATCATCGATTTGGGAACTGGTTCTGGGGCGTTGCTGCTTGCCGCGCTATCGCTTTTCCCGGCAGCTCATGGCGTCGGCATCGATGCCAGCGAAGCCGCACTTTCCGTCGCACGCGCAAATGCACAGCAGCTAGGGTTTGGCGAACGCTCCGCTTTTCATTGTCGCAATTGGCAGGAAAGCGATTGGCAGGACAAGCTGGGCCTATTTGACCTGATCCTCTGCAATCCGCCCTATGTCGAACGCGATGCCGAACTCGTCCCGCAGGTCAGCGACTATGAACCACACAGCGCGCTATTTGCCGGAAAGGATGGTCTGGATGATTACAGGCTGCTGATTCCGCAGATGCCGGCTTTGCTGGAGAAAGGCGGATATGCGATATTCGAGCTTGGTTTCGGCCAAGAAGATGCCGTTAGCGATTTGGCAGCAACCGCTGGTTTAACATGCGCCGGACGCAGGGATCTCGCTGGGGTCACACGGGCACTTGTGATGACCCAAGCAAATTTTGCTTGGCATCCGGATGGGCAAAGGCTAGACGATCCATAGTTTCGCGGTGATGCGGCCCGACGGCCCCTTATAGCGAAACTGCCCCAACGCATGGATAGCAGGAGGCAGCCCCAGACAAGGGCTAGCGCGTTGCAGGGTAACATACAGGAAAATTGGAACATATTTATCAGGACGGGTCAGTCTTTATGAACAATCGCCAGACCAACCGCCGTCGCGGTCGGGGCAACAATCGTGCGCAGAACAACAATCGCAACGGTTATGACCATCAGAATCGGATCGACAACCGCGCACGCGGCAATGCGGCCCAGATGCTGGAAAAATACAAAAAGCTGGCACAGGATGCCCAGCATATCGGTGACCGCGTAAATGCCGAATATTATCTGCAATTTGCGGATCATTATTTCCGCGTTCTTGCCGATTATCGCAGTCGGCAGGAAGAAAACCGCCCTCAGCGCGAATGGCGCAGCGATGAACGCGACAATGCAGAAGAGCGGGACTGGCGCGACGATGAACGCGACAACAATGATGAAGGCGATGACGCAGAGGGTGGCTCTGATGCAGGGGATGAGGAAGAAGACTTCCGCCGCTCACAGCGTCAGGAGCGCGACGATCGCGGTGCGCGCGACGGCCGCGATGACCGCGGCGGACGCAATGAACGTGGCAACCGCAATGATCGGCAGGATCGCGGCGACCGCCAGGAACGAGGCGGGCGCGGGCGCAATAACAATCGCAACCGGAACGAAGTGCGCGAAGACCGCGCTGAGGCCACGGAGCCGGTGCTGGACTATTCATTCCTGCCGCCCGCGATTGGGGCTGCCAATGACGAGGACAGCGCCCCGGCGGCCGAGGAACAGCCTGTCCGCAAACCGCGCGCGCGCCGTGCAAAAACGGCTACGGACGAGGTTGTCGCCGCGGCGGAGTGATGCCGCGTCGCCGTTAAGGCTCTGGTCATCCGGCAAAAAATAGTTATCCCCAGACCGTTCGTCTTTTGGGGAGTAGCAATATGCGCGTATCTTGGCTCTTGCTGGCAGGGAGTGCGCTTGCCGCCGCTCCGCTTGTTGCTCAATCCACGGACATTGTCGCTGTCCCCGGCGAAGCTACCGCGCAAGGTGACGTGGCAGTCACCATCTATCAAAATGGCCAGAGCCTGGTGCAGGACCGGCGGCAGATCACCATGCCGGTCGGGCGCACGCGCCAGGAATTTCCGGATGTGTCCGCGGTTATCCGCCCCGAAACCGTGACGCTGACTGGCCCGGGTATCAGCATCGTTGAACAGAATTTCGACTATGACCTTTTGACCCCTGCAAAATTGATGGAAAAGGCCGTTGGTCAGACCGTCACTTTGGTTCGCACCAACCCGGCTACCGGAGCAGAGGTGCGCGTTCAGGCAAAGGTGCTGGCGGCGAATGGCGGCGTGGTACTGCAAATCGGGAACACCATTGAGGTGCTGCGCGACGACGGCCTTCCCGTGCGCGTCATTTTTGACAAGGTCCCACCCAATTTGCGCGCGCGGCCCACCCTGTCAGTCACGCTGGAGTCCAAGGGCGGCAATGTCCCCGCCACGCTGACCTACCTGACGCCAGGCCTTGGCTGGACATCGGACTATGTCACGCTGTTCGATGATGCCAAACAGACCATTGATGTGCAGGGCTGGGTGACGCTGACCAACAACACCGGAACCGACTATACCAACAGCAAGGTGCTGCTGGTAGCCGGCAGCCCCAATGGTGGCGGACGCTACAACGACCAATGGAGCGGAGGCGGTAGTTCCATTGACGAGGCTGGCATCGAAAGCAACGACAGGGAAAGGCTGGGCGACTATTATCTGTATCCGCTCGCCGAGAGGACCACCATCGCCAATGAGCAACAAAAGCAGGTCAGCTTCCTCGACGTAAAAGCAGCCCCTGCGCGCAAGGCCTATGAATTCAACAATGGCTGGCTGGCCAGCAATGATTTTTCCAGTGCTTCCTCCGTGCTGAAATTCTCCACATCGCGCAA
Organism: uncultured Sphingorhabdus sp.; assembly: GCA_964572205.1. Classification (GTDB taxonomy): domain Bacteria; phylum Pseudomonadota; class Alphaproteobacteria; order Sphingomonadales; family Sphingomonadaceae; genus Sphingorhabdus_B. The sequence goes on from CAZNEO010000040.1 coordinate 18,063, forward strand.
TGGCGGGCTTGGCGACCAGCTGCCTGCGGGAACGATGCGCGTTTATATGCGCGACCAACGCGGCGACCCGCAATTTATTGGCGAAAGCCGGATCGAAGCAACGCCCATGGGCAGCGCGATGTCAATCCGCACAGGCGAGGCATTTGATGTCAAAGTAAAAACGGTGGTGGTCGAGCGCACCCGTATCAACGCCAATCGCTGGCGAACAAAGATGCAATATGAATTCACCAACGCCCGGAACGAGGCCATTACCGTCGATTTGGGCCAGTCAGGCTTGTGGGGCGATGTGCGCATTATTGACCAGAGCCAAACCGGCACGCGGGTGTCCGCTGACCGGATGGAATGGAGCGTGAAGGTCCCCGCCAATGGGAAGGCGACACTGACCGCAACATTCGACAGCCGCTATTGAGGCTGGACCAATGATGCCCGGAAAAGCTGCTACCCGTGACCGGTCAAGGAGCGCTGCCATGGGCCGCGCGGATTTCGTCCGCGTGGTTCAAAAGGGCCTCTGCTGTGCGCTGGTTTGCACTGCTGCCTTTGCCGGCCCCGTATTCGCCCAGACATTGGTGGTTGCCTCTCCGGCAGAAAATGTCTCGCTGACTGTTTATCGTGCGCCGTGGCGCGGCGAGGCGCCGATCAACAAGACTTGGCCGCAAGGCTATGCTTTGATCACGGAAACCCGAACAGTGCAGATACCGGCCGGCGAGTCGGTTGTGCGCTTTGAGGGGGTCTCCGAGGGGCTTTTCCCGGAAACGGCCATTGTGACTGGCTTGCCAAAGGGAGTGCGCGAGAAAAACCGTGATGCACGGTTATTGTCGCCCGCCGGATTGGTCGACGCTTTCCTGAAGCGTGAGGTAAAGCTGACGCGCACTGATCGGGCTACCGGCAAAACGATCGAAGAAACGGCTTTGGTCACTGCGGGCCCCAACGGAGGCGTGATTTTGCAGACCGACGCCGGTTTTGAAGCGTTGCGTTGCACAGGCTTGCCCGAACGGATGCGTTATGGTGCCTTGCCAAAGGACCTTTCGGCAAAACCAACCTTGTCAGTGATCACGACCAGCGACCGCCCGGTAACAGCGAAAATTACCCTGACCTATATGGCCGCCGGGTTTGACTGGCAGGCCAATTATGTTTTGAACGCCGGCGAATTTGCCTCAGATCACAAGCTGGACCTTAATGTCTTTGCATGGCTGACCATTGCCAATGGCGGCAACCAGAGCTTTGCCAATGCGAATGTAATGGCCGTGGCTGGCAAGCCCAACCGCGTCGGCAACGCCGCCTTGCCTAAGGGCCGCCCACCTGCCCTGACCCTGAAATGCTGGCCCATGCAGCGAACACATGAAGTCCCTGAATATCAGCCATTCGGTGATTTTCCCGATGAAGAATATCTGGAATCCGATGCCAAAATGTATCTTATGGAGGCGATCATGCCAGTCATGGCCCCTGCCCCACCCCCAGCGCCCATCGTTGTTGCGGGAACGGTCGCCCAACAGGAAGACTTGGGTGATTTGAAACTTTACCGCATCCCTGAACGTGTGACGGTCAATGCCAAGGGGCAAAAACAGGTGGCAATGCTTGTTCAGCCCGGATCGAAATTCCACCGGGTGTATAAGGCAGGCCCGCTCTGGGCTTATGGTTTTTCTCCCTTGACCAATTTGGTGCCGACGCTGATCGGAAAGAATGAAAAGGCCGAAGGTCTGGGCCTTCCGTTGCCGTCCGGCACTGGCATGATCTTTGAAAACAGCGCCTTTGGCAGCCAACTTGTTGGCGAAGTCACGGTCAAGGATCGGGCGATCGGCGACGAAATTGAATTGCGCCTGCCTGCTTCCCCTGCGGTGCGCGTGGCGGTGACGCGGTTGACGCAGTATAAGGACGGCGCAGATTATGCGCTGCGCCTGTCGAATGCCAATCCCTATGCCATTAGCGCGGAAATCACCCTGCCCTTTACCATGCGCGAATTACCCGAAGCCGTGCGGAAAAAGGATGGCAATCCGGTTTGGTATGTAACTGTGTCTGCCAATGACAGCGCGGAATTGCGAGTAAGTGTTCCCACCCGATAGGAAAATGCAATCAAGCCGGGGCGAAGTCGGCGTAGCAAACAATTTTGGTGAACCAGCCTTTGCATCTCTTCCGGCCAAAGGGATGCCGGGCGGACTCACACTTGACTTCGCCATCCAGCCAACCGCTCGATAGCAGCTTGCGCCCCTCATGGCTCGCGACGGTTTCTGCCAGCCACTGATCGAAATGCGGTCGCAATTGTCCCATCGCAACTCCATTATCGCAACATGCGTCGACACCCGACCACCGACCAACCCGTTCGGCCAGATCGATTGTCACGCGCAAAACATCGGCAGACGCCTGACCGCTTGCAGCATCGCCCTGACTGTCATGAAAGAAATGCCCATTATCGCCGCTTGACCGGCCATCCACCGCACACATTGGGTCCACCCCCCCATTACTTTTTACACTGTCGACCCTGTATTTTCTATAATCACGTAAAATACGTGACGTAAATCACTAATTGAGCGATTCATATGGGGCGTCAGATTTTGGGCCGTTGTAGCGTAAATATGTCACAAGCGATGGCCCGCGACCGAATGAGGCGGGGAGAGCCTAACATGCCCGCCGCCAACATGGCGCGGATCAAATAGCTAAATGACTGTTTTGGCAAGCACTCGGTCGGTCAAGACAGCGTCGTCCATTGCGCCGATTACCACGACCTGTCCTTCCCCATCGCGGCGAGCAACAAGGACAACAAATTCCTCTGCACCAGCAGCAAAATCGGCCAAATTGCGCGCCCGGGCAGCGCGCAAACGCTGCCGTGGGTCAGCGGCAACTTTGCTGACATGCGCGCCCTTTTGCACCCTGCGGGCGCGGCGCTCTGCTTGCACGATTGCCTTCAGACCGCCGTCATGATTGCTGATCAGATCGGCCAGCTGCCCTCTGGCGACAAGATTACGATGGCCATAATCAAGCGCCGCCGCAAATTCGGTCAGCCGTGTCTTGTCATAGCCGGCCCCAAAAACAAGCTTTACAATTGGAGTCATCGGCGCGCGGTCCTGAACCGTCAGACCATTTTGCTTCAGCAAGTTTGCATAGTCCTCCGCTTGCGCCTGCGCGCTTAGCGAGAAATCATAGGCCCGGCCTATTGCACGGTAAAGCGCATCACGGCTGCGCACATCGGCGGCAGCAGCAGCGGCGGCACTATCGCGGGCAAAATCAAGCCACTGCGCCAGCCCCGCGCCTTCTGCAGGCTCGGTCGCCTCCTCAACAAAAGCGGCAAGCTCAAGCGGCGCTTCGTCATCTTGGTCGGAATAATCAGTATAGGGCTCGGCAACCTGCCCTGCCGGACCATCTGCCCAGACAGGCACATGCTCCCGGTGCGGCTTTACCTCGGCAAGTGCCACCGCAACCTCAGCCTCAAGGCTGGACGCAAGTTCGGCGCTGGCTTTTTCTTTCCAGTTGATAACGCCATAGATGAAATCGATGGTATCGTCATCGGAAGAGTAAGGCAGCAAAATGCCGCGATACATTATGTTCGCCGCACGATCATTGACAAATTCCGCTTCGAATCCAATCGGCGCGCGGTTGGCGATGATTTGCATATAATGGTCGGTAATGCGTGACAGCAGCGACCGCGGCGGCACCTGATCCAGGTAGCCGATGTCAGCTTCTACCCCGCATTCGGCACGCAGGGCTTCACCAAGATACTGAATAGACGGATTTTCAATGCCTGACGTGAAGTCAAGCAAGACCGAATTGTCGCGGAAATCCTCAACCGCTTCCGGATCGAGTTCCTCAATATTCGGATAATTTCCATGACCAAGTTGCGACGTCCAGAAATTATAGGCACGCACCTGCATCCGGCGCTCATCCTGGCCAATGGTCGGCGGCGTCTCGATGGCGGCATCGCAGGGGTCAATCGCATCATCAACCGGCAGCGCATCATCATCAAAGGCGGCATAGGACGGAATGTCGTCTTCACGATCGCTGCCAAAGGGGGCCGAGCCCCGAAATGTGTCCATGATGCCTGGTCCCTGCCTGACGAACGCAATGCGCCCCAATCATCACCTTTTATGCCTTGCTATAGTTAACAGCTGGTAAACCAGTGATAATGACGCGGTCCCTCTAAACCATCGTCAATTGCCCTTGAATTTGCACAAAGCTAAGGCTAATCGCCCCCATCCAAGGCGCGCCGCTTTAGCTCAGTTGGTAGAGCACATCATTCGTAATGATGGGGTCAC